>NZ_JBITHR010000003.1:0-590068 GCF_044458185.1 Streptomyces sp. NPDC050485 | reverse complement strand
CACCCACACCCCATACGACAACGTCGGCCTTCAAGACCACAACCAGGTCCTGAAGGCCGACGTCACGCGAACCCCCGGATTAACCAACAGCATCCGGAAGGGGCGGGGGGCCGTTGGAGGTGCCGGGAGATCAGCCGCGCTGTATGCCCGTGGTGTCCTGGAGGACGCCGCGCCGGCCGTCCTGCGTCTGGGCGACCAGACCGGGGCCGCGCTGGTCGACGGCCAGGTACCAGGTGCCGGGGGCGAGCTCGGCGATCGGGGTGGGCGAGCCGTCCTCCGCGTACAGCGGGCGGGCGACCGGGACCGCGAACCAGAACGGGGCGAAGTCACCGGCCGGGGCGGCGGCCGTGGCGGGCTGCGCCTGGGCGTCCTTGTTCAGGTCCGGGGCGGGCTGCGCGCCGAACGGCTGCGCCTGGGCCTGCGGCTGACCGCCGAGGCTCGGGTCGACCGGCTGCGCGCCGTACGGCTGCTGGGCGGCGCCGGGGTAGCCGTAGCCGCCGGCCGGCTGGGCCGCGCCCGGGTAGCCGTAGGGCTGGCCGACGGCCGGGGCCGGGGTGCCGACCAGCGGCGCCTTCAGCGCGGCGACCAGCGGGGAGGCGACGGCGCCCGCGGCCAGTGCCAGCGTGGCGATGAGGCCGAGGATCATGCCGGCGCCGGAGCCGTGCGCGTCGATGATCGTCCAGAACGCGGTCCACGCGGCGAAGACGGTGAACGCGACACCGAACTGCACGAGGTCCAGGCCCGCGACCTTCTTCGGCTGCGGAAGCGAACGGCCGACGACCACCAGCACGGCACCGATGATGCCGGACAGGAACATGCTCATCAGGAGCGAGAGCGAGTCCCAGGCGTTCGGAGCGCTGACGCTCGGGCAGAACTGGCCGGAGCAGCTCGGCGCGGAGGTGAGATCCAGGAACGAGGCGATGAACAGCACCACCGCTGCACCGATCACCACGCCGTCGCCTCGTGTGAGGGAGCGGATGTTCACGTAAAAGTCCTCTTTTATGTCGTCTCGTCGGGGCGGTCATCGCTGCCGCCGGTGTACGTGCACACGGCGTGAAGCTCTAGGTGGTTCCCCCTGTGCGGAAGAATCTATCGTCTGCGTCCGTGGGCCGTACGGCGGGTCGGGAGCCTACCCGCGGAGAAACGACGTAATGCCGTCCGAGATGCCCTGGGCCGCCTTCTGGCGCCAGTCCGCACTCTTCAGGAGCGCCGCATCCCGGGAATCTCCCATGTTGCCGCACTCGATGAACACCTTCGGAACGGTCGACAGGTTGAGCCCGCCGAGGTCGCTGCGGGTGTCCAGACCGGTGCCGTCGCCCACGTAGTTGGAGGCGTTCATGCCGGTGTCCTGGACGAACTTCCCCGCGATCCGCACACCGAGTTCACGCGAAGGACCCATGATCGGCGCGGTGTCGGCGGCGCCGCCCTTCACCAGCGCGGGCAGGATCACATGGAAGCCGCGCTGGCCCTCCTCCGCGCCGTCCGCGTGCACCGACACCACGGCGTCCGCCTTGGCCTGATTCCCGATCCGGGCGCGCTCGTTCACGCACGGGCCGAATGTGTGGTCGTCGTCCTGGGTGAAGATGACCTTCGCGCCCTGCTTTTCGAGGATCGCCTTGACCCGGTGCGACACATCGAGCGTGAACTCGGCCTCCGTATAACCGTCGTTGGTTTCGGTGCCGGTGGTGTCGCATTCCTTCTTGTTCGTTCCGATGTCGACCTGCTGATTGATCTCGGTCGTATGCTGGAAATTCTTCGGATTGTGACCGGGGTCGATGACGACGGTCTTTCCGGCGAGCGGTCCGCCGCCGGGCTGGCCCTTTGACGGGGCCGGGGTCGAGGGGGAGCCGGGCGTGGCCGTCACGGTCACCGTCGCGGCACCCGGTCCCGGGCGCGCGGACTGCTCGGTGCGGCTCGGCAGGGGCAGCACCCGCGGCGGCTTGTCGTCCGGCCCGCCGGGCCCGCCCATCGCCTGCCAGACGAGCCACCCCGCGAGCGCGGTCGGCGCGAGGGCGGCGAGGACGACGAGGGCCCGGCCGCGCATACGGCGCGACCGGCTGTCAGAGTTCTGTGACTCGCTGTCGTACGACACGCTGCGATGCTAAGCGCTCCGCGGGGAGTGGCGTTCGTTGGCCGCGGGCCGGGCGTGGCTGGTCGCACAGTTCCCCGCGCCCCTTCCGCGGGCCGCGGAGAGCCGCGTACCCGGCGCCGCGGAATGTCACAGTGCGGCGGCCGTGCGCCGCAGGACGCGCAGGGAGTCGGTCGCCGAGACCTCGGTGAAGGCGCCGGATTCGAGGGCCCGCAGGTAGATGCGGTACGGGGCCTGGCCGGTGAACTCGTCCGCCGGGTCGGGGAAGACATCGTGGATGGCCAGCGTGCCGCCCTCGGCGAGCTTCGGCGCCCAGCCCTCGTAGTCGGCGCTCGCGTGCTCGTCGGTGTGCCCGCCGTCGATGAAGACGAAGCCGAGCTGCCCGCCCCACACCCGCGCCACCTGCGGCGAGCGTCCGACCACCGCGATCACATGGTCCTCCAGACCGGCCGCGTGCAGGGTCCGCCGGAAGGTGGGCAGCGTGTCCATCGCGCCGACCTCCGGGTCGACGACCGTCGGGTCGTGGTACTCCCAGCCCGCCTGCTGCTCCTCGCTGCCGCGGTGGTGGTCGACGGTGACCGCGACCGTGCCGCTCGCACGGGCGGCCTCGGCGAGCAGGATCGTGGAGCGCCCGCAGTAGGTACCGACCTCCAGGAGCGGCAGCCCGAGCGCCCCGGCCCGGGTGGCCGCCGCGTACAGCGCCAGGCCTTCCCGTACGGGCATGAAGCCCTTGGCCGCCTCGAAGGCGGCCAGGATCTGAGGCTGGACAGTGGCCACGGCCCGGCTCCTCTGGGTCGTAGGTGTGTGGGCGGTCCATGGTGCCGTACGCCGCCGGCGCGGGCTCGGCCGGGCGGGGTCCGGAAGCTCAGGGCCCCGCCGGGGAAGGTCATGGCGATCTGACCTTCCGTCAGATTGAAACGTGTTCTACTCTTGCGCCGTTCCGGGTCCGGCGACGGGTGAGGGCGTACATGGGCATCGCGATCACGCAAGAACAGCGGGAGCTCGCCGAGGCGGTGCGGGGCTGGCTGGCGCGTGCCGTGCCGGTCGAGGAGGTGCGCAAACTCCTGGACGCGCCCGGGGCGGCCGGGGCCCGGCCGGAGTACTGGGACGGGCTCGCCGAACAGGGGCTGCTCGGGATCCACCTCGGCGCCGAGTTCGGCGGGGGCGCTCTGCCCGAGCTCGCCGTCGTCCTGGAGGAGGCCGGGCGGGCGGCGCTGCCCGGACCGTACCTCTCCGGTGTGCTCGCAGCCGAGCTGCTGCGCCGCGCCGGGCGGCACCAGGACCTCCTCGCGGACATCGCCGAAGGGCGGCGGACCGCGGCCGTGGCCCTGGGGGCGGGGACGCTCACCGCCGTCGGGTGCGCGGGCGGCTGGCTGCTCGACGGCGCAGCGCCGCCGGTACTGACCGCGGGCCAGGCCGAGTTGGTGATCCTCGCGGCCGAGGCCCACGACCGGACGCTGTGGCTCGCGGTGGACGCCGAAGCGCTGCGGATCCGTACGCACCAGAGCACCGACCCGACCCGCCCCACCGCCGAAGTGCGCGCCGAGGGCGTGGTGGTCCCCGCCGGCCGGGTCCTGGACCTCGACTCCGCGCTGGTCCGCGACCTCGCGGCCGTCCTCTTCGCCGCCGAGTCCTGCGGCACCGCGGCCCGCGCACTTCAGACGGCGGCCGACTACGCCAAGGTCAGGGAGCAGTTCGGGCGCCCCATCGGCCGGTTCCAGGGGATCAAGCACCTCTGCGCGGACCTGCTCGTACGGGTCGAGCAGGCCCGCGCGCTGGTGTGGGACGCGGCGCGGGCCATGGACGAGCCCGCCGAGGTGCGAGGCCTCGTCGCCTCGCTCGCCGCGGCCACCGCGCTGGACGCCGCGTACACCTGCGCCAAGGACTGCATCCAGATCCTCGGCGGCATCGGCTTCACCTGGGAGCACGACGCCCATCTGTATCTGCGCCGGGCCCTGGTCGCCCGCCAGTTGCTCGGAGCCGGGGACACCCACCGGCTGCGGGCCGTGCGGCTCGCCCGCGGCGGAGCGCGCCGGGAACTGCGCATGGAGCTGCCGCCGGAGGCCGAGAACTTCCGCGGGCCCGCGCGCGCCGCGATCGAGAGCGTACGGGGCCTGGACCCGGGCGCCGTGCGCCGTGCCCTCGCACCCACCGGGTACGCGGCCCCGCACCTGCCCGCCCCGTACGGACTCGGCGCGGGCCCGGTCCAACAACTCGTGATCCAGGAGGAGTTGAAGAGCGCCGGGGTCAAGGTGAGCGACCTCGGGATCGCCACCTGGGTGGTGCCCTCGCTCCTCGCGTACGGCACCGGGCCGCAGCAGGACCGCTTCCTCGGCCCCACCCTGCGCGGCGAACTGCTCTGGTGCCAGCTCTTCTCCGAACCCGGCGCGGGCTCCGACCTCGCCTCGCTGCGCACCAGGGCCGAACGCACCGAGGACGGCGGCTGGCGCGTCACCGGCCAGAAGGTGTGGACGAGCGCCGCGCAGTGGGCCGACTACGGCATCCTGCTGGCCAGGACCGACCCGGACGCCCCCAAGCACCAGGGCCTGACGTACTTCCTCGTCGACATGAAGCGGACGGACGGGATCGACATCCGCCCCCTGAAGGAGATCACCGGGGACTCCCTCTTCAACGAGGTGTACTTCGACGGGGCGCTGCTGCCCGCAGACTCCGTGGTCGGCGAGGTGAACGGCGGCTGGCGGGTCGCCCGCAACACCCTCGGCAACGAACGCGTCCACATGGCCGACCAGTTGACCTTCGACACCGGCCTCGAAGCGCTGATCGCCCGCGCCGGGGACCTCGACGGGGCGTACCGGGCCCGGATCGGCGCGCTGGCCGCCGAGGCGCACGCGCTGGCCTGCATCGGAGTGCGCACCACGATGCGGCAGGTGTCCGGCCTGGAGCCGGGCGCGGGGGCCAGCGTCCGCAAGCTCGTCCAGACCCCGCACCAGCAGAAGATCGCCGAGCTCGCCCTGGAACTCCTCGGCCCGGACGGCGCGGTCGCCGAAGGCCCCGGCGAGCGGGCCGTGCACGGCTTCCTCATGTCGCGCTGCCTGACCATCGCGGGCGGCACCACCCAGGTCCAGCTCAATGTCGTCGCCGAGCGCATCCTCGGCCTGCCCCGAGACTGAAGGGTCCCCTTGACGTGAAGAGCTACATCGTCGGCGTAGGCATGACCAGGTTCGAGAAGCCGGAGTCCCGGGACTGGCAGTACTGGGACATGGCGAAGGAGGCGGGGAGCGCGGCGCTGGCGGATGCCGGAATCCCGTACGGCCTGGTGGAACAGGTCCCGGTCGGCTACTGCTTCCAGGCCTCGACGGCGGGGCAGCGGGCGGCGTACGAACTGGGTCTGACCGGGGTCCCCGTCTACAACGTCAACAACAACTGCGCGACGGGAGCGAGCGCGTTGATGCTGGCCCGGCAGTTCGTGGCGGGCGGCATCAGCGACTGCGTGCTCGCGCTGGGCTTCGAGAAGATGAAGCGGGGCGCGCTCGGCGGCGGCTCGGACGGCGGGGACTTCGCCACCTCGCCGGTGGCCCGCCACTACGGCGTCATGGCGGCCCGCCACGGCTTCGAGATGTCGCCGCCCACCGCGCAGATCTTCGGCAACGCGGCCCGCGAGCACATGGAGCGGTACGGGACGACCGCGGCGCAGCTCGCCGCGGTCGGCGCCAAGAACCACCGGCACTCGGCGAACAACCCCAACGCCCAGTTCCAGGACGCCTATTCGGTCGAGGATGTCCTCGCCGCGAAGACCATCCACCGCCCGCTGACCAAGCTCCAGTGCTCGCCGACGTCGGACGGCGCGGCGGCAGCCGTGGTCGTATCTGAACGGTTCATCGCCCAACACCACTTGCAATCCAAGGCAGTTGAGATAGCGGGCCAGGCGATGACGACCGACACGGAGGAGTCGTTCGCCTCGGGGAGCTGCATCGACGCGGTCGGACAGCCGATGTCGCGGGAGGCCGCGCGGCAGGCGTACGAACGCTCCGGCCTCGGCATCGAGGACGTCGATGTGATCGAGCTGCACGACTGCTTCTCGGTGAACGAGCTGCTCACGTACGAGGCGCTGGGGATGTGCGGAGCGGGGGAGTCCGGGAAGCTCGTGGAGTCCGGGGCGACGACGTACGGCGGCCGCTGGGTGGTCAACCCCTCCGGCGGTCTGATCTCGAAGGGCCACCCGCTGGGCGCGACGGGGCTCGCGCAGGCGGCGGAGCTGGTGTGGCAGCTGCGCGGCGAGGCGGGGCCGCGCCAGGTCCCCGACGCGCGCGTCGGCCTCGCGCACAACATCGGTCTCGGCGGGGCGGCGGTGGTGACGGTGCTGCGGAGGGGGTAGGGGGGGCCGCGGAGGGCTTCGGTCCTAGGACCTTCGGACCGTCGGGATTGCGGCCAGAAATGGATGCAAGGGCCACCTGCTAGCTGCAACCATTACCCGCATGCCCCAAGCCCCCGCTGACACCCACATATCCGCGCCCACCCGAACCCCTCGCACCTGGCCGGTCGTACTCGCCGCCTGCGCGGGCCAGTTCCTCGTCGTGCTCGACGTGTCCGTCGTCAACGTGGCCCTCCCCTCGATGCGCAGCGGCCTCGGCATGAGCGCCGACGGACTGCAGTGGGTGGTCAACGCGTACGCCATCGCCTTCGCCGGGTTCATGCTCCTCGGCGGCCGCGCGGGTGACCTGTACGGACGCAAGCGGATGTTCCTCGTCGGGCTCGGGCTGTTCACCGCGGCCAGCCTCGGCGGCGGACTCGCCCAGGAGGGCTGGCAGCTGCTCATCGCCCGTGCCGCGCAGGGACTCGGCGCCGCCGTGCTCGCGCCGGCCACCCTCACCATCCTGACCGCCGCCGTCCCCGAGGGCGCCGCGCGCACCCGGGCGATCGGCACCTGGGCGGCGGTCGGCGCGGGCGGCGGCGCGGCGGGCGGACTCGTCGGCGGCCTCCTCACCGACGCGCTGTCGTGGCGCTGGGTGCTGCTCATCAACGTGCCCGTCGGCGCACTCGTCCTGCTCGGCGCCGCGCTCTGGATCACCGAGTCGCGGGCCGGTGAGCGACACCGCCTCGACCTGCCCGGCGCCGTCCTCGTCACGGCCGGGCTCGCGACGCTCTCGTACGGCATCGTCCAGACCGAACAGGGAGGCTGGGGCGCGTCCGGGACGCTGGTCCCGCTGGTCGGCGGGCTCGCGCTGCTGCTCGCGTTCCTCGTGGTCGAGTCGCGTACGAAGGCGCCGCTCATGCCGCTGCGGCTGTTCCGGCTGCGGGCGGTCTCGGCCGCGAACGCGGTGATGTTCGTGTGCGGCTCGGCGATGTTCTGCACCTGGTTCTTCATGACGCTGTACGCCCAGAACGTGCTCGGCTACAGCCCGTTGGACGCCGGACTCGCCCTGATCCCCAGCTCGCTCTGCGTCGTCCTCGGCTCGAAGCTGGCGCCGCGCCTGATGCCGAGGACGGGGGCCCGGAACCTGACCGTCCTTGGCATGCTGGTGACCGCGGCGGGGTTCGGCTGGCAGTCCACCATGCGGGCGGACGATCCGTACTGGCTGTCGATCCTGGTGCCCGGTGTCCTGATGATGACCGGCGCGGGCCTCGCCACAACTCCCCTTGCGGCACTGGCCACTTCGGGCGCCGCGCCCAGCGAGGCGGGGCTGGTGTCGGGCCTCATCAACACGTCCCGGACGATGGGCGGGGCGCTGGGGCTCGCGGTGCTGTCGACGGTGGCGGCGTCGCGGACGGGGGCGGTCCAGAGCGCCGAGTCCCTCACGGCGGGCTATGCGCTCGCCTTCCGCGTCGGCGGGTTCGTGCTCCTTGGCAGCGTGGTGCTGGCGCTGGTGTGGCTGCCCAGGGCGGTGAGCCCCGCCAAACGCTGAGGCGTCCCCACGTCGGCTACAGCCAGCCCTGCTGCCGGGCGGCTCGTACCGCCTCCATGCGGTTGCGGGTGGACGTCTTGCCGATCGCCGACGACAGATAGTTCCGTACCGTCGACTCCGACAGATGCAGCTTGCCCGCGATGTCGGAGACGGTCGCCCCGTCCACCGAGGCGTTCAGCACGTCGCGTTCGCGGGCGGTCAGGGGGCTGGGGCCCGCGCTGAGGGCGGCGGCCGCGAGGGCCGGGTCGATGACCGTCTCGCCGCGCAGCACCCGGCGGATCGCCTCCGCGAGGTCCTCGACCGGGCCGTCCTTCACGAGGAAGCCCGCCGCGCCGGCCTCCATCGCGCGGCGCAGATAGCCGGGGCGGCCGAACGTGGTGAGGATCAGCACCCGGCAGTCCGGCACCTCCTCGCGCAGGTCGGCGGCCGCGTCCAGACCACTGCGGCCCGGCAGCTCGATGTCCAGCAGGGCCACGTCGGGGCGGGAGTTGAGGGCCTCGGGCACGATCTTGTCGCCCGCCGAGACCTGCGCGACCACCTCCATGTCCTCCTCAAGCCCGAGCAGCAGGGCGAGCGCGCCGCGCATCATGCCCTGGTCCTCGGCGAGGAGGACTCTTACGGATTTGGCAGGTCGGTGGTTCTCGGGCATCTCGTCCATGGGCCACAGAGTACGGCGAGGGCAGCGGAGAGCCTCGGCCAGCGCTGCCCTGGGCTACCCCTTAACCGGATGCGGATGGTTTCTGATCTCCGCCGCAGCGTCGTACGCGCTTCCCCACTTCTTGGCCTCGCGCGCCTCGGACAGCTCTGCCGACAGCGCCGTACACACTCCGCACGCTTCCACTGGATCGCAGCCGTATAGGTAGTCATCGACAAACGCAGCCAGCTCGACTGGTGGCTGTGGGTAGGTCCGTGGTTCAGTCATCGCTGTATCGCCATCCCCTCGCGTGGTTTGGTGACCACCACGCTAGGAATCCACATGCCTCAACTCCCAACCGATTGCGCGCGATTGCACGTCAATTACGTGAGCGAGTCACGCACCCTGTTGATCAGTGCACGCGCCTTCGCTCCGTAGACCGCCATCGCGGCCAGGGTGGCGAACGTGTCGGCGTATGCCTTCACCTCGCTCGGCTGCGTCAGCGTGAGGTAGCCGGACACGAGCTCAACGTTGACTTGGGCGTTGTCGTAGATCCAGAAGTTCTCTACCGGGAGTTGGCAACGTCGCTGGGCCACCGGGACCACGCCGAGACTGACGTTCGGCATACGGCTCATGGAAAGCAGGTGCTCTAGCTGCTCTTCCTGTGCCTCCTCGGTGCTGAGCGTGTTTCGGAGAACGGGCTCTTCAATCAGGAACGCGAAGCGCCGTTGCCCCTCACGCAGCACCCGCTGACGTTCCATGCGCGCCGCCACGGCGTCGGCCACATCGTCAAGTGGCACCCGTTGTTGCTGGATCGTCCGAAGTACGTCCTCGGTGTACTGGTACGTCTGAAGGAGTCCGGGAAGGGCCCACACGCTGTACGAGCGGAATCGGCGAGTGCGCTCGTACAGCGGTAGCCGTTCCTCTTGGGACCGTTTCAGCCCGGCGCGCTCCAGCCGTCGCCAAGTCAGCCATGTGCCCTCAACGGCGCGAAGCGAGGCAATCAGGTCCTCTGCCTGGTCCTCGGCGCCGCAGGCTCGGCACCAGGCCCGGATGTCGTCCACGCTGGGCTGCGTCTTCGCTGTCGAGATTCGAGACACCTTGGGGGGATGCCAGCCGCATAGTGCGGCGAGATCCTTGCCGTCCAGCCTGGCATCCTTGGCCAATTCCCGTAGGCGGTTGGCCAGCGCTTGCCGGGCTTCCTGGACACTGGATGATGCTGATTGCACTAGACCGGCTTGTACTCCTCGTGTGGTGTGGCCCGCTTCCAGACCGCCTCGAAGGCTTCGGTGCACCAAGCGGCCAACGCAGTGTCTGTGACGTACTCACGCTCGACCAGCGTGCCGTTCCCGCTGAAGTGGTGAAACAGCACCAACTCGCCGTCGAAGACCCAGAAATCCACGGCGGGTACCGCCAGATCCTTGGCCTTGCGCCGAGGGAGCCAACGGACTTGCTCGCCCGCAGCGACGTTGGTCACGGCGTAGTCGTACTCCCAGCGCACGTACTCAGTCAGCGGCTCGGAGACGACGCGGGCGCGACGGACTGCCACTCCTCGGGCCACGGCAGCGTGCACGACGTCGTGCCAACCCTCCCACCAGTCCGCCCTGTTGTCCCGGGTGAACTTGAGGCGTCCCTCCCGCCACGCAAGGAAGTCAGGGTCTGTGCTGTGGTAGTGGTCACGGACCTCAAGGTGAATTGCCGACCGCCGGGCCTGAGCCAGCGGCTCACGTGCCGGGGGCTTCATCGGCGGAGTCTCCGTCCGGGCGAGGAATGTACTGGATCATGACCTTGGGCAGCCGGATGATCGTCTCGTGATCCGGAACGTCCGTACCGTGCCCGGGGATTGAGCCGATCTCCTGGCACTTCTTCACCTCTTCCTCCGTGGCCTTGTACGACTGGATCAGTAGATCCCCGGTCTCCTCGTGAAGCCACATGGTGGGCGAGTCGTCCTTGCCGGTGTTCGGGATGATCCCCAGGAAACGGAAGCTCATGACTTCTCCCCGAGTTGGTCCGATTGTGCCCGATTGCTCGACCGTCGCTCCTTCGCCGAGACGCGTCAAGACCGCCTCAGCGGCCAGAACCCTCAACTGGTAGAAATGCAGGGGAACTTGGAGGGAGGGGCAAGCGGCTGACACGGGCAGGCTGTCCCTCCATCTCCACGGGTCAAGGGGATGCGCGGCCGCTGCTCAGCCGTTGCCCGGGGCCGTGGTCAGTTCGGCGTCCAGGGCGGTGTCCTTGGGGTCTACCGGGAGTTCGGCGGTGACTCGGAAGCCGGTGCGGGGGGCGGGGCCCGCGGTGAGGGAGCCGCCCGCCGCGGCGAGGCGTTCGGTGAGGCCCTTGAGGCCCGTGCCGCCGATGCGGGGGGCGGGGGAGGGCTCGGCGGGGGCGCCCTTGCCGTTGTCGGTGACCGTCAGGGTCACGCGTTCCGGCGTGCCGTCGACCACGATGTCGCAGCGGTTTGCCGCGCTGTGGCGTACGACGTTGGTGACGGCCTCGCGGACCACCCAGCCGAGCAGCGCCTCGGCCTGCGCGGGCAGCGGCGGGCCCGACTGGCGTACCACCGGCTCGACTTCGGCGGCGCTCAGGGCCGAGCGGGCCCGGTCGAGTTCGGTGGCGAGGCTGCCCTCGCGGTAGCCGGTGACGGCCTCGCGGATCTCGGTGAGGGCCTGCCGGCCGACCGACTCGATGTCGGCGACCTGGCCGAGCGCCGCGTCCAGGTCGCGCGGTGCGATCCGGCGGGCGGCCTCCGACTTCACCACGATCACCGACAGCGTGTGGCCGAGCAGGTCGTGCAGGTCGCGGGAGAAGCGCAGGCGCTCCTTCTCGACTGCGGTACGGGCCAACTCCTGCCGGGTGTCGCGCAGTTCGCGGACCGTTTCGGACAGGGTGAGCAGCGCGGCGATCACCATGCCGGACATGAACGTCCCGTACGCGATGGTCATGTTGGACCAGGGGTCGCCGGTCCGGATCCCCGAGATCACCCCCACCGAGACCGCAAGCGTCATGATCACGAAGCCGAGCCGCTTGTCCCGCAGCACCGCGCCGCAGGACAGCGAGAGCAGCGGGAAGAACAGCAGCCAGCTGCCGCCGTAGCCGAGTCCGAGGGCGTAGGTGACGGCGGCCAGCGCGCCGAGCAGGACGAAGGTGGCCCGCTCGTCGCGCCGCTTCTTGTCGAAGGCGCGGAAGACGACCTTCCCGTACAGCACGGCGAAGGCGAGGATTCCGGGACCGCCGAGCCAGGGGTAACCCGCCTTGCCCTTGGCCACCTCGATGACGGCGCCGGTGCCCATCAGCAGCCACGGCAGGAAGGCGTAGCCGTTGGCGGGCGGGCCGGGGAACGCCTCGGCCTTCGGGCACTCACCCCGTGGCGGCAGCTTCGGCAGCAGTGATGGCATCGTGTTCTCCCCGTACTGATGGTTCATGCGCTCGCCCGGCCCCGGTGCCCGTGCGCTCACGCGGTCCGCGCGGACCGACGGTAGGAGAACACGGCGTACGAACCGAAGGCCAGCAGCCAGGCTGTCATCAGCGCGATGGTGGCCGCACTCGGGGCGTGGCCCTGCGAGGTGGCCCAGCCGAGGTCGGCGAAGCGGTGGGTCGGAGTGTACTCGGCGATCGAGCGCAGCCAGGTGGGGAAGGCCGAGACCGGGAACCACAGCCCGCCCAGGATCGCGAGCCCCATCAGACAGGCCACGTTGACCACGCCGGTGGCCTGCGCGGACAGCCGGTAGCCGGTGCCGAGGCCGAGCATCGTGAAGGGCAGCGCCCCGATCCACAGCAGGAGCGTCAGCACGATCCACTGCCAGGCGTCCATGCGCACGCCGTTGATCAGCGCGCCGGACAGGAGCACCGCGAGGATGCCGGGCAGTACGGTCACCGAGCCGCTGATCGCGCGCCCGGTCACCACCCTGGCCGGCTGGAGCGGGGCGATCCGCAGCTGCCGCAGCCAGCCGATCGACTTGTCGGCGGCGACCCCGGTCCCGGCGTTCATGGCCGCGCCGAGCGCGCCGTACGCCGCCATGCCGATCATCGACTGGACCTTCCAGTCGGCGCCGTTGCCGTCGCCGCCGCCGATGTTGGTGAAGAGCAGATACATCAGCACGGGCATCCCGATGCCGAAGATCACGAAGGAGGCGTCACGGAGCGTGCGCCGCATCTCCAGCTTGATGTACTCGACCATCAGACGGTCTCGCTTTCGCGTGCGGTAAGGGAGAGGAAGGCGTCTTCGAGGCTGGCGGGGGCCACTTCGAGGCGGCGGACGGCGCCCATCGCGGCGAGTGCGACGACGGTCGCGTCCGAGTCGTCGGTGCGCAGCCGGGCCCGGTCGCCGCGGATCTCGACGGAGGCCACCCCGGGCAGCAGCCCGAGCCCCTCGGTCGGCATGCCCGCGAGGTCGAAGGAGACCAGGCTGCCGCCGGCCGCCCGCTTGATGCGCTCACCGGGCCCGTCCGCGACGATCCGGCCCTGGTCGATGACGACGATCCGGTCGGCGTTGTCGTCGGCCTCTTCGAGGTAATGGGTGGAGAACAGCACGGTGTTGCCGCGCCCGGCATAGCCGCGCATCGACTCCCAGAACGCGCGGCGCGCCGCCACGTCGAGGGCGGCCGTCGGCTCGTCGAGCAGCAGCAGTTCGGGGTTGCCGGCCAGCGCCATGGCGAACCGGACCCGCTGGGTCTGGCCGCCGGAGAGCTTGTCGACCCGGCGGTCGGCGAACTCGGTGAGCCCGGCGAGGCCGAGCGCCTCGGCGACCGGCATCGGCTGCGGGTACATGCTGGCGATGAAGAACACCAGCTCCCGCACGGTCACCCGGGCGATCGGGCTGCCCTCCTGGAGCATCGCCCCGACCAGACCGGCCCGTACGGCCGCCTCCGGGGTCCGCCCGAAGATCCGCACCTCGCCCGCGTCGGGCTCGTTCAGGCCGAGCAGCAGGCTGATGGTGGTGGACTTGCCGGCCCCGTTGCGGCCGAGCAGCGCCACGGTCTCGCCGCGCCCGATGGTCAGCTCGGCCCCGTCCACGGCCCGGACCGCCCCGTAGGACTTGACCACCCCGCTGAAGCGGACCGCGGTGGCGCTCTGTGTCGTCGTCTGCGTCATGCCTCGAACCTACGGAGCGCGGCGGGGGCGCCCCAGATGCGCTTGTACGGACCTGGTCAGGACAAATGTCATGGTGCGGGGCGCCCGCGAGCAGATCTGACGTAGCGTCAGGAGACTTCCCAACTGCCGGGGCGTGCGCTATACCTAGGGGCCATCGGCCTAGAACGCGTTCTAGAACGGGTCCTCGGCCCGGTCCAGTACGGCCTCGGTGCGGCCGACGGTGCGGACGACCGCGCCGAGGTCTTTCCCCGTGCCCGCACAACGCTCAAGGAGCAGCATCCACATGCCCATTGATGCCGCGAAGGCGGTCGCCGCCGAGCCCCGGTCCACCGAGATCACCTGGGACCACAAGGACGTACAGCTCTACCACCTGGGGCTCGGGGCGGGCCGCCCGGCCACCGATCCCGACGAGCTGCGCTACACCCTGGAGTCCCGGCTGCACGTCCTGCCCTCCTTCGCGACCGTCGCGGGCGCCGGGATGGGCGTGGTCGGCGGGCTCTCCGCGCCCGGCATCGACGTGGACCTGGCGGCCGTGCTGCACGGCGGGCAGACCATCACCCTTAACCGGCCGATCCCCGTACGGGGCAAGGCCACTTCGACCTCCCGCGTCGCCGCCGTCTACGACAAGGGCAAGGCCGCCATCCTGGTCCTGCGCACCGAGGCCGCCGACGCGGACGGGCCGCTGTGGACCAGTGACGCGCAGATCTTCGTGCGCGGCGAGGGCGGCTTCGGCGGGGACCGGGGGCCCTCGGCGCGCGTCGAGCAGCCCGACCGGGCCCCCGACCAGGTGATCGAGCGGAACGTCCGCGAGGAGCAGGCGCTGCTCTACCGCCTGTCGGGGGACTGGAACCCGCTGCACGCCGACCCCGACTTCGCCAAGCTCGCGGGCTTCGACCGGCCGATCCTGCACGGGCTCTGCACGTACGGGATGACGCTCAAGGCCGTCGTGGACACGCTGCTCGGCGGCGATGTGACCCGCGTCCGCTCGTACGCCACCCGGTTCACCGGGGTCGTCTTCCCGGGCGAGACCCTGCGCATCCGGATGTGGTCGGGCCCCGGCCGCGTCCAGGTGTCGGTGACGGCCGTCGAACGGGACGACGCGCCGGTCCTCTCCGACACGACCGTGGAACACAACTGACCCGATTCCCGAGGGACTTGAGGGGAGCCGCGCCATGCGCGCAGCCGTACTGCACGAGATCGGCCAGGACAAGCTCGATGTGCTCGACGACGTGGAGGCGACCGGCTTCGGCCCGGGGAAGGTCAAGCTCCGCGTCCGCGCCACCGGGCTCTGCCACTCCGACCTCTCGGCGATGAGCGGCGTGCTGCCGCAGCCCGCGCCGTTCGTCCCGGGCCACGAGGGGGCCGGGGAGGTCATCGAAGTGGGCGACGGCGTGACGAGCCTGAAGCAGGGCGACCGGGTCCTGATGTGCTGGCTGCCCGCGTGCGGGACGTGCCCGTCCTGCAGGCGGGGCCAGACCCAGCTCTGTCTGGCCGGGTTCATGAACGCCGGCACCCCCAACTTCAGGCGGCCCGGCGGCGACGTGTTCGGCTTTGCGGGCACCGGCACCTTCGCCGAGGAGGTCGTCGTCGCGGCCGGCTGCGCGGTGCCGATCCCCAACGACGTGCCGTACGAGATCGCCGCGCTGATCGGCTGCGGGGTGACCACCGGGCTCGGCGCGGCCATCAACACCGCGAAGGTGGCGGCGGGTTCGTCGGTCGCCGTCATCGGCTGCGGCGGGGTCGGCATCTCCACCATCCAGGGCGCCCGGGTGCAGGGCGCGGCGCAGATCGTCGCGGTCGACCCGGTCGCGTCCCGGCGCGCGGCGGCGCTCACGTTCGGGGCGACGGAGGCGGTTTCGCCCGAGGAGTTCGCCGACGCCAAGCAGCGCGTCACCGCGGGCGAGGGCTTCGACTACGTCTTCGAGGTGGTCGGCAGGTCCGCGACCGCCCGCACCGCGTACGAGAACACCCGGCGCGGCGGCACCCTGTGCGTGGTCGGCGCGGGCGCCATGGACGACTTCTTCCAGGTCAACATGTTCGAGCTGTTCTTCGACGAGAAGCGCATCCTGCCCTCCCTGTACGGCGGCGGCGACGTGCTGCGCTCCTACGAGCGGGCCATCGCGCTGTGGCGGGCGGGCCGGATCGACCTGGAGAGCCTGATCACCCACCGGGTGCAACTCGCCGGGATCAACGACGCCCTCGACCAGATGCGTACCGGGGAAGCCCTCCGTACGTGCATCGAAATCTGATCCTCCTTCCGACCCCGAGAGGACCCAACCGGCATGGCAGCACTGCCACTTGAAGGCCTGACCGCGATCGTCACCGGGGCCGGGCGCGGGCTCGGCCGGGCCGAGGCGCTGGAACTCGCCCGGCTCGGCGCGGCCGTCGTCGTCAACGACTTCGGGCAGCCCGGGCGCGACGGCTCGGGCCAGGCGTCGAAGGGCCCCGCCGAGGAGGTCGCCGCCGAGATCCGGGCCGCGGGCGGGCGGGCCGTCGCCCACACCGGGGACGTGGCCGACCACCAACATGCCCGAGAACTCGTCCAGTTGGCGATCGACACGTACGGGAAGCTCGACATCCTGGTCAACAACGCGGGCATCCTGCGGGACCGGATGATCTTCTCGATGAGCGAGGCCGAGTGGGACTCGGTGATCCATGTGCACCTCAAGGGGCACTTCAACACCACCCGCTTCGCCGCCGCGCACTGGCGCGAGCGCTCCAAGGCGGCGGGCGGCCCGGTCTACGGCCGCATCGTCAACACCTCGTCGGAGGCCTTCCTCGCCGGTTCGGCGGGCCAGCCCAACTATGCGGCGGCCAAGGGCGGCATCGTCGGCCTCACCACCTCGACCGCCCTCGCGCTCGGCAAGTACGGGGTGACGGCCAACGCCATCTGCCCGCGCGCCCGCACCCGGATGACGGAGGACGTTTTCGCAGCCATTCCAGCAAATTCAGGCAGCCAGGAGCCGGGGGACGGGCAGCTCGACCCGCTGGCGCCCGAGCACGTCTCGCCGCTCGTCGGCTATCTGGCGTCCCCGGCGGCCGCCAAGGTCAACGGGCAGCTGCTCGTGGTGCACGGCGGGATGGTCGCGATCGTCGAACGGCCCAAGGTGGCCGCCCAGTTCGACTCGGCGAAGGAGGCCTTCTCGTACCAGGAACTGGACGAGCTGATCTCCCCTTACTACGAGGACCGGCCCGCGAACGAGACCTTCGCGGCGGCCGAGGTGCTCGGGCTCAAACGCGGCTGACCGCACGGCGGACAGGACGAGACCCCCGGGGCGGTCGGCCCCGGGGGTCTCTGCGCGTACGACCGCCGGTCAGGCGTTGCTGTTCGCGTCCTCGTGGCGGCGGTGGCGTCCGTGCGCCGGTGTCGCCGAGTCATCGGTCGACGCGGCCCCGCCCCGGTGCTTGCCTGCGCTGTCGTTCCCCGTCCCCTGCGGACGGGTGTCGGTCTGGTTGGACATGAGCTGTGGTCACCCCGTTGTTGTGTTCACGTATCCCTCGTACAGCGCGCCGATTCTAACGATCTCCTGTCGGCTGCCGACGGCCGGTCAGGGGTGCCTGCGCCAGGGGTACGGGCTTGGGTGCGGCGGGCCGGACGGGGGGCGGCGCCGGGGCGGGCGCGGGGTCCGGCGGCGCGGGTACGCCGAGCACCGCGCAGGGGTTCGCGTCCGTGCTGTACGGGAGCCTCAGCACCCCCTCCCGGGTCCACAGCCCGGAACCGGCCAACCACCCTTGCGGCGCCGCGAGTTGGTGCAGATGACGGCCCGCCGGGCGCCAGATGCCGAGCCAGCTGCCGCTCGCCGCGTCGATGCGCAGCGCCACCTGGCACGACTCCGGCATCAGGACCAGGCCCGGCTGCACAGCGAACGGCGTCACGGCCGCGTCCGCGAGGCGCAGGCATTCGGGGAAGCGGACCGGGAGGGTGGAGCCGAGCACGCCCCAGCCGAGCCGGTCGTGGCCCGGCGCGTTGGAGCGGATCAGGATCAGCCCGCTGTCGGCGTCCGCGAGCAGCAGCCGGTCGTCGCTGTCCTCGGTGATCTGGAGCAGTTCGGTGACCTCGCCGCCGCGCTCCAGATCGATGGCCACCGCTTTGGTGCGGCCGTCGAGATCCCGGTCCAGGGCGAGCATCCGGCCGGTCCGGTCCAGCCACACCCCGCCCGAGCAGCGCCCCTTGACGCGGGCCACCAGCTCGGGCCCGAACGCGCCGCCCGCCACCAGCCACAGCGCGCTGTCGTCCGGGCCGGCCGCCAGGGCGTAGGCGCAGCTGCCGTCCGGGGACGGCGGGAGCAGCGTGAGCGCGCCCGCCGCCGCGTCGACCGCGCCGAGCGGCAGCTCGCCGGTGGCGGGGCCGGTCGGGTAGAGCAGCGCGAAGGTGTGCCGGTCGGCGACCCGGCGGTGGATGAGCACCCTGCCGTCCGCCATGGGCAGCACCCCCGTGTCCGGCTCCTCCGGCTGGTTGCCGGGGAGCGGCACCGCGTACGGCTCGGGGCCGTCGAGCGTCCAGCGCTCCGGGAACCAGGCGTCCCCGTCGCCGCCGTTCCGCACCAGCCTCGCGCCGTACGCGCCGTTCGCGGTGATCGCGAATCCCGTACTCCCGACCGTGCCGCCCCCGGCGGCGGTCTCGATGGCCAAAGCCGTCATCAGATGGCTCACCTCCGGCCCCCGAAGCTAGTTTTCGCACTTCCTGACGAACAACACGAGACCACTCGCTTCACACCAAAGGGTGGCTGTCGGGCGATTTCGCTGTGCGGGGGGAGGCGTCTGTGCAGGAACGTTTTATGTAAGGTAAGGCGTACCTAACTCGTACTGGGCCGCCCGGTGCGGCCCGTCGCACCCCGCTCGATTCCCGCTGTACAGGAGCCTGTGATGTCCCTACGCCGCCGCGGCACCGCCGCCGTCGCCCTCGCCGTGGCCGCCGGGCTCTCCCTCGCGTCCTGCGGAAGCGGTGACAGCGCGGACAAGACCTCGGCGTCGGCCTCGGGCAAGGCGGACGCGGGCGGCAAGAAGTCCGTCGCGCAGGGCGGCAAGGACTTCGCCGCGGCCGCCGAGAAGACCGCGAAGATGGGCACCGACGCCAAGCCCGGCCAGTTCCCGCGCACCGTCAACCACGCGATGGGCTCCACCGAGATCAAGGCGCGGCCCAAGCGGGTCGTCGTCCTCGACGTCGGCGAGTTCGACAATGTCGTCTCGCTCGGCATCCAGCCCGTCGGCTACGCGCCCACCGAGGGCGACGACGGCATCCCCAGCTACCTGAAGAAGGGCGCGGGCGACCCGAAGAACGTCGGCACCATCAACAGCCCCAACCTGGAGGCGATCGCCGCGCTGAAGCCGGACCTCATCCTCGGCAGCCAGCTGCGCGCCGCCGACAAGTACAAGGAACTCGCCAAGATCGCCCCCACGGTCTTCTCGATCCGCCCCGGCTTCCCGTGGAAGCAAAACTTCCTGCTCAACGCCGCCGCTCTGGACAAGACGGCCGACGCGAAGGCGAAGCTCGCCGCGTACGAGACCAAGGCGAAGCAGCTCGGCACGGACCTCGGCGCGAACAAGCCCACCGTGACGATGCTCCGCTACCTGCCGGGCAAGGTCCGCCTCTACGCCAAGGCCTCCTTCATCGGCACGATCCTGGACGACGCCGGCATCCCGCGCCCCAAGAACCAGCAGGCCGTCGACCTCGCCACCGAGGTCAGCCCGGAGACCATCGACCAGGCCGACGCCGACTGGATCTTCACCGGCGTCTACGGCGACCCGAAGAAGTCCAAGCGGGAGAGCGCCGAGGGAAATCCGCTGTGGAAGAACCTGAAGGCCGTCAAGGCCGGGCAGGCCAAGGACGTCAAGGACGAGACCTGGTACCTCGGCCTCGGCGTCACCGCCGCCGACTCGGTCCTGGACGACCTGCGCGGCTTCCTCGGCAAGAAGTAGCCCCCGGTGGCCGACCGGCGGGGCGCGGAGCGCAGGTAACCTGTGTCCGTGCCCCGTCTGTCTGAAGTCATCGCCGCGCTCGACGCCCTCTGGCCGCCCGAGCGGGCCGAGGGATGGGATGCCGTCGGCACCGTCTGCGGCGACCCCGATGCCGAAGTGCGCCGGGTCCTGTTCGCCGTCGACCCGGTTCAGGAGATCGTCGACGAAGCGCTGAAGCTGGGCGCCGACCTGATCGTCGCCCACCACCCGCTCTATCTGCGCGGCACCACCACGGTCGCCGCCGGCCACTTCAAGGGCCGCGTCGTGCACACCTTGATCAAGCACGACATCGCGCTGCACGTCGCGCACACCAACGCCGACAGCGCCGACCCGGGCGTCAGCGACGCGCTGGCGGGCGCCCTGGACGTACGCGTCGTACGCCCCCTCGTGCCCGACCCCACCGACCCCGCCGGACGGCGTGGACTGGGCCGCCTCTGCGAGCTGGACCACCCGATGACGCTCGGCGAGTTCGCCGCCCGGGCCGCCGCCGTCCTGCCCGCCACCGCGCAGGGCATCCGTGTCGCGGGCGACCCCGGGACCACCGTCCGCACGGTCGCGGTCAGCGGCGGCTCCGGCGACAGCCTCTTCGACGCCGTACGCGCCTCGGGAGCAGACGCCTTCCTCACCGCCGACCTGCGTCACCACCCGGTGTCCGAGGCGTGCAAGGAGTCGGCGCTCGGTCTGATCGACGCCGCGCACTGGGCCACCGAATGGCCCTGGTGCGAGCAGGCCGCCGCCCAGCTCGACGAGATTTCCGACCGCCACGGCTGGGACCTCAGGGTGCACGTCTCGAAGACGGTCACCGACCCGTGGTCCGCCCACCACACTTCCCCTTCTATTGATGGAGCCCCCAACTGAACGCCGCGCCCGCCGACCAGATCCGCCTCCTCGACGTACAGGCGCTGGACGTACGCCTGTCGCAGCTCGCCCACAAGCGGACTTCGCTGCCCGAGCACGCCGAGATCGAATCCCTGACCAAGGACCTCACGCAGCTGCGCGACCTGCTCGTCGCCGCGCAGACCGAGGAGAGCGACACCGCCCGCGAACAGACCAAGGCCGAGCAGGACGTGGACCAGGTGCGCCAGCGTGCCGTCCGCGACCAGCAGCGCCTCGACTCGGGCGCCGTCTCCTCGCCGAAGGACCTGGAGAGCCTCCAGCGCGAACTCACCTCGCTCGCCAAGCGCCAGGGCGACCTGGAGGACGTCGTCCTCGAAGTCATGGAGCGCCGCGAGTCCGCGCAGGAGCGGGCCGCCGAGCTGACCGAGCGGGTCTCCTCCGTGCAGGCCAAGACGGACGACGCCACCACGCGCCGCGACGCCGCGCTGGGCGAGCTCGACGCCGAGGCCGCCTCGGTGACCAAGGAGCGCGAGATCGTCGCCGGTTCCGTACCGGCCGACCTCCTCAAGCTCTACGACAAGCTGCGCGCGCAGCAGGGCGGCGTCGGTGCGGCCCGCCTCTACCAGCGCCGCTGCGAGGGCTGCCGCCTGGAGCTCAACATCACCGAGGTGAACGAGGTGAAGGCGGCTGCCCCGGACGCCGTACTGCGCTGCGAGAACTGCCGCCGCATTCTGGTGCGTACGTCGGAATCGGGTCTGTAAGTGCCTTCCGCGGTACGGCAGTTCGTCGTCGAGGCCGACGGCGGCTCCCGGGGCAACCCGGGTCCCGCCGGGTACGGCGCGGTCGTCCTCGACCCGGCGACCGGCGAGACGCTCGCCGAGGCGGCCGAGTACATCGGCGTCGCGACGAACAACGTCGCCGAGTACAAGGGGCTGATCGCCGGCCTGCGCGCCGCGAAGGAACTCGACCCGGCGGCGAACGTGCGGGTCCGCATGGACTCCAAGCTGGTCGTGGAGCAGATGTCGGGCCGCTGGAAGATCAAGCACCCCGACATGAAGCCGCTCGCGGCACAGGCGGCGCGGATCCTGCCCTCCTCGCAGGTGTCGTACGAGTGGATCCCGCGCGAGCGCAACAAGCACGCGGACCGGCTGGCCAACGAGGCGATGGACGCGGGCAAGCGGGGGAGGCGCTGGGAGCCGTCGTCTTCTATGGCGGAGCTGTCCAGGTCCGGTCTGTCCAGTGACGCGGGTGCGGCCCGGGTGGTCGGGGATGCGGCGGCGGGCGCGGCCAGGGCGCGGGCGGCGCTGGCGGGGGCCACGGCTTCGGCCTCAACTCCCGTACGGGACAAGGTGGTTGCTGCCCCCACGCCGAGCGTCGGCTGGGGGTCGGCCGCTGATCTGGGCGCACCCGCGACGTTCCTCCTGCTGCGGCACGGCGAGACGGCGCTCACGCCCGAGAAGCGGTTCTCCGGCAGCGGCGGATCCGACCCCGAGCTGTCGGCCGTCGGGCGCGGCCAGGCCGAACGGGCCGCGGCGGCGCTGGCCGCCCGGGGCACCGTCCAGGCGATCGTCTCGTCCCCGCTGCGGCGGTGCCGCGAGACGGCGGCCGTGGTGGCGGCCCGCCTCGGGCTCGACGTCCACATCGAAGAGGGCCTGCGCGAAACGGACTTCGGGGCGTGGGAGGGGCTGACCTTCGCCGAGGTGCGCGAGCGGTACGCGGACGACCTCGACGCATGGCTGGCCTCGGCGAAGGCGGCCCCGACGGGGGGCGGCGAGAGCTTCGCGACGGTGGCGCGGCGGGTGTCGGCGACGCGGGACCGGCTGATCGCCGCGTACCCCGGGCGCACGGTGCTCGCGGTCACCCACGTCACCCCGATCAAGACCCTGGTGCGACTGGCCCTGGGGGCGCCCCCCGAGTCCCTGTTCCGCATGGAACTGTCGGCGGCGTCGCTGTCGGAGGTGGCGTATTACCGGGATGGGAACGCGTCGGTGCGGGTGCTGAACGATACGGGGCATTTGGGCTGAGGCGGGCGCCGGTCACTTGCCCACCCGTCACCCGGGGCCCGGGTCGGCCGTATTGTCCAACTCCTCGCCAATGCAGGGCAGTTACCCCCGCAACCCCGCCGCCTCGCGGGCCAGGGACTCCACTTGGGGCCAGTCGTGGGATGTGAGGGCGATTGGGGGGAGCATCCAGGTGCCGCCGACGCAGCCTACGTTCGGCAGGGCCAGGTAGGCGGGGGCCGAGGCGGGGGTGATGCCGCCGGTGGGGCAGAAGCGGGCCTGGGGGAGGGGGGCCGCGAGGGAGTTCAGGTAGGGCGTGCCGCCCGCCGCCTCCGCCGGGAAGAACTTCATCTCCGTCACGCCCTGTTCGAGCAGCGCCACGACCTCCGAGGCCGTCGAGACCCCGGGCAGGAACGGCACCCCGGACGCCTTCATCGCGGCCAGCAGGGTGGGAGACCACCCGGGGCTCACCAGGAAGCGGGCCCCGGCGGTCACCGCGTCGGCGACCCTGGCCGGGGTTGTCACGGTGCCCGCGCCGACCACCGCGTCCGGGACCTCCGCAGCGATGGCCCGGATCGCGTCCAGCGCCGCCGGGGTACGCAGCGTCACCTCGATCGCCGGGAGCCCGCCCGCGACCAGCGCCCGCGCGAGCGGCACGGCGTTCGCGGCGTCCTCGATCACCACCACCGGGACGACGGGGGCGAGGTCCAGGACGGAGGGGGCGGCGGAGGGTGTGGTGGGGGGCGCGGCGGGGGGCGTCATGCGCCCATCCTGCCGACGGTGTGCGGAGTACGCAACGATCGTTGCGTATGTTGCAACGGTCGGCCGCCGTCGTGGGCTACGGCCGGCCGCCCCACCCGCTCGCGTCAGTGGATCTGGGTCACGACCACGTCCAGGGACCAGGCCCGGCCCGGCTTGGCGGGCGGCGCGGACTCCACGACGTACCCGAGGCCGCGCAGGGTCTCCACGAGTTCCGCCGGGTCGGCGGGGGCGGCTCCGGCGGTGAGCAGATCGCGCACCAGCCGGCCCTTCGTCGCCTTGTTGAAGTGGCTGACGACCGAACGCTTCTCCACGCCGTCGACCATCTGGGAGTGCAGCACCCGCACGGTGGCCGTGCGGCCCGCGACCGCGCCCTTCGGCTTCCAGGCCGCGGCGTACGCGGAGGACCGCAGATCAAGGACGAGGCCCTCGCCCGCGGCCTCCGTCATGACCGGGTCCAGCACGGTCCGCCAGTACGCGCCGAGCGCACCCAGACCGGGCAGCTTCACGCCCATCGAGCAGCGGTAGGAGGGAATCCGGTCACCGGTGTGCACGGCGCCCCACAGCCCGGAGAACACGAGCAGCGACTTCGCGGCGCGGCGCTTGGCGGCGGGGTCGAGGGAGGCGAGGTCGAGGGCGTCGTACAGCACGCCCGTGTAGATCTCGCCGGCCGGGCGGGCGCCCGCGGTGCGCAGTTCGGCGTTCTTGGCGACCTCGCCGCGCAGGCCCTCGCTGAGTCCCAGTACCTCGCGGGCCTTTTCCTCGTCGGCCATGCAGAGCTCGACGAGCTCGTCGAGGACGGCCGCGCGTGCGTCCGCGAGCCCCGGCAGTGAGAGCGACTCCGCCTTCAGGGGCACCCCGCGCCCCGAAGCGGCCTTTCCTTCGGAGGGCGGCAACAGCACCAGCACGGCGATTCTCCTTCTGTACGTACGGGGGAGGGGGTGCGGCCCCCGCGCCAGCCTACGGGGTACGCCCACCCGGTCCGCCCTTGCAGCGCTCGCCCCGGCCCCTGCCCCCCCATCCACGCGCCACGCGCCCCAGCACTCCGCAGTCGGCGACGGCGGGAACGCCCCGCGAGGGGCTCGGCTTCCCCGTTTCGGCAGAACGGGCGGGCGGGTGGGAAAAACCCTACGCTCGGTGGCATGCCCCGCCGCCACCTCCACGTGACCGGCGCAGCAGAGGCCCCGCTGCGCGCCGCTCTCGCCCGACTGCGTACGACGCTGGAAGTCCCCGGCGGCTTCCCCGCCGCCGTCGTCGCCGAGGCGGAGCACGCGGCCGCCGCACCCCGCCTGCCCACGTACGACGCGACCGGCATCGACTTCTTCACCATCGACCCGCCCACCTCCACCGACCTCGACCAGGCCATGCACCTGGAGCGCCGGGCGGGCGGCGGCTACCGGGTGCACTACGCCATCGCCGACGTCGCCGCCTTCGTCACCCCGGGAGGCGCGCTGGACGCCGAGGCCCACCGCAGGGTGACCACCCTCTACTTCCCGGACGAGCGGATTCCGCTGCATCCCACCCTCCTCTCCGAGGGCGCCGCGAGCCTGCTCCCCGGCCAGGACCGCCCCGCCCTGCTCTGGCAGATCGACCTCGACGCGGACGGCGCGACCACCGCCACCGACGTACGCCGCGCTCTGATCCGCAGCCGCGCCAAACTCGACTACGAGGGCGTGCAGAAGCAGATCGACACCGGCACCGCGCCCGCATCCCTCGCCCTCCTCCGCGACATCGGCACCCTGCGCGAGCAGCAGGAAGTCGCCCGCGGCGGCATCTCCCTCAACGTCCCCGAGCAGGAGATCGTGGAGCGCGGCCACCGCTACGACCTCAGCTACCGCGCCCCGCTGCCCGCCGACGGCTGGAACGCCCAGATCTCCCTGCTCACCGGCATGGCCGCCGCCCAGCTGATGCTGGCGTACGGGACCGGAATCCTGCGCACCCTGCCCAGCGCCCCGGGCGGTGCGGTCGCCCGGCTTCGCCGCTCGGCGACCGCGCTGCGCATCGACTGGCCGCACCACGTCCCGTACGCCGCGGTCGTCCGCTCCCTCGATCCGCGCGAACCGAACCACGCCGCGTTCCTCCAGGAGTGCACGACGCTGCTGCGCGGCGCCGGGTACACCGTGTTCACCGGCGGCGCGGCGCCCGAGCTCGCGATCCACGCGGCGGTGGCCGCCGCGTACACGCACTGCACGGCCCCGTTGCGCCGCCTCGTGGACCGTTACGCCGGCGAGCTGTGCCTGGCGGCGGTGGCGGGGCAGACCCCGCCGGACTGGGTGACGGCCGCGCTCGACGGGCTCCCCAAGGAGATGGCCGAGGGCACCCGCCGCGCCAACACCGTGGAGCGCGAATGCGTCGACATCGTGGAGGCGGCGCTGCTCAAGGACCGGGTGGGCGAGCTGTTCGACGCGACCGTCGTGGACGTGAAGGAACAGGAACCGGCCGTGGGAACCGTCCACTTGGCGGATCCGGCGGTGGTCGCCCGCATCGAAGGCGGCGACCGGGCGCTCCCGCTCGGGGAGCGCCTCAGGGTCCGCCTGACCCAGGCCGACCCGGGCACCGCGAAGGTCCTCTTCGCCCCGGCCTGAGCGCGCGCAGCCCTACGGGTGACCCCAGTCCTCCGGCGACCCCGGCCCTGCCGCGACCGCCGCCCGCAGCGCCTTCGCCAGCTCCCCGGCCCGGTCCGCGTGGAAGCGCACGGTCGTCACCTGCCGCCGCTTTCCCAGGAGTTGTACGTGGGTGACGGGCGCGGCCAGCTCCACCGTCAGAGAGGTCTGCGAGCCGACCGCCAGGTCGAGAACCTCCTCCGGTGTCGCCTTCCCGTCCCCGAAGCGCAACTCCTCGCGTACGGAGGTGATGTGGGCCAGCGGTATCGCCAGGTCCACCTGGACGCCCCGGCGCAGCCGCAGGGTGTCCGGCGTCAGCACATGGGGCCGGGTCACGGCGACGGCCTGCGTGCCGAGCACCAGCAGGACCGTATAGAGGTCGAGGACCAGGAGCACCGCGTGCACGGCGGGCCAGTCCCGCACCATGAACGACACCCCGACGGTCTCGACCACGCACACGAAGGCGAGCCCGTACACCGTCGCGGCCTGCGGGCTCGCGTACCCGAACGGCCGGTCCGCCGAGCGTACTTGGTGGCGGCGCCGGGCGATCCACAGCCCGAAACTGGTGAACATCCGCAGCTCGTGCGCGGCCAGCCGGCGCAGCGTCCCTTGCACGAAGCCCAGTCTCATTCCCTTGCCCCACCCTTCTCCGAAACTCTCCGCATCGCCCGCCGTACCGCCTCCGCCTGCGCGGGTGCGAAGTCGGCGAAGAAGGCTTTGAGGAATCCGTTGTCGGCCGCCGCCGCGAGGCCGGTGCCGGCGCCGAGCTCCATCGCCAGCTCGGGCGGGAGGCAGTCGGCGAGCGCCCGCGCGGCCGTCTCCACGCGGGGGTCGGCCGGATCCGCGTCCGCCAGTTCGTCAAGGGGCGCGTACACCTCGTGCGCCCGCTCGGCCGCTCCCGGCGCGGCGGCCAGGGTCCGCAGGGCGGCCAGCAGCCGGTCCCGCTCCTCGGGGTCCGCGACGGTCGCAAGCAGGGCGAGCAGCTCCCGGTCCTTGGTGGCCATCGCCGAACCGGTCCGGCTCGCCCCCAACTCCCTGAAGAGATCGGCCAGTTCGGGGGAGAGCTCGTCGTCGGACGTCAGGCCCCCGCTCCCGGCCCGGGCGAGCAGGGTGGCGAGCCGGGCGCGGCGGGCGTGGGTCTCCGCCTCCTGGCGGGCGAGGTCCGTGTCCAACTCGGCCAGGACTTCCGCCAGTTCGCGCCCGGCGTCGTCGGCGATCACGTCCCGCACCTCGTCGAGGCCGAGACCCAGTTCGGTCAGGCGCCGGATGCGGGCGAGCGCGATGGCGTCCCGCGCCGAGTACTGCCGGTAGCCGTTCGCCAGCCGGGCGGGTTCCGGCAGCAGTCCGAGGTGGTGGTAGTGCCGGACCGCCCGGGTGGTCACCCCCACCAGCGCGGCGATCTCCGAGATCCGCATGCCCTCAGTAGAAACCCTGACGCTGCGGCAAGGTCAAGCGGGCTGGGACCGACGAGGCCGAGCCGGCCAGGACGCGTCGCCGCCGGGGTCACGGCCTGTGTGCCCCCGCACGGCGGGTAGCATGGTCAGCACGGCAGACGAGCCGGGCGGACGGCCGCGTGGAGATCCTCTGGATCTTCCCGAGGAACGTCCGGGCTCCACAAGGCAGGGTGGTGGGTAACGCCCACCCGGGGTGACCCGCGGGACAGTGCCACAGAAAACAGACCGCCCGGCGCTCAGGCGCCGGGTAAGGGTGAAACGGTGGTGTAAGAGACCACCAGCGCCTGAGGTGACTCAGGCGGCTAGGTAAACCCCACCCGGAGCAAGGTCAAGAGGAGCCGCCGTAAAACGCGGCTCTGCGCGGACGACCGAGGGCAGCCTGCCCGAGTCCGCGGGTAGACCGCACGAGGCCGGCGGCAACGCCGGTCCTAGATGGATGGCCGTCGCCCCGACGACCGCGAGGTCCCGGGGCACAGAACCCGGCGTACAGCCCGACTCGTCTGCCCCTAGGTCTCTGACCTGGGGGTTTTGGCCCGTGCGCCGCAGGTTTCGCGGCGCCCGGGCCTCGTGCGGCCGTTACGGCCTCGCGGTCTACTTCCAGGTGTCGTTGACGGTGGCGGCGTAGCGGTCGTTGTTGGTCAGGGGAGCCAGGCCGAGGGCGTTGTCGACGGTGCGCAGCAGGCCGTACTGGTCGGTCCGCTGGCTGGACTGGTAGCCGGTCTTCACGGAGTTCTGCGAGCCGACCAGGATGGTGGGCACGCGGTTGGGGTAGCCGGGGCCATAGGCCTTGGTCGCGCCTTCGTCCCAGGTGAGGATGAGCAGCGAACGCTCCTGGGTCCAGGCCGGCGAGTTGAAGATCGTCGGCAGGGTCGACTTCAGGTAGTCGTCACCCGCGGTGATCCCGCAGCCCTCCATGTCGTTGCAGCCGTCCGCGGCGAACCACACGAAGTTCGGGGTGGTGGCAGCGGACTTGAGGTCGTCGACCATGCTGGTCTGCGGCTGGAAGTGCGCCTGGCAGTAGGCGTTGTCCGTCTTCATGTCCTTGAAGTAGTAGAACGGTGTGTCGTCGGGCGAGTAGTTGCCGCTGTTCTGCGGGTAGCAGTTGCTCGGCATGTTCTGGACGTAGGACTTCCAGGTCTTGCCCGCGGCCTCGACGCTGGTGCCCAGGTGGGGGGCGTCGATCGTGGTGGTGGTGATCGAGTTGTCGGTCAGCCCGTACAGGCCGCCCGCGGCCAGCGCCACATAGTTCGGGTCGCTGGGGTGGGTCGTGGCGTACGACTGGGAGAGCACCGAGTTCGCGCTCGCGAGGCTGTTGATGTACGGGGCCTGCGAGGTGTTGCCGATGATGTTCTCGTAGTTCTCGTTCTCCATGTAGACCAGGAAGACGTGGTCGTACCCGGGCACGGAGGACGGGGGCGCGGTGAGGGCGGGGGTCGGCACGGCGGCCGACAGGGTGAGGGACAGGTCGTCGGCGTAGCCGTCGGTGGTGCTGCCCGCGGACCAGGTGAAGGCGAGTGCGACCTTGATGGAGCGGGTGCCGGCGGGCAGGGTGCCGGTACCGGTCTTCTGCAGGAACTCGGTCGTGTTGCCGCGGTCGGTGTTGGTCACCGGGCCGAGACTGGTGCTGCCGAGCGTGTTGCCGCTGCCGTCGAGGAAGGTGCCGCTCAGCGCGACGCGGTCGTTCTGCGAGGCGTAACCGCCCAGCCAGCCGGACAGGTTGTAGCCGACCCCGCCCGCGTCGATCGCCGACGCGGCCGACGAGACGTCGACGTTCTGGCTCAGTCCGGAATTGCCGGTCGCCCCGCCCGCGAAGAACCCCTTGCCCCGGGTGGGCGATCCGGGGGTGCTCGCGGTGGGGTAGCCGCCGGCCGCTCCGTAGCAGACCACGTTCGGTTCGCCGCCGGTGATGGTCCAGCCGGGCACGGTCATGCCGTCGAGCCCGTTGGGCGAACAGATGGCAGCCGACTCGCCGCCCGCGTCGACCAGCAGGTTGCCGCTGGTGGCCGGAGCGGCAGCGGCAGCGGTGCGGTTCGGGGCCGAGGGGGCGGGGACCTGGCCGGCGTACGCCGACGAGGTGGCCGTGGTGAAGCCCGCGACGCCGAGCAGCACGGTCGACAGAACGAGGACCCGACTCCGGCGAAGCCGCGGTCTCGGGGTGCGCAGATGCATTGCTCTCTCCTGACGCGATGGGGGGACACGCTGTCCGAGCAATTGGGCTAGCCCAAACACGGTAAGGGTGGTCGTGGTGAACGGCGCCCGGTGAAAGGCGAGTTGCTCGGCAGGCGACGAGTGGGCGAACGGCGGCTCGTCCCCTACCGGGCGGGTGAAGCGCGGCTCGTCCCCTGCCGGGCGGGCGAACGGCGGCTCGTCCCCTGACGGGCAGGCGAAGAGCGGCTCGTCCCCTGCCCAGCGGGCGAACGGTGCCTCGTCGTTTGCTCAGCAGGCGAACGGCGCCTCCCGGCGCGTCGACTAGGCTCGGCCGGGTGAGCGAAACGGGTGGCCTGCCCAAGTACTTCCAGGTGAAGATGCGGGTCTCGGCCCTGCTCGGCGGGCTGGGGGAAGGCGCGGTCCTGCCCACCGAACGAGAACTCGCCGAGCGGTTCGCCGTCTCGCGCACGACCGTCCGGCAGGCCATCAGGGAACTGCGCCTCGAAGGGCGGGTGGAGCGACGCGGCCGCTCCACCGTCGTCGCCGGACCCAAACTGGTGCAACCGCTCCAACTGGCCAGCTACACCGAGGGAGTTCGGCAGCAGGGCCTCGAACCGGGCCGCCAGGTCGTTGCCTTCGAAGAGGTACCGGCCGACGAGGCCGTGGCCACCGGGCTCGCCATCGGGCCGGGCTCCGCCGTGCTGCGCCTGGAGCGGCTGCTGCTCGCGGACGGCGTACGCGTCGGCCTGGAATGCACCCACCTCCCGGTGGGCCGGTTCCCCACCCTGCTCGCCGAGTTCGACCCCGCCACCTCCCTCTACCGGCACCTGGCCGCGACCGGCGTGCTGCTCGCCGAGGCCGACGAGCGCATCGAGACGGTGCTGGCGTCCCCGCGTGAGGCACGGCTGATCGGCACCAGCCCCGCGCTGCCGATGCTGCTCATGAACCGCGTCACCAAGGACGCGCACGGCGTCCCCGTCGAGTGCGTCCGCTCGCTCTTCCGCGGCGACCGGTTCAGCTTCACGGCCCGGCTCACGCCCTGAGTCGCTACCGGTTCGGGTCCATGGCGCGTGACTCACGCGCTGAGCCGTGACCGGCTCGGGCCCATGAGTGGCCCACCTGCGGGTTTCACCGTATGTGACCGTACGGTCATCGCTCGTGTGGCGGATCGCGGACGGCGGTCGTAGCGTGATCTGCGGCACCGAACCGGGAGCCCGTCCGGCCGCCGAGGCGGCGGGGCCCTCGGCAGGCGCCGCACACTCCGACTCGGGGCACACGAGGTGAACCGCCGTGCCTTCCCTGCACTTTCCCGTGATGGCCGCCCTCGCGGCCGCCGCCTTCTTCCTCTGCCACAAAGGCGGCACCAAGCTCTCGCACGCGCTCGTCTGCGCCGGGTTCGGGTTCTACTTCGCCGACACGGCGATGGCTCCGTCGCTGCACACCGCGATCAACTCGGTCACCGGCATGCTCGGACAGCTTGGCTGAGCACTCCGGCGCGGGTGCCGTCCGCCGTCCCGCGAAGTGGCCCGTCCTGGCCGTCTGCCTGGTCGCCGTACTGGCTGGCTGCGCGGACGTGGAGGGGCTGCACCGCGACGGAGCGGCGGCGAGCGTCTCCCCGCCGGAACCCCTGTGGCCGCGGATCCTGCCCTCCCCGCCCGGCCCCGAGCAGCAACGCGGCCGGCCGTTCGCCGTGCCCGGTGTGCCCGAGGTGCACTCCGGCGACATGCGGGACGCCGATCCGCTCGCCGTGGTCAAGGCGGACCTCGCCGCCGCCGAACGCGAGGACCGGGGCAACGGCTGGCTGGTGGACCGCAGGGCCGCCGACCGGGTGGTCCACTGCGCGCGGGCCGCCGACTGCGGGATACGCGAACCGGTCCTGCGCGACCTGACGGGCGACGGACGCGCCGAACTGATCACCGCCGTCGACATCGACGGCAGGACCAGCGAAATGCGCGTCTACCACGTGGTCGACTCCGTCGTCACCAGGGTGTTCTCCCGGCGCGCGGTCCTCGAAGGCGTCGAACTCGCCGCCGGACACCTCGCGATCCGCGAACCCACCTCGAACGACATGTTCGTGTACGTCGCGCACTACGGCTGGGACGGCCGGATGATGGCCCTCAGCGAGCTCAAGCTCGACACCTGCCGCGCACTCAAGCAGAGCTCCGGCATCCCCTGCGTCACACCGTCGCCCGCACGGGGCCGGGGCGGCCCCTCATGACGGCCTGGCGCGAGCGGCTGCGGCCGGGCTGGACGTACGGCCTGCGCTGGAAGATCGTGCTCACCGTGGCCGGGGTGGCCTGCGCCGTCGCCGCGATCCTCGGCGTCCTGGTGCACAACGTGCTGACCCGGCAGCGGGTGGACGAGGTCCGCAAGGAGGCGCGGCAGGACCTCGACGCCGCGCTCAAGGAGTACGCGTACGGCACCGAGACCGGCGACGGGCACGCCGCCACGCTCGACCCTGCCGAACTGCCCGTCCCGCTGCGGAAGTTGGCGTCCGGTGGCCAGCGCGGAATGATGGTCGGCGAGCAGGGCGGCGAGGCGGTCATGTGGGCGGCGGCCCCGGCCGGCGGGCACGTGCTCGCACTGTCCATTCCGTACAGGAGCACCCGTGACCACCTGCGCCAGATGGACACCGCGATCCTCGGCTCCGCGCTGCTGGCGGCGGGCAGCGTCACGCTGGCCGGCACCTATTTCGCCGGGCGGATCAGCCGCCGGCTGCGCCATACGGCCACGGTCGCGCGGCGGATCACCGACGGCGACCTCGATGTGCGCACCGGCATCCCGGCCGGCGGCAAGGGCGCCGAACGCGACGCGGTGACGGCGGTCGCCGTCGCCCTGGACTCGATGGCCGCGTCGCTGCAACGCCGCCTCGAATCGGAGAAGCGCTTCACCGCCGACGTCGCCCATGAGCTGCGCACCCCGCTCACCGGGATGCTGGCCGCCGCCGGGCTGCTGCCCGAGGGCCGCCCCAAAGAGATGATCAACGACCGTCTGCACGCGCTGCACACCCTCACCGAAGACCTCCTGGAGATCTCCCGCCTCGACGCGGGCGCCGAGCAACCGGAGCTGTCCGAGCACGAGTTGGGCGCGCTCGCCGGACGCGCGGTCCGCGCCACGGCGCTGCCCTGCGAGGTACGCGTCGTACGCGATGCCACCGTACGCACCGACCGGCGCCGCCTGGACCGGATCATCGCCAACCTCGTCGTCAACGCCCACCGGCACGGCGCGCCCCCGGTGAGCGTCACGGTGGACGGCCCGGTCATCGAGGTCCGCGACCACGGGCCCGGCTACCCGGCCGAACTCATCGACCGCGGCCCGCAGCGCTTCCGCACCGGCGACCCCGGCCGCGGCAGGGGCCACGGCCTGGGCCTGACCATCGCGGTCGGCCAGGCGGAAGTCCTCGGCATCGCCCTGCGCTTCGCCAATGCGCCCACCGGCGGGGCGGTTACGACGCTGCGGCTGCCCATGGCGGAGGCAGGCTTCGAGCCCTGAAGGGGCGCGGGGCTGTGACATCGTGCGGCTCCGCCGCGATGGGTTAAGGCCTTGGGGGAGAAGCCGAGAACGTGGGGGAGCGACCAGCCACGAAGCGCCCGCAGCCGAATTCCCGCCCAGCCCGCGGAGGCTCAGTCGCTGCCGAGCGAACGCCGGGCCACCTTGGCGAGATGGGCATCGAAGACGGCCCCCGCGTCCGGGGTCAGGGTGGTCAACGCAACCATCGCCGTGACGATCACATCGCACAGCTCGGACTGGACGTCCTGCCAGCTGTGCGAGACGCCCTTGCGCGGGTTCTGGCCGGTGGCGCCGATGACGGCCTCGGCGACCTCGCCCACCTCCTCCGACAGCTTCAGCATCCGCAGCAGCGTCTGCTGCTCGGGCGGTACGGGGCTCTGCTCGGTCAGCCAGGCGTGCAGGGCGGTGACGGTGGGCCAGGGGGAGTTCCAGGTGGAGTCGTCCATGGGCCCACGGTGTCATCACTCGGCAGAACACGAGTGGCGAGGGGCGCCGGGCTGGGGTGTCCTGGGGGATGTACGCCCCGGAAGCGGGCCGTTCCGTACCGACCAGGAGAGACCGTGACCATTGCCCTCGACAAGCTGACCGAACCGGCCGTGCGGGCCTTCGTCGGTGCGCTCAACGCCGGTGACCGCCATGCCTTCGCCGCCGCTCTGACGCCCGGCGCCACCATGTCCGACGACGGTTCGGACCGGGACGTCTCCGACTGGACCGAGCGCGAGATCTTCTCCTCCGGCGGGCACATGGACATCGAGAAGCAGACGCACGACGGGCTCGGCCTGGTCGCCAACTACCGCAACGACACCTGGGGCGAGATGCGCACCTCCTGGCGCTTCACCGTCGACGACGGGAAGGTCAGCCGCTTCGAGACCGGGCAGGCGTGACCAGCTGCTCCCTGGATCACCCGGGGATGCGGGTGCCGGTGCCGCTCACCCGCACGCGCGGATCACCGGCGTGCAGCGTCACGGTGAGCACGCCGGGGCGGCCCAGGTCCTCGCCCTGATGGAGCGTCAGCACCGACTCCTCGGCGACCAGCCCCAGTTCACGCGCGTACGCCCCGAACGCGGCGGCCGCCGCACCCGTCGCCGGGTCCTCCACGACGCCGCCGACCGGGAACGGATCGCGCACGTGGAAGACGGACTCCGAGGCGCGCCAGACCAGTTGGACGGTGGTGAGGTCGAGCCGGTGCATCAGCGTCGCGAGCCGGTCGAAGTCGTAGGAGAGATCGGCGAGGCGCTCCCGGGTGGCGGCGGCCAGCACGAGGTGGCGGGCCCCGGCGAAGGCGATCCGGGGTGCGATCGCCGGGTCGAGCGCCTCGGCCGGCCAGTCGAGGGCGGCCAGCGCCTCGGCGAGATCCTTGCCGTCGACCGCCTCGGAGTGCGGCTCGACGCTGGTCAGGGTGGCGCGCAGCCCGCCGCTCACCGGGTCCTCGGCGACGGTCACCGGGACCGTGCCGACGGGCGTCGCGAACGTCAGCCCGCCGGTGCCGATCCGCTCGCCCAGCGCGATCGCCGTCGCCACGGTGGCGTGCCCGCAGAACGGAACCTCGGCCTTCGGGCTGAAGTACCGCAGCGTGAACGCCCGCCCCGGCTCCCCGAGCCCCTCCGGCGGCGGCGTCAGGAACGCCGACTCGCTGTATCCCAGCTCGGCGGCGATCGCCAGCATCGCGGCATCGTCAAGCCCGGACGCGTCCGGGACGACACCGGCCGGATTGCCCCCGGCGGGATCACTGGAGAAAGCGGTGTATCGAAGAACCTCGGTCCGCGCAGCACTGGTCATGCCCACCCCAACTCCCCTCCCGGCCGGGCTATTCCAGGCCACTCGGCACTGCTGCGCGCGGGCGGGGACGGCAGGCGTGCGTGCCGGGCGTCGCGGGCCCGGGCGGGGGGCGGCGAGTGTGCGCGGTGCCAGGCGTCGTGGGCCCGGGCGGGGGGCGGCGAGTGTGCGCGGTGCCAGGCGTCGTGGGCCCGGGCGGGGTATCGGACACCGGCTCTCAGCCCCGGCCGATGTAGGGCATCGTGGTGGCCAGCACCGTGGCGAACTGGATGTTCGCCTCCAGCGGCAGCTCCGCCATGTGCAGCACCGTGCGCGCCACGTCCCGCGCATCCATCACCGGCTCCACCGCCAACTCCCCGTTGGCCTGCGGGATCCCGGTCTGCATGCGCTGCGTCATCTCCGTCGCCGCGTTGCCGATGTCGATCTGCCCGACGGCGATCCGGTACGGCCGCCCGTCCAGGGACAGCGACTTGGTCAGCCCGGTCATGGCGTGCTTCGTCGCCGTGTAGGCCACCGATTTCGGCCGGGGCGCGTGCGCCGAGATCGACCCGTTGTTGATGATCCGCCCGCCCTGCGGAGACTGCTCCTTCATCGCCCGGAACGCCGCCTGCGCACACAGGAACGCCCCGTTCAGGTTCACGTCCACCACCGCGCGCCACGCCTCGTACGACAGGTCCTCGACGGGCACCCCGCCGGGCCCGAACGTCCCCGCGTTGTTGAACAGCAGGTCCAGCCGCCCATGCGCCGCCCGCGCCGCGCCGAACAGCGCGCCGACCTCCTCCGGCGAGGTCACATCCGTAACGATGCACAGCACCTCGGCGGCCGGCCCCGCCAGCGCCGCGGTCTCCTCCAGGGCCTCGGCGCGGCGCCCGGCCAGGGTCACCGCCCAGCCCGCACCGGCCAGGACCAGCGCCACGGAACGGCCGATGCCGGACCCGGCACCCGTCACGACGGCAGACTTCTGCGAGGTGATGTCCATGCGCCCGGAGCGTACGGGAGCGAAGTCCCCGCGAGGCCCCCCGTCCGCCATGTGGGAGCCGCGTGCCGGTGTGCCTGGGCCTGCCGGTCTGCCCCCGACCTGCCGGTCCGCCCCAGGCCCAGGGGTTTACCCCCGGCCTTCCGGTGTGACCCGTCCCTCCTTTCCCGTCCGCCCCGAGTGGCCCCACCAGCCGGGGCGGGCTGAGAGCATGGTTATTCGATTCAACTTTCAGGAGAGAAACTGATGCCGGAGCGCGGGGGCCAGGACACCCAGAGCCACACATCGACCAGAGCCGCCACCGAGGCCGCCGCCAAGGCTGCCCCTGGTGGTGCCAAGGCCGCCGTTCGCCGCACCAGTCTTCTGGTGACCCTCGTGCTCGGCGGGCTCACCGCGCTTCCCCCGCTCTCCATGGACATGTACCTCCCGGCGCTGCCCGAGGTCACCGGCGCGCTGCGCTCGCCCGCCGCGACCGTCCAGCTCACCCTGACCGCCTGCCTGGTCGGCATGGCACTCGGCCAGCTCGTCGTCGGGCCGATGAGCGACAAGTGGGGACGCCGCCGCCCCCTGCTCATCGGCATGGTCGTGTACGTCGTCGCCACCGCGGTCTGCGCCTTCGCCCCCAACGTCGAACTGCTCGTCGCCTTCCGCCTGTTGCAGGGCCTGGCCGGGGCCGCGGGCATCGTGATCGCCCGCGCCGTGGTGCGCGATCTGTACGACGGTGTGGAGATGGCCCGCTTCTTCTCCACCCTGATGCTGATCTCCGGCGTCGCACCCGTGGTGGCGCCGCTGATCGGCGGACAGGTGCTGCGCCTGACCGACTGGCGCGGCGTCTTCGCCGTGCTGACCGTGATCGGTGTCCTGCTCACCGCCGTCGTCTGGAAGTGGCTGCACGAGACGCTGCCGGTGGACCGGCGGCACTCGGGCGGTGTCGGCGAGGCCCTGCGGACCATGGGCGGCCTGCTCAAGGACCGGGTCTTCACCGGCTACATGCTCGCGGGCGGGCTGGCCTTCGCCGCACTGTTCGCCTACATCTCGGCCTCCCCGTTCGTGGTGCAGGAGATCTACGGCGCCTCCCCGCAGACGTTCTCCCTCCTGTTCGGTCTGAACTCCGTCGGCCTGGTCGTCGTCGGCCAGATCAACGGCAAGCTCCTCATCGGCCGGGTCAGCCTGGACAAGGCGCTCGGCTTCGGTCTGGCCGTCATCACCCTGGCGGCGACGGCGCTGCTCCTCATGACCTCCGGTGTGTTCGGCCACGTCGGTCTCGCGCCGATCGCGGCCGGACTGTTCGTCCTGATGTCGGCGATGGGGCTCGCCATGCCGAACACCAACGCCCAGGCCCTGATGCGCACCCCGAACGCCGCCGGATCCGCATCCGCCCTGCTCGGCACCTCCTCGTTCCTGATCGGCGCGATCGTCTCCCCGCTGGTCGGCATCGCGGGCGAGGCGACCGCCGTGCCCATGGCGGTCGTCCAGCTCGCCTCGGCCGTCGCGGCCCTGCTCTGCTTCCTGCTGCTGTGCCGGCCCTGGCAGCTCAAGGCCGGGCCGCTCACCTCAGCGGCCGTTCCCGCGACGCCGCAAAAGTAGACTCCCCCGGTGAACCACTCCCTCCCCTTCCCGGAAGTGCTGCGCTCGGCCCTGGCCGGACTGCTCGACGGACTGCCGCCCTCGCAGGCCGCGGTCGCCGTCGACCGGCTGATCGGCCACTACCGCGGCGTCGTGCCCACCCACGCCCCGGTGCTGCGGGACCGCTCCGATGTCGCCGCCTACGCCGCGTACCGGATGCCCGCCACCTTCGAGGCGGTGCGCTCCGCGCTCGGCGCGTTCCGGGACGCGACCGGGGAGTGGACCCCCGCCACGCACACCGACATCGGCGGCGGCACCGGCGCGGCGAGCTGGGCGGTCGCCGAGGCCTGGCAGGACGAACCCGGCGCCCCCGTCGCCACCACCGTCCTGGACTGGGCGGAGCCCGCGCTCGCCGTCGGCCGCGAACTCGCCCAGGCCTCCGGGCTCCCCGGGCTGCGCGCCGCCCGCTGGGAACGCGCCCGCATCGGCTCGGCGCTCACCCTGGAGAGCACCGGCCTCATCACCGTCTCCTACGTCCTGAACGAGCTCACCCCCGACGACCGCCGCTCCCTCGTGGACGCCGCCGCCCGCGCCGCCACCGGCGCCGTCGTCATCGTGGAGCCCGGCACCCCCGACGGCTACGCCCGGATCATCGAGGCGCGGGACCGGCTGATCGCGGCCGGACTGCACATCGCGGCGCCCTGCCCGCACAGCGCCGCCTGCCCCATCGAGCCCGGCACCGACTGGTGCCACTTCTCGGCCCGGGTCAGCCGCTCCTCCCTGCACCGCCAGGTCAAGGGCGGTTCACTGGCGTACGAGGACGAGAAGTTCAGCTACGTCGCCGCTACCAGGTTCACCCCGGAACCCGCCACCGCGCGGGTCACCCGCCGGCCCCAGATCCGCAAGGGCCAGGTGCTGCTCGACCTGTGCACCGCCGAGGAGCAGCTGCGCCGCGAGACGGTCACCAAACGTCACGGCGCTCTGTACCGCGCGGCCCGGGATGCCGAGTGGGGCGACTCCTGGCCGCCCCACCCCGCAGAGCCGGCCCCGTAGTCAGGAACGCAGTTCCTGGGTGCAGCACTTCACGCTGCCGCCGCCCTTGAGCAGCTCGCCCAGATCCATGCCGACCGGCTCGTAACCGCGTGCGCGCAGCGGGTCGAAGAGGCCGACCGCGGCCTGGGGGAGCAGGACGTGGTGGCCGTCGCTCACCGCGTTGAGCCCGAGTGCCGCCGCGTCCGGCTCCTCGGCGAGCAGGGCGTGCGGGAACAGCCTGGACAGCACGGCCCGGCTGCCGGGCGAGAAGGCCGGCGGGTAGTACATGATCTCGTCGGCCGTGTCGTCGAGGACGCAGAGGGCCGTGTCCAGGTGGTAGTAGCGCGGGTCGACCAGGTCGAGGCCGATCACCGGGCGGCCGAAGAACTCCTGGGCCTCGTCGTGCGAGAGCGGGCTGGAGCGGAAGCCGCGCCCGGCGAGCAGATAGGAGGCCGTGACGGCGAAGTCGCCTTCGCCCTCGTTGATGTGGGACGGCTCGTGGACGGTGGTGAAGCCGTGCGCACGGAACCAGTCGAGGTGGGCCTCGGCCTCCGCCGCGCGCTCCGGATGCGCGAAGCGGGCGGCGAGCACCCGGCCGTCGATCACGGTGGCTCCGTTGGCGGCGAAGACCATGTCGGGCAGGTCGGGGCGGGGTTCGAGCAGTTCGACGGTGTGGCCGAACGAGCGGTACCGGTCGCGCAGGTCCTCCCACTGGGCCAGGGCCAGCGGCAGGTCGATCGGTTTCGCGGGGTCCATCCAGGGATTGATGGAGTACGTGACCTTGAAGTGTGCCGGTGGGCACATCAGATAGCGCCGGGGTCGGGCGGTTCTCGGCGAGCGGAGGTCACGGGCGTTACGAGGCAATGAGGGCTCCTCACGGGCGACTTGGGCCGCACGAGCGCGCAGCCCCGTGCAGCCATGGTCCGCCGTGCCGGGCGCCCGCGCAGTGAACCGTCCGGGTGTTTTTCACCTGGCCCATACGGTTCAGCCGCGCGTTCCCGGCGCTTGTGGTGCCGTGCGCCCCTCCTTCAGCTTCCGTAGCAGCTCGCGCTCGTGTGCCAGGGGGTCCAGGCCGCCGCCCGGGCCCCGGCCGCCGGCTGCTGCGGACCCCGCCGCTCACCCACGCGTACGCGGACAGCGCCGTCGGCCACGCGCTGCGCGCAATCGCCCCGCGCTGATCATCCGGCGGCCGCCCGTTGGTCATGGGCGGGTCATGTCACACACCCCGGTTGTCGAGTGCGGTCACCCGGGGCGCAGGATGGTGGGACGATGTTCATCGTGGACGAGTCCGTTGGGGTCAACGGTGAGGTGAGGGGATAGATGGGCGCTGAGTTCGGCCGTTCCCGCGGCGAGGAGAGCAAACTGTCCCGCTGGCTGCGCAGGCGGCCCAAGGACGCTCCGGGCGCGGACCAGGGCCGGCTCGGGCTGCTCCTGGCCGTGGCCGCCGCCGAGCTGCCGCTGGCGCCCGCCGCGTACCCCGTCGGCTTCCGATGTTCCTGTGAGCGCGTCGGGTGTCCCACGCCCGCCCGCCACCCCGTCTCCTTCGCCTGGCAGACGCAGTCGACCACCGACCGCGCGCAGATCGAGCGCTGGGCGCTGGGGCAGCCCGAGGCCAACTTCATCACCGCGACCGGCATGGTCCACGACGTGCTCGACGTGCCGCTACAGGCGGGGCGCGAGGCGCTCGCCCGGCTCCTGTCCGAGGGGGTCGAGGTCGGCCCCGTCGCGGAGTCCGGCGGCGACGGGGACCACGGGCGCATGCTGTTCTTCACCGCGACCCGGGGCACGCCCGAGGACGAGGACGAATGGTGGCCCTGCGAGCTCGACTGCCATCCCGAGACGATGGACGAGCATCCGGGGCTGCGGTGGCACTGCCGGGGGAGCTATGTGCTCGTGCCGCCGGCGCGGTTGCCGGGCGAGCTCGGGGTGGGGTGGGTGCGGGGGCCGGAGCATGCGCTTCCGGATCCGCTGACGCTGCTTGAGGCGTTGACCGATGCGTGTGCGCGGTACGCGGGTGAGGCCGGGTCGCACGCCGTGGCTTGGCCCCTGGGGCGCTAGCCCCCCGGGCGGCGGTGGGCGCCTTCGGCGTGGAGTTCCCCGCGCGTGGCCTCACTCGCCCTTCGTCGAGACCAGCCCCTGCACCCGGTTCGCCACCACCACGCGGCCCTGGGTCGGGATCAGGGCCAGTTCGTTGGAGATCCACTCCCTTGTGAGGGAGGTTTTGACGTCGCCGGTCAGGAGAGCCTTCTCGTCGGGGCTGATGTCCAGGCGGACGCCCTTCGCCGCGGTCTGGCGCTCGAAGTGGCGGGTCGAGAAGAAGACCAGCGCCCGGTCGTCCGCGGTGCGCAGGCCCAGCGGTGCGAAGTCGCCGTCGGTCAGCGGCTGGTCGATGAACTGGCTGATCCGGCCGGACCGTACCGCGTTCTTCTGGCGCGAGTTCCGCCAGCCGCTGGTGTTCTCGCCGTCCGCGAACACCGGCGGCTTCCCGTCCTGGAGGTACGAGGCGTAGTCCGCGCTCACGTCCTTCGGGGCGAGCGCGAGCGAGGGGTCGTCGGGGCGCACCGGCTCCGCCCAGCCGTCCTTGTCCGTCTTGAAGGCGGGTACGTCCGCGGCGCCCAGGACCGACAGGTAGGCGGCCTTCCACACCTGGTCGGGGCCGCCGCGCAGGAAGAGCAGCAGCCAGCGGGTGTCGTTCGGACCCTTGTGGTTCCCCCGGTCGGGGTCGGTGTCGGCGACGAACCAGCGCGGCCAGCCCGCCTGCTTGGGGATCGTGAACTTGGCGTCCGTCAGCGCCAGTTCCGAGTGCTGGGTGTTGCCGCCGGGGTTGGTCGCATGGCGCGCCTTGAGGCCCGCCTGGTTGGTGGCGCCGAGCGCGCCGGTGACCCGGCCCGCGTCCAGGGCCGGGTCGTAGGCCTTGTCGGCCCTGTTGTAGGCGTCGGTGAAGTCGGCGAGCGCCTTGGCGGCCTCAGCCCTCGTCGCCGACGGTACGACGTCCCGCTCCCCGTGCACCGTCACGCAGCCGCTCGCGGTCACCGTCAGTACGGTCGCCGTCGCGAGCCCCGCCACCAGCCGACTCACCCGTCTCATGAACCGCCTTCTGCCCCTCGACCCTCGTGGTCCCCTTGGACTTCCGGAACCCTACCGGGGCGAAGAAGAACACGAGCGTGGGGATCAGGTACAGCGCCCACACCACGACCTGGACGACGGTCGGGTCGGGCTGGAAGTTGAGGACGCCCTTGAGCAGGGTGCCGTACCAGCTGTCCGGCGGGATCGCCGAACTGATGTCGAAGGCATGGGAGTTGATGCCCGGGACGAAGTCGGCCTCCTGGAGGTCGTGCACTCCGTACGCGAGGACGCCCGCCGCGACGACCACCAGCATGCCGCCGGTCCACGTGAAGAACTTGGCCAGGTTGATCTTCAGCGCGCCGCGGTAGAACAGCCAGCCCAGGCACACCGCGGTGGCCAGGCCGAGCAGGGCGCCGATCATCGGCTGGGCGGTGCCGTTCTCGGAACCGGCCGCGTGCACCGAGGTCCACACGAACAGCGCGGTCTCCAGACCCTCCCGGCCGACCGCGAGGAACGCGGTCGCCACCAGCGCGCCGGTGCCCATCCGCAGCGCCGAGTCGAGTTTGCCGTGGAGCTCGGTCCTCAGATGCCGCGCGGTGCGCCGCATCCAGAACACCATCCAGGTGACCAGGGCCACGGCGATGATCGACAGCGATCCGCCGAGCGCCTCCTGGGCCTTGAACGTCATTTCCTGCGAGCCGAATTCGAGCCCGGCGCCGAAGCCGAAGGCCACGGTCACGGCGACCGCGATGCCGGTCCACACCGGCCTCAGGGCGTCGCGCCGGCCGGTCTTCACCAGGTACGCGACCAGGATGCAGACGACCAGGCTGGCCTCCAGACCCTCGCGCAGGCCGATCAGATAGTTGGCGAACATGTCGTCCTCTCAGCCGAAGAGTCCCCGGCCCCACCAGTCGCCCTTGTCGCGGACGCCCGGCGGGATCGCGAAAATCGCCGAACCCACGTGCTGGATGTATTCGTTGAGCGCGTCGTTCTTGGCCAGGCCGCGCTGGATCGGCAGGAAGCCCTTGCGTACGTCGCGCTGGTACGCCAGGAAGAACAGGCCCGCGTCCAGGCGGCCGAGACCGTCCGTGCCGTCCGTGAAGGAGTAGCCGCGGCGCAGGATCGTCGCCCCGTTGTTGGTGTCGGGGTGGGCGAGCCGGACGTGCGCGGTCGGCTTCATCGCCTTCAGGAACGGCTCGTCGCGCTCCTTGGCCTTGCCGACCGGGGCGCCCTCGCCCTTGTCGCGGCCGAAGACGTCCTCCTGCTCCTGGAGCGAGGTGCGGTCCCAGGTCTCGATGTGCATCCGGATGCGGCGGGCCACCAGGTAGGAGCCGCCGGTCATCCAGTCGGTGCCGTCCTTCTCGCCGACCCAGACGTGCTGGTCGAGGGCGTTGGCGTCGGTGCCCGACACGTTCCGGGTGCCGTCCTTGAAGCCCATCATGTTGCGCGGGGTCTGCGCGTCCGGCGTCGTCGAGGACGTCTTGCCGAAGCCCAGCTGCGACCAGCGGATGGCGACCTTGCCCATGCCGATGCGGGCCAGGTTGCGGATCGCGTGCACCGCGACCTGCGGGTCGTCCGCGCAGGCCTGAACGCACAGGTCGCCGCCGCTGCGCGCCGGGTCGAGGTTGTCCTTGGGGAACCGCTCGATGTCGACCAGCGCCTCGGGCCGCCTGGCCTCAAGTCCGAAGCGGTCCTTGGCGAAGAGGGAGGGGCCGACGCCGAAGGTCAGGGTCAGCCGGGACGGCTTGAGGCCGAGCGCCTCACCGGTGTCGTCCGGCGGCGCCTCGCCGAGACCGCCGTACGCGCCCTCGCCGACCGCCTTGCCCTCGGTCATCGCCCGCGCCGCCGCCGTCCAGTCCTTGAGGAGCTGGACGAGTTCGGCGCGGTCCTTCGTCGTCACGTCGAACGAGGCGAAGTGCAGCCGGTCCTGGACGGCGGTGGCGATGCCGGCCTGGTGGGCGCCGTGGAACGGCACCGCGGCACCGGTGTCGGCGGTCGGCACCGTATCGCCGCCGTTCGCCTTCACGGCCGCGACGGCGCCGCCGGCCGCGGCCGCGCCGAGCGCGAGGCCCGCGCCTCCCCAGCCGAGCAGCGCCCGGCGGGACGGTGCCCTGGCGGGCCCGGTGACCTCGGTCGTGTCGGTCATGACGGATCTCCTCCTGGCTCCGGGCGTTACTTCGTGACGGCGGCGGCGAGCTTCGACAGCGGCTCGGCGAGCGCGTTCACCGTGTCGGAGAGCTGCTTGCGGTCGCTCTCGCCGACCTTGTCGTACGCCGTGAAGTCGTAGGAGTTCTTGTCCGTGCGGTACTTGTCGAGCAGCGCGTCCAGGGCCGCGAACTGCTTGTCCAGCTCGGTGGTGAGCGCCGGGTCGTTCTTCGCGGCGACCGGCTTGAGCAGCTCGTACGCCTTCTGGGCGCCCTCGACGTTGCCCTTGAAGTCGGACAGGTCGGTGTGGCTGTAGCGGTCCTCCTCGCCGGTGATCTTCCCGGTGGCGACCTCGTCCAGGAGTTCCTTGGCGCCGTTGGCCATCGAGGTCGGGGTGATCTCGGCGGTGCCGACCCGCTTCTGCCAGTCGGTCAGGTCCTTGTCCAGCTCGGTGGCGAGGTCCTTCTCGTCCTGGCCGATCCTGTTGTCGGCCCACAGCGCCTTCTCCAGGCGGTGCCAGCCGGTCCACTTCTGGCCCTTCTCCAGGCCGTTCTCGCGGGTGTCGGTCTTCGGGTCGATGTCGCCGAACGACTCGGCGACCGGCTCGGTGCGCTCCCAGCCGAGCCGCGAGGGGGCGAACGCCTTCTTCGCGGCGTCCAGGTCGCCGGCCCGCACCGCGTCGGTGAACACCTTCGCCTTGGGCAGCGTCTCGTCGGCCTGCTCCTGGGCGTACTTGCGGTACTCGGCGACCGCCGTGTCCAGCTGCGGGTTGCGCTTGACCGCGGCGGCGCCGGTGACGGTGACCTTCTGGCGGATGCCGTCGCCCTTCATGCCGGGCTTGCAGGCGACCTCGTAGGAGCCGGCCTTGACCTCGGCGGTGAGCTGCTGCTTGAGGCCGGGGCCGATGTTCTCGCGCTCGGCGACGATGCGGTCGTCGGGGAAGAGGAGGTAGACCTCGGTGACCTTGGCGCCCTTGTTCGCGATGTCGAACGTGATGTGTCCGGCCGGGAACTCGGTCTTCGACAGCTTGCAGGAGTCGTCGGTGGCGGTCACCTGGACCGCGCCACCGGCGCCGCCGGCCTTGGTGTCGCTCTTGTCCGCGCAGCCCGTGACGGCGGTCAGGGCCGCCACGGCAGCGGCGGCGGTGACTACGGAGGTACGGACGGGTCGCATGCGGGCTCCACGCTGGGTCAGGGTCGAACGCCCCTACTGAGGCTGACCTAACTTAACCGAGCCTTACCTAACGTCTGTCCACGGGGTGCGTGATTCAACTCTCACCGCGCCTGTCCGGCGAGCCCGGGACCTGGGGCGGGACCGGCGGCGCCCTGATGCTTCAATGCCTGCGTGATGGAACTCGACGTACTGATCGACGTGCTCAACGTCTTCTGCGGCCCCGACGGGCGGCACGGAAACGCCCTCGGTGTGGTGCGCGAGGGCACGGCCGTGCCCGGTGCGGCGGCCCGGCAGGAGCTGGCGCGCCAACTCGGCTTCAGCGAGACCGTGTTCGTGGACGACCCCGAGCGCGGCACCGTCGACATCTACACCCCGGGACTGCGGCTGCCGTTCGCCGGGCACCCGCTGGTCGGCACCGCCTGGCTGCTCGACCTGGACGTCCTCGAACTGCCCGTCGGCGACATCCTCGCCCGCCAGGACGGGGAGTTCACCTGGATCACGGCCCGCGCGGAGTGGGCCCCGCCGCGCACCCTGCGGCAGTACGCGTCGGCCGCTGAGGTCGACGCGCTCGCGGTGCCCGAACCGGGGGAGTGGATCTATGCCTGGGGCTGGGCCGACGAGGCCGCCGGGCGGGTACGGGCGCGGGCCTTCCCCGGCCGTGGCGACGGCATCGACGAGGACGAGGCGACCGGCGCCGCCGCCCTGCTGCTCACCCAGCAGCTCGGCCGGGCCCTGAACATCACCCAGGGCCGGGGCTCGCAGCTCCTCACGGCCCCCGGCCCCGACGGCACCATCGAGATCGGCGGGCGGGTGCGGTTGGAACGCGCTGTCACGCGAGGCCTTTAGGGGCGCGGGGAACTGTGCGAGCAACCCCGCACGGCCCGCACCCGGACCCGATAGGGGGCGCGGGGAATTGCGCACCCCCCGCCCCAGCGGAGCGTCACGCGCTGAGCGGGAACTCCTCGCCGAGCTCTCGGAACACCGCCGTGTTCAGCGCGAACGCGCGCTTGCACTCGTCCACGATCCGCTGCTTCTCCAGGTCGTCCGCGCGCACCGCGTCGAGCAGTTCGCGGTAACTCCGCTTGAACGCGGCCGGGTTGGGGATCTGCTCGAAGACGTAGAACCGTACGCCGTCGCCCTTGCGCGCGAAGCCCCAGGTCCGCTCCGCCCGGTCGCGGATGATCTGGCCGCCCGAGAGGTCGCCGAGGTAGCGGGTGTAGTGGTGCGCCACGTACCCGGCGGGCCAGCTCCGCGCGCACTCGGCGACGCGCTCGGCGTACGCGGCCGTCGCGGGCAGCGGGGCGGCGGCGCGCCGCCAGCCCGCGCCGCGCAGATGGGCCAGGTCCCGCTCCAGTTCGGCGGTGCGCATCAGCTCGGCCCGGATGAACGGCCCGGCCACCGGGTCCTGGGCGAGGGCCGCGGCGCCCTCCTCCAGGGCCCGGTACACGAACCAGAGCTGCTCGGTGTAGCGGGCGTACGCCGCCACCCCGAGCCGGCCGCCGAGCAGATCCCCCATGAACGTCGACGTCTCCGCCTCCGTGTGCTGCTCGTGCGAGGCAGTGCGGATGAGGGTGGAGAACGGCGTGGTCGCGGTCGTGGTCAAGGCGGGCCTCCGGGGACCGATTGCGGGAACCACGGGAATCGTCTCAACTTAGGCTTACCTAAGTCAACCAGTTCCCGACGTCCTGTCGGTAAAAACGTACCCGCTGGGCCCGGACAGGACACGCGCTCGAAAAAAGCGGCGCCCGCACTACGGCAGGGTGAGGATCTCCGCGCCCGTCTCGGTGACCACCAGGGTGTGCTCGAACTGGGCCGTCCGCCTGCGGTCCTTGGTGACGACCGTCCAGCCGTCCTCCCACATGTCGTACTCGTGGGTACCGAGGGTGAGCATCGGCTCGATCGTGAAGGTCATGCCCGGCTTGATCACGGTGGTCGCGTGCGGGGCGTCGTAGTGCGGCACGATCAGGCCGGAGTGGAAGGCCGTGCTGATCCCGTGGCCCGTGAAGTCCCGTACGACGCCGTAGCCGAAGCGCTTCGCGTACGACTCGATCACCCGGCCGATGATGTTGATCTGGCGGCCGGGCCGGACCGCCTTGATGGCGCGGTTCAGGGACTCCCGGGTCCGCTCGACCAGCAGCTTCGACTCCTCGTCGACGTCCCCGCAGAAGTAGGTGGCGTTGTTGTCGCCGTGCACGCCGCCGATGTACGCGGTGACGTCCAGGTTCACGATGTCGCCGTCCTTCAGGACGGTCGAGTCGGGGATGCCGTGGCAGATCACCTCGTTCACCGAGGAGCACAGCGACTTGGGGAAGCCGCGGTAGCCGAGAGTCGAGGGGTAGGCGCCGTGGTCGCACATGAACTCGTGGGCGACCCGGTCGAGTTCGTCGGTCGTCACCCCCGGCGTGATGAGCTTGGCCGCTTCCTCCATCGCCCGCGCCGCGATCCGGCCCGCGGTCCGCATCAGCTCGATCGTTTCGGCGGTCTGCACTTCGGGGCCGGTGTACGGCGTGGGCATCGGCTTCCCGACGTACTCGGGACGCCGGATGTTACCCGGGACGGAACGGGCCGGAGAGATCTCCCCGGGCGCGAGCAGGGACTGCGACTTCGGCTGGCCAGACATGCCGGCGAGTCTATCGAGCGGGTGTGGGGCAGCATGGCCTTGAGGCCCACGGCCCACTGTCCCAGGGAAGAGGCACCCATGGCTCTGTTCAAGAAGCGCACCGTCGGCAAACCCGGCGAGTGGTACTACTGCCTGGTCCACCACAAGGTCGAGGAGGGCCCGGAGTGCCCGGCCAAGGACCGGTTCGGGCCGTATACGAGTCGCGAGGAGGCCACGCACGCGATGGAGAGCGCGCAGGAGCGGAACCTGGAGTGGGAGACGGACCCCAAGTGGCACGACAAGTCCTCGCAGGGCGAAACGGACTGACCCCGCAAGCGGCTACCAGCGTCCCGGCGGCGGGGCCGTCAGCTGGTCGGCCAGCCGGCTGAGGCGGTCGCGGAACCGGCGCGGGCCGCGCTGCGGCGGCAGCGTGTTCTCGCCCGCGGCGGCGCTGACCAGGTGCTGAATGGTGTCCAGGTCGAGCTCCGCGTCCGGGGTCACCGTCAGGCACTCGTGGACCAGGCCCCGCACCTCCCGGTCGCCGCCGTCCAGGGCGAGGACGGTGGCGCCCGCCCGGCGTGCGTCGTGGACGCGTTCGAGCAGGCCCTCGGCGGGCCGCTCCGGCGCCACCACGAGCAGGGTCTCGCCGCGCCGGGCCGCCGCCAGGCGGCCGAGCCCGACGGACAGGTGCCGGGGCCCGCCCGGCTCGGTGCGGTGGCGCACCAGTGTCGGGCTCAGCTCGGGCAGCCCCGACCAGGCCGCCTCGTCGGTGAGGTGGGCGGCCAGATGCCACGGCTCGTACCGCTCGGTCCCGACCAGGAGCAGCCCGCCGCCGTGCGGTACGACGGAGGAGCGCAGCACGCCCGCGAAGCGGCGGGTGGCCCGCAGCCACTCCGTCCCGGCGAGCACTTCCCGCAGCAGCGCGACCCGTACGGCGTCCATGGCCCGGCATCCTGCCGCATCCCGCGCGCGGCGGGGCCCGAACGGAGCTTCCTCATCCGAAGGAAGGCCCCCGCTACGGCCGAGTAGGGTCGCCCTCATGACTTCCACTGACAATGCTGGGAACGCTTCGAAGCCCGCCGCGAGGGATCCCTGGGACCTTCCGGACGTCTCCGGCCTCGTCGTCGGCGTGCTCGGCGGCACCGGCGACCAGGGCCGCGGCCTCGCCTACCGGCTCGCCCGGGCCGGCCAGAAGGTGATCATCGGCTCGCGGGCCGCCGAGCGCGCGCGGAGCGCCGCGGACGAACTCGGCCTCGGCGTCGAGGGCGCCGACAACGCCGAGTGCGCGCGGCGCAGCGACATCGTGATCGTGGCGGTGCCGTGGGACGGGCACGCCAAGACGCTCGACTCGCTGCGTGCGGAGCTCGCGGGCAAGCTCGTGATCGACTGCGTCAACCCGCTCGGTTTCGACAAGCAGGGCGCGTACGCGCTGAAGCCCGAGGAGGGCAGCGCCGCCCAGCAGGCCGCCGCGCTGCTGCCGGAGTCCCGGGTGACCGCGGCCTTCCACCACCTGTCGGCCGTGCTGCTCCAGGACGAGTCGATCGAGGAGATCGACACGGACGTGATGGTGCTCGGCGAGGTCCGCGCCGACACCGACCTCGTGCAGGCGCTGGCCGGCCGGATCCCCGGGATGCGCGGTGTCTTCGCGGGGCGGCTGCGCAACGCGCACCAGGTCGAGTCGCTCGTCGCCAACCTGATCTCGGTGAACCGGCGCCACAAGGCCCACGCGGGGCTGCGCGTCACCGACGTGTGAGCGGCCCCGGGCCATGGGGGACACTGGACGGTGAGTGCCCGGCGGCACTCACCGTCCGCCGTTTCGACATCAGTGCCGAAGTAGCCGAAGTACCCGACAGGAGCCGACCTCCATGCCCCGCCTCGCTCTGTACGCCCTCGTCGTCTGTGTCCTCGCCGTCGCCGCGGCCGTGGTCTCCTTCGTCCAGGGCAGCTGGCTCGGGATCATCTGGGTCCTGCTGGCCGGGCTCTCGTCCAACATGACGTGGTACTACCTGCGCAAGGGGCGGCTCGCTAGCGCGGCGGAGTGAGTGAGAGGTCCGGCCAGAACTGGTAGAGGCTGTGGCCGGTGGCCGCGTCCAGGTCGGACACCCCGAGCCCGTCCAGGAGCGCGTAGACCAGGCGGAAGAACTCCTGGTTGAGCTGGGGGATCCAGAGCAGCCCGAACACCGCGAGCAGTCCGAACGGCGCGAACGGCTCGACCTGGCGCCGCACCTCGTACGACAGCCACGGCTCGACTATCCCGTAGCCGTCCAGGCCCGGCACCGGCAGGAAGTTCAGGACCGCGGCCGTCACCTGGAGCAGCGCCAGGAAGGCCAGCGCGCTGCGGAAGTCGGCGGGCACCCCGTCAAGGGCGTGCAGCCAGAACGGCGCGGTGCACACGATCGCGAACAGTACGTTGGTGAGCGGGCCCGCCGCCGAGATCAGGCTGTGCCGCCAGCGGCCCCGGATCCGGCCCCGCTCGATGAACACGGCGCCGCCGGGCAGACCGATGCCGCCCATGATCACGAAGATCACCGGTAGCACGATCGACAGCAGCGCGTGCGTGTACTTCAGCGGGTTGAGCGTCAGATAGCCCTTGGCGCCGACCGAGATGTCCCCGCTGTGCAGCGCGGTGCGGGCGTGCGCGTACTCGTGCAGGCACAGCGACACGACCCAGGCTGCCGTCACGAACAGGAACACGGCGAGGCCGCGGGAGGCGGCATAGCTCGTCCACACCGCCCACCCGGAGACCGCCATGACGGCGACGATCCCGAGGAAGACCGGGCTGATCCGCCGGTCGGAGTGGCGGAAGTGTGCGGTGGCCATGCCAAGGGCTCCTGGGGGTAGGGGGTGTCCGGCGGGTCGCGCCCGACCGTACAGGGGCCGGGAGCGCGCGGGAAATCCAGGCCGGGCAAGAATCTTCAGCGCACGGTTCGCCCCCTTACTGCCTCGAATCACACACTTACGGCCTTCAACGACTCGGGAAGCGGCGGGAGTTCCGCCCCTCCGGGCCGGGTTCGGCCGGGCCGGGGGAGCTCCGCCCGGCGCGTCGTTGAGAATGGGGGCGTGCGCTACCGGATTCTCGGCACCACCCAGGTCCTCCGCCCCGACGGCAGCCCCGTCGCGCTCGGCGGCGCTCGGCTGCGCGCCCTTGTGACGGTGCTCGCGCTGCGGCCCGGCCGCGCCGTCCCGGTGGGCGTCCTGGTGGACGAGGTATGGGATGGCGAACCGCCCGCCGACGCCACGGGCGCGCTGCAAGCGCTGGTCGGGCGGCTGCGGCGGGTCATCGGGCACGAAGCCGTGTTCTCCGCCGACGGCGGCGGATACGGGCTCGCCGCCGAGTCCGACGACATCGACCTGCACCGCTTCGAGCGGCTCACCGCCGACGGAACACGCTCCCTGGACGAGGGCGAACCGGCCAAGGCGGTGGCCCTGCTCGACGACGCGCTCGCGCTGTGGGCCGGCCCCGCCCTCGCCGACCTCCCCGACCGCGCCGCGCCCGCGGCCCGCTGGGAGGCCCGCAGGCTGGACGCCCGCCGGCTCCGGCTCGCCGCCGCCCTCGCCCTCGGCCGCCCCGGCGAGACGCTCGCCGAACTCGCCGCGCTGTGCGAGGCCCATCCGCTGGACGAGCCGCTGCACGCCCTGCGCATCCGGGCCCTGCGCGCGGCGGACCGCCCCGCCGAGGCGCTCGCCGCGTACGAGAGCGTGCGCGCCACCCTCGCCGGGGAGCTCGGCGCCGACCCCGGGCCCGAACTCCGTTCCCTGCACGCCGAGTTGCTGAACCCGGCGCCCCCGCCCGCGCCCGCGGCCACCCCGGTGAACGGCAACCTGCGGGCCCGCCTCACCTCGTTCGTCGGCCGCGAGGCGGACCTCGCGCACATTCGCGGCGACCTCGAAAGCGCCCGGCTCGTCACCCTGCTCGGGCCCGGCGGGGCGGGCAAGACCCGGCTCTCGCAAGAGGCCGCCGAGGGCGCGGCCCAGTGCTGGCCGGACGGGGTGTGGCTGGCCGAACTCGCGCCCGTGGACGACCCGGCCGGGGTGCCCGCCGCCGTGCTCACCGCCGTCGGCGCCCGCACGACGGTGCTGCACTCGGCCGGCGCCGAGGAGCTCCGGGCGGGCGACCGGCACGCCGACGACCCCGTGGTCCGGCTCGCCGAACACTGCGGGCCGCGCCGCATGCTGCTGCTCCTCGACAACTGCGAGCACGTCATCGGCGCCGCCGCCGAACTCGCCGAGTACCTGCTGGCCCGCTGCCCGGGCCTGGCCGTCCTCGCCACCAGCCGCGAACCGCTCGGCGTACCGGGCGAGTTGGTGCGCCCCGTCGAGCCGCTGCCCGCGCCGGTCGCACTGCGGCTGCTCGCCGACCGGGGGGCCGCGGCCCGGCCCGGCTTCCGCACCGACGCCGACGACGAGACCACCGCGGCCGCCGCCGAGATCTGCCGCCGCCTCGACGGACTGCCCCTGGCGATCGAACTGGCCGCCGCCCGGCTACGCATGCTGACCCCGCGTCAGATCGCCGACCGCCTGGACGACCGCTTCCGCCTCCTCACCAGCGGCAGCCGCACCGTACTGCCCCGCCAGCAGACCCTGCGGGCCGTTGTCGACTGGTCCTGGGAGCTCCTTGAGGCGCCCGAGCGCACGGTCCTTGGCCGCCTCGCCGTCTTCGCGGGCGGCTGCGACCTGGCGGCGGCCGAGGCGGTGTGCTCCGACGAGGTCCCGCTCACCGGAGCCCCCTCCGTCGCGGCCTGGGACGTGCCCGCCGTCCTCGGCTCCCTTGTCGACAAGTCGCTCGTCGTGGCCGCCCCCGACGACACGGGCGAGATGCGCTACCGGCTGCTCGAAACCGTCGCCGAGTACGCGGCCGAACGGCTCGACGACGCCGGGGACCGGACCGGTACGGAGCGGCGGCACCTCACGCACTACCGCGAACTGGCCCGCCACCGCGACGCCCGACTGCGCGGCCCCGGCCAGCGGGCCGCGATCGACACGCTGGAGCGGGAGTACGAGAACCTGCGGACCGCGCTGCGCCGCGCCGTCGCGCTCCGCGACGAGCAGGAGGTGCTCTGCCTGGTGCACGCCCTCGTCTGGTACTGGCAGATGCGCGATCTGCGCAGCGAGTCGCGGCACTGGGCGCAGGAGGCGGCCGAGCTCGGACCCGACCCGTTCGAGCCGCCGGTGACGCCCGCGCCCCCGGTGTACGTCCGCTGCACCGAGAACCCGCCGCCGATGGACCCCGAGGTGCTCCAGGAGGCGCGCCGCGGCGTGCGGCTCATCCAACTTGCCTCCATGGACCACGAGTTGGACTTGTGGACCAGTCCGACCGCCCTCGCACGGCTCCGCGTGATCGCCTCCGTCTACCGGCCGGGTCTTCCGCAGACCTGCCGGATGCCGGGCTCGCTCTGGTTCTTCCCGGTGGTGCTCACCGGCGACGTGGCCCGGCTGAAGGAAGTGCTGGACGCGACCGTGGTGGCCTGCGGGGAACTCGGTTACGAGTGGGAGCTGGCCGCCGCCCTCCAGATGCGCGCCAACGTGCTGGCCAACCGGACCGAGTGGGCCGCCGACGCGACCGCCGACGCCGACGCAAGCCTCCTGCTGTTCCGGCGCCTCGGCGACGCGTGGGGCGCCGCCGAGGCGCTGGGCGCGCGCGGCGAGGCACGGGAGAAGCGGGGTCAATTCGGCCCGGCCGCCGAGGACTTCACCGCCGCGCTCCAGTACGCCGAGCAGCTCGGCGCCCAGTCCCAGGTGACCCTGCTGCGGGCCAGGCTCGCCGCCATGCTGATGGAGACGGGGGAGGCCGAGCGCGGTGAGGCGATGCTGCGCGAGATCCTCGCCGACGAGCGGCGGACGGGCTTCGAGGCGCGGCCCGCGGCCCGGCTCTTCCTCACCATGTGGCTGGGCCGCACCGGCCGGTACGAGGAGGCGCGCGAGCACGTCGAGCTGATGCTGCGGGAGTTCCGCTCCGCCAACCTCGCGCTGTTCGAGGGGTTCGTCCTGGGGGTGCGGGCCTGGCTGGACAACGCTCAGGGCCGGTTCACCGAGGGGCTCGCCGGGGCGCTGGCCTCGTTGGAGCGGGCCCAGGAGCCGCTGTCACTGATGGTCGCGCCCGAGATGGTCGCCATCCACCTGCTCGGCGCGGCCCGCGCGATCGCCGGGCTCGGCGGCACCGGCAACGGCCTGGACGCGGCCCGGCTCATCGGCGCGCACGACGCGCTGCTCCCGGCGGGCCACTTCTCCGCGCCCGTGCAGGTGGAGCAGCGGGCCGTCGCCGAGCGGAGCGTGCGCGCCCTGCTCGACGCCGCCGCGTACGAGGCCGCGTACGCCGAGGGCGGTGGCCTCTGTGCGGAGGAGGCCACCGCCCTCGTGCGGCGCGATCGCAAGAACTGACGAAGCGTCAGTATCAGGTGCGCTTGCGGAACTTGGCGACCGCGAGCGGAGCCGTCACCAGGGTGATCCCCACCGACCAGGCCACCGTCATCAGTGCGGAGTGGGCGACCGGGCCGCCGGTCATCAGGCCGCGGGCCGCGTCCGCGAGGTTGGACAGCGGGTTGTAGTCGGTGAAGGACTGCAGCCAGCCCGGCATCGTGGTCGGCTTCGCGAAGATCGAAGAGCCGAACTGCAGCGGCATCAGCACGATCATGGCCATTCCCTGGACGGCCTGGGCCGTCTTCATGGTGAGTCCGAGCAGGATGAAGATCCACATCAGTGAGGCCCCGAACAGCACGGACAGGCCGATGGCCGCGAGCAGCGCCAGCACCGAGGTGTGGATGGTGAGCCCCAGGATGAAGCCCATGACCAGCAGGATGGAGATGGCGACCAGCATCCGGCCGATCTCGACCACGATCTTGGCTATGAGCACGGACGACCGGGCGATGGGCATCGTCCGGAACCGGTCCATCACCCCCTTCTTGAAGTCGTCGTTGACGCCGGTCCCGACCGCCATGGCGATGTTCATACCCATCATCGCCATCAGGCCGGGGACCAGGTAGTTGACGTACGCGCCCTGGTTGCCGCTGCCGAACATCGCGCCGCCGAAGACGTACACGAAGAGCAGCACGAAGATGATCGGCATGAGGACGGCGTCGAACATCGACTCCGGGTCGGCCTTGATCTGGAGCATGTTGCGGCGCGCCAGGGCGCCGATGTGACGCAGATTGGCGCGCAGGCCGATCCGTATGTCGTCGGACGCGGCGGGCGGCCGCGGGTTCGAAGGGGCCTGCTGGGCAGGCGCGTTCACAGTGGTGGTGGCGCTCATGCCGCGACCTCCTCGATCTCACGGTTGCCGTCCTGGGAGTCGGCGGTCTTCTGGCCGGTGATGGCCAGGAACACCTCGTCCAGGCTGGGCAGATGGGTTCCTATGTGGGCGATTCCGTAGCCGCGTGCGCCCAACAGGCCTACCACGGCGGTCAGTTGCTCGTCGCTGAGGATCGGCACGTTCAGCACGCCCTCGTCGGGGACGACCTGGGTGCCCGCGACGCCGTCGAGGCCCGCCTCGGTGACGGCCCGCGCCATCGCGCCCAGCTGGTCCGGGTCGGTGGGCCGGATCTGCAGGGTGCGGCCGCCGACCTTCGCCTTCAGCTCGTTGACCCTGCCGTTGGCGATGACCTTGCCGCGGTCGATGACCGTCAGCTCGCTCGCCAGTTGCTCGGCCTCCTCCATGTACTGCGTGGTGAGCAGCACGGTGGCGCCCTCGGCGACCATCCGCTGCACCTCGTCCCACACCTCGTTGCGGGTGCGCGGGTCGAGGCCGGTGGTCGGCTCGTCCAGGTAGAGGACGGCCGGGTGGCCGATCATGGAGGCGGCCAGGTCGAGCCGGCGGCGCATACCGCCGGAGTAGGTCATGGCGGGCCGCTTGGCGGCGTCCGTGAGCGAGAACCGCTCCAGGAGCTCGTCGGCGCGGGTCCGCGCGTCCTTGCGGGACAGGTCGAGCAGCCGGCCGATCATGTACAGGTTCTCGCGGCCGGACAGCTTCTCGTCGACCGAGGCGTACTGCCCGGTCAGGCCGATGGTGCGGCGCAGCTGCCGGGGCTGGCGCACCACGTCGTACCCGGCGACGGTGGCGGTGCCGGAGTCCGGCACGATCAGGGTGGACAGGCAGCGTACGAGGGTGGTCTTGCCGGCGCCGTTCGGCCCGAGGACACCGAGGACGGTGCCTTCGCGGACATCCAGGTCGACGCCGTCCAGCGCCTTGGTGTCGCCGTAGTGCTTCACCAGCCCCCGGACGGTGATGGCGTTGCCGGCGCCGTCACCCGTGGGGTTCTTGTCGATTCGCGTCATGGACACCAAGGTGCCAGCCGCCACCGACAAACGACCGACAGTCCACCGACAGCCTGTGGAAAACCCGCCGACAGACGACCGGAAGACGACGGACAGCCCGCCGAGGGGGGAGTCGGCGGACTGTCGTCGGAACCGCAGCGGCTAGTGGAAGGTGTGTTCCTCGGCGGGGAAGGCGCCGCCGACGACCTCGTCGGCGAAGGCCTTCGCCGCGTCCCCGAGGGACTGGCGCAGGTTCACGTACTGCTTGGTGAAGCGCGGGGTCTTGCCGGGGGTCAGGCCCACCATGTCGGTGTAGACGAGCACCTGCGCGTCGCACTCGACGCCCGCGCCGATGCCCACCGTCGGGATGTGTAGGACCCGGGTCACCTCGGCGGCGAGCTCGGCCGGGACCAGTTCCAGGACGATCGCGAAGGCGCCCGCGTCCTGGACCGCCTTGGCGTCGCGCAGCAACTGCTGGGCCGCCTCCTCGCCGCGGCCCTGCACCCGGTAGCCGAGCGTGTTCACGGACTGCGGGGTGAGGCCGACATGGCCCATGACCGGGATGCCGGAGTCGACAAGCAGCCGGATCTGCTCGTGGCTGCGCTCGCCGCCCTCCAGCTTGACCGCCCCGACGCCCGCGTCCTTGACCAGGCGCATGGCGCTGCGCAGCGCCTGTACCGGGCCTTCCTGGTACGAGCCGAAGGGAAGGTCGCCGACGATGAGGGCGCGCGAGGTGCCCCGTACGACGGCCGCGGCGAGCATGGTCATCTCGTCCAGGGTGACCGGGACGGTCGTCTCGTAGCCGAGGTGGCAGTTGCCCATGGAGTCGCCGACGAGCATGACCGGGATGCCGGCCTCGTCGAAGACGGACGCGGTCATCGCGTCGTAGGCGGTGAGCATGGGCCACTTCTCGCCGCGCGCCTTCGCGCCGGCGATGTCGTGCACGGTGATGCGCCGGGTGCCCTTGCCTCCGTACAGCGCCTTGGGATTGCTGCTGTCGGATGCCTGCTTCTGGGCAGCCTGAAGTTGTTGCGTCATCGCAACGGCTCCTGTTCGTCATCTCGAAGCGCCCTTACGGCGTCTCCGGACCACATCCATGGTGGCATCCCGTGCCCGGTGCCGGGAAGGGTGTCCCCGGAACGCGCATCGGCCGTGAACACGAACCGGTGGCCGAAAAGTAAAGACATTCCAATACGAGACGGTTCCGTATCGAAATGGCTCTAGGTTGATGGGCATGTCAACAACGTCAGCCGCGTCCGGAGTGCCGGCCGCTCCCCGCATGCCCGAGGCGGTCCACCGCCGGCGCTGGGCGATCCTCGCCGTCCTGATGCTCAGCCTGCTGATCGTCGTCCTGGACAACTCGATCCTGAACGTCGCCGTCAAGACGATCGCCAGCCCCGCCCCCACCGGCCTCGGCGCCACCCAGAGCGAGCTGGAGTGGGCGATCAACGCCTACACGCTCGTCTTCGCCGGACTGCTCTTCACCTCGGGCCTGCTCGGCGACCGGCTCGGCCGCAAGAAGGTCCTGCTCTTCGGCATCACGGTCTTCGGTCTCGGCTCGGTGCTCGCCGCCTTCTCCGGCTCCTCGGGCCAACTCATCGCGTTCCGCGCCCTGATGGGCCTCGGCGGCGCCTTCGTGATGCCCGCCACCCTCGCCGTCCTCATGAACGTCTTCGAGCGCGAGGAACAGCCCAAGGCGATCGGCATCTGGACCGGCGGCGTGGGCCTGGCCATCGCGATCGGCCCGATCACCGGCGGCGTGCTGCTCCAGCACTTCTGGTGGGGCTCGGTCTTCCTGGTCAACGTGCCGGTCGTGCTCATCGCGCTGATCGCCATGATCGTCCTCGTACCGGACTCCAGGGACCCCGCCCCGGGCAGGCTCGACCCGGTGGGCGTGCTGCTCTCCGTCGTGGGCCTGGTCCTGCTCGTGTACGGCATCATCCACGGTGGCCAACTGGCGGACTTCACCGATACGTCGGTGCTCGCCACCATCCTCGCGGGCATCGCGGTGCTGGCCGGCTTCGTCGTGTACGAGAAGCGCAGCGACCACCCCGCCATCGACATCGGCTTCTTCACGAAGCCCGCCTTCTCAGCCGCCGTCGTCGCCATCGCGCTGACCTTCTTCGCGCTGATGGGCGTGACCTTCTTCTCGGTCTTCTACCTGCAGAGCGTGCGCGGCTACAGCGCCCTGCAGGCCGGTCTGCTCATCCTGCCGCTCGCCGTCGCCCAGATGATCTTCGCGCCGCGCGCCCGGCTCGTCGTGGAGCGCTTCGGCGCCCGCGCGGTCTGCACGGCCGGTCTTGTCCTGGTGGCGATCGGCCTCGCGGCCTTCGCGCTGTACGACGCGAACACCCCGATCTGGGCCATGGCGGTCGTCTTCTTCCTCCAGGGCGCCGGAATGGCCCACATCATGCCGCCGGTCACCGTCTCGATCATGCAGTCGCTGCCGCGCGAGAAGGCCGGCTCGGGTTCGGCCGTCAACAACACCTTCCGCCAGGTCGGCGGCGCGCTCGGGGTCGCCGTGCTCGGCTCGGTGCTCTCCACCGTCTACCGCGGCGACATCGAGGGCCACCTCGGCGCGGTCCCCGCAGGGGCGCGCAAGGCGGCGGGCGAGTCCATCGAGGCGACCCTCGGCATCGCCGAGAAGATGGGCCCCGCGGGCAAGGCCCTGATCGGCCCGGCCGACGACGCCTTTCTCCACGCCATGCACGTCACCGCCCTCGCCTCGTCCGGGGTGGCCCTCCTCGGCGCCGTCGTCGTCCTCCTGTTCCTGCCCGCGAAGCCGCCCGCGGCCGGCGCTCCCCGGGCCGAGGACCGTCCCGCCGAGGCCGCCCGGCGGTAGCGCGGCGCCGGTCGGGAAGAATGCGGGTCGGTCGACAGAAGCGGAGCGGGCGTGACCCTGATGGACAAGCAGGACAAGGACGGCGAACCACGGCGCGGGCGGCCCCGCTCCGAGGCCGCCGAGCGGCAGATCCTGGAGGCCGTGATCAAGCTTCTGGAAGACGGCGTGTCGCTCGCCGACCTCTCCATCGAACGCATCGCCCGCACCGCCGGCGTCGGCAAGGCCACCATCTACCGGCGCTGGGCCGGCAAGGAGGAGCTGTTCGTCGAGGTCGTCCAGTCCATGGAGTCCCCGACCCCGCCGCTGCCCGGCCGCTCGCTCCGCGACGACCTCGTCCGCATGGTCGAGAACGTGCGGCAGCGCAGCGCCGCCAAGCAGTCCTCCGCGCTGCTGCACAACGTCTTCGCGCAGATGCAGAGCTATCCCAAGCTCTGGTCGAAGTACCACAGCCTGGTCATCGGCCCCCGCCGCGAGCTCATGGACGAGGTGCTGCGGCGGGGCATCGAGAACGGCGAGATCCGCGCCGGGATCGACCTCGAAATGGCCGGGGACCTCTTCGTCGCCCCGATGCTGGTCCGCACCATGATGCGGCCTGGCACTGAGCTGCCGGGGCCCGAGTTCGCCGAGCGCATCGTCGACGCCGTACTCGAAGGGCTGCGCCCGGCTCGCTAATATGCGCGTTTCGTCACAGGGCCCCCCGCCGGGCCCCCGCCTGGAACCCGCCACCGCACCCGGTCGTCCTGCGGGGCGTACGGCTTTCGTACGAGGAGTACGACAGCAGGGAAAGCCACCCGTCTTCGCCTAGGGTCGACAGCGGTGACGGTGTGTGGGCGACAGCAGTGAGGACAGCGGTATGGCGCGGGCGTATGTGACGGAAACGGGCGACGGCGGCGCGGAGGGCGAGCGCACCGGGTCCCGGTTCCGGCGCCTGCTCGACGGCTGGCGGGGCGACCCCGGCATCTGGCGCCGCGGCCTGGTGCTCGCGGGGATCGCCGCGGTCATGGCGCTGGTGATGGTCCTGCACGCGAAGATCCCCAACTCAGTCGGCAACCTCGGCTCGCTTACCGAGACGTTCCTGCCGTGGCTCGGCCTGTTCGTGCCGGTCCTGCTCGGTCTCGCGCTGTGGCGCCGCTCGGCGACCGCGCTGATCGCGCTGCTGCTCCCGTCGGTCGTCTGGCTCAACCTGTTCGGCGGACTGCTCACCGACAAGCAGAGCGCGGGCGGCAACCTGATCGTCGCGACCCACAACGTCAACGCCGAGAACCCCGACCCGGCCGGCACCGCCCGCCAGGTCGCCGCCTCCGGCGCGCAGGTCCTCGCCCTGGAGGAGATCCCGGGCGACAAGGTCGAGGCGTACAAGAAGGCGCTGGCGGACATCTACCCGTACCACTCGGTGCAGGGCACGGTGGGCCTGTGGTCCAAGTACCCGATGAGCGAAAGCCGGCCCGTCGACATCAAGATCGGCTGGACCCGCGCGCTGCGCTCGACGGTCAAGACCCCGACCGGTGATGTCGCGGTGTACGTCGCCCACATGCCCTCGGTACGGGTCAAGCTGAACGCCGGGTTCACCGCCAACCAGCGCGACAACAGCGCCTACACGCTGGGCGAGGCGATCTCCGCCGAGCCGCTCAAGAAGGTGGTCCTGCTCGGCGACCTCAACGGCACGATGAACGACCGCTCGCTGAACAACATCACCTCCCAGATGCGCTCCACCCAGGGCGCCGCGGGCAACGGCTTCGGCTTCAGCTGGCCGGCCGCGTTCCCCATGGCCCGCATCGACCAGATCATGGTCAAGGGCATCCAGCCGAAGTCGTCGTGGACCCTGCCGAAGACCGGCAGCGACCACCTGCCGGTCGCGGCGCGGCTCCAGGTGTGAGGAGAGGGCGCCCCCGCAGGCGCGCCCCTTCCCCGTGGTTCAGAGTGACTCGCGCCAGCGGTTCGTGATCGGCAGGCGGCGGTCCTTGCCGAAGCCCTTCGCCGAGATCTTCGTGCCCGGCGGGTACTGGCGGCGCTTGTACTCCGCCGTGTCCACCATCCGCAGCGTCTTCGCCACCAGCTCGGGGTCGTAGCCGGCCGCCACGATCGCGTCGGCGCCCCGGTCCCGGTCGACGTACATCGCCAGGATCGCGTCCAGGACCGGGTAGTCGGGCAGCGAGTCCGTGTCGACCTGGTCGGGGCGGAGCTCGGCGCTCGGGGGCTTGGTGATGGAGTTCTCCGGGATCGGCGGGGTCTGGCCGCGCTCGGCCGCCGCCCGGTTGCGCCACTCGGCGAGCCGGAAGACCGCGGTCTTGTAGACGTCCTTGATCGGCCCGTAGGCACCCACCGAGTCGCCGTACAGCGTCGAATAGCCCACCGCCAGCTCGGACTTGTTGCCCGGGGCCAGGACGATGTGGCCCTCCTGGTTGGAGATCGCCATCAGCATCGTGCCGCGCAGCCGCGACTGGAGGTTCTCCTCGGCGAGCCCGGCCAGACCGAGCGAGACCATGTACGCGTCGAACATCGGCTCAATGGGGACGGTGCGGAAGTTCAGCCCCGTACGGCGTGCGAGCTCCGCCGCGTCGCCCCTGGAGTGCTCCGAGGAGTACTTCGACGGCATGGACACGCCGTACACGTTCGCCGCGCCCAGCGCGTCGCAGGCGATCGCGGCGACGAGCGCCGAGTCGATGCCGCCGGACAGGCCGATCAGGACCGACCGGAAGCCGTTCTTCGCGGCGTACGCCCGCAGGCCCACCACCAGCGCCGAGTAGACCTCCTCGTCGTCGTCCAGACGGTCGGCGTAACCGCCGGTGAGCTCCGGCTCGTACGCCGCGAGGGGCTCCTCGGAGATCACCACGTGGTCGACGCGCAGACCGTCGTCCAGCACACCGCGGGGGACCGGGCCGGCGGCCGGCAGCTCCAGGTCGAGGATGACCGAGCCCTCGGAGAACTGCGGTGCCCGCGCCACGACTTCGCCGCCCGCGTCGACCACGATCGAGTCGCCGTCGAAGACCAGCTCGTCCTGGCCGCCGATGGTCGCCACGTACGCGAGCGTGCAGCCGGCCTCCTGGGCCCGCTTGCGGACCAGGTCGAGCCGGGAGTCGTCCTTGTTCTGCTCGTAGGGCGAGGCGTTGATGGAGATCAGCAGCCCGGCGCCGGCGGAGCGGGTGGCCGGGACCCGGCCGCCGTCCTGCCACAGGTCCTCGCAGATGGCGAGGGCGACGTCGACGCCGCGCACCCGCACGACAGGCAGGGTGTCGCCCGGCACGAAGTAGCGGAACTCGTCGAAGACGCCGTAGTTGGGCAGGTGGTGCTTGGCGAAGGCCAGCACGACGCGGCCGCCGTGCAGCACGGCCGCCGCGTTCTGCGGGGCGCCCGCGGGCCGGCCGAGCCTGGGGGTGGCGGACGCGGACCGGTCCAGGTACCCGACGACCACCGGAATCTCCCCGAAGCCCGCCGCGTCCAGCCGTACCGCGAGCGCCGCCAGCGCCGCCCGGGACGCTTCCACGAAGGACGACCGCAGAGCCAGGTCCTCCACGGGATAGCCGGTCAGCATCATCTCGGGGAACGCGATGAGGTGCGCCCCCTGCTCGGCGGCGTGCCGGGTCCAGTGCACGATCGCCTCGGCGTTGCCGGCGATGTCGCCGACCGTCGAGTCGATCTGATTCAGGGCGAGGCGTAGTTGAGGCACCCGGCCAGTGTAATCGTCAATGCGACGCGATGGGGTGCCGAGGAGGCGCGCGGCGCCCCGTGCCGGACGCCCGCCGGGCCGGGCGCGGGGCCCGCCGGGGAGCGGGCCGTTCCCGCGGCCCGACGTGCGGGACCCGGGCGCCGAGCCGATCACGGGCCCATGACGGCCACGGATGCCTCCGATGAGGAACTCGTCGCGACCGAAGGGACAAAACGGCAGTTCGTCTCCTGGGTGACGCTGGGCCTGATGACGACGGCATCCGTCGCGAGCCTGCGCCCCTCGCCCGCCATGGCCGTCTACGGCCTGGCCGCGATCTTCCTCTACCTGCCGCCCGCCCTCGTCTTCCTGCTGCCCACCGCGCTGGTCGGCGCCGAACTCGCCTCCGGCTGGACCGGCGGCATCTACCGCTGGGTGAGCGGTTCGGCGCCGAGCCGTCGGCGGCGGACTGCTCGCCCTGGGCATCGCGGCCCCGCTGGCCTTCCTGAAGTTCCGCAAGCCGGGCTGGGTGCATCCGGACCACCAAGAGAGGGGTGTCCGGCGGATCACGGCCGGGGGCGAGGCCGCCCCGTAGCATTGGCCCCACTATGTCCCAGCGTGGTGTGCGAACCCGGCCCGTGGCCGTCCTGCTCGCGCTCGGCGCCCTGGCGTACACGGCCTGGGTCCTTGAGCTCCTCTTCCAGACCGGACTCGACCCGATCCAGGCGTACGTGAGCGAACTCGCGGCCGCCGACCAGCCGCTCGGCGGACTCTTCCGCGCCACCGACCTGACCGCGGGACTCCTCGTCCTGGCGGGCGCGGTGTGCGCGCTCGGGTGTCGTGACCACCGGCCCTGGTCGCTGGCCGGCTGGGCGGGCCTCGCGCTCTTCGGCGCCGCCACCGCGGTCGACTCCCGCCTTCCGCTGAGCTGCGCGCCCACCGCCGACCCGGTGTGCGCGGCCCGCGAAACGGCCGGCCTCGTCCCGGCGACGCACACCGCGCACGCGGTGAGCAGCAGCCTCGCCATGGTGGGAGCGCTGGTCGGGGTGGTGGGGCTCACGGTCGCAGCCCGCCGCTACGGCCACTGGCCCCTGCTGGCCGCCCGCCTCGGGCCGACCCTCGCCGCCCTCGAACTCCTCGCCACCGCCTGGACGTTGGCCTCCGTCGCCGCGTTCCAGGCCGGCCGGGGCACCTGGGCGCTCGGTGCGGGACAACGCTCCCAGGTGCTGCTCGTGGCGGTGTGGCTGGGCGTACTCGCGCTGAGCGTGGCGCGGGAGCGGCGGACATGACGTTCGTACGAGTGGGCGGGGTGCCGCACCACGTGGTGGTCGAGGGGGCCGGACCGGTCGTGGTGCTCAGCGCGGGGCTCGGCATGAGCTGGTTCGACTGGGACCCGGTGGTGCCGCTGCTCGCCCCGCACCACACGGTCGTACGCTTCGACCGCCCCGGGCACGGTCTGTCCGGGCCCGCCGCGGTGGCGCCGACGGGGGCGGGGGAGGCCCACCGCATCGCCGGGATCCTCGACGCGCTGGGCTTCGCCGAGCCGGTGACGGTGGTGGGGCACTCCATCGCGGGGTTCCACGCGGAGGCCTTCGCGCGGCTGTACCCGGCCCGTACGGCGGGGCTCGTCCTAGTCGACTCCAGCATCGAGGAGCGCGCGCGTCCGCCGGTCGCTCCGGCGCTGCGGCTGGCGTTCGCGCGGGCGGCGGGTGCGGTGCTCTGCCGTGCGGGAGTGCCGGCCGCGCTCGGCCCTTCGGCGCGCCGGGGCATGGTCCGCGCGTCCCGCGCGGGGGGCGGGGATCCGGCGCCGCGCGATGTGGTGCGGCGCTGCTACCGCACGTCGCGGGTGCTGCGGGGGATGCTCCTGGAGAACACCCGCTACCACGCGGTGGCGGCCGAACTCCTCTCCCTGCGCGGCCAGTTCGGGCTCCCCCCGGTCCCGGTCACCGTACTGGCGGGCGGGGCGGGCGGCCCGACCTGGATCCACCGCCAGCGCGCATTGGCGTCCACGCTGGCCGCAACCTTCCAACTGGCCCCTGGCGCAGGCCACTTGGTCATGCTGGACAGCCCGGGGGAGGTGGCGCGGGCAGTACGCCCGTGAGGCGCGAACGGGGTCCGGGGCGGAGCCCCGGGAGACCACCTTCCCCGTCCCACCCCCGGAGGGTTTCGGGAAGGGGCGGGGTGGGGGAAGAAAAAAAGCCCCGCCCCCAGCCGCAGCAACTCGCGGCCAGGGGCGGGACGGGGACCCCGTCAGGGGGTCAGCGGCGGAACGGGAAGCCGTACGACGCCACGTAGCCGGGCGCGGGCGAGCCCACACCCGTCACGTCGTCGTACCCCTTGACCGCGCTCAGCGAGCTGTCCTTGCCCAGCGTGCGCACCGAAGTGAGCAGCCCACCGGTCGCGTCGACGCCGTTGGCGAAGTCGACGCGGGCCACGGCGATGTTGCGGCCCGCACCCAGCGGGTGGTCCGTGACGTCGTGGAACAGCGGCGAGTTGTAGCGCGCGTAGATCGCCGGGTTCGCGAACCCGATCGGGAAGCGGCCGGCCTGCTGGGCCAGCGCCTGGACGCCCGCGATCACCGGAGCGGCCAGCGACGTACCGCCGATGCGGTACTCGTCGTACTTGACCGACTTGTCGGGCCAGGTCTGCGTCTGGCCCACCAGGAACCCGGTGTTGGGGTCGGCCACCGCCGCGATGTCCGGCACGGTACGCATCGGCGTCGCGCCGTTCGCCTTCGCCAGCGAGTCCGGCACGATGCCGCGCTGGTAGAACGGCTGCTTCACCAGCGAGCTGGTGCCGCCGCCCGCGCCGCCGGTGTAGGCGCCCGGGAACTTCACCCAGCTCTTGCCGTCCGCGGACAGGGCGGCCTTCTCGGTGCCCCAGCCGGTCTCGAACTGGTACTTGTCGCCCTTGCCGACCGCCAGCGAGGTGCCGCCGACCGACGTGGCCCAGGCCGAGTTCGCAGGGGTGTCGACCTGCTTCTTGCCGGTGTTGGCGACCTCGTCGCCGTTGTCACCGGAGGAGAAGTAGAAGCCGATGCCCTCGATCGCGCCCAGCTTGAACGTCTGGTCGTAGGCGGCCTGGATGTCCGGGGTCTCGTTGCTCTCGACGTCGCCCCACGAGTTGGAGACGATGTCGGCGAGGTGCTTGTCGACGACCCTGTTGAGTGCGTCGAGCAGATCCGGGTCGTTGCAGGACGCGCCGCCCACGTACACGATGTTCGCGTCCGGTGCGACGGCGTGCACGGCCTCGACGTCCAGGGACTCCTCGCCGTACCAGCCGGACGCCTTGCACGCGTCCACGCTGTTGAAGGCGGCCGGGAGGACCTCGGTGTACTGGCCCTTCTTGTAGGCCGCGTCACCGTTGCGCTTGGCGTAGGTCGCCGCGTCCGACGCCATGGTCGGCGAGGCGTACGCGTCGGTGATCGCGACCGTCACGCCCTTGCCGGTGTATTTGCCCGCACCGTAGGCCGCCCGCAGCTGCTTGCCGGTGTAGCCGTGCACCGCGTACGGGATCTTCGTGCCGTACGCGTCCGGCAGCGTCTTGGCGACGTTGGAGCCGAAGTACGTCGAGGACGGGCCCGAGTTGCGGAACCCGGCGCCCGGACCCGGCAGCGTGTCCTGGTGCGTCGACTGGTGCGGCGCGTTGTCCAGGCCGGTCACCGTCAGGACGGCGTCGGCCAGCCCGTGCGGCGCGGACGCGGCCTTCGACGGGGCCCGGTAAGTCCGGTTGTCCTTGCGGTAGTCGTGCAGCTGCGTGGCGAACGCCTGCTGCGCCGCGGCGACGTCGCCGGACACCGATATGTAGTGCTGGTTGGAGCCCGTGATGGTCAGTCCGGACGACTTCAGCCACTTGGTGACCGCGTCGATCTGCTCCTTGGTCGCGCCGAAGCGCTGCTGCGCCTGCTCGGCGTTGAGGTACTTGCCGAACGAGGCCGACTTCGGGTCGGACACGGCCGCGGCGTACGCGTCGAGGCCCTTCGCGTCCCGCCCGGCGAGGTACACCCGGGCGTTGACCGGGGCGGACTTGGCGGTGGCACCCTGGTCGGCGGAGCCGGTGGCCCACACGGGCTTGGTGCCCGCGAGGGCCGCCCGTCCGCTCGGGACCGGATCGGCCGCCTGAGCGGACGGTATGCCGAAGGCGAGCGCACCGGCGAGCACGGGCAGTGTCGCTGCCATGCTCACAACGGCGCGCCGCCTGGCGCGGCTGGTTCTCATGTAACCCCCTGCGTGAAGGTCTTCGCATGCTGTACGTGTGCTGTCTGATGCGCGCACGTAATGCGTCACTCTTGTCAGGAACAGTTCATGCGGGGGGCAAGTGATCACCAAGAAACGCCAAAGAGCGTTTAGTGACGGTCAGTTGGAGGGCGCCTGAGCGCCCCCTTTCTTCAGCATTTGTGCCATCAGGTCGATTTCCGACCGCTGGGAGTCGACCACGCCCTGTGCCAACTGCTTCTCCGGGCCCACCGCGCAGCGCTCAGCACAGCCCTGCACCAGTCTTGCGCCCGGGCCCTGACGTGCCGTTGGTGGTCATCTGTCCGTAACGTCCCTCTGCTGAGGGGGAGTCGGGGCGGAGCAGGCGCGTGATACGCGTGAGCCGCACTCCCCCGGGCGCAGATGCTGGGGGAGGAGTGCGGCTCACGGCGGGCCGGGGCGTCACCCGGCCGGAATCATCGCAGCGGGCTCAGCCGACGTGCACCCGGGGGCGCAGGCTCAGGTCCGGCTCGGCCCGGCGCAGCACCTCGCGGGTCACCGGCGCGACCTCGCCGTCGCCGAACACCAGGAAGCGCAGCAGGTGGCTGAGCGGATGGCCCTCGGTCCAGTTGAAGTAGGCGTGCGGGACCTCGCCCGTACGGTGGCGGAGCTCCATCATCACGGCCGCGATGGTGTTGGGCACCACCGCGCCCTCGACCCGCAGCCTGCGCACCCCGTGCTTCTCGTCGCCGTGGACGGTCAGCTCGGTGGTGAAGTCCGAGGAGTTCTGGATGAAGACCTCCAGGAACAGCACGGGCCGGCCCTCGGGGATGTGGGTCTCCTCGCGCTGGCTGTACTCCTTGGCGCGGTACTCCCGCGTCGAGTGCTCGTGCGGCTCGTTCGCGATGATCCGCAGCGGCCCGCTCCGCGCGGCCTCGTCCACGAACCGGGCGGCGCACTCGTCGAAGGTCACCGCCGTCGCCCGCAGCTCGAAGGCGCGGTGCACCCGCGAGGCGAACGACGACACCACGATGGCCACGATGAACAGCAGCGCGATCTTGATGCCGTCCGGCCGCTCGATCACGTTCGTGACCAGCGTGTACGCGAAGACCGCGGTGATCACCCCGAAGCCGAGCGCCGCGCCCCGCTTGCCGCGCCGGTGCACGGCGACCGTGGAGGCGAACGAGGCCGAGAGCATCAGCACCAGCACGCCGGTGGCGTAGGCGCCGCTCTGCGCGTCGACGTCGGCGTCGAACCACCAGGTGATGAAGAAGGCGATCGCCGTGAAGATCAGGACCAGCGGCCGGACCGCGCGGGTCCACTCCGGCGCCATCCCGTACCGCGGCAGATAGCGCGGTACGAGGTTGAGCAGGCCCGCCGTCGCCGAGGCCCCGGCGAACCACAGGATGGCGATGGTCGAGATGTCGTACACCGTCCCGAAGGCCTCGCCCAGGTGCTGGTGGGCGAGGTAGGCGAGGGCGCGCCCGTTCGCCTGGCCGCCGGAATTGAACTCGGACTCGGGGATCAGGATCGTCGTCGCGAGGCTGGAGACCAGCAGGAAGCCGCTCATGATGAGCGCGGCGGTGGTCAGCAGCTTGCGGGTGTCGCGGATGCGGCCGGCCGGCTTGTCGTGGGTGTCGGAGGCGTCGCCCTGGATCTGCGGCATGACCGCCACGCCCGTCTCGAACCCGGACATGCCGAGCGCGAGCTTCGGGAAGACGAGCAGCGAGACCCCGATCATCGCGAGCGGCGAGGAGTGCTGGGCCGTCATCGCGTCCCACCAGTTGCCGATGACGACCGGCTCGGTGGCGATCTTCCAGACGGCGGTGGCGAGGACCACGAGGTTCAGCGCCAGATAGACGCCGACGAGCGCCACCGCGATCCCGATGGCCTCCTTGAACCCCTTGAGGAAGACCGCGCCCAGCGCCGCGACCAGGGCGAGCGTGATCCACAGGTTGGAGCCGTGCAGGAAGTTCGGGGCGAAAGGATTCTCCACGACATGCGCGGAGGCGTCCGCGGCCGACAGCGTGATCGTGATCATGAAGTCGGTGGCGGCGAAGCCGAGCAGCACCAGGACGAAGATCTTCCCGGCCCACCAGGGGAGCAGCCGCTCCAGCATCGCGATCGAGCCCTCGCCGTTCGGCGACTCCTTCGCGACCCGCCGGTAGACCGGCAGCGCGCCCAAGAGCGTCAGCGCGATCAGCACCAGCGTCGCGAGCGGCGAGAGCAGTCCGGCGGCGAGCGCGGCGATGCCGGGCTGGTAGCCGAGCGTGGAGAAGTAGTCGACGCCGGTCAGGCACATGACCCGCCACCAGCGCTGGCCCTTGTGCTCGGCCGGCGGGGTGCCGTGCGGCCCGGGGTGGCGGGCGGAGCGCTCGCTGAGCCCGTCGAGCAGCCAGCCGCGCCAGCGGCGCCGCTCGGGGGATGCGACGGTGGTATCCGGGGGGTCCACCTGGGTGCCGGTCATGCTCGGTTCTCCTCAGCCTTTCTGCGGGCAACGAGGAGCGAGTATCCACCACATCGGCCTCCGAGGAACGCGCCGGGGCACCCCAGGGGAGGGGACGTGCTCTACGTCATACCGAGTGCGTAATGTGGAGGTAATCCCGCGCCTCGATACTGAGGGCTCCCACGCCGTCCCCGTTCTTGGCGGGGTAGTGATGCACAGGCCGTCTGAACTGCAAGGATGTGGCTATGGACAAGCAGCAGGAGTTCGTGCTCCGGACTCTCGAGGAGCGCGACATCCGGTTCGTGCGCCTGTGGTTCACCGATGTGCTGGGCTTCCTCAAGTCGGTGGCGGTCGCCCCGGCCGAGCTGGAGCAGGCCTTCGACGAGGGAATCGGCTTCGACGGCTCGGCCATCGAGGGCTTCGCCCGCGTCTACGAGTCCGACATGATCGCCAGGCCGGACCCGTCCACCTTCCAGATCCTGCCGTGGCGCGCCGAGGCGCCCGGCACCGCCCGGATGTTCTGCGACATCCGGATGCCGGACGGCTCCCCGTCCTTCGCGGACCCGCGCTTCGTCCTCAAGCGCATCCTCGCCAAGACCTCCGACCTCGGGTTCACCTTCTACACGCACCCCGAGATCGAGTTCTTCCTGCTGAAGGACAAGCCGCTGGACGGCACCCGCCCCGTCCCGGCCGACAATTCGGGCTACTTCGACCACACCCCGCAGAACGTCGGGATGGACTTCCGCCGACAGGCGATCACGATGCTCGAATCGATGGGCATCTCGGTCGAGTTCAGCCACCACGAGGGCGCGCCCGGTCAGCAGGAGATCGACCTGCGCTACGCGGACGCGCTGTCCACGGCCGACAACATCATGACCTTCCGCCTGGTCATGAAGCAGGTCGCGCTCGAACAGGGCGTGCAGGCGACCTTCATGCCGAAGCCGTTCTCCGAGTACCCCGGCTCGGGCATGCACACCCACCTCTCCCTCTTCGAGGGCGACCGCAACGCGTTCTACGAGTCGGGCGCGGAGTACCAGCTGTCCAAGGTCGGCCGCTCCTTCATCGCGGGCCTCCTCAAGCACGCCGCCGAGATCGCCGCGGTCACCAACCAGTGGGTCAACTCCTACAAGCGGATCTGGGGCGGCTCGGAGCGTACGGCGGGCGCCGGCGGCGAGGCGCCCTCGTACATCTGCTGGGGCCACAACAACCGCTCGGCGCTCATCCGCGTCCCGATGTACAAGCCGGGCAAGACGGGCTCCTCCCGGATCGAGGTCCGCTCGCTCGACTCGGGCTGCAACCCCTACCTCGCCTACGCCCTGCTCCTCGCGGCCGGCCTGAAGGGCATCGAGGAGGGCTACGAGCTCCCGGCGGGCGCCGACGACGACGTCTGGGCGCTGACCGACGCCGAGCGCCGCGCCATGGGCATCGAACCGCTCCCGCAGAACCTCGGCGAGGCGATCGCCCTGATGGAGCGCAGCGAGCTGGTCGCCGAGACGCTCGGCGAGCACGTCTTCGACTTCTTCCTGCGCAACAAGAAGCAGGAGTGGGAGGAGTACCGCAGCGAGGTCACCGCGTTCGAGCTGCGGAAGAACTTGCCGGTGCTGTAAGGGAGTTGAGGGGGCGTCAGCCCCCTCAGCTCGGAGGCCCCTCGGCTCCCAGGCAAGGTCCCCTCACGCGAAGTACTTCTGGGCCGCTCGCACCCCGTCCGCCAGGGCCTTCACCTCCGCCGGGGTGTTGTAGAGGTAGAAGCTCGCCCGCGTCGTCGCCGGGACTCCCAGGCGGCGGGCGAGCGGGCGGGCGCAGTGGTGGCCGGTCCGGACGGCGACGCCGCGGTCGTCGAGGACCTGGCCGACGTCGTGCGGATGGATGCCCGCCACGACGAACGACACCGCCGAGCCCCGCTCGGTGAGGTCCGGGGGGCCGATGATCCGCACCCCGGGGATCTCCCCGAGGAGGTCGAGGGCGAGCGCGGTGAGCCGGTCCTCGTGCGCCGCGACCGCCGGCATCCCGAGGGCCTGAAGGTAGTCGACCGCCGCCGCGAGACCCACCGCCTGGGCGGTCATCGGGACGCCCGCCTCGAAGCGCTGGGGCGGCGGAAGGAACGTCGAGCGCTCCATCTCGACCACCTCGATCATCGAGCCGCCCGTCAGGAACGGGGGGAGCGAGTCGAGCAGGCCCGCGCGGCCCCACAGGACGCCGACGCCGCTCGGGCCGAGCATCTTGTGCCCGGAGAACGCGAGGAAGTCCGCGCCCAACTCCCGTACGTCGACCGGCCGATGGGGTACGGACTGGGCGCCGTCGACCACCACCAGCGCGCCCACCGCGTGCGCCCGGTCCGCGATCGTACGGACGGGGTTGAGCGTTCCGAGGACGTTCGACTGGTGGGTCAGGGCGACGACCTTCGTCGTCCCGTCGACCAGCCGGTCGAGGTCCGACAGGTCCAGGCGCCCCTCGTCGGTGAGGCCGAACCAGGCGAGCCTTGCCCCGGTCCGCTCGGCGAGCTGCTGCCAGGGCACCAGGTTCGCGTGGTGCTCCATCTCGGTGACCACGATCTTGTCGCCGGGGCCGAGGGCGCCCGCGTTGCCGAGGGCGTACGCCACCAGATTGATGCTCTCGGTGGTGTTCTTCGTGAAGACGATCTCGTCCTCGGCCGCGCCGACGAAGGAGGCGATCGTGCGGCGCGCGCCCTCGTAGGCGTCGGTCGCCTCGACCGAGAGCTGGTGGGCGCCGCGGTGCACGGCCGCGTTGTGGTGCAGATAGAAGTCCCGTTCCGCGTCCAGGACTTGGAGCGGTTTCTGGGTGGTGGCGCCCGAGTCCAGATAGACCAGCTGGGCCCCGCTGTCGAGTGTGCGGCCGAGGATCGGGAAGTCCTCGCGTATCCGGTCCACGTCGAAGTCCGGCACGTCGTACGCCATCTTCGGGCGCCCCCTGTCTAACGCTGTCTAACGCTTTGGATTTCCTTTTTCCGTGAGGAACGCTAGACCTTCTCACGGGGAACGGCAAGCGTTAGCATGAGAGGCGTGGATCATGACGCGCCGCACTACCTCCATCAGCTGCCGGTTCCCGGCGAGGAGCGCTTTGCCTCCCTCGCCCTGGTGAACACCCGGTTCGCGCTCAGCCACGGGCCGGTGGACCTACTGGACGACACCGACGCCGCGCGGCTCTGGCTGGTACGTCATGAACTCCTGCCCGACCGGACGGTTCTGAACGGCCGCCAGGCGAGCCGGCTGCGCTCCCTGCGCGAGGCGCTCCGGGAGCTGTTCGCGGCGCGGGCCGAGGGAACCCGGCCGCCCGCGCCGAGCCTGGACGCGCTCAATTCCGCGCTGGCCGCCGCGCCTCCCACACCCCGCCTCGTCTGGACCGGCCGCGCGCCGCACCGCGCCGACGAACCCGACACCGGGAACCCGGCCGGCGCCGCCCTCTCCCTGCTCGCCGAGGACGGCGCCGACCTGCTCACCGGGCCCGACGCCGACCTGCTCGCGCCGTGCGGCGCCCAGGGCTGCACCCGCTGGTTCCTGCGCTCCCACGCGGCCCGCCGCTGGTGCACCACCAAGTGCGGAAACCGGGTACGGGCCGCCCGCCACTACGCGGCCCGCAAGACGTCCACCTGATCAACGGCACTACTACACAAGGGAATTGGCCTCATGCCATTCGTCACCGTCGAGTACTCCGAGCGGCTCGCCGCGACCTTCGACCGGCGGGCCTTCGCCCGTGAGGTCCACGAGGTCGCGCCCGCCCCGATCAACGCCACCACCGAGGCGTTCAAGACCCGCTTCCGGCGCATCGAGGAGTCGTACTTCGGCGCGGCCGAGGACGATGTCGACGCCGTCTTCATCCAGGTCGCGATCCTCTCCGGGCGCACCCCGAAGGCGATCGAGGAGCTGAGCGAGACCGTCCTGGAGATCGCCCGCAAGCATGTGACGGGAGTCGCGGGCCGCCGCCTGCACGTCATGGTGGAGACCCGGGAGATGGAGCGGGACTACTACCGCGCCCACAAGGAGTAGCCGGGCCCTCAGCCCAGGTAGGCCGGGGCCAGGCCCGCCGTGAGCAGGTGCTGCGGCCTGCCCGTGCCGTCGGCGGGGACCGTGTACAGGTCGGCTCCGTAGTCCCCGGCGAGCGAGTAGGCGACCGTGTGGTCGTCCTGCCAGACCGCCTGGTCGTCGACGCTCCTCGGCTCCGCGAGCGCGCTCTCGCGCATCGTCGCCAGGTCCAGGGCGTACAGCCGCCAGGGGGCGTCGGCGGGCAGGCCCGGCACCCGCTTCTTGTAGACGATCCGGGTGCCGTCGGGGGAGAGCGAGGGGCACTCGACGTTCGTGTGGACGGTGGTCACGGTGCGGTCCGCGAGGTCGCCCCGCACGAGGTAGGTCCGGCCGCCCGTCGCCATCGTCGCGTAGAACCGCCGGTCGTCGGCGGCGAAGGTCACGCCCCAGAAGTTGGTGTCCGCTGCGTGGTGCTCCCTGCCGTCCTTCATAGCTTTGAAGTCTTCGAGGGACTGGGTGAGTTGACCGGTCCTGGTGTCGAGGATCGCGGTGCGGGTCGAGAAGTTCGTGCCCGCGTACGAGTCGCCTCCGACGAACACCGTCCAGGCCACCCAGCGGCCGCTCGGTGAGACCCTGGACCGGGTCGGGATGCCCGGGAGGCCGTAGTGCGCGCGCTCCTTGAGCTGGGCGTCCAGGAGCACCGCGCGGTACGAGTCCTGGACCGTGCCGTGTTCGGCCCGGAGGCAGATGCCGGTGCCCGCCGCCGCGTAGAAGCGCAGGCACTTCACGCCGGAGGCGGTGCGCGGGCCCGCCGGATCGGTGGCCGGGACGGTGGCCAGCTCGTCGCGGTGCGGGCCCCACGCCATGTTGCGGAACACGATCCGGCGGGTGGCGCCGGGCGTCAACGACACCTTTCCCGCAGTCACTTGGGGGCCGCCCGCCTGGGTCTGGTTCTTGCGGTCCGCGCGGCCGGCCGCGTGCAGCACGGACGCGGTGGCGACGGCCGCAAGCACGGCGAGCGCCGCCACCAGCACCAGGATCTTGTTGCGGAGCGTCAAGGCCGGACTTCCTTCGCGCTGGTCGAGGGGCGGAGCAGAAAGGCGCCCACCGCGCAGGCGGCCAGGGCCGTCGCCGCCGTGCCCAGCGCCGTCCGGTCGCCCCAGGCCGTCCAGGCCGCACCGAAGGCGATCGAGCAGACGAAGCGGGCCGCGGCCTGGCCGGTCTGGATCAGCGCGAGCCCGGAGGAGCGGAGTGCGGCCGGAACCGACCCGGCCGCCGCGGCCATCAGGACGCCGTCGGTCGCCGCGTAGAAACCGCCGTGCAGGGCCAGCGTGAGGAAGGGGAGCGCCGGGCTCTGCCAGCCGGTCAGGAGCAGTGCGTACGCGAGGAGCAGGGCGAGATGGCCGCCGAGGAACACCTGCCAGCGGCCCACCTTGTCGGCGAGGCGCCCGAGCGGCACGGCGAGCAGCAGGAAGGCGGCGGCCGTGCCCAGCGGAAGCAGCGCGAACCAGCGGTCGGGGACGCCGAGCCGGTGCTGGAGAAGCAGGTAGATGAACGAGTCGCTCACCGTGGCCAGGCCCAACAGGAGTGCGGCGATGGCGAGTTGGCGTACGGTCCGGTCGCGAAGGAGGGCCAGGGCCGCTTTCAGGGAGGGGCGGGGGGCGTCCCCGGCGGGAGCCGCCGTGGTGCGGGAGGGCACGAAGAGGAGCAGGACCAGGACGCCGATCGCCGCCACGCAGAAGCTCACCGTGAACACGGCGTCGTAGCCGTCGGCCGCCTGACGCAGGATCAGGAAGGCGGTCAGGGGGCCGAGGAGGGCTCCCGCCGTGTCCATCGCCCGGTGCACCCCGAACGCCCGGCCGCGCGCCTCCGGCTCGGAGGCGAGCGAGATCAGGGCGTCGCGCGGCGCGGTGCGCAGGCCCTTCCCGGTGCGGTCAGCGGCGAGCACCGCGCCGATCAGCGGCAGTGAACTCACAAGGAGCAGAAGGGGTTTGCACAGCGCGGAGAGGCCGTAGCCGAGCACCGCGACCGTCTTGTGGCGCCCGCCCCGGTCGGCCAGATGGCCGCCGACCAGGCGCACCAGCGCGCTGAAGCCGTTGTACACGCCGTCGAGCAGGCCGAAGCCGAGCGGGGACAGGCCGAGACCGGTCACCAGGTACAGCGGGAGGACGGCGGTGACCATCTCCGAGGAGACGTCGGTGATGAGACTGACCGTGCCGAGCGCGAACACGGTGGGGGCGACGGCCGAACGCCGCCCGGAGGAGACCCGGGCGGCGTCGGCCGCGGCGGCTGGATTGCCGCGGCTGTCCGCTACGTACACGTCAGGAGGTCCAAATGCCCGTGATGTCGGTGGAGTTGGCGGCCTGGCCCGCGTGCGCGGTGCCGTACATGTCCTCGATCGTGCGCAGCAGGTTGTAGTGGTTGTACTGGGTGGACGACGAGGAGCCCGGGGTCACCTGCTGGCCGTACAGGACCGTCGGGATCTTGTTTCCGCTGAGCCGGTTGTCCTCGTCGAAGGTGATGGCGAGCAGGCTGTTGTGGGTCTTGGCCCAGGTCGCGTACGCGCCCAGGTTCTTCTTGAGCCAGCTGTCACCCGTGGCGACCGAGCAGTCGTGCATGTCGCTGCACAGGTTCGGGACGACGTAGGAGACCTGCGGCAGCGTGGAGTAGTCGGTGGGGAACTGGGCGAAGGTGTGGGCCGACGACGTCGGCACGTTGGAGAAGCCGAACCACGGGTTGTGCTTCTGCGCGTACTTTCCGCTGGAGCACGTCGTGGAGCCCTCGCCGGGCAGCGACTCGTTGTAGCTCGCCCAGGTCTTACCGGCCGCGATCAGCTCGGAGGCGAGGTTCGGCGCGGCGGAGAAGCCGGGGGTGACGCAGCTGTCGTCGGTGATGCCCTGGGTGGCGCCGGAGAACATCGCGTAGTAGTTCGGCTGGCTCGGGTGGGTCTCGGCGTACGAGGCGGAGAGGTTGGCGCCGCCGGACTTCAGCGAGTTGATGTACGGGGCGCTGGAGCTGTCGATGACCTGGCTGTACGCGTGGTTCTCGAAGACGACCACGATCACGTGGTCCGGGGTGGGGACGCTCGCCGCGGCGTGCGCGGAGGACGTCCCGCCGAGGCCGGCCCACAGGCCGGCGGACGCGGCCGCGAGGCCGAGGGCACAGAGCAGGGCGGTGCGGGTGCGGCGCGGTTTCGGCTCGCCGGACACGGCTACCTCCGGATGACGTGGGGGGATGGCGGGGGGCGGTGCACCCAGAGGTTAGGGGTGTCCATGTCAACCGGGAAGGTGAAAGTGAGTGAAGACCCGGGGAACGTCCCGTGCCCACGGCGATGACGTCCCCATGAGGCACTCCCGTCCCCCTACATTGGGGTGAATGACCAGCTCCACCCCCCATCCCGGTCCTGGCAGTCCCCGAACCCCCGATCGCAGTCCGTTCTTCGACAACGCCAAGTTCCTGCTGATCGCCCTGGTCGCGCTCGGCCACAGCTGGGAGCAGGTGATCACCCCCCACACGCAGGCCCTCAGAGCCCTGCACAACCTGGTCTACGCCTTTCACATGCCGGCTTTCATTCTGCTCTCCGGCTACTTCTCCCGCAGCTTCACCGGCCGCCCCGACCAGATCCGCCGGCTCCTGTCCGGAGTGCTGGTGCCGTATCTGATCTTCGAGACCATCTACAGCCTCGTCTACCACTGGCTGCGCGGCACCGAGCTCGCGATCACCCCGACCTCGCCGACGTACCTGTGCTGGTTCCTCATCGCCCTGTTCGTCTGGCGGCTCACCACGCCCGTCTGGAACGCCGTGCGCCATCCGGTCGCCATCGCGGTCGTCGTCTCGCTCGCCGCGGGCACGACCGTCATCGGCGGGGACCTGGCGCTGCCCCGGGTGCTGATGTTCCTGCCGTACTTCGTCCTGGGACTGCGGCTGCGCCCCGAACACTTCGCCCGGCTGCGCACCCGCACGGCCCGCCGCCTCGCCGTGCCCGTCTTCATCGGCGCTCTCGCGCTCGCCTACCGGCTGTCACCGGAACCGAGCGACGACTGGCTGTCCATGGACGCCGGGAACGTCGCGCTGCACGTCCCGCTCGGCCGGTACCTGCTGCTCAGGCTGGCGCTGTTCGCGGTGAGCGCGCTCCTGGTGGCGTCGTTCCTGGCACTGGTGCCGGGCCGCCGCCTGTGGATCACGGCGTTCGGCGCGGTCACCCTCTACCCGTATCTGCTGCACGGGATCCTGCTCCGCGTCGCCGAGTACTACGGGGTCTTCCGGATCGTCCGGCAGACGGGGCTCTCGGGACAGCTGGTGCTCAGCGCGGTCGCGGTGGCGGTGGTCGCACTGCTGTCGACGAAGCCGGTACGCGTCCTGGTCCGGCCCCTGGTGGAGCCGCGCCTGCCGAGGTGGCTGGTCCCCGAGCCGCAGCCGCCGACGCCGGTGGCCGCGCCCGCCGAGCGCGAGAAGAGCCTCGTGCCGTGACCGGCACCCGCTAAGGGACGGGCTTCCAGCCGCCGGCCGGGCCGCCCGGGCCGGCGGTCTGCGTCCAGTACAGCCGGCCGTCCAGTCCGATCGCCGCCGCCACGGCGTTCTGGCCGTCCTGCACGGCCGAGGGGGCACCGGTGAACAGGATGGTGCCGTCCGGCTTCCACTGCGGGTCCGCGCCGCCCGGCTCCAGGGTGGCGAGCGCGCCGGAGGCGGTGCGACCCGCCAGGAGCGGGCCCGCCGCGCCGACCATGCCGTAGCCGGAGGTGTCGCCGAGGTCGGTGACCCCGGCCGGGTCCGCGCCGGTGAACAGCACGCTCTGGACGTTGCCCGAGCCGCCCTTGCGGTAGTACACCCGCACGCCGTCGCCGTCCGCGCGGGCGGACATGCCTATCGTGTTCGGCGGCAGCTTGGTCTCCTCGGCGCGCGCGGGCATCGGGGCGTCCGGGGTGGCCTGCGCCCAGGTCGGCATCGACGTGGGGGTGCTGGCGAACACGTGGACGCGGCCGCCGCCGTCGGTGGCCGCCACCGGGTCGCCGACCAGGTCGGCGCCGCCGAGGCCGGCCCACGGGGTCCAGCCGCCGTCCGCGGTCTGGGTCGCGGAGTGCAGGCTGCGGTCGCCGCCGCGCAGGAACACGGTGAGCCTGCCGGAGCCGTCCACCGCCGCGGTGGGCGTGGACATGTCGAAGATGCCGTCGCTGCCGCTCCGCTCGGGCGCGCCGAGCGAACGCCAGGGACCGAAGCCGCCGTCGGCCGTCTGCACCGCGGCCACCACCTCGCGGTGGTAGTCGGTGAGCCCGGCGCCGAAGACCGTACGGGTGCCGAACACCGCGAGCCGGCCGTCCGGCAGCCGCGTCGAGCTCACCCCCGGGTCCATGCCGTCGCCGGGCAGCAGCTCGGGCTTGCCCCAAGTGCCGTCCGCGCCGGGCGCCTTGTGCCACACGGCGAGCCGCTGGTCGAGCACGCCGAACGCCCACAGGCTCCCGTCCTTGCCGGACTGCAGCCAGGAGGTGGAGTTGGTGCGGCTGTAACGGACCGACTGGGCCCAGTTGTTGCCGTACACGTCGGTCGACACCTTGCGGTCGCCGCAACCGGCCGTGCTGTCGCAGTAGTTGTCGTCCGGGTCCATCCAGGCGTACGTCTTCACGATGTCGGCCTTGGCGTCGGAGGCCGGCTTGGCGAAGGCGTGCGGCAGGTGGCTGGTGTTGTAGCCGAAGTACGTCTGGACGGTGAAGTCCGGGTGGTTCGCGGACTTGGCGTACAGCTGGAGCGCGGCCTGGGCGAAACGGGCGCTGAAGATGTGGTCCTGGTGGTCGATGATCTTCTGCGGCTTGCCGTCCACGCCCGGCGTCGGGTCGAGGGTGCGCACATGCGTCGGGCGGAACCGCTCCATCAGCCCGGCGAGCGTCTTGACCATCTGGTCCTTCGTGTACGTGAAGGAGTGGGCCGGGCTGCCCGAGGACAACTGCGAGGTGAGCGTGGCGACTTGGCCGTTCCACAGGCCACGCAGGCTGTGCGGCTGGTTGCCGAGGATCGTCTCCGCCTCGCGCAGCTGCACCCACACCAGGTGGATGTCGGGGCGGGCGTCGAGCGTGTCGAGCTCGGCGGTGCCACCGCCCGCGGTGGGTATGGAGACGCGCGTCCACGCGCCGGCCCGGTCGCCGGTCGCCATCTGCGCGTAGGCCCCGCGTATGCCGTTCTGGCGGGCCTCGGCGTACTTGGCCCGGTCGGCCTTCGGCCGCGGGCCGCCCGGCTTCTTCGGCGGCGGGGAGTTCACGCCGTCCGACTCGCCGGCCGTGACGTACACCGACGTGATGGGGCGGCCCGAGCGCAGCGACTGGCCGGTGTCCGGGTTCATGAAGAACAGGTCGTCGTCGGGGTGGGCCATGATCTGCAGCACGGAGCCGCCCGCGGGCCGCACCGGTCCCGAGGACACGGCGGCCGGCGCGGCCGAGGCGGCGGCGCCCGGGGTGTCCGTGCCCTCGGTGTCGGACATCGCGAGTTCCGCGAAGACCCCGCCGGTGAGCAGCGCGGCGACGAGCGCGGAGCCGGCGACGGCGCCACGGCGGGAGAGCAGCGCGGAGCGCAGCGGCAGCCTGGGCTTCATGGGTGCGGTCTTTCGGTACGGCGGCCTCGGCGGCCGGTCAGGGTGCGGAGCACGTCCTGGCCGGGTCCGGTCCTGAGTGCTCGATCAGGGCTGGTCAGAACCTGATCGGCAGGGAAGACGAAAGGGCCAAGAATCGGGTTCATTTGGACTCGGGACCAGTCATGTGGCCTTGATCACCCCGGGGGGTGCGCGGGCCGTCCCTTCCGGCCGTCGGGGAACACCTCGCCGGGCCTCCGAGCGCCCACTGCGGCTAGGCTCGGAAGCCGGGGCAGCCCGACCGGGCGGGCCGGGTTCCGCCGGACCCGGGCCGGGCGTGCGCGCGTACGACGTGGGAGGCGGCCAGATGACGGTGCCGGGGCGCAGGAGCAGTACGTTCACGCGACTGCTGCGACATGGCTTCACCGACCCCTCGGCCGCCGAGCGCCTCCTGGAGACCCCCGAGCTCTCGGCCGTACGGTCCGATCCGGTCCTCCTGGACGCGCTGGGCGCCACCGCCGACCCCGATCTGGCCCTCCTCGGACTCGTCCGTGTCGTGGAGGCGATTCAGGCGCAGGACGCCGACGAGCGTCAGGCGCTCCTGGACACGCTGGTCGCGGCGAAGCCGCTGCGGGACCGGCTGCTCGGGGTGCTCGGCGCCTCCGAGGCGCTCGGCGACCACCTGGCCCGCCACCCCCGGGACTGGCACGCCCTGGTCACCTATGAGGCGGCCGACCTGCACCCCGGGGTCGCCGAATTCGAGCGGGGTCTCGCCGACGCCGTCGACCCGGTGACGCTGCGGGTCGCCTACCGGCGCTGTCTGCTCGCGATAGCCGCCCGCGACGTGTGCGGGACGACCGACATGGCGCAGAGCGCCGCCGAACTGGCCGACCTCGCGACCGCCACGCTGCGCGCCGCGCTCGCCATCGCCCGCACCGCCGCGCCCGCCGACGCCGCCCAGTGCCGGCTCGCGGTGATCGCGATGGGCAAGTGCGGAGGGCACGAGCTCAACTACGTCTCCGACGTCGACGTCATCTTCGTGGCCGAGCCCGTCGAAGGGGCCGACGAGGGCAAGGCCCTGCAGGCCGCGACCCGGCTCGCCTCGCACCTCATGCGGATCTGCTCGGAGACCACCGTCGAGGGCGTGATCTGGCCGGTCGACGCCAACCTCCGCCCGGAGGGCCGCAACGGGCCGCTGGTGCGCACCCTGTCCAGCCATCTCGCGTACTACCAGCGGTGGGCCAAGACCTGGGAGTTCCAGGCGCTGCTCAAGGCGCGGCCGGTGGCGGGCGACCCGGAGCTCGGCCAGGAGTACGTCGAGGCCGTCTCACCGCTGGTGTGGATGGCGGCCGACCGGGACAACTTCGTCGGCGACGTGCAGAAGATGCGGCGCAGAGTCGTCGACAACATCCCCGTGGCCCAGGTCGAGCGCGAACTGAAGCTCGGGCCCGGCGGGCTGCGCGACGTCGAATTCGCCGTCCAGCTCCTCCAGTTGGTGCACGGGCGCAGCGACGCGACGCTGCACAGCGGCACCACCCTCGACGCGCTCGACGCGCTCGCCGCGGGCGGCTACGTGGGCCGGGCGGACGCCGCCCAGCTCGGCGAGGCGTACCGCTTCCTGCGCGCCATGGAGCACCGCATCCAGCTCTACCGGCTGCGCCGCACCCACCTCGTCCCGGAGGACGAGGCCGATCTGCGCCGGCTCGGGCGTTCGCTCGGGCTGCGCACCGAGCCGGTCGCCAGCCTCAACAAGGAGTGGAAGCGGCACGCGTCCGCGGTGCGGCGGCTGCACGAGAAGCTGTTCTACCGGCCGCTCCTGGACGCGGTCGCCCAGCTCGCGCCCGGCGAGATCCGGCTCAGCGCCCGCGCCGCCGGAGTCCGCCTCGAAGCGCTCGGCTACGCCGACCCGGCCGCCGCCCTGCGCCACCTGGAGGCGCTGTCCTCGGGGGTGAGCCGCAAGGCCGCCATCCAACGCACCCTGCTGCCCGTCCTGTTGGGCTGGTTCGCGGACTCCGCGGACCCCGACGCCGGACTGCTCGGCTTCCGCAAGGTCTCCGACGCGCTCGGCAAGACCCCCTGGTACCTGCGGCTGCTGCGCGACGAGGGCGCCGCCGCCGAGAACCTGGCCCGGGTCCTCTCGGCCGGCCGGCTCGCCCCCGACCTGCTGCTCCGGGCCCCCGAGGCGGTGGCCATCCTCGGCGACCAGGGCGGCCTCGTCCCGCGCGGCCGGGACCACCTGGAGCAGGAGATACTGGCCGCGGTCGGCCGCGCGGAGACCGCCGAGGGCGCGGTCGCGGCGGCCCGCGGAGTGCGCCGCCGCGAACTGTTCCGCACCGCGGCCGGCGACCTCATCGGCTCGTACGGCACCGAGGACAGACCCGCCGAACAGGACCCGGGCGCGCTCGTCGACCGGGTCGGCAACGCGGTCACCGACCTGAACGCGGCCACCATCGCGGGCGCCCTGCGCGCGGCGGTGCGGGCCGAGTGGGGCGACACCCTGCCGACCCGGTTCGCCGTCATCGGCATGGGCCGCTTCGGCGGCCACGAGCTGGGCTACGGCTCCGACGCGGACGTCCTGTTCGTGCACGAGCCCCGCGAGGGCGTCGGTGAACAGGAGGCCTCGCGGGCCGCGGCCAGAGTGGTCGCCGAGATGCGCAGACTGCTCCAACTCCCCACCACCGACCCGCCGTTGCTCATCGACGCGGATCTGCGCCCGGAAGGCAAGTCCGGCCCGCTGGTCCGCACGCTGAAGTCGTACGAGGCGTACTACCGGCGCTGGTCGCTGGTCTGGGAGAGCCAGGCGCTGCTGCGCGCCGAGGTGATGGCGGGCGACCGGGACCTGGGGGTCCGCTTCACCGAGCTGATCGACCCGCTGCGGTATCCGGTGGAGGGCCTCGGTGACGACGCGGTGCGCGAGATCCGCCGGCTCAAGGCCCGGATGGAGTCCGAACGCATGCCGCGCGGAGCCGACCCCACGCTGCACACCAAGCTCGGCCGCGGCGGTCTGTCCGACGTCGAGTGGACGGTCCAGCTGATGCAGATGCGGCACGGCTGGGAGATCCCGGGCCTGCGCACCACCAGGACCAGAGCGGCGCTGGCCGCCGCCCACGCGGCCGGGCTGATCGACACCGAGGAGGCCTCGATACTGGACGAGGCGTGGGTGCTCGCGACCCGGGTGCGCAACGGGGTCATGCTGGTGCGCGGGCGGGCCGGCGACACCTTCCCCTCCGACGGGCGGGAGCTGGCCGCGGTGGGGCGTTACCTGGGGTACGAGCCGGGGCACGTCGGGGACATGCTGGAGGACTACCGGCGTCTTACGCGACGGGCGCGGGCGGTTGTGGAGGAGCGGTTCTACGGGGCGCACCTGTAGTACGCGACCTCGCCGGGCTCTCCACCGACTGCGGCAGCCGGTGCGGGAGGCTGCCGTACCACGCGCGGGAGACCAGCAGGCCGAAGGTCAGGCAGAGCAGGCCGCCCACCGCGTCCAGCCAGAAGTGGTTCGCCGTGGAGACGATCACGACCAGCGTGGCCATGGGGTACAGCAGGCCCAGGATCCTCGCCCAGGGCGCGGAGGCGAGCGCGAAGATCGTCAGACCGCACCAGGTCGACCAGCCGATGTGCATCGACGGCATCGCCGCGTACTGGTTCGACATGTTCTTCAGGTCGCCCGAGGCCATCGAGCCCCAGGTGTGGTGCACGAGCACCGTGTCGATGAAGTGGCCGCCGTTCATCAGCCGGGGCGGCGCCAGCGGAAAGAAGTAGTAGCCGACCAGGGCCACGCCCGTCGTCGCGAAAAGGACGAGCCGGGAGGCGGCGTAGCGGCCGGGATGACTACGGAACAGCCACACCAGGACACCGATGGTGACGATGAAGTGCAGTGTCGCGTAGTAGTAGTTCATGCCGATGATGAGCCATCTCACCGAATCCACGGCATGGTTGATGGACCGCTCCACCGCGATGCCGAGGTGGTGCTCGGTGCTCCAGATCCAGTCGGCGTTCTTGAGCGCCTTCGCCTTCTGCTCGGGCACCGCGTTGCGGATCAGCGAGTACACCCAGTAACTCACCGCGATCAGCAGCACTTCGAACCACACGCGAGGGCGGCGCGGCAGGCGCAGTCTTCGCAACTGGGCCGAAAGTCCCGTTCGTGCCGGTTCGGTGATGGCGGGTGAGGCCGACGGTTCGTTCGGTGGAGCGGCAGTCCGGCCTTCCAGAGTCTTCACGGTCATTTCACCCATAGGGAGAGAGTCTGCCAGATGCACATACCCCCCGCCGATCATCCTCCGGTCGGGTTCGGTCCGCACCTGCTACTCCCTGGGGACGAGGTCTTCCGCCGGGTACGTCAGGGTCGGCTTCGGGGTTTCGCGCCGGAAGTCGAACCGCGTACGACCAACTCGGGCATGAACACGAACTCGCTGTGCGGGGCGGGGGTGCCGCCGATCTCTTCGAGCAGGGCGCGGACCGCCGCCTGACCCATCGCGGTCACCGGCTTGCGGATGGTGGTCAGCGGCGGGTCGGTGAACGCTATCAGCGGAGAGTCGTCGAAGCCCACCACAGAGACATCACGCGGTACGTCGAGACCCGCCTGGCGCGCGGCCCTGATCGCGCCGAGCGCCATCATGTCGCTGGCGCACACCACCGCGGTGCAGCCCTGCGCGATCAGCGCGGCGGCCGCGGCCTGGCCGCCCTCCAGGGTGTACAGCGAGTGCTGGATCAGGGCCTCCGCCTCGGTCGCCGTCAGGCCCAGGCGGTCCTGCACGGCGGCGGTGAAGCCCTCGATCTTGCGCAGCACCGGCACGAACCGCTTGGGGCCGACCGCCAGGCCGATCCTGGTGTGGCCGAGCGCCACGAGGTGGGTGACCGCGAGCCGCATCGCGGCCCGGTCGTCGGGGGAGATGAAGGGCGCCTGCACCTTCGGCGAGAAACCGTCCACCAGGACGTAGGGGACGCCCTGGGCGCGCAGCTGCTCGTAGCGCTCCATGTCGGCGGTGGTGTCGGCGTGCAGTCCGGAGACGAAGATGATGCCGGAGACGCCCCGGTCCACCAGCATCTCGGTGAGCTCGTCCTCGGTGGACCCGCCGGGTGTCTGGGTGGCGAGCACCGGGGTGTATCCCTGCCGGGTCAGCGACTGGCCGATGACCTGCGCGAGGGCGGGGAAGATCGGGTTCTCCAGTTCCGGAGTTATCAGGCCGACCAGCCCCGCGCTGCGGCGGCGCAGCCGTACGGGCCGTTCGTAGCCGAGCACGTCGAGAGCGGCGAGCACGGATTCGCGGGTGCCGGCGGCCACACCGGGCTTGCCGTTGAGCACGCGGCTGACTGTGGCTTCGCTGACCCCCGCCTGGGCTGCGATGTCGGCGAGCCGTGCGGTCACGGGATGGGACTGTACCGGTCGCACGTCAGATTGCCCACCAGACCGCGGATTCGGCCGGGAGCAGCGCGCTCGTGTCGCCGAACTCGACGTCGGCGCTGGTGAGCAACGGCCGCCCAGGGAGGGGGAGTCGGACTTCTCGGTCCAGGGTGTTGAGGGTGCAGACGAACCCGGGGCGGGTGAAGGCGAGCACCCCGTCCGGTGCGGCGAGCCAGGTCATCGTGCCGTCGCCGAGGCCCGGCAGTTCGCGGCGCAGGGCGAGCGCCGCGCGGTAGAGCTCCAGGGTGGAGTGCGGGTCGCCCGACTGGGCGGCGACCGAGAGCCCGCGCCAGGAGCCGGGCTGCGGCAGCCAGGACGTACCGCCGCCGAATCCGTACGAGGGTCCTTCGGTGGTCCACGGGATCGGCACCCGGCAGCCGTCGCGGAAGCCGTCCTGCCCGGCGGCGCGGTAGAAGGCCGGGTCCTGGCGCACCTCGTCGGGCAGTTCGGTGACCTCGGGCAGGCCGAGCTCCTCCCCCTGGTAGAGGTAGGCGGAGCCGGGCAGCGCCAGCATGAACAGGGTGGCGGCGCGGGCCCGGCGCAGGCCCTGCTCGCCGCCGCCGTAGCGGGTCACATGGCGTACGACGTCGTGGTTGGAGAGCACCCAGGTGGTGGGGGCGCCGACCGCACCGGCCGCATTGAGCGAGGCGTCGACGGTGGCGCGCATCTCCTCGGCGTCCCAAGGGCACGTCAGGAACTGGAAGTTGAAGGCCTGGTGCAGTTCGTCGGGGCGTACGTACAGGGCGAGCCGCTCGGGCGAGGGTGCCCAGGCCTCGGCCACCGCGATGCGCTCGCCGTCGTAACTGTCGAGCAGCTCGCGCCAGGCGCGGTGGATCTCGTGCACGCCGTCCTGGTCGAAGAAGGGGAGCACCTGGCTGCCGATCAGCTTGGCCTGTTCGCGGGTGCCGATGTCGGGCAGGCCCGCCGCCTTGACCATGCCGTGCGCGACGTCGACGCGGAACCCGTCGACGCCGAGGTCCAGCCAGAAGCGGAGCACGGACTCGAACTCGGCGCGCACCTCGGGGTGGTCCCAGTCGAGGTCGGGCTGCTCGGGGGCGAACAGGTGCAGGTACCAGTCGCCGTCGGCGGTCCGGGTCCAGGCGGGGCCGCCGAACACCGACTCCCAGTCGTTGGGCGGGAGTTGGCCGCGGGTGCCCTTGCCGGGACGGAAGTGGTAGCGCTCGCGCTCGGGGCCGCCGGCCAGCGCGGCCCGGAACCAGGCGTGCTGGTCGGAGGTGTGGTTGGGGACGATGTCGACGATGACCCGCAGTCCGAGCCGGTGGGCCTCGCGCACCAGGTCGTCCGCGTCGGACAGGGAGCCGAAGAGCGGGTCCACCGTCCGGTAGTCGGCCACGTCGTAGCCGCCGTCGGCCTGCGGGGAGGCGTAGAAGGGGGTGAGCCAGACCGCGTCCGCGCCCAGGTCCTTCAGGTGCGGCAGCCGGGCCCGGATGCCGGGCAGGTCGCCGATGCCGTCGCCGTCGCCGTCCGCGAAGGAGCGCACGTACACCTGGTAGATCACGGCGTCCCGCCACCAGCCGGTCCGCGGGCCGGTGGGCCCCTGCGGGAGGGCGGTCGTCGTCAGCTCCTGCGTCATGTGCGGTCCCTCTCGAAAGCCTGCAACCCGTGCGATCGCGCCTACGGGATCAACGCCGATGGCCTCCGAAAGTAACAGGCTTGCAAGGACTTGCGGAAGTCTTGCAGGGTCCCGGCGGGTCCCCATGGACCAGCCGTACCGGCTTTGACAAGGCGCACAACGGCAACCGTGCGGACACGCTGATGTAACGATCACCCACCCTTGCAGAAATTCTTCGCAAGCTCTTTCGGACTCCTTTCATCCTTGTTACGTTCCTGGCGATCCGGCGCCGTGATGGAGCGGCACCCAGTGAAGGAGTTCACATGCGACGTGGCATAGCGGCCACCGCGCTCGCGGCGACCCTGGCGCTCGCGGCGACGGCCTGCGGTGGCAGCGACAGTGGCGGCGGCAAGGCGGACGGCCCCGTCACCATCACCTGGTGGGACACCTCGAACGCCACCAACGAGGCCCCCACGTACCAGGCGCTGGTCACGGAGTTCGAGAAGGCGAACCCGACGATCAAGGTGAAGTACGTCAACGTCCCCTTCGACCAGGCGCAGAACAAGTTCGACACCGCCGCCGGCGCCCAGGGCGCGCCGGACGTGCTGCGCGCCGAGGTCGGCTGGACCCCCGCCTTCGCGAAGAAGGGCTACTTCCTGCCGCTCGACGGCACCGTGGCCCTCGCCGACCAGGCCACGTTCCGGCCCAACCTGATCAAGCAGGCCCAGTACCAGGGCAAGACCTACGGCGCCCCGCTGGTCACCGACACCCTCGCCCTCGTCTACAACAAGTCCCTCTTCGCCAAGGCCGGCATCGCCAAGCCCCCCGCCACCTGGGACGAGCTGAAGGCGGACGCCGCTCTCGTCAAGGAGAAGGCCGGCGTCGACGGCTACTGGGGCACCACCGCCGGGTACTACGCGCAGCCGTTCCTGTACGGCGAGGGCACCGACACCGTGGACACCGCGGGCAAGAAGGTCACCATCGCAAGTGCCCCCGCGATCAAGGGACTTGAGACCTGGAAGGGCCTGTTCGACGGGCCGGGCCTGCACAAGGCGGACGTCACCGCCGACGCGTACGCCCACATCCAGGACGCCTTCGTGAACGGCAAGGTCGCCGCGATCATCCAGGGCCCGTGGGAGATCACCAACTTCTACAAGGGCTCCGCGTTCAAGGACAAGGCCAACCTCGGCATCGCCACCGTCCCGGCCGGCTCCACCGGCAAGGCGGGCGCCCCGACCGGCGGCCACAACCTGTCCGTGTACGCCGGCTCCGACAAGGCGCACGCGGCCGCCGCGCTGAAGTTCGTGGGCTTCATGACATCGGCCAAGAGCCAGGAGACCATCGCGCTCAAGAACTCCACGCTGCCCACCCGCGAGGACGCCTTCACCGCGCAGGTCAAGGCCGACCCGGGCATCGCCGGCTACCAGGGCGTCCTCAGCGCCGCCCAGCCGCGCCCCGAACTGCCCGAGTACAGCTCGCTGTGGACCCCGATGGACACCGAGCTGCCGAAGATCGCGAACGGCGAGAGCGTGGCCGACGGGGCGAAGAACCTGTCGCAGGACATGGCCAAGCTGGTCCCCGACTTCACCAAGTGAGCCCCGCTGCCGGGCCGTTCTCCCCCGAGGACGGCCCGGCCGCGCGCCCGTCGAACTTCCCGGAAAAGGTGTCGAGATGACCGTTGCCGTCGATGGCGCGGCCCCCAAGAGCGCGTCCAAGGAGCGCCCAGGGCCGCTGGAACGCCTCAGGCGGTCCTGGCAGAAGCACTGGTACGCGTACGCGATGATCGCCCCGATCGTCGTGGTGCTCGGCGTCCTGGTGCTCTATCCGCTCGCCCAGGGCATCTACTACACGCTCACCGACGCCAACAGCCTCAACTCGGCCCGCACCATCGGCGCCAACCACATCGACGCCACCTACGACTTCGTCGGGCTGCACAACTACGCGGACATCCTGTGGGGGCCGACCGCCTGGGAGCGGTTCTGGTCGCACTTCGTCTGGACCATCGTGTGGACCGCCGCCTGTGTGACCCTGCACTACGTCATCGGGCTCGCGCTCGCCCTGCTGCTCAACCAGAAGCTGCGCGGCCGCACCTTCTACCGGATGATGCTGATCCTGCCCTGGGCGGTGCCCAGCTTCGTCACCGTCTTCTCCTGGCGCCTGATGCTCAGCGACTCCGGCATCGTGAACTCCGCACTCGGCGCGCTCCACCTGCCGCAGCCGCAGTGGCTGGAGCAGCCGCACTTCCAGCAGCTCGCCGCGATCGTCGTCAACACCTGGGTCGGCGTGCCGTTCATGATGGTGTCGCTGCTCGGCGGACTCCAGTCGATCTCCGCCGATCTGTACGAGGCCGCCGAGATGGACGGCGCGAGCGCCTGGCAGCGCTTCCGCCACGTCACCCTGCCGGGGCTGCGCCCGGTCAGCGCCACCGTCGTGCTGCTCGGCATCATCTGGACGTTCAACCAGTTCGTGATCATCTTCCTGCTGTTCGGCAACGGCGGCGCCCCCGATGCCCAGATCCTCGTCACCTGGGCCTACCGGCTCGGCTTCGGCCAGCAGCCCCGCGACTTCGCCCAGTCCGCCACCTACGGCGTGCTGCTGCTCTCCATCCTGATCGTCTTCACCTCCTTCTACCGACGCTGGCTGGCCCGCAATGAACAGGTCTGATGCCCCCATGACCCCCAAGGCCGTCTCCCGCGACCAGGGCCGGCGCCGCACCGCCGTCCTGTCGCACCTGGCGCTGAGCCTCGCCAGCCTCGTCGCGCTCTTCCCGGTCGGCTGGCTGTTCTTCGTCTCCCTCGGTCCGGACAAGGACGACTATCTGCACCCGGGCCGCATCTGGTCCAAACTCACCTTCTCCAACTACGCGTTCGTCACCCAGCACACCCACTTCTTCAGCTGGCTCGGCAACACCGCCCTGATCGCGTTCGCGACCTGCGTCATCGGCGTGATGTTCGCCGCCACCACCGGCTACGCGGTCTCCCGGATGCGCTTTCCCGGCTACAAGAAGCTGATGTGGGTGCTGCTCGTCACCCAGATGTTCCCGATCGCCGTGCTGATCGTGCCGATGTACCAGATCCTCGGCGACCTCGGCCTCATCGACACCTACGGCGGACTGATCCTGGTGTACTGCACCACCGCCGTGCCGTACTGCGCCTGGATGCTCAAGGGGTACTTCGACTCCATCCCCATCGAGATCGACGAGGCGGGCCGGGTCGACGGGCTCACCCCCTTCGGCACCTTCTTCCGGCTGATCCTGCCGCTGGCGCGGCCGGGCCTCGCGGTGGCCGCCTTCTACACCTGCCTCACCGCGTGGGGCGAGGTGGCGTTCGCCTCCACCTTCATGCTGGACGACGGCAAGTACACCCTCGCCGTGGGCCTCGCGAGCTTCGTCAGCCAGCACGACGCCCAGTGGAACTACATGGCCGCCACCGCCGTACTCATCGCGATCCCGGTCTCCGCCGTGTTCTACCTGGTGCAGAAGCACCTGGTCACCGGCATGACCGCAGGCGCCACCAAGGGCTGAGCCGGGGCCCGCCCCGGCCGCCCATCCCACCGGTTTCCGGGGGTTGACCACCCCCGGACCCCCCTTCTAAGGACGACATGACCCAGCACTTCACCGCCCCCGACCGCCTCACCGGGAAGACCGGCACGCAGTGGTGGCGGGACGCCGTGATCTACCAGGTCTATCCGCGCAGCTTCGCCGACGGGAACGGCGACGGCATGGGCGACCTCGAAGGCGTGCGCAGCCGGCTGCCGCATCTGCGCGACCTCGGGATCGACGCCGTCTGGCTCTCGCCCTTCTACGCCTCCCCGCAGGCCGACGCCGGGTACGACGTGGCCGACTACCGGGCCATCGACCCGATGTTCGGCACCCTGCTCGACGCCGACGCGCTGATCCGCGACGCCCACGAACTGGGCCTGCGCATCATCGTGGACCTCGTACCGAACCACTCCTCCGACCAGCACGAGTGGTTCAAGCGCGCCCTCGCGGAGGGGCCGGGATCCCCGCTGCGGGCCCGCTACCACTTCCGCCCCGGCAAGGGCGACAACGGCCAACTCCCGCCCAACGACTGGGAGTCCATCTTCGGCGGCCCCGCCTGGACGCGGACGGCGGACGGCGAGTGGTACCTCCACCTCTTCGCCCCCGAGCAGCCCGACCTCAACTGGGAACACCCGGCGGTCGCCGACGAGTTCCGCTCCATCCTGCGGTTCTGGCTCGACATGGGCGTCGACGGATTCCGCATCGACGTGGCCCACGGGCTCGTCAAGGCACCGGGCCTGCCCGACATCGGCGGCGCCGACCAGCTCAAGCTGCTCGGCAACGACGTCATGCCGTTCTTCGACCAGGAGGGCGTGCACGCGATCTACCGGTCCTGGCGGACCATCCTGGACGAGTACGACGGCGAGCGCATCGCCGTCGCCGAGGCGTGGACCCCCACGGTCGAGCGGACCGCGCACTACGTACGCCCCGACGAGCTGCACCAGGCCTTCAACTTCCAGTACCTGGGCGCCCCTTGGGAGGCCGCCGCGCTGCGCGAGGTCATCGACGTATCGCTCGCCGCGATGCGGCCGGTCGGCGCCCCCGCCACCTGGGTGCTCTCCAACCACGATGTCACCCGGCACGCCACCCGGTTCGCCAACCCGCAGGGCCTGGGCACCCAGCTGCGCACCCCGGGCGACCGGGAACTCGGCCTGCGCCGGGCGAGGGCAGCCACCCTGCTCATGCTCGCGCTGCCGGGTTCGGCCTACGTCTACCAGGGCGAGGAGCTCGGCCTCCCCGATGTCACCGACCTGCCCGACGAGGTCCGCCAGGACCCCTCGTTCTTCCGCGCCGCGGGCCAGGACGGCTTCCGCGACGGCTGCCGGGTCCCGATCCCGTGGACCGTCGAGGGCACCTCGTACGGCTTCGGCAGCGGCGGCAGCTGGCTTCCGCAGCCGGACTCCTGGGGCGCGCTGAGCGTCGAGGCGCAGACCGGCGACCCGGACTCCACCCTTGAGCTGTACCGGCGGGCCATCGCGGCCCGCCGCGCCCACCCGGGCCTCGGCGCCGGCGAGGAGGTGCGCTGGCTGGACGCGCCGGACGGCGTGCTGGCCTTCGCCCGCGAGGACTTCGTGTGCACGGTGAACCTGACGGGTGAGCCGGTACGGCTGCCGGTGCCGGGCCGGGTCGTCCTGGCGAGCACTCAAGTCACTGTTGAAGACAGGGAGTTCAACCTCCCCTCCGACACGGCCGTGTGGTGGACGGTGTGAGCCATGCCGGGCAGCCGGCCGGGCCGCGCCTCGCCGACATCGCGGCCCAGGCCGCCGTCAGCGAGGCCACCGTCAGCCGCGTGCTCAACGGGAAACCCGGGGTCGCCGACCCCACCCGGCAGCGGGTGCTCGCGGCCCTGGACGTGCTGGGCTGGGAACGCCCGACGCGGCTGCGCCGGCGCAGCGCGGGGCTGATCGGCCTGGTCACCCCGGAGCTGACCAACCCGATCTTCCCCGCGTTCGCGCAGGCGGTGGAGCAGGTCCTCGCGGGCCACGGCTACACGCCGGTGCTGTGCACCCAACTGCCGGGCGGGGCAACGGAGGACGAGCTGGTCGAGCAGTTGGAAGAGCGCGGCGTCAACGGCATCGTCTTCCTGTCCGGGCTGCACGCGGACACCTCCACCGACCCGGCCCGCTACCTGGCGCTCGCCGAACGCGGCATTCCCTACGTCCTGGTCAACGGCTACAGAGAGGCCATCCGCGCGCCCTTCGTCTCGCCGGACGACCACGCGGCGATGCGGATGGCGGTGGGGCACCTGGCCGACCTCGGGCACATCCGCATCGGGCTCGCGGTCGGACCGCTGCGGTACGTCCCCTCCCGCCGCAAGACGGAGGGGTTCGCGGCGGCGCTGGGGGAGCGGCTGGGGCTGCGCGGGGAGGAGTCCGCGGCGTACGTCCGGCACACCCTGTTCAGCGTGGAGGGCGGCCAAGTGGCGGCCGGCACCCTGCTCGACCAGGGCTGCACGGGGATCGTCTGCGGCAGCGACATGATGGCGCTCGGCGTGGTGCGCGCGGCCCGCGAGCGCGGCCTGGACGTGCCGGGCGACGTGTCGGTGGTGGGCTTCGACGACTCCCAGCTCATCGCCTTCACCGACCCGCCCCTGACCACGGTCCGCCAGCCGGTCCAGGCGATGGCCACGGCCGCGGTGTCGGCCCTCCTCGAAGAATTCTCCGGCACCCCGGTCCAGCAGACGGAGTTCATCTTCCAGCCGGAGCTGGTGGTACGGGGGTCCACGGCGGGGGTGCGGGGGCCCGAGAAGCTGCAGCGGGAGCGGGAGTGAACTGAGGAGCCGATCAGGAACAGTTCGCATGTCTCAGCCCGCCTCCTGTCCTGTCGGAGGACCGGCGCCGCGACATCGTCCGCAAGACCAACAACTGTCTGTCCCGTGAAGCCGTGGCGAGCTGCTGGTGCTGGTGCTCTCGTGCTTGGCAGTCAGGATGGCTGGACTTGGTCGAAGAGGGCGAGGGCTTCGGCGGGGTCCGGGCTCACGAGGCGTTCCAGACCGGTCGTCGTGATCTTCGCCCACCTGCCGGCCCGTGCCCACATCTGTTCCTCGAAGGCGCGGACGGCCTCGTCCAGATCTCCAGGGCCGGTGGCGATGGACTCGGCGAGTTCGGCGCCTTCCAGCATCGCGAGGTTCGCGCCCGCCCCCAATGGGGGCATCAGATGGGCGGCGTCGCCCAGGAGCGTCACCCCGGGGACGTGGGCCCAGGTGTGGGACACGGGCAGGACGTAGAAGGGGCGGTGGACGAAAGCGGTGCCGTGGCGGAGGAGGTCGAGGACGGGAGCGGCCCAGCCGTCGAACAGGGCCAGCAGGCGCGATCGCACGGCCTCGCCGTCGGCCAGGTCCAGCTTCGTGTGCCAGTCCAGCGGCGCGCGGAACTTGGCGTACACCTTGACGTGGCCGCCGCTGTTGCGCTGGGCGACGAGGGAGCGGTTCACGCCGTACGCAGCCACGGAACCGTCGCCGATCAGCCGGGCGAGGCCGGGGTGGCGGGTGTCGACGTCGTCGAGGGAGGTCTCGACCGAGGTGACGCCGGTGTAGTGCGGCGTCACCATCGAGACTGCCGGGCGGATCCGGGACCAGGCGCCGTCCGCGCCGACCACGAGGTCGAACGTCTCCTGTCGCCCGTCCGCGAAATGGACCAGCACGCCATCCCGGGTTCCCGGCACCACCTCCGTCACGCCCCGCCCCCACTGAACGTCGAGAGGGCCGAGCAGCAGGTCACGGAGTTGCCCGCGGTCGATCTCGGGATTGGCCCGGTCATCTGGACGGGGTCGCCAGTCGCGAAGCACGGTCCCGTCCGTGTCCAGGATGCGCATGGCCTGCCCCTCGGGACGGGACAGCGCCTGGAACTCCGACAGCAGCCCCGCCTTGTCCAGCGCGAGCTGGCCCAGCCCTTCGTGCAGGTCCAGCGTGCCGCCCGGGGTGCGGGCGTCGGGGGCGGGATCGCGTTCCAGGACGGCGACGGGGTAGCCATGGCGGTGCAGGACACGGGCGAAGGTAAGGCCGGCAGGGCCGCTCCCGACCACGGCGATACGATGTCTCATGTCGATACACTGTATTTCCCCAGTGCGATGCAACGCAACAGAACGGTGTGACCATGACTGTGTGGGACCGGCCGGAGCCGCCGACTCGCCCCGTGCCGCTCGACCGGGAGCAGATCGTCGCCGCCGCCATCGCGCTGGCCGACGAGGGCGGGCTGGAGGCGGTGTCATTGCGCAAGGTCGCCGCCCGGCTGAACGCCGGCCCGATGCGGCTGTACGGATACATCTCCACCAAGGAGGAGCTTTTCGACCTCATGGTGGACGAGGTCCAAGCCGAGATTCTCCCCACGGAGCAGCCCGGTGACTGGCGGGAGGCGCTGCGCATCCTCGCCCACCGCACCAGGCAGGCCGCTCTCCGTCACGAATGGCTGGCCGACCTGCTCGGCGGCCGCCCGACCCTGGGCCCGAACGGCCTCGCCGTGACCGAGGCCACGCTGGCCGCCCTCGACGGGCTCGCCGACATCGACACCGTCATGCGCGCCGTGGAGACTGTCAGCGCCTACTTCACTGGCGCGATCAGGCGCGAGATCGCGAACCTGCGGGCCGAGCGCGCCACGGGCCTGTCCAAGCGCGACTGGCAGCGCGCCTCCGGCCCGCATGTGACGAGAATGTTGGCCACGGGCCGCTTCCCGGCGCTGACCAAGGCCGTGTACGACGGCACGGACGTGGACACCGAGACATCCTTCGCGACCGGCCTGGACTGGGTCCTCGACGCCGTGGCCGCCAAACTCACCCGGCCGCCGGCGTGACGCTCAGCTCTTGCCGAACGCGACCGCCAGCCCCTGACGGACATCCGCAACACTTCCGGGGACTCGCCTTCGCACAACCGGGCGCCTCGGCTCGGCCGGGGCGCTGACGACAGTGCGGACGGAGCCCCCGGGAACCCCGCGTCCCGCTTGGGTCAGAACGGCTTCGTCGGGAGGTACTTGCCGTCCAGGGTGATGACGGCCCGCTCGCCGCCCTCGGGGTCCGCGACCTTCTTCACGTCCAGCTTGAAATTGATCGCGCTGATGATGCCGTCCCCGAACTCCTCGTGCACCAGCGCCTTCAGCGTCGTGCCGTACACCTGGAGCATCTCGTAGAAGCGGTAGATCGTCGGGTCGGTGGGGATGCCGCCCGGGATCGAGCCGCGGCTCGGGATGGTCTGGAGCAGCAGCGCCGCGTCGTCGTCCAGGCCGAGCAGGGCGGCGACGGCCCGCGCGGATTCGGCGGGCAGCGGGTGCTGGCCGAGCACGGCCGCGGTGACGAAGGCGACCGAAAGGCCCGCCGCGTCGGCGATCTGCTGCCAGGACAGGTCCCCCCGAACCTTCGCCTCGACGGCGGTCGCGGCGAGGGCCTGGCGGGCGGTGGTGTCGAACTGGGCGTGGATCATGACGTAACTCCTAGGTAGGTGAGGCGAGTTGAGAGGGTCAGGCGGCTGACCGGTGACCCCGGGTGGTGAGTTCTTCTACCGTGCCGGTGGGGATGTCGTAGACCCAGCCGTGCAGCGCGAGCCGGTCCTCGGCCAGGGCGCGGGCCACCGACGGGTGGGTCGCCAGGTTCGCGAGCTGGGCGAGCACATTGCCGCGCACCAGTGCCCCGACTTCCCCGGCGCCCGCTCGGGCCGGTGCGGCATCCGCGTGCCGCAGCCAGCCGGCGATCGCGGGCAGGCCGCCGAGGTCGTGGTGCTCGGCCAGTGCCGTCATCGCGCCGCAGGCGGAGTGCCCGCAGACGACGATGTCGCGGACGCCGAGGACGGCGACGGCGTACTCGATGCTGGCGGCGACGCCGTCCGGCACGGGGGTGTGCGCGGGCACCAGGTTCCCGGCGGTGCGGATGACGAACAGCTCGCCCGGCTCGCTCTGGGTGATCAGCTCCGGCACCACCCGGGCGTCGGAACAGCTGATGAACAGCGTCGTCGGATCGTGGGTGGCGGCGAGATGGGCGAAGAGGTCCGCCTTGGCGGGGAAGACGCCGTGCTGGAAACGCGCGACGCCCTCGGCGAGGTCGTACATGGTCTCTCCCTTCGGTGGCCGTCGGGCCCCGAGGGGCTGACGAGCTGACGAGATCCACCATGCATGAGCTGGAGCTATAGAGTCCAAGTCGCAATTCCGATGACTGTTATTGGTTTCATCTATGGCTCGTCTATGGTTGGTTCCATGGCTCCGGAACTGCGTCATCTGCGTTACCTGCTCGCCGTCGCCGAGCAGGGCAGCTTCACCCGCGCCGCCGAAGAGCTGCGCGTCTCCCAGCCCACGCTCTCCCAGCAGATCAAGCAGCTGGAGCGCACCGTGGGGGTCCAGCTCCTCGACCGCACCGGGCGTTCGGTACGGCTCACGGACGCGGGCGAGACCTATGCGCACTACGCGCGGCGCGCCCTGCGGGACCTGGCCGCCGCCGAGCGCGCCGTCCTGGACGTCGCCGACCTCTCCCGCGGCAGCCTGCGCCTCGCGGTGACCCCGACCTTCACCGCGTACCTCGTCGGCCCCCTCGTCGCGGAGCTGCACGCCCGACACCCCAAAATCACTCTGGACGTACGGGAGTTGGCGCAGGACCGCATCGAAGCGGCGCTGCTCGCCGACGAACTCGACCTCGGCATCGCCTTCCACGGCCCGCACCTGCCCGGCATCGAGGCCACCGCCCTGTTCACCGAGACCCTCGGCCTCGTGGTCGGCGCCTCGGGCGCGGACACCGGGACGCTGCCCGTCCGCGAGCTGGCCGATCGTCAACTCGCCCTGCTCAGTGGCGACTTCGCCACGCGCGGGCACATCGACGAGTACCTGGGGCGGCACCGCGTCACCCCGCGCATCGCCGTCGAGGCCAACTCCATCCAGGCGCTGACCGAGATCGTCCGGCGCACCCCCCTCGCCACCGTCCTGCCCGACGCCATCACGCACGACCACCCCCACCTGGCCCCCGTCGAGCTGGCGCCGCCGCTGCCCGCCCGCACGGTCGTGCTGCTGCGCCGCGAGAGCGCGTACCGGAGCGCCGCGGCACGGGAGTTCACCCGGCTCACCCGCGAACTCGTCCGCGCCCGCGGCTACGCCCCTGCCTGAGGGCCCGGGCGCAGTCGCGAGGAGTTGTGCCCGGGCGTGGCCGCAACTCCTTGCAACAGAGCAATCTCACGCTCCGGATTCTGCCCAAACCGTTGACCAGAGCCCCACCCCCTCCTACGGTCACCTGCTCAGAAGTGCTTTCAGTCTTGCAGCAAGAAGATTCAATCCCCGCTGAATCGCTGGAACACCTCCCCGAGCCGCAGGAGGAACCGCCCCCCATGAAGCCCCTTGTGAAGCCACCGTCGAGAAGCCGCAGAAGCGCGGCCGCGCTCGTCTTCGTGACGGCCGCCGCCGCGGCCGTCCTCGCGGCCCCCGGCGCCCCCACCGCCGTCGCGTCCGCCCCCGGTGACCGGGACGTCACCGCCGAACTCTTCGAGTGGAAGTACGACTCGGTCGCCAAGGAGTGCACGGACACCCTGGGTCCGGCCGGTTACGGCTACGTCGAGGTGTCGCCCGCCACCGAGCACATCCAGGGCCCCCAGTGGTGGACCTCGTACCAGCCCGTCAGCTACAAGATCGCCGGACGGCTCGGCGACCGCACCTCCTTCAAGAACATGATCGACACCTGTCACGCGGCCGGTGTGAAGGTCGTCGCCGATGCCGTCATCAACCACATGACGGCCGGTTCCGGCACCGGCACCGGCGGCTCCCCCTACACCAAGTACAACTACCCCGGCATCTGGCAGTCCCAGGACATGGACGACTGCACCACCACGATCAACAACTACGCCGACCGCTGGAACGTGCAGCACTGCGAGCTGGTCGGGCTCGCCGACCTCGACACCAACAAGCCGTACGTCCGCAGCAGGCTCGCCCAGTACCTCAACGACCTGCTCTCGCTCGGCGTCGACGGGCTGCGCATCGACGCCGCCAAGCACATCGCCACCGAGGACATAGCCGCCATCAAGGCCCAACTCGCCAACCCCTCCGTCTACTTCAAGCAAGAAGTCATCTACGGCGCGGGCGAGGCGGTCCAGCCCACCGAGTACCTGCCGAACGGCGACGTCCAGGAGTTCCGGTACGGGCGCGACCTCAAGCGGGTCTTCACCGGCGAGAAGCTCGCCGAGCTGAAGAACTTCGGCGAGGCCTGGGGCTATCTGCCCAGCGCCCAGGCCGGGGTGTTCGTGGACAACTGGGACACCGAGCGCAACGGCTCCACCCTCAGCTACAAGGACGGGGCCAACTACACCCTCGCCAACGTCTTCATGCTGGCCTGGCCCTACGGCTCGCCCGATGTGCACTCCGGGTACGAGTTCTCCGACAACGACGCGGGCCCGCCCAACGGTGGTGCCGTCAACGCCTGTTACGCGGACGGCTGGAAGTGCCAGCACAGGTGGCCCGAGATCCAGAGCATGGTCGGCTTCCACAACACCGCGAAGGGCCAGTCCGTCACCGACTGGTGGGACAACGGCGGCAACCAGATCGCCTTCGGCCGCGGCGCCAAGGCGTACGTCGCCATCAACCACGAGTCCGCCGCGCTGACCCGCACCTTCCAGACCTCGCTGCCCGCCGGTGACTACTGCGACGTGCAGAGCGGGAGGGGAGTCACGGTCGACTCCTCCGGTCGGTTCACCGCCACCCTCGGCGCCAACACCGCCCTCGCTCTCCAGGTCAACGCCCGTATGTGTCAGACCAGTTCGGGCTCCGGTGCCTTGTTCGCCGTCAACGCCACCACCGTCGTCGGCCAGAACGTCTACGTCACCGGCAACCAGTCCGCCCTCGGCAACTGGGACACGGGCAGCGCCCTGAAGCTCGACCCCGCGAGCTACCCGGTGTGGAAGCTCGACGTCGCCCTGCCCGCCGGCACCTCCTTCGAGTACAAGTACCTCCGCAAGGACGCCGTCGGCGGTGTCACCTGGGAGAGCGGCGCCAACCGCACCGCCACCGTCCCGGCCACCGGCGAGGCCGCGCTGAACGACACCTGGCGCAGCTGACCCCGGCCCTGGATCCGGCCGCCCGGCGCCCCTTCGACCCCGCCGGACGCCGGGCGGCCGCCACCCCTGTACGCACTGCAAACAGCGGCGTCCGCCGAGAACCCCGTACGGCCGAGGCCCGTACGGCCGAGGCCTGTACGGCCGACAACCCCGTACGACCGAGACCCCCGCTCAACCGAGGAGCCCCCGGTGATCCCCCTGCGAAGAACGGCCGTCGCGCTCGTGGCCGCCCTGTGTGTGGCGCTCGTGCCCGCGCTGCCCGCCTCGGCCGTGCCGAAGCCGCCCGCGCCGCCCAGTGACGCCCAGCTCGCCGCCGAGCCGGCCCGGCACGGCGCGACGCGCGAGCAGTTCTACTTCGTCCTGCCGGACCGGTTCGCCAACGGGGACACCTCCAACGACCGGGGCGGGCTGACCGGTTCGCGCCTGGAGACCGGCTACGACCCCACCGACAAGGGGTTCTACCAGGGCGGCGACCTCAAGGGGCTCACCCAGAGGCTCGACTACATCAAGGGGCTCGGCACCACCGCCATCTGGCTCGCCCCGATCTTCAAGAACAAGCCCGTGCAGGGCACGGGCAAGGACGCCTCAGCCGGGTACCACGGGTACTGGATCACCGACTTCACCCAGGTCGACCCGCACTTCGGCACCAACGCCGACCTCACCCGGCTGATCGCGGGGGCCCACGCCAAGGGCATGAAGGTCTTCTTCGACGTCATCACCAACCACACCGCCGACACCGTGGACTACGCGGAGAAGCAGTACGACTACCGGCCCAAGGGCGCCTACCCCTACCTCGACACCACCGGGCGCCCCTTCGACGACCGCGCGGGCATGAAGAAGGTCGACGTCAACTCCTTCCCCTACACGCCCGTCGTGACGGGGAAGAAGGTTCCGGCCTGGCTCAACGACCCGACGATGTACCACAACCGGGGAAATTCGACGTTCGCGGGGGAGAGCGCCGAATACGGCGACTTCTCCGGGCTCGACGACCTGTGGACGGAGCGGCCCGAGGTCGTCTCGGGGATGGAGCAGATCTACGAGAAGTGGGTCCACGACTTCGCCGTGGACGGCTTCCGCATCGACACGGTCAAGAACGTCGACCTGGACTTCTGGACCCAGTGGGCGACCGCGCTCGACGCCTACGCGAAGAAGCAGGGGCGGCCGGACTTCTTCATGTTCGGCGAGACCTACTCCGCCGACCCGGCCGTCACCTCCCCTTACGTCACCCGGGGCCGCCTCGACGCGACCCTCGACTTCCCCTTCCAGGACGCGGCCCGCCAGTACGCGTCCCAAGGCGCCCCCGCCGCCAAGCTGGCCGCCCTCTTCGCGGACGACTACCGCTACACCACCGACAAGGCCAACGCCTACGAGCAGGTCACCTTCCTCGGCAACCACGACATGGGCCGCATCGGCACCTTCCTCAAGCAGGACCACCCGCAGGCCACCGACGCCGAGCTGCTCCAACGCGACCGGATGGCCAACGAGTTGATGTTCTTCAGCCGGGGCAACCCGGTGGTCTACTACGGCGACGAGCAGGGCTTCACCGGCGCGGGCGGCGACAAGGACGCCCGCCAGACCATGTTCGCCTCGAAGGTTCCCGACTACCTGGCCGACCACGAGCTCGGCACCGACCGCACCCACGCCTCGGACGCCTACGACCCCACCCACCCGCTCTACCGCACGATCGCCGCCCTCTCCCGCCTCACCAAGGCCAACCCGGCACTGAGCGACGGCGTCCAGACCGAGCGGTACTCAAAGGGCTCCGTCTACGCCTTCTCGCGTACGGACCCCAGGACGCGCACCGAGTACGTCGTGGCCGTGAACAACGCGACCGGACCGAAGACGGTCTCCGTGCCCGTCGGTTCCGTGAATGCCAACTATGCGACGCTGTACGGCGGTTCGGGTGCCGTGCGCAGTGGATCCGACGGCACGGCAGAGGTGACCGTGCCCGCCCTGTCCTCCCTCGTCCTGAAGGCGGCCGCCCCGCTGCCCGCGCCCGCCGCGAAGCCGTCGGTCACTCTGAAGGCCCCCGCGCCCGGGGCCACCGGAACCGTCGAGCTGTCGGCCGACGTCAGTGGCGGACAGCTCGACCGGGTCGTCTTCGCCGCGCAGAGCGGCAACGGCCGGTGGCGGACCCTCGGCTCCGCCGACCACGCCCCCTACAAAGTCACCCAGTACATCGACCTGCCCGCCGGAACTCCCCTGCGCTACAAGGCTGTTGTGGTCGACAGCCAGGGACGTACCGCGAGCGCGGCCGCCGCGACGACGGCGGGGCGGACACCCGCGCCCGCCAAGCCGACGGCCGTCGAGCGCGACTGGGCGGTGGTCCACTACCAGCGCCCGGCGGGCGACTACGACGGCTGGCAGCTGACGGCCGGCGACCGGAGCGTCGCCTTCACCGGACGCGACGCCTACGGTGCCTTCGCCTGGGTCAGGATCCCCCAGGGCGCCGCATCCATCGCGTACACCGTCGCCAAGGGCGGCAGCACCGACGGGCCGCAGCGCACCGTCGACCTGTCGCGCACCGGCGAGGTGTGGATCGCACAGGGCAAGGACGGCCAGTTCGACCAGGCGCCGCCCGGCGCCCGACCGCCGCAGGACAAGTCCAAGGTGGTCCTGCACTACTCGCGTTCCGACGGCGACTACGACGGCTGGGGCCTGCACACCTGGACCGGCGCCGCCTCGCCCACCGACTGGTCCAAGCCGCTGCGGCCCACCGGCCGCGACGCGTACGGGGTGACCTTCGAGGTGCCGCTGGCCGCCGGTGCCACCTCGCTCAGCTACATCCTGCACAAGGGCGACCAGAAGGACCTGCCCGACGACCAGTCCCTCGACCTCGCCACGTACGGCAACGAGGCGTGGCTGCTCGCCGGGCAGCCCAAGTACCTCCTCCCGCAGCCGAGTTCGGCGGCCTCGCTCGACCTCGCGAAGTCCGAGGCGCAGTGGATCGACGCGGACACCGTCGTCTGGAAGGTCAAGGCGACCGCCGCGACCAGTGAGCAGTTGGTGTACGCGCCGGGCGGCGGGATCACCGTCAAGGACGGCGCGCTCTCCGACGAGGGCCAGTGGCTGCGGCTCACGCCCGCCGCGCTGAGCGAGGCGCAGAAGGCCAAGTACCCGCACCTGAAGGACTATCCGGCCTTCACCGTGGACGCCCGTGACCGCTCCCGCGTCCGCGCGGCCCTCACCGGGCAGCTCATCGCCACCCAGCGGGCCGCCAATGGCGCGCTGCTGGCCGCGACGGGCGTGCAGATCCCGGGCGTGCTCGACGCCCTGTACGACGGGACGAAGGCATCGCTCGGCCCCGTCTTCGACCACGGCCGCCCCACCCTGTCCCTGTGGGCGCCGACCGCCCAGCAGGTCTCGCTCGACATCGACGGCCGCACGCTTGCGATGCGGCGCGACGCGACAACCGGGGTGTGGTCGGTGCGCGGGCCCGCCTCCTGGTCGGGCAAGCCGTACCTGTACGCCGTGAAGGTGTGGGCGCCGAGCGTGCGGCGCATCGTCACCAACAAGGTCACCGACCCCTACTCGACCGCGCTCACCGCCGACTCGGCCCGCAGTCTGGTCGTGGACCTGTCCGATCCCAAACTGGCCCCCAGGGGCTGGGCCGCCCTCAAGAAGCCCGCCGCCGTGCCGCTGCGCGACGCGCGGATCCAGGAGCTGCACATCCGCGACTTCTCGGTCGCGGATGCCACCTCGCACCATCCCGGCCAGTACCTCGCCTTCACCGACACCGGTTCGGACGGCATGAAGCACCTCGCCCAGCTGGCGAAGTCCGGCACCTCGTACGTCCATCTGCTGCCCGCCTTCGACTTCGCCACCGTCCCGGAGAGGAGGTCCGAACAGGCCACTCCCGCCTGCGACTTGAAGGTGTACGCGCCCGACTCGGCCGAGCAGCAGGCCTGCGTCGCCCGGTCCGCCGCGAAGGACGCGTACAACTGGGGCTACGACCCGCTGCACTTCACCGTCCCCGAGGGCTCCTACGCCAGTGACCCCGACGGGACCCGGCGCACCGTCGAGTTCCGGCAGATGGTGCAGGGGCTCAGCGGCGCGGGGCTGCGGACCGTCATGGACGTCGTCTACAACCACACCGCGGCGAGCGGGCAGGCCGACAACTCGGTCCTCGACAAGATCGTGCCCGGCTACTACCAGCGGCTGCTCGCCGACGGCAGCGTGGCCAGCTCCAGCTGCTGCGCCAACACCGCGCCCGAGAACGCCATGATGGGCAAGCTGGTGGTCGACTCGGTGGTGACCTGGGCCAAGCAGTACAAGGTCGACGGGTTCCGCTTCGACCTCATGGGCCACCATCCGAAGGCGAACATCCTCGCCGTGCGGAGCGCCCTGGACGCCCTCACGCCCGCCAAGGACGGCGTGGACGGAAGGAAGATCATCCTGTACGGCGAGGGCTGGAACTTCGGCGAGGTCGCCGACGACGCCCGCTTCGTGCAGGCCACCCAGAAGAACATGGCGGGCACCGGCATCGCGACGTTCTCCGACCGGGCCCGCGACGCGGTGCGCGGCGGCAGCCCCTTCGACGCCGACCCGGGCGTCCAGGGCTTCGCCTCCGGTCTCTACACCGACCCCAATTCCTCCTCGGCCAACGGCACTCCGGCCGAGCAGAAGGCGCGCCTGCTGCACTACCAGGACCTGCTGAAGGTGGGCCTGTCCGGCAACCTCGGCGCGTACAGCTTCACCGACAGCGGCGGCCGCACGGTCAAGGGCTCCGACGTCGACTACAACGGCGCCCCGGCCGGGTACGCGGCGGCCCCGGGCGACGCGCTCGCCTATGCCGACGCCCACGACAACGAGTCGCTGTACGACGCGCTGGCCTTCAAACTGCCCGCCACCACCCCGGCCGCGGACCGCTCCCGCATGCAGGTCCTCGCGCTGGCCACCGCGGCGCTCTCGCAGGGGCCCGCCCTGTCCCAGGCCGGCAGCGACCTGCTGCGGTCCAAGTCGCTCGACCGCAACTCCTTCGACAGCGGCGACTGGTTCAACGCCATCCACTGGGACTGCCGGGCCGGCAACGGATTCGGGCGCGGGCTGCCCACGGCGGCCGACAACCAGGCCAAGTGGCCTTACGCCAAACCCCTGTTGACGAACCCGGCACTCACCCCGGGCTGCGCCGAGATCAACGGGACCTCGGCCGCCTACCAGGACCTGCTGGCGATCCGCCGCAGTGAGCCGGCGTTCGGTCTGGCGACGGCGGGCGAGGTCCAGTCGGCGCTCTCGTTCCCGCTGTCCGGACCCGACGAGACCCCCGGGGTGATCACCATGCGGCTCGGCGGACTGGTCGTCGTCTTCAACGCGACCCCGCAGACCCGGACCCAGCGGGTGCCCGCCCTCGCGGGCACACCGTACGCACTGCACCCGCGCCAGGCCTCCGGCGCCGACCCGGTGGTGAAATCGGCCGGCTACGACCAGGGATCGGGGAGCTTCACAGTCCCGGCCCGCACCGTTGCGGTCTTCAAGCAGTACTGAACCGGTCAGTCCCGGTCATTCACATGCGTTTAACGAGCTATTCCGGTTGTTCGCCGCCTCGGGTTCCGTCGTGTTCCGCACGGTGGTCCAGACTGTGCCCGTGGTGGGGAACCTTCCTGCGGAGAGCACGAGCTTCATCGGGCGGTCGGCCGAGCTGGCCACCCTGGACAGCCTCCTCGACCGGCACCGTCTCGTCACCGTCACGGGACCCGGCGGGGTCGGGAAATCCCGGCTCGCCCTGCGGGCCGCCCGGCGGATCGAGGACCGCCACCCCGACGGGGTCTGGTGGGTGGAGCTGTCTCCGCTGAGGGACCGGAATTTACTCGCCGCCACCGTCGCCGACGTCTTCGACCTCAACGACCAGAGCCTGCGCACCGCCTGCGAAGCGCTCTGCGCCCGGCTCGCCGACCAACGCCCCCTCCTGGTGCTCGACACCTGCGAACACCTCATCAGCGCCTGCGGCCACCTCATCGGCGAACTGCTCCAGACCTCACCGGGGCTCACCGTCCTCGCCACCAGCCGGCAGCCGCTGGGCCGGCCGCAGGAACACGTCTTCCCGCTGGAGCCGCTGCCCGTCGCGGGCGAGGCGCTGACCCTCTTCAAGGAGCGCGCCACCGAGGCCGTGCCGAACCTCGACTTCGACGACCCGGCCCGCGCCGCCGCGGCCGCCGACGTCTGCCACCGCCTCGACGGCATCCCGCTCGCCCTCGAACTCGCGGGCGCCCGGCTCAGACTGTGGACCGTCGAGCAACTCGCCGCCCGGCTCGGCTCCCGCTTCGACGTGCTCGCCGACACCAGCATCGCGGCGCTGCCCCGCCACCAGACCATGTGCACCGCCATCGGCTGGAGCCACGAACTGTGCGAGCCCCTGGAGCGGCTCCTGTGGGCCAGGCTCGCCATGTTCGCGGGCGGCTTCGACCTCGCCTCGGCCCAGGACATCGGCGCGGGCGGCCCCCTTCCCGCGGCCCGCGTCGAACAGGTCCTCGCCGGGCTCATCGACAAGTCGGTCGTCCGCACCCGGCTCGACGCGTCCGGCCGCATGAGCCACCGCATGCTGGACACCATCCGCGAGTACGGGCTGCGCTGGCTGCGCGAACTCGGCGAGGCGCCCGAGGTGGCCGGCCGGCACGCCCGCCGCTTCTGCCGCACCGCCCACGAGGCCGACGCGGCGTGGCTCGGCGCCGGTCAACTCGACTGGTACGTACGCCTTGAGGCCGAGCACGCCGATCTGCGCACCGCCCTCGAACACCTCCTCACCACCGACCCCGAGGCCGCGCTCGACATGGCGGGCTCCCTCTGGTTCGTCTGGTTCTGCTGCGGACGGCTGCGCGAGGGCCGCGACTATCTGGAGCGCGCCCTGGCGGGCCGCCCCGCGCCGGGGCCGTACCGGGCCACCGCCGTGTGGGCGCTCGGCATGACCGCCCTCCTGCAGGGCGACTTCGCCACCTCCTACCGGCTCGGTGAGGAGTGCGCCCACGCCGCGGCCGACCCCGAGCAGCGCCTCCGCGCCGCCTATCTGTACGGCGCCAGCGTCCTGATGCCCGGCGACCCCGAGCGGGCCCTCGGCATCCTCGACCCCGCCCTCGCCCAGGACACCGGCTTCTCGGCGGGCCGGGTGCTGTGCGCGCTCGCCCGGATCTACGCCCTCAACAACCTGGCCCGCTACACCGAGGCGGCCACCGAGGCGGTCCTCCTGCGCGACGAGTGCGCTGCGCGGGGCGAACGCTGGATGCGGGCGTACGCCGACTACATGCTGGCCGTCAGCGCACTCGCCCTGGACCGGCCCGCCGAGGCCGCCGCGCACGCCCGTGCCATGCTCGCCGGCAAACGTCTCCTGCACGACAGCTTCGGCATCGCGATCGGCCTCGACCTGCTGGCCTGCGCGGTCGCGGCCCAGGGCGACGGCGAGGGCGGCGCACTGCTGCTCGGCGTCGGCCAGGAATGCTGGCGCACGGTCGGCAAGGCGCAGATGGGCGCGCCCGAACTCACCGCCGTACGCGAGGAGTGCGAGCTCCGGGCCCGCGCGGCGGCCGGCGACGGCGCGTACGAGTCGGCCTTCGAGCGGGGGGTGACCACGGGCCTGGACGAAGGGCTTGGCCTCGCTCTCAACTCCGGTTCAAGGAAGTGGAGTTGAGGCATCGCCTCGGCCCGGGGTCAGGTACCGGAGGTCAGCCCACGCGGGGTGCGGGCAGTCCGGGCAGCAGGGTGGTCAGGCGGGACACCAGGTCGCCGAACGGGCCGTCGGCGGGCTCCTCCGCGAGCATCCGCAGCAGGATCGCCGCCATCTCCTGGTCGTACGCGGCGCTCACCGCGGCCAGCGCCGCGAAGTCGTGCACCAGCTGCAACTCCAGCTCGCCGCGCGGAATCCGCCGTCCGTCCAGCCAGATCAGGGCCGTCGACTCGGCCAGCGACACCCATGACCGTACGACCAACTGGAGCCGCGCGGGCGGCTGTTGGACGTTCAAGTGCGCCAGGATCTGGAGGTAGGCGGCGTTGCGCACCTCGTCGATCATGGCGTTCGCGGTGGACGAGCCAACCGCCGGGCCGCCCCGCATCAGGGCGGAGAAGCCGGGGCCGTGGTCGTCCACGAAGTCGAAGAACCGCCCCATCACCCGCAGCAGCCGGGCGCCGAGCGGACCCTCGTGCGGCTCCATGAAGCGGCCCGCGAGCTCGTCCGCGGCCCGGCGCAGCGCGGCCTCGTACAGGCTCTGCTTGCCGGGGAAGTAGTGATAGACCAGTGGCCGCGAAATCCCGGCGGCCGCCGCTATTTCATCGATGGACACATCGTCGGGCGAGCGGTGGCTGAACAGTTCGAGGGCGACCCCGATCAACTGCTGCCTGCGCTCGTCGACGCCCATCCTGCGCCGTACCCCGGTCGTCATGCGAACAGAGTACCTATACGGCCTGTCTGCGCAGCCACCCGCTCTAAAGGTCGAGCACCAGCTTCGACCCGAGGCACCTCGATACGCAGATCAGCATCGAGTCGTCGCGCTCCGCGTCCGTGAGCAGTTCGTCGCGGTGGTCGATCTCGCCCGCCAGGACGCGCTGTTGGCAGGTTCCGCAGAAGCCCTGCTCGCAGGAGTACGAGACGTTCGGGAGCTCCTCGCGCAAGGCGGCGAGCACCGACCTGTCCGCCGGGACGGCCACTGTGCGGCCCGATCGGCGCAGCTCGACCTCGAAGCCGGTGCCCGCCGTGGCCGCGCCCGGTGCGAACCGTTCCAGATGCGGGGTGCGGCCGGGGCGGAGCGCCTCGGTGACCGCGTCCATGAGCGGCTCCGGGCCGCAGCAGTAAACGGCGGCGTCCGCGGGGGAGTCGGCGAGGAAGGCGGCGAGGTCCGGCAGTCCCGACTCGTCCTCGGGGACCACCGTGACACGGCCGCCGCCCAGCTTCTCGATCTCGTCCAGGAACGGCATCGTGGCCCGCGACCGCCCGCCGTACAGCAGCCGCCAGTCACTTCCGGCCGCCTCAACCGCCCTCAGCATGGGGAGGATCGGCGTGATCCCGATGCCGCCCGCGACGAACACGTACGACCCGCTCGCCGCCAGCGGGAAGCGGTTGCGCGGTCCGCGCACCGACAGCTCGACCGCCTCCTGGAGCTGCTCGTGCACCTCGCGCGAACCGCCCCGGCCGTCCGCGATGAGCCGCGTGGCCACGGTGTACGAGGAGCGGTCGGCCGGATCGCCGCACAGCGAGTACTGCCGTACGAGGCCCGACGGCAGCACCAGATCGAGGTGGGCGCCGGGCTCCCAGGCGGGCAGCCCGGCCCCGTCCAGGGCTTCGAGACGCAGCTGTACGACGCCTTCGGCGGGCTCGGTCCGCTCGGTCACGGTCAGCTTCCGCGTCACCGTGGAACGCCGCGTGCCGCGCCCGGATATGGGCTCCTCCAGGGCGGGCATCGGCCACAGCGGCGAGGCCGCGATGCGGCGGCGCAGCGCGCGCCTGGCGAGCAGCGCGGCCCCGGCGGCCAGGGCGAGCGTGGTGGCACGGCGCATGTCAGCGGCCTCCGTTGGCGCCGGGGGAGGAGGCGAGATAGGCGACCGCCTGGGCCGTGCTGCCCTCCTGAGAGGGGTGGTAGCCGCGGCTCAGGTAGCGCGGGATCGACTTGAGCATGGCGGGGGTGGACGGCAGCATCCCCTTGCGGCCCGCCCGGTAGAACTGCCCGAAGCTCGCCTTCCCGTCCGCCAGCGTCGGATCGTTCGCCATGAAGAAGCGGGCGCCGCGCTGCCAGAGGAAGGCGAGCGCGGTGAACGCGGTCGCCCAGGTGCGGGCCCGGCGCCGGTAGCCGCCGTCGACGTGCATGAACAGCTCGAAGGCGACCGCCCGGTGCTCGACCTCCTCGGCGCCGTGCCAGCGCAGCAGGTCCAGCATCATCGGATCGGCGCCCCGCCGGTCCAGGGTCTCGGCGTTGAGGATCCAGTTGCCGAGGAACGCCGTGTAGTGCTCGATCGCCGCGATCGTGGCGACCCGCTCCATCAGCCACCACCGCCGCGCCCGGCCCGGCGGCAGCGTCCGGTCCCCGAGCAGCTTCTCGAAGAGCCAGTCGACCTGGGCGGTGTACGGCGTCGGGTCCAGGCCGAGCTTCTTCAAATGGGGGAGTACGTCGTCGTGCGCGGCGGAGTGCACGGCCTCCTGCCCGATGAAGCCGATGACGTCCGCGCGCAGCCGGTCGTCCGTGATGTACGGAAGGACCTGCTTGTACACGTGCACGAACCAGCGCTCACCGGCCGGCAGCAGCAGGTGCAGCACATTGATGGTGTGGCCGGTGAACGGGTCGCCGGGTATCCAGTGGAGCGGGGTCTTCTCCCACTCGAAGGAGACGTTCCGGGCCTTGAGCTCGATGTGCTCCGAGGCCACCGGAGCGAGCTGCGGCGTATTAGACATGGCGTCAATGTACTGATGGGTACGCTGCAGCGACAGGGGTGCGCACACGATTGTTGGCCGGAGCTCAGTGCAGGGTGGTGATCGGACTGCCGTCCGCGAGCCGCCCGTTGAGCTCTGCCCGCGCCCCCTCCTTGGCCCGTACGGCCAGCAGGTTGCCGTGCTCGCTGCCGGTGGTCCCGCCGGAAAGGGTCACCGAGGAGACCTGCTCGCTGCCCGCCGCGAGCACGAACCAGTTTCCGCCGCGCGACTTCCACAGCACCCCGGCAAGCACCCGCGCCTCGCGCACCCCGCAGGCCGGGGAGTTCTCCGCACGGGCCGCGATCGCGCCCGGCGCGAGCTTCGCCGTCGGGGCCTGGAACTGGGCGAACACCCGGCTGCCCGCGCCCCGCCAGGTCTCGGCCCGGGTGCAGATCCAGTCAGCGGTGCCGTTGCTCTCGGGCAGCGACTGCTTGGCGAACCGCCAGTCGTTGACCGAGCGCACGCCGTGCGAGCGGACGGTGGGCAGCAGACAGGCGGTCCGCGCCCAGCCCGCGCGCGCCGAGCGGTCGCCGACATCGCGGGCATCCGCGGGCGGCCCCCAGGTCAGCCGGGCCGGGGCGAGCTCGCCCAGATCGCTGAAGAGCCGCACCCCGCTGCCGTCGTGGAACTCCAGCGCCTCCCAGGACGTGCAGGTGCGGGCCTGTGCGGGCGAGACCACCGGATCGGTCACCCCGTCCCGGTCGCGGTGCAGCGGCCGGGCGTCGGCGTCCGGGGTGAGCAGATCGCGTACCGAGGCCTCGCGCACCCAGGGCGCGGTCAGGTAGCGGACGTTGCCGTCGGTCCGGCCCACCACGAGCGCGCTCGCGGAGGCGGCGTCGGCGGCGTCGACCCGCGCAAAGTCGAGCGCGGCGCCCGACGTGCTGTCGTGCGGCTCGGCGTAGCGGGCGACCCGCAGCCCGTCGTAGAGCAGCACCACCCTCGCCCGGTCGACATCGCCCGCGAACAGGAGCTGGGGCGCGCCCATGGGCGGACCCGACGGGGTGCCCGGCGTCGCCGACACCTGCACCGACTCGCCCGGCCGCGCCCAGACGGCGAGCGCCCGCCGCAGCAGCGCCGAGTCGCCGACGAGAGAGCCCCGGGCCGGCCAGACGGAGAAGTCCGTACGCACCGAAGTCGTCCAGGCCGTGGGCTCGACCCGCAGCAGCTGGCCGGGGTCGAGCGCCGCCTCGGCGGCGGGATTTCGCGCGTACGGGGGCGCGGCCGCGCCGTCGGGCCCCCAGCCGCCGCCCGGCAGACCGATCAGCGCCCCGCACACCACCAGCGCGGCGACGGCGGCGAGCGCGGCCCGGGTGTGCTGGCGGCGGCGCATCAGATCGGTGGGCCGCGCCTGGAGCGAGCAGGGGTCGAACTCGGCGGATTCGAGCAGTCCCGACTGGGTCTCGACGCCGTCGGCCTCCGCCAGCGCCTGCCGCGTGCCGGTGACCCCGGCGGCGTTCAGCTCCGCGCACACCTCGTCGTCGCCGAGCCGTTCGAGGCCGCGCAGGACATAGGCCGCCCGGGCCGGTCCGGACAGGGCGGAAAGGCGCTGGTCCAGGGCGAGTTCATCGGCGCCGCCCGAGCGCGGGAACAGCCGCAGCCCGCGGACCTGCGGCAGCAGCGGCGGAAGCTGCGCCCGCTTGGGCCAGGCCTTGCGCCGCAGCGGGAGCCCGGCGTCAAGGGCCTGGCGCAGCACCCGCCGCCGCACGTACACGTACCCCGGATCGCCGCCGCTCCGGGCCCGCCGCGCGCCGGGGATCAGCCCCTCGTCGGCCTCGGCGCCGGAGCCGCCGCGGCCGCGCGGCAGCGAGCGCTGCACGATCGCGTGCGCGGTCAGCACCCGGCGGTTGCGCCCGAGGGAGGGCGGCAGTACGAGGTAGGCGAGCCGTACCAGCCGCGGATAGTGCTCGACGAGCGCGGCCTCGGCCTGCTCGACGCCGACGGAGGAGGCGGGTGGGTTGAGGATGTCCTGCTCTGGGGCCACGTTCAGCAAAACGAGCGAATGTTGAGATGGTCACCCGGTGCTCAACTCGCCGCCCTCTCACGCCAGTTGACAGCACCTGTCGGGATCAGACAAGGCGTTCGTGCAGGCGGGCCACCGCCTCGTCCGGCATCCCGAGCCCCTCGCGCACGTACTTCTCCATCGAGCCGTACCGCGTCTCGACCTCATCGAGCGCCGCCGCGAGGTACTCCGGTACGACGCCGATGATGGCGAGCGCGATCTCGGGGTCGCCGCCCTGGGCGACGAAGCCCTCGATGAGCGGGCCGAAGGCCTGGCGGACCGCCGGGTTGACCGACAGGTACTCGCGCTCGACGGTCGCCTCGTCCGCGCCGAGCAGCGTCAGGATCACCGTCGCCGCCCAGCCCGTGCGGTCCTTGCCCGCCGTGCAGTGGAAGAGCAGCGGGCCCGCGTCCTCGGCGGCCAGTTCGGTCAGGAGCGCGCGGTACGCGGCGCGGGCCGAGCCGGAGGAGACCAGCGAGCGGTAGGTGTCGGCGAACAGGGCCTGCGCCTTGCCGCCGCCGAGGTGCTCCTCGGCGACGATCGGGTCGGCCAGGATGTGCTTGAGCTGGGCGGCGGCGGGCGCCCCGGTCGCCGAGATCGTGTCGGCGAGCGCGTCGGCGACGACCAGCCGGGCCCCGGCGGGCACCCGGTCCGGATGGTCGGCCCGCTCGGCGTCGGTGCGGAAGTCGACGATCGTACGCAGCCCGAGCGCGGCTACCGCCGGATCGGCGGCCGCGTCCATGCGGTCGAGCTGACCCGCGCGGAAGACCAGGCCCGGCCGGACCGTGCGGCCGCCGGAGAGCGGGGTGGAGCCGAGGTCGCGCAGGTTGGCGACGGTGGTGGCGGGGATCGCGATCATGGTCGGGCGGCTCCTGAGCGGGGTGAAATCTACCGGTTTCCTACCGAACGGTAGTCCACCGCCGCCGACACCCCGAGGCCGAGCCCCAGGGCCGCGAAATGTCCCGCGTCCGTGAAGGTGCGGCCGGGCCGCAGCAGGGGCCGGGCGGCGAGGGCGAGCAGTCCGAGCCGGGCGCCGCCGCGCAGCGGTCCGCGCGGCAGGGCCGAGGTCAGCGCGCCGAGCACCGCATGGAAGCCGTAGCTGGTGCCGACGTCCAGCGCCGAGCGGGTCGCGGCCGAGGGGCGCCCCGCGCGCAGCCCGCCGTACACCAGGAGGGTCGCGCCGGCATGGCCGAACAGGAACACCCCGGCCGCCCACCAGGCCCCGTACGCGTACTCCGCGTAGCCCAGCACGGCGAGCAGGAGCAGCGCGTAGGGCAGCTCCATCGGCGACTCGACGAGCAGCGCGCTGGTGGCCAGCGTCGAGTACCGGCCGGCGGACAGGTTGTCGACGTGGGTGGAGCACGAGCGCAGCAGGTCCTCGCGGGCCCGGTCGCCGAGCAGGCGCCGGGTCGCGTACGCGATGAGCTGTACGCCGCCGACGTACACCGGCGCGAGGGTGGGGACACGCATGGGTCCATGATCGGGCATCCGCGACCGGCTCGCTCGGCCGACCCGCGAGAATCGCCAAGTCGCCATATTTACAAGGGAGTTGGAGGCAGGATGGGGTGATGCGAAACGATGCGCGAGTGATCAGGGTGGTCCGGGTGGTGCTCGGCGGTGCGGTCGCCGTGGCGCTCGCGAGCGGCTGCGGCACCTCGTCCCCGGACACCCCCGCGACCGCGAGCGGAACCCTGGAGCAGCTGGCCGCGAAGGCCGCGTGCACGCCCGTCGTCTCGACCGACTCGGCGGAACTGCGCCAGGCCAACTGCACGACGAAGGACGGCCGTTACGTGCTCGCCACCTTCGCCACCGACCGCGGCCAGCGGGAGTGGATCAACGGGGCGGAGGACTACGGCGGGGTGTACCTGGTGGGCCGCAAGTGGGTGGCGGTCGGCGAGCAGCCGGTGGTCACGGCACTGCACGGCCGGCTCGGCGGCAGTGTCGAGACCGGGACCGTGCATTCCGGACACCACTGACCGAGTCGGCCGCGCAGCGGCAGTTGCCTCCCGGGGGCGTCCGGCGGATCACGACCGGCGACCCCGGGCGCGCTCGACGCGCGGGATCAGGCGCAGGAGCGCCCCGTGTTGATGCAGTTCACCGCCTTCCCCATCAGCTGATCGCTGAAGACATTGATGAAGTCACCGTGGTCGGTGACGGGCTTGTGGAGCTGCTCGGGGAACGAGTCCACGGCGAAGGCACCGGCCTTGGCCGGAAGGCTGTAGACGATGCGCTGCACGAGCTGCGGAATCGCCTGGAATCCGGCCGGACAGGCACCCCTTTTGTCGGCGAAGGCCACATGGGTGCGGTGATTGGCGCTGTCGGTGTTCTTTCCGTCCCAGCAGCTCTGGAATTTAAAGGTACGGACCACCTGGCTGCCCTGGGGGCAGAGCGGGTACTTGTCCTTGAGCTGGCGGTTCTCGAATCCGGTGCAGCTCCACGAGGCATTGGCGTTCGCATTGCCGTTGGTGAACGCCTTGGCGTCGCCGGTGATGATCCGCAGGAACCGGGGCATCGCGGTCACCTTGCTCACCGGACTTCCGGCGAGAGCGATCGTCACCTGGGCCGGGGTCTGAATCTTCCCGACGTTCTTGTCCTTGCCGCCGCCGGCCGCGTTCACGTCGGTGTCGTTCCCGTTGTTGAGGATCCGCACGACGGGCCAGTAATAGGTGGACTTATCGCCCTGATTGCGGCAGCTGGTGCCGCCGTTGGCCAGATCGTTGTCGCTGGAAAAGGCATCCGTCGCCTGGTTGCCGACGTAATCGTGCATATGGTGGGCGCCATTGCTCACACCCGGCGCGACGATGACATTGTCGGGATTGCGTTTGCCGTTCTGGTTGCGGCCGCAGTCGCTGGTGAAGGTGCCGGTGGAGGCGCCGCCCCCGGGGGCGGGGGTGCTGACGTTCGGCCGTACCGAGCGGATGTCGACGAAGTCGCTCCGGACCGGGCCGGAGGCGGCGTTCTGACCGGCGGCGCCGGCGTTCTGACCAGTGGCGCCGCCGTTCTGGCCGGCGTTCTGCTGGTCGGACCCGCCGCCCTGGCCGTTGCCGGTGCCCGCGTCCTGGCTGCCGGAACCGGCGTCGGCGGCCCGCATCGTGCAGGCGGCGAGCCCCTTGTTCTTGAGGTCCGGCTGACCGGAGTCGTCCGCGATCTGCCCGATGGAATCGGTCCGCCGCTGCTTCAGCGGGGAAAGCACCATCGAGTCCGCGAGAGCGGGATCACGCTGGATCCGGTCCTTGTTGTCCGCGAACTTCGTATACGCGTCGGTGATCTGCGTATCAAGGGCGGCGAGCTGGCGGTCGACCCGGGATTTCGCCGCATCGGGCACGGTGGACAGGGAATTGCCCACATCGGGGCAGTCGATGGTCGACAACATCCGCATCTGCCCCATGCCCTGCATGGCCGGCCCCGACCGCCCCGTACCGCCTTCGCTGGCGGAGGCGTACACATTGACCGCGGCGAGCCCGCCTCCGCCCAGGATGAGTGCGGCGGCGGCGAGCACCATCCGACGGGGGAGGGTCGTCCGTTTTCGTGGAGAGCGTGCTGAGCGTCCCATGGAACTCCTTCGCTTGAAGCGCGTCGTTCCATACGGATGGGAAGGATGAGGCGTTCAACGGCTCAGGAGATTCACGGGAGTTGGGGCCGCACCCCGAAGCTAACGGGCCTGCTTCGCCGCGCGCAGCACCACGAACTTCGGGTCCGAGGCCATCAGTTCGCAATTGCCGAACATGCGGCGCAGCTTCTCGTGGTAGCCGAGGTGGCGATTGCCCACCACCCACAGTTCGCCGCCCTCGCGCAGCGCCGCGCGGGCGTCCAGGAACATCCGCGACGAGGTGCGGTCCGTCGTCGTCTGATGGGTGTGGAACGGCGGGTTGTTCAGGACCAGATCCGCCGTGCCGGGCTCAAACGCCGCCAGACCGTCGCCGAGGTGGAAGTCGGCCTGCCGGGCGGGCCCCGCGCACATCCGGAACGTGGCCTCGGCCGACGCCATCGCCGGATGCGACTCGTCCACGAAGGTGACGCGCGCCTCGGGATTGGCGAGCGCCGCCGCCGTACCCACGATGCCGTTCCCGCAGCCCAGGTCCACCACGTGCTCCGGTCCGGTCCGCTCGGGCAGGTGCTGGAGCAGGAAGCGGGTGCCGATGTCGAGGCGGTCGGCGCAGAACACCCCGGCGAAGTTCGTCGTGGCGAGCCCGGAGGCCGGGCCGATGCCCAGCTCCAGGGAGTACGTCAGCGGCCACGGGTTCGCGGGCCGGACCAGCTCCGGGTCCGGGCTGGTGAAGATCAGCCGGGCCTTCTTCTCGGCGAGCGAGGTCTTCGTCGGGCCGAGGATCCGCTCGAACAGGTCCAGCGTGGAGGTGTGGATCTCCTTGACCATGCCGGCGCCGACGACGACCGTGCCCGCGTGCACCGCCGGAGCGATCCGGTGCAGCTGGTCCTCCAGGAGGCCGAGGCTCTTGGGCACCCGCACGAGCAGCACGTCGACCCGCTCGGGCACCTCGTCCCGGGTCGACAGCAGCCGTACGGCATCCGGCGCGGCACCCGCCCGCGCCAGATTGGCCCGGGTCGCCTCCTGGGCCAGGAACGAATCACTGATCTGTACGGGGCCGTGCCCGGCCAGCGCCGTCGCGAGCGCACCCCAGCGGTCGCCGATGACGACCACGCTGCCCGACAGGTCCAGGTTCTCGATGTGCCGCAGCAGATAGTCGTCGGCGGCGTCCCAGGCCCGCAGCGGGTCGCGGGGGTCTTCGGGGAATCGGGTCAGGTCGTACTCGCCCCAGGGCGTGAGCATGCGGTTCATTGTGCCGCCAGGCTAACCCGAAACGGCCCCGGAGCCCCGCCGCCTCAGCCGCGGTCGAGATAGGCGAGCACCGCCAGCACCCGCCGGTTGTCGTCGTCCGAGACCGGCAGGCCCAGCTTCACGAAGATGTTGGAGGTGTGCTTGGCGATGGCCCGTTCGGTGACCACCAGGCGCTCGGCGATCGCCGCGTTCGAGCGGCCCTGCGCCATCAGCTCCATCACCTCCAGCTCGCGCGGGGTGAGCCCGCCGAGCGGCTTGTCCTGCGAGCGGCGCGACAGGAGCTGCTGGATGACCTGGGGGTCCATCGCGGTGCCGCCCGCCGCCACCCTGCGGACCGCGTCGACGAACTGCTCCGCGTCGAACACCCGGTCCTTGAGGAGGTAGCCGACCCCGCCGGTGCCGTCCGCGAGGAGCTCGCGCGCGTACAGCTGCTCCACGTGCTGGGACAGGACCAGGACCGGCAGGCCGGGCCGGGCGCGGCGGGCGGCGAGCGCGCACTGGAGGCCCTCGTCGGTGTGCGACGGCGGCAGCCGGACGTCGACGATCGCGACGTCCGGCTCCAGTTCGGCGAAGGCCGAGCTCAGCTCCGGTCCGGTCTCCACGGCGGCGAGGATCTCGAAGTCGTACGCCTCCAGCAGCCTGACGAGACCGTCTCTGAGCAGGAACAGGTCCTCGGCTAGGACAACTCGCAAGGGATCTCCATGGTCACCAGAGTGGGACCGCCCGCGGGGCTGCTGACGGCCAGGATGCCGTCGAATGTACCGAGTCGGCGTTCGACCCCGCTCAGCCCGGTGCCCGCGCCGGCCCGGGCGCCGCCCTTGCCGTTGTCGCCGACCGAGATGCGCAGCGCGCCCCCCTCGTGCGTCAGATCGACCCAAATGCTGTCCGCCGAGGCGTGCTTGACCGCGTTGGTGAGGACCTCGCTGACCGCGAAGTACGCCGCCGACTCCACCGGCGCCTCGGCGCGGGCCCGCTCCGGGAGCTCCACCGACACCTCGGTCGGCACCGGCAGCCGCAGCGCCAACGCCCGTACGGCGTCGGCGAGTCCGCGCTCGGCGAGCACCGGCGGGTGGATGCCGCGCACCAGGTCGCGCAGCTCGGTCAGCGCCTCGGCCGACGACTCGCGGGCCATCGCGAGCAACTGCTTCGCCTTCGCCGGGTCCTTCTCCACGAGCGCCTCGATGGTGCCCAGGTTCATGCCCATGGCGACCAGGCGGGCCTGCGCCCCGTCGTGCAAGTCCCGCTCGATGCGGCGCAGTTCGGCCGCCGAGGTGTCCAGGGCGTCGTGCCGGGTCTCGGTCAGCCGGTCGACGCGCTGCTCCAGCTGGGCCTCGCGGGACGGGGTGAGCAGGGACCGGGTGAGCTGGAAGTGGCCGCGCAGCAGGGCCGGGTTGACGAACATGCCGAGCACGAACAGCGCCGTACCGAGGGCCGCGGCCTGGTACGCGCTCTGCTGGCTGATGATGTGGATGAACAGGAACCAGTCGCCGCCCGCGTCGGCGATCGGCCGCCACACGCCGAGCGCGAGGACCCAGCCGTACACGATGTACAGGAGCAGCGTCGGCGGCAGGATCGCGGTGACGAACCCGGCGTTCATGTCGACGAGCATCCAGCGCAGGTCGTGCCAGGTCGCCGGGTCCCGCAGCAACGCCGTGCACCGCTCGACCCAGCCCACCAGGCCCGGACGCCTGGGCACCGGCCGGTACGCCGAGGGGATCGGCATGTCGCACCAGCGGGCGGCCAGTTCGCGCCGGTAGTCGGCGTGCACCCGCACCCGTTCGATGATCAGCGGGGTGGTGAACACCCCGAGCCCGACCGGGATGAGGGCGATCGACGTGACGGCCAGCGTGAACAGCGTGACCGACCCCACCATCGAGATCAGCGTCAGTGCGAAGCCCCGCACACCCGCCAGCAGCGCGTCCCGCGCCTTCGTCGCCTTCATCGTTTCCCCGTCTCCCTCGTGCCGGTGGGGCCGGCCTCAAGTGTGGCCGAGGCGCCCGCCCGCGGTCACTGGGCTCCGCCCCCACCCCGGGGTGTACCTAGCGACACCCCTCTGACCTCGCATTTTGCCCCGTCGGCAGGGGGCTTCGACGGCTGGGGCGGCAGCCCGGCGCTCCCTAGCGTCGAACCCGACGAATCCACGGCCGGACATCCACGGCCGAACTCTGGGGGAACCCATGCGGAACAATCTGGCGGCACGGCTCGGTGTGTGGAGCGCACACCACCGCAAGACCGCGATCCTGGGCTGGCTGCTCCTCGTGGTGCTCGCCACCGTGATCGGCGGCTCGACGGGGCTGAGCGAGATGACGGAGTCCGAGCGGGGCGCGGGCGACTCCGCGCGGGCCCAGAAGATCCTCGACGACGCGGGCCTCGGCACCCCGGCCGGTGAACTGGTCATGGTCAGCGGCCACACCGCGGGCGGCTGGCGCCAGGCCGCCCAGGACCTGAGCGGCGCGCTCGCAAGGACCGGCCTGGTCCAGAACGTCCAGCCGCCGCTGGTCTCCGCCGCCGGCACCGACGCGCTGGTCCGCTTCGACGTCAAGGGCGACGCGAACACCGCGGGGGACCGCGCCCAGCCGGTCCTGGACGCCGTACGCGACACCGGGCGCGCGCATCACGATGTGAAGCTGTACGAGTTCGGACGGGCCAGCGCCGACCACGAGTTGAGCGGGCTGCTCACCGACGACTTCAAGAAGGCCGAGTTCACCGCGGTGCCGCTGGCGCTCGGCATCCTGCTCGTGGTGTTCGGCGCGGCCGTGGCGGCGCTGCTTCCGGTACTGCTCGCCTTCACGGCCTGCATGGCCGCGTTCGGGCTGCTGACCCTGGCCAGCCACCAACTGCACCTGTTCCAGACGACGTACTCGGTGATGTTCCTGATGGGGCTCGCGGTCGGGGTCGACTACTGCCTCTTCTACCTGCGGCGCGAGCGCGACGAGCGGGCCGCCGGGCACGACGCGGACACCGCGCTGCGGATCGCCGCCGCGACCAGCGGGCGGGCGGTGCTGGTCTCCGGGGTCACCGTGATGGTCGCCATGGCGGGCATGTTCTTCTCGGGCCTGATGCTCTTCGAGGGCTTCGCCGTCGCCACGATCATCGTGGTGTGCATCGCGATGCTCGGCTCGGTGACCGTGCTGCCCGCGCTGCTCGGCTGGCTCGGCGACCGCACCGACGCGGGCCGGATCCCGTTCCTCAACCGGCGCGGCAGGCGCGGGGTGCACGAGAGCGGCGCGCTGGCGGGCGCGGTGCTGCGGCCGGTCCTCGCGCGGCCCAAGCTGTTCGCGGGCGCGGCCCTGGCCGTGCTGCTGGTGCTCGCCGCCCCGGCCCTCGGTATGCGGACCCAGGAGCTGGGCCTGCAGCAGCAGTTCGGCTCGGACGCCCCGCTGTCGGTGGCGTACCGGAAGATCAGCCAGACCTTCCCCGAGGGGCCCGCGCCCGCCCGGGTCGTCGTCAGGGGCGATCTGTCGGCGGCCGCGACCAGGACCGCGCTCGACGAGCTGAAGCAGCGCACGCCCGGTGCCCGGGTAACCCTGCACCCGGCGCGGAACATCGCGGAGATCGAGATCCCGATGACGGACTCGAAGCAGGCGCTGAGCCAACTGCGCGAGCACACCGTCCCCGAGACGGTCGGCCGGGCTCCCGGGGTGCGGGCCTATGTCGGCGGTGAACTCGCCGGGTCCGTCGACTTCAACGACCAGCTGAAGAGCGGCATCGTGCCGGTGTTCCTCTTCATCGCCGCGGTGACCTTCCTGCTGATGCTGCTCTGCTTCCGCTCGTACGTCATCGCACTCACCTCGATCGTCCTCAACCTCCTTTCCGTGGGCGCCACTTACGGCGTGATGACGGCCGTCTTCCAGCACGGCTGGGGTGCGGGCCTCATCGGGTCGGAGCGGGTCGGGGCGATCGAGAGCTGGCTGCCGCTGTTCGTCCTGGTGGTGCTCTTCGGCCTGTCGATGGACTACCACGTGTTCGTGGTCTCGCGGATCCGGGAGGCGCACGAGCGCGGTCTGGACACCCGGGCCGCGATCGGCGAGGGCATCCGGCGCACCGCGGGCGCGGTGACCGGCGCCGCCGCCATCATGGTCGCGGTGTTCGCGGTCTTCGGCACCCTGTCCATGCAGGACATGCAGCAGATGGGCGTCGGCCTCGCGGTCGCGGTGCTGCTTGACGCGACCGTCGTACGGATGGTGCTGCTGCCCTCGGTGATGGCGCTGCTCGGCGACCGTAACTGGGGCGCCGGGCGCCGGAAGACGGGGCGCCGCGCGGCACCCCGCCCCCAACAGGCCGGTCAGGGCGCGTACTTGTAGCCCACCCGGCGCACGGTCTGAATGGCCCGGCGGTGCTCCGCGCCCAGCTTGCGGCGCAGCCGGGCCACATGGACGTCCACGGTGCGGCCGTCACCGACGTGCCCGTAGCCCCACACGGTGGTCACCAGCTGGTCGCGGGTGTGCACCCGGTGCGGATGCGCCACCAGATGGGCGAGCAGCTCGAACTCCAGGTAGGTGAGGTCGAGTTGGGCGCCGTCCACCTCGGCGGTCCGGCGCACCGGGTCGATCCGTACGGGAGCGTCCCTGCCCACCGGTCCGGCGGCGGCCGGCGGCTCGGGGGCCGCGGTGAGGAGCGGCTGCTGGTCGGCCGGGACGAGCACCAGGTAGCCGACCATCGGCGGCCGGCCCGGCAGCGCGGGCAGGGTGTGCTGCGGGGCGGGCAGCCAAGTGGCGCCCGGCGGCAGGAAGTCGATGACCTGAGGGGTGTCCGGCCGGGCCACCTCGTCGCGGTCCACGGCCCGCAGCCGGTGCCGGCCCGGAGGCGGCGGAGTGTGGGCGTCGGCGGTCGCGGCGGAGGTCGGGAAGGTACGGGTGTTCGCCATGAGGGGTCAGCTCTTTCGCGCGGAGAGTCGTCGGCAGGAGACGTACGTCGTGCGCGCTGGCCGAAGGCCTGGAGTGGATCGAGGCGTTAGAGGGCCGGCGCGTTCATCGCGCGGCAACACACCCGGTCGAAGTCGTGGTCCTGACGGGACGGCCAGAACGGCTCCAGGTCGCTGCGACCTGTCACGGGGTTCTGGATGCTGGACATGCCCCCATTCAACCAGACGATCTACCCGCTACAGCAGCCCCCTCCCACGGACTGATACGCGTCCTTGGCGCAGCGTGACCGGAATCCATCCCTCCAAATCTGCGCCCTCGCACGCCGAAGGGCGCCCACCGCAGCAGCGGTGGGCGCCCTTCACGGCGAGCGGACGGCTCAGACCTGACCGGCCTTCTCCAGGCCGGTGCAGCAGGTGTCGACGATCAGCCGGGTCACCACATACGGGTCGACGTTCGCGTTCGGGCGGCGGTCCTCGATGTAGCCCTTCTGGTCCACCTCGACCTGCCAGGGGATGCGGACCGAGGCGCCGCGGTCCGAGACGCCGTACTTGTACTGGTCCCACGGGGCCGTCTCGTGCAGACCGGTCAGGCGGTCGTCGATGCCGGCGCCGTAGTTCTTGACGTGGTCCAACGGCTTGGAGCCCTCGCCGAGCGCCTCGCACGCGGTGATGATCGCGTCGTAACCCTCGCGCATCGCCTTGGTGGAGAAGTTGGTGTGCGCGCCCGCGCCGTTCCAGTCGCCCTTGACCGGCTTGGGGTCCAGGGTCGCCGAGACGTTGAAGTCCTCGGCGGTGCGGTACAGCAGCCAGCGCGCGATCCACAGCTGGTCGGAGACCTCCAGGGGCCCGACCGGGCCGACCTGGAACTCCCACTGGCCGGGCATCACTTCGGCGTTGATGCCGGAGATGCTCAGCCCCGCGGCGAGGCAGTGGTCGAGGTGCTTCTCGACGATCTCGCGGCCGAAGATCTCGTCCGCGCCGACACCGCAGTAGTAGCCGCCCTGCGCGGCCGGGAAGCCGTTGACCGGGAAGCCGAGCGGGCGGGCGCCGTCGAAGAAGGTGTACTCCTGCTCGATGCCGAAGATCGGCTCCTGCGCCGCGAACTGCTCGGCCACCGGGCGCAGCAGCGCACGCGTGTTGGACTCGTGCGGGGTGCCGTCGATGTTCAGGACCTCGCACAGGACGAGGATGTTCTCGCCGCCGCGGATCGGGTCCGGGCAGGAGAACACCGGCTTCAGGACGCGGTCCGAGGCGTGGCCCTCGGCCTGGTTGGTGCTGGACCCGTCGAAGCCCCAGATGGGCAGCTCGGCGACGGCGGCGGGCGAACCGGCCATGATCTTCGTCTTGGAGCGGAGCTTGGCGGTCGGCTCGGTGCCGTCGATCCAGATGTACTCGGCCTTGAACGTCACGGAAGCCATCCTTTGCGGGGAGCTGCGGGTGCCTGCGCGCTGCCACGCTGCGGCGCTGTTCTATGGCCGCAGCCTCACATCCCGGGATTTCCCGTCCGTTGCCCGTTTGTGAACCCGGTGTTACCGAAGCGCCCCGTGTAGAGGCCCGCCCCCGCCCCCGCGACCGTCGCATGCCGCCCCGCGCCCGCCTGCCCGTGCGGGTCACCGGGCAGACTGGTGACCATGAACCAGACCGGCGGCAGGACCCGCATCGGCCTTCTCGGCACCGGCCCCTGGGCCGTCGCCACCCACGCCCCGGCGCTCGCCGCGCACCCCGGCGTCGACTTCGCGGGCGTGTGGGGCCGGCGGCCCGAAGCCGCGGCCGCGCTCGCGGCGGAGCACGGGGTGACGGTGTACGAGAACGCGGACGCGCTGTTCGCCGACTGCGACGCGGTCGCCTTCGCGCTGCCCCCGGACGTGCAGGCCCCGCTCGCGGTGCGGGCCGCCGCGGCCGGCTGCCATCTGCTGCTCGACAAACCGGTCGCCACGAGCGTCGAGGGTGCCCGCGCGGTGGCCGCCGCGGCCGAGCGCGCCCAGGTCGCCTCGGTCGTCTTCTTCACCCTGCGGTTCGCACGGGAGACCGCCGCCTGGGTGGCCCGACAGGCCGCCGTGGACGGCTGGTTCACCGGCCGCGCCCAGTGGTACGGCTCGCTGTTCATACCGGGCGCCGACCGCGGCCCGTACGCCGCCTCGCCCTGGCGCGGCGAGAAGGGGGCCCTGTGGGACGTCGGCCCGCACGCGCTGGCCGTGCTCACCGGGGTGCTCGGCGAGGTGACCGGGCTGACGGCGGCGGCGGGCCCGGGCGACACCGCCCATCTGATCCTGCGCCACGCCTCGGGCGCCTCCAGCACCGCGGACCTGAGCTTCACCGCGCCGCCGGCGGCGGCGGGCGTCGAGGTCGCGGTGCTGGGGGCGGCGGGGGCGGCGGTGATGCCCGGGTGGAGCGGCGCGCTCGACGCGTTCGGCGCGGCGGTCGACGCCCTGCTCGGCGCGGCCCGCACCGGGGTGCCGCACCCGTGCGACGCCCGGTACGGGGCCCGGGTGACCGAACTGCTGGCCCAGGCGGAGGAGCAGCTCGGCAGAGGGTGACGCCGGACTGGTCAACTGCCGTGCGGATGGGGCAGTTGACCGGAGGAGGCCGCCGAGTCCGACGCATAGCGACCAACTTCCGTATGTGTGACGGCAGTTGACCGGATTCCACGCGCGAGTCCGGCGCCTACCGCCTCAGGGCTTCCCGTACCGCGTCGTCGGTGCGGGCCACCACCGCGGAGCCGTCGTCCGCCGTGATGATCGGACGCTGGATCAGCTTCGGGTGCTCGGCGAGCGCCGCCACCCAGCGCTCGCGCGCGGCCTCGTCGCGCGGCCAGTCCTTCAGACCGAGCTCCTTGGCAACGGGCTCCTGGGTGCGCGTGATGTCCCACGGTTCGAGGCCTAGCCGGCCGAGCACGGCCCGGATCTCCTCCTTCGAGGGCACGTCTTCGAGATAGCGGCGCACCGTGTACTCGACGCCCTCCGCGTTCAGCAGGGTCACCGCGCTACGGCACTTCGAACAGGCCGGGTTGATCCAGATCTCCATGCCGCCAGGCTACCCGCGCAGGGCCCCAAAGCCCGTCTGGCCAGCGCCGATTGTCAGTGCCTGGCAGTAAAATCGAGGGAGTAAGTGAGGGTTCCCGACTGTCCAGGAGGATGCCCATGACCGCTGCCGTACTCGCGTCGCACGCCCCGAAACAGCTGTCCCTTCAGCCCCTTCGCAAGGTGCCGCTGCCCGCCGGGCGGCCGCGGATGTGGTACGAGACCCACAACCGGCGTCTGAAGGCCATGCGGCTTGCCATCGCCCTGCTCGACACGGGTGTGTACCGGCCGGAGCAGGCGCCCAACCGGAAGATACGCACCACCGCCGCGCTCATCGGAGTGCATCCGCCGTCGGACACGACCTGCCGGATGGTGCGTGCGCTGATCCGCGACGGCCGCTGACCCGACGAGCTGACCCGACGAAGGGGGTCGTGCCTTCGGGCGTCCGAAGGCACGACCCTGCTTCCTTTCAGCAGGGCGGCTGTCGTGTCCCCTTCGGCAGGGCGGCCGTCCTGCTTCCTTTCGGCGGGGCGCCGTTCTGGCGGGCCGCGCGCTAACTTCCCGCCGCTGCCGCCGGATCGGCCGCGTACTCGTCGAGGAGGCGCGCGGTCGCCTCGTCCACCACCCGGTAGCGCACCACGCGCCCCTCCTTCTCGCCGGCGACCGCTCCGGCGGCCCGCAGCAGCCGCAGGGCCTGTGAGACGGCCGGGTCGCGCATGCCGGTCGCCACCGCCAGATCGGAGACGGCGAGCGGCCCTGCCCGGTGCAGGGCGAGCAGCAGCGCGAGCCGGTTCGGGTCGGCGAGCAGCGAGAACCGCTCCGCCCAGGCCCGTACGCGACCGGGGTCGCCGATCGCCGCGATGGCGTCGCAGACGCGGTGGCCGTCGATGGTGCGGTGGCCGGCGCGCTCGGCGGGGACGAGATGCATGCCCGCATCTTCGCAGGGGCGGGCCGGAGTTCCGCGTGTGATCTTCGATACCTGCACGGTTGTGCAGCTGTGCAGGCAACTCTCGTGCGTCTAGGGTGGTCCGGCCGTGGTGTTCGGGAAGACCGGTGCGAAACCGGAGCGGCCCTCGCCACTGTGATCGGGTTCCCCCAGGGGAGCTTCCGTCCCCCAGAACGCCACTGGCCAGCATCCACCTGGCTGGGAAGGCCGGGACGGACGCATCCGCCCGTCAGCCAGGAGACCGGCCGCGGCATCTCACGAAGTGATCCACGAGGTGCTGGAGCGTGACCGCATGACCCTGCCCATCCGCACGTCCCCCGAGGCGAGCGCCGCCTCGCCGTCCTTCCACTGGCGCCGCGAGGACACCGTCCGCACCGCCATTCTGCTGGTTGTCATAGCCGCACTCCACGTCGTCGCCTTCGGCGTCCTGTTCCTGCTCGTGGCCCCCGGGCACTACGAGATCGGCACCAAGACCTTCGGCGTCGGCCTCGGCATCACCGCGTACACCCTCGGCATGCGGCACGCCTTCGACGCCGACCACATCGCGGCCATCGACAACACCACGCGCAAGCTGATGGCCGACGGCAAGCGGCCGGTCTCCGTCGGCTTCTGGTTCGCGCTCGGCCACTCCAGCGTGGTCGTCATCATGGCGGCCCTGGTGGCCGGCGGCGCCCAGCTCGCGGGCACCCTCATGAACGAGAACTCCCGCACCCACCAGGCACTCGGCGTCGTCGGCACCACCGTGTCCGGCTCGTTCCTCTACCTGATCGCCGCGCTCAACCTGGTGGCTCTGTTCGGCATCCTGAAGGTGTTCCGCGCGATGCGCGAGGGCGCGTACGACGAGCAGGAGCTCGAAGCCCACCTGGACTCGCGGGGGTTCATGAACCGCATCCTGGGACGCTTCACCAAGTCCATCTCCCGGCCCGGCCAGATGTTCCCACTGGGCTTCCTCTTCGGCCTCGGCTTCGACACCGCGACCGAGGTCACCCTGATGGTGATGGCCGGCACGGGCGCCGCCGCCGGACTGCCCTGGTACGCGATCGTCTGCCTGCCGCTGCTCTTCGCCGCCGGGATGAGCCTGTTCGACACGCTCGACGGCACGTTCATGAACTTCGCGTATCAGTGGGCGTTCTCGAACCCGGTCCGCAAGGTCTACTACAACCTCACCATCACCGGCCTGTCGATCGCCGTGGCGTTCTTCATCGGCACCATCGAACTGGTCGGCGTCCTGCGCGAGAAGCTCGGCCTCGACGACCCGGTCAGCGGCTGGATCGCGGCGCTGAACCTGGACAACGTGGGCTTCGTGATCGTCGGCCTGTTCGTGGTGGTGTGGGCGGCGGCACTGGCGTACTGGCGCCTTGCGAAGGTGGAGCAGAAGTGGGCGGGGCGGACGGCGGACGCCTGAGCGCGCCCCCTCGGCGCCGGTGTCTGGACCCCGCCCGGGCCCGCGGTTCGGACACCGGCCCTCACCCGTCCCCGCCGCTGCGCGGCCCCGGCACGCCGCGGTCGTTCTGGAGCCGCCACAACTCCCTGAACAGCCCGTCCGCCGCGACGAGTTCGGCGAACGCGCCCTCCTGGATGACCCGCCCCCGGTCGAGTACGACGATGCGGTCGGCCACCGCGACGTTCGCCAGGCGGTGGGTCACCAGGACCACCGCCCGGTCCCGGGCGATCCGCCGCAGCCCGGTGAAGATGCGGTGCTCGGCGCGGGCGTCCAGCGCGCTGGTCGGCTCGTCCATCACCAGCAGCCCGGCCGGCCGGTGGAAGGCCCGCGCGATCGCGATCCGCTGCCACTGCCCGCCGGACAGCTCCACACCTCCGAACCACTCCCGCGCGAGCAGCGTGTCGAGCCCGCTGCGCAGCCCGTCGACCACCTCGGCGGCGCCGGAGTGGGCGGCGGCCCGGCGTACCGCCTCGTCACCCCCGTGCGGCTGCCCCAGCGTGATGTTGTCGCGCGCGGACATCGGCCAGTGCGCGAAGTCCTGCGGCACGACGGCGGTCTGCCGCCACAGGGCGAGCGGATCGCACCGCTCGACCGGCACCCCGTCCCAGGTCACCGACCCTTCCGTGGGCAGATAGAGCCCGGTGAGCAGTTTGCTGAGGGTGGTCTTGCCGGACCCGTTCTCGCCGACGAGCGCCAGCACCTCGCCCTTGCGCACCTCCACGGTCACCTTCTCCAGGGCGGGCCGGTCGCCGCCCGGATAGCAGAACGTCAGCGAGTCGGCCCGTACGACGTCCGGCGCGGGCGGTGCCAGCGGGCCGCGCCGCATCCGGTGCCCGCCGGCCTCCTCGATGAACTCCGCCCAGTCGTCCAGGTAGAGCCCGGTCCGGAACAGCCGGGTGCCGTACCCGACCACACCGCGCAGCGAGGAGGCGACCGTGCGCAGCGCGAACACCGCGGTGCCTGCCGACGCCACCGACATCCGCCCCGACGCGAGCAGCCAGGCCAGCGCGCCCCACACCACCCCGGCCGCGACACCGCCCGCGAGCGCCCCGAGCACCGAGTAACGGGCGCCCTGGTGCACGGCCTTGTCGGTCGCGGCGTCCACCCGCTGCCCGATCGCCCGGTACCTGTCGAGCAGGAACTGGGCCATCGTGCAGGACCGCAACTGGTCGGCGGTGTCCTTGTCGATCACGAACCAGCGCAGCAGACTCAGCGTCCGCCGCTGCGCGCTCATCGCCCGCGACGCCTCGTAGTGCACCCGCGCGGCCTTGACCCCGGCGATCCCCTGCGGCAGCGCGGCCAGCAACAGCAGGGGGAGCAGCGCGGGATGCAGTACGGTCACGACCCCGGCCGCCGCGACGAGCGAGGCCACGCACGCCATCAGGTCCTGCGAGTCGGTGAGCAGCTGCTGCGCGACCTCCGCGCCCCGGTCTGCCGCCTCCCGCTTGTCGTTGAACCCCGGCTGGTCGTACGCCGACAACTCGGCCCGTACGGCGGCCGCCAGCATCTGCATCTCGGCCTCGCGGGAGATCCGCGGCGAGAGCCGGCCGGAGATGTTGACCACCACGATCCCGAGCAGCGCGCGCAGCCCGGCCGCCGCCGCGAGCACCGCGATCGACGGCAGCGCCTCGCGCACCCGCTCGGTGATGTCGCCGCTCGCGATCAACGCGGTGATCGTACGCGTCGTGGCGAGCAGCCCGAACGCCTCGAAGAACCCCGACAGAGCCTGACAGCAGAGCAGCAGCACAACGGCCCGCCGGTCCACCCGCCAGGCCAGCGCCAGCGCCCTGCGCACCAGCTGGGGCAGCCGCCTGGCCATGCCCCGGGTGGTCACGGGATGGCGCTCCAGCACCTCCAACGAGCCCGACCGGTACCGCAGTTCCTCATCGACCGGCCGCTCACCCACATCCTCCGCCATGCCGCCCCCCTCCGCTCGGAATCTGCCCACTTTCCCGCACAAAGCGCCCAACTGCCCCTGCTTGTACGGTGATCCACCCGATAGGGGGGAGCGGAAACGCGGCGAGCCCCGCCGCCCGGAGGGGCAGCGGGGCTCGGGCGCGGTGAACCCGTGCGGTCTAGATGTCGAAGTACAGCTCGAACTCGTGCGGGTGCGGGCGGAGCTGGATCGGGGCGATCTCCGCCGTGCGCTTGTAGTCGATCCAGGTCTCGATCAGGTCGGAGGTGAAGACACCGCCGGCCTGGAGGTACTCGTTGTCCGCCTCCAGGGCTTCGAGGACGGCCGGCAGCGAGGTCGGGACCTGCTGGACGTTGGCGTGCTCCTCGGGGGCCAGCTCGTAGAGGTCCTTGTCGATCGGCTCGGCCGGCTCGATCTTGTTCTTGATGCCGTCCAGGCCCGCGAGGAGGAGCGCGGAGAAGGCGAGGTACGGGTTGGACGACGGGTCCGGGGCGCGGAACTCGACGCGCTTGGCCTTCGGGTTGGAGCCCGTGATCGGGATGCGCATCGCGGCGGAGCGGTTGCGCTGCGAGTAGACCATGTTGACCGGCGCCTCGAAGCCCGGGACCAGACGGTGGTAGGAGTTCACCGTCGGGTTGGTGAAGGCGAGCAGCGAGGGGGCGTGCTTGAGGATGCCGCCGATGTAGTAGCGGGCGATGTCCGAGAGGCCCGCGTAGCCCTGCTCGTCGTAGAACAGCGGGTCGCCGCCGGCCCACAGGGACTGGTGGACGTGCATGCCCGAGCCGTTGTCGCCGAAGATCGGCTTCGGCATGAAGGTCGCGGTCTTGCCGTTGCGCCAGGCGACGTTCTTCACGATGTACTTGAAGAGCATCAGGTCGTCGGCCGCGGCGAGCAGCGTGTTGAACTTGTAGTTGATCTCGGCCTGGCCGGCCGTGCCGACCTCGTGGTGCTGGCGCTCGACCTGGAGGCCGGAGTTCTCCAGCTCCAGGGAGATCTCGGCCCGCAGGTCGGCGAAGTGGTCGACCGGCGGGGCCGGGAAGTAGCCGCCCTTGTAGCGGACCTTGTAGCCGCGGTTGTTCTCCTCCGCGCCGGTGTTCCAGGCGCCGGCCTCGGAGTCGATGTGGTAGAAGCCCTGGTTCGCGGAGGTCTCGAAACGTACCGAGTCGAAGACGTAGAACTCGGCCTCGGGGCCGAAGTACGCGGTGTCCGCGATGCCGGTGGAGGCGAGGTAGGCCTCGGCCTTCTTGGCGATGTTGCGCGGGTCGCGGCTGTACTGCTCGCCCGTGATCGGGTCGTGGATGAAGAAGTTGATGTTCACCGTCTTGTCCCGGCGGAACGGGTCGAGACGGGCCGTCGACAGGTCCGGGCGCAGCGCCATGTCGGACTCGTGGATCGCCTGGAAGCCGCGGATCGAGGAGCCGTCGAAGGCGAGCTCCTCGGTCGGGTCGAACGCCTTCGCGGGGATCGTGAAGTGCTGCATCACGCCCGGCAGGTCGCAGAACCGGACGTCGACGAACTTCACGTCGTTGTCCGCGATGAACTTCTTCGCGTCGTCGGCGTTCTGGAACATCCAACTCCTCCTACTCCCACCCGGGGAGGGGCGGGGTTGCAGCTCGATGGTGCGGCCAGTGCGGTGGCACACGCTGGACCCGACCATAGGCAGGCGGGATTTCTCAAGCGTGACCCGTTTGTTTCGCCCAAGTTAACCGGCCTGGTGGCGGCCGTGCCAAGACTGACCCGGGCCGAAGTGATCGAAAACGGGCGCAGTACCGTTGGAGCCGTGGACAACAGGCAAGCAATCGGATCGTGGCTCTCGGGGCCCCGCGCGGCCGCCGAGGAGATGGGCGTCGACTTCGGTTACCGGGGCGAGCGGCTCGGTCTGCCCAAGGACGGCCCCGGCTCGGTGGCCCCCCTCGGCCGGCGCTTCGGCGCCATCTTCATCGACTGGGGCCTGTGCGCCCTGATCGCATACCAGCTGATCGCCCACGGCAACACGCAGGCCGCCAACAACTGGGCCCTGATCGTGTTCCTCGCGCTGAGCGTGCTGACGGTGGGAACCGTCGGGTTCACCCCGGGCAAGCGGATCCTGGGGCTGCGGGTCGTCGCCGAGGAAGGCGGCCGGCTCGGCATCGTCCGGGTCGCGATCCGCAGCGTGCTGCTGTGCCTCGCGATCCCCGCGCTGATCTGGGACCGCGACGGCCGCGGCCTCCACGACCGCCTCGCCCGCGCGGTCCAGGTCAGGATCTGAGCCCAGGATCCACCGCAGGTCAGGATCTGAGCCCGGGATCCACCAGGGAACGTCAGAAGGCGGCCCGGACCATATCGGTCCGGGCCGCCTTCGTATGCGTACAAGCAGGAGGGTCAGCGCGTCTTTCCGCCGCGCGGCATCCGCATGCCCTTGGGCATCGGACCCTTCGGCAGCGGCATGTTGCTCATCAGGTCGCCCATGGCGTGCAGCCGGTCGTTGGCCGTGGTCACCTGCGGTCCCGACAGCACGCGGGGGAGCTTCAGGAGGGTGGTGCGCACCTTCTTCAGCGGCACCTGGCCCTCGCCGTCGCCGACGATCACGTCATGGACGGGGACGTCCACCACGATGCGGGCCATCTTCTTCTTCTCGGCGGCCAGCAGGGGCTTCACCCGGTTCGGGTTGCCCTCGGCCACCAGCACGACGCCGGCCCGGCCGACGGCGCGGTGGACGACGTCCTGGCTGCGGTTCATCGCCACGGCCGGGGTGGTGGTCCAGCCCCGTCCGATGTTCTGGAGCACCGCGGCCGCCGCACCCGGCTGGCCCTCCATCTGGCCGAAGGCGGCCCGCTCCGCACGCCGTCCGAAGACGATCGCCATCGCGAGCAGGGCCACCAAGAGGCCCAGAATGCCCAGGTAGATCGGGTGCCCGAGCAAGAAACCGATCGCGAGGAAGACACCGAAGGTGACGATTCCCACGCCCGCGATGACAAGTCCGATCTTGGAATCGGCCTTGCGGGTCATCTTGTAGGTCAGGGCGATCTGCTTCAGTCGCCCCGCATTCGCATCGTTCGCAGCGCTCTCTGCGGTTGCCTTCCTCGCCATACCAGGAAGTTTACGTGGCCTAGGAGCGGCGGGTGGCCACGGCCTCCAGTACGTGCTGCGCCTCGACCCGGTCCTTGGCCCGGCGCCGGTCCTCCAGGACCGCGGTCCAGGCGTTGCGGCGGGCGGTGCGCTGGCCGGACCCCATGATCAGCGACTCCATGGCGCGCAGCGCGCCGGTGACGGACGGAAGCGTGTTGGCTCGCACGGTCTGCGGTGTCGTTGCGACCTGCATCGTCGTGGTCCCCCCTTGGGACGGGAAGTCAGGAACGGGCGGTGGGTGTGGGGGCATGCGCGGTGCGTAAAGCCAGCGTCACTGATTGGTGTTACCAGGGCGTGTCCGAGTGGTCAAACGCCAATGAAACATTGATACGGAGCGGGAAAACGCTGACGCGGCCCGTACGCGCCCCCCGACCTGCGGGGGAGGTACGGGCCGCGTAGAATCGGCCGTTACTGATCAGTAGCTACTTGTGAGCGGGTTCACGCAGTGCCCGGACCCGGTGCCTCACGCGGTGGCGGCGCTCCGGGCCTCCATCGCCTGCTGGTACAGCCGGCCCGCGCGGTAGGAGGAGCGGACCAGCGGCCCGGACATCACACCGGAGAAGCCGATCTCGTCGGCCTCCTCCTTCAGCTCCACGAACTCCTGCGGCTTCACCCAGCGCTCGACGGGGTGGTGGCGCACGGAGGGGCGCAGGTACTGGGTGATCGTGATGAGCTCGCAGCCCGCGTCGTGCAGGTGCTGGAGCGCCTCGCTGATCTCCTCGCGGGTCTCGCCCATGCCGAGGATCAGATTCGACTTGGTGATCAGGCCGTAGTCGCGGGCCTTGGTGATCACGTCGAGGGAGCGCTCGTAACGGAAGCCGGGGCGGATCCGCTTGAAGATCCGCGGCACGGTCTCGACGTTGTGCGCGAACACCTCGGGGCGGGACGAGAAGACCTCTTCCAACTGCTCGGGCACCGCGTTGAAGTCGGGGGCCAGGAGCTCGACCTTGGTGCGGCCCTCGGCCCGCTGCGAGGTCTGCGCGTGGATCTGGCGCACGGTCTCCGCATACAGCCAGGCGCCGCCGTCCGCCAGGTCGTCGCGGGCGACGCCGGTGATGGTCGCGTAGTTCAGATCCATCGTGACGACCGACTCGCCGACGCGGCGGGGCTCGTCACGGTCCAGCGCCTCGGGCTTGCCCGTGTCGATCTGGCAGAAGTCGCAGCGCCGGGTGCACTGGTCGCCGCCGATGAGGAAGGTCGCCTCGCGGTCCTCCCAGCACTCGAAGATGTTGGGACAGCCCGCCTCCTGGCAGACCGTGTGCAGCCCCTCGCTCTTCACGAGCTTCTGCAGCTGGTTGTACTCGGGACCCATCTTCGCCCGGGTCTTGATCCACTCGGGCTTGCGCTCGATGGGGGTCTGGCTGTTCCGGACCTCCAGGCGCAGCATCTTGCGTCCGTCGGGTGCGACTGCGGACACGTCCGGCTCCCTATGACTTCGATTCTTCGGCGAACACCAGGGTACGCCCGTTAATTACTGGGGTGAGGTGCGGCTCCCGCCAGGGGCAACCCGGGGCGGCCGCAGGGCATTCCCTCAGGCCGAGGCCCGCTCGATCTCGCGCGGGGCGAGCTCGGCGTGCTCCAGGACGTCGCGCAGGTGCTTCTCGGCCACCGGCAGCACCTCGGCGATGGTCACCTCGCGGCCCAGCTCGTACGAGAGCGACGTCACACCCGCGTCGCGGATCCCGCACGGCACGATCCGGTCGAACCAGGTGTTGTCCGGGTTCACGTTGAACGAGAAGCCGTGCATCGTGACGCCCTTGGCGACCCGGATGCCGATCGCCGCCAGCTTGCGGTCCTCGCGGCGCTGGCCGGCGTTGGAGGGCGCGTACTGGGGGCCGTTGAGGCGGGCGTCGAACTCCTCGTCGTTCAGCCGCGGGTCGAAGTCGAGGGACAGGCCGCCGAGCTTCGGGCGCTGCTCCACCGGGTCGCCGAGCACCCACACGCCGCTGCGGCCCTCGACCCGGGTGGTCGCCAGACCGAAGTCGGCGGCGGTACGGATCAGGGCCTCCTCAAGACGGCGTACGTGCGCGACCACGTCCACCGGGCGGGGCAGCTTCTGGATCGGGTAGCCGACGAGCTGGCCCGGGCCGTGCCAGGTGATCTTGCCGCCGCGGTCGACGTCGATGACCGGGGTGCCGTCCAGGGGGCGCTCGCTGTCCTCGGTGCGCCGGCCCGCGGTGTAGACCGGGGGGTGCTCGACCAGCAGGCAGGTGTCCGGAAGCTCGTCCGCGAACCGGGCCGCGTGCACCCGGCGCTGCTCGTCCCAGGCTTCCTGATAGTCGACCGCGTCCTCGCCGAATCCCAGCCGGACAAATCGCAGCTCGTTCACGCCAGCTCCCCTGTCGAACTTCTCGGATGCAATCGGTGCAGCGCCCTCCCTCACTGTACGACCCTGTTCGACAGCCCCGGCACGCCCCCGGAGCCCGGCAGAAACGGCACGTCACCACACGATCGGATGAATGCGGGGCGAAGGTGGCGGCACCGGCCGTATTGACCGCTAAATTCTCGCCGTTCCATGAGGGCTGCAACCTCGGCCCGGAAGGCAGGAGAACGCAGAGCTGATGACGGAACGACCCTCGCAGCGCACCCCCAACCGCCAGCTCGCCGCACTCATCGCAGAAGCCGGGTTCTCCAATGCCGGGCTCGCCCGCCGCGTTGACCAGCTCGGCCTGGAGCACGGCCTGGATCTGCGCTACGACAAGACGTCGGTGACCCGGTGGCTGCGCGGTCAGCAGCCGCGCGGCACCACGCCCGCGCTGATCGCCGAGGTCTTCACCCGGCGACTCGGACGCCGGCTCTCCGCACAGGACCTCGGGCTCGACGCCTGCGCGCCGGTGTACGCGGGGCTCGAATTCGCGGCGACGCCGGAGGAGGCCGTCGACATCGTCAGCGGCCTGTGGCGCAAGGACTCCGGCAGCCATGCCGAACTGCGCAAGATCGCGTTCACCCCGGCAGGCCTGGTCGTCCCCAGCCGGGACTGGCTGATCGGGCGGCCCGACGACCGGGTGGGGCGCGGCGACCCCGCCGCGCAGGGCAACGTGACGCGCATCCCGGCCCAGGGCCGCTCGTCCGTACCCCGCCAGCGGACCACCGACCGCGGCCCCGGCCAGCGGGTGACCAGCGGCGACATCGCGGCGCTGCGCTCGGTGGCCGAGCTGTTCCGCACCCTGGACCACGCCTACGGCGGCGGGCACGCCCGGCAGGCGCTGGTCCGCTATCTGGAACACGAGGCCGAGCCGATGCTGCGCGGCACCTACGGCGAGAACGTGGGGCGCAAGCTCTTCGCGGCCGCGGCGGACCTGACCAGACTGGCGGGCTGGACCTCGTACGACATCGTGGCCCACGGGCTCGCGCAGCGGTACTTCGTGCAGGCGCTGCGGCTGTCCCAGGCGGCGGGCGACCGGGCCTACGGCTCGTATGTGCTGGTCACGATGAGCCGGCAGGCCGTCTACCTCGGGCACGGGCGGGAGGCGGTCCAGCTGGCCCGGGTCGCCCAGCAGGGCGTGGGGGCCGCGGCGCCGCCCGTCGTGCAGTCGCTGCTCAACGCGGTGGAAGCGCGCGGGCACGCGGTGCTCGGCGAGGTGCGGGCGTGCACCGCCTCGCTGGTACGGGCCGAACGGGCGCTGGAGAGCGCGCGGCCCGGCGACGACGTGCCGCACTGGGCCCGCTTCTTCGACGAGGCGCAACTGGCCGACGAATTCGGCCACGCCCACCGCGACCTCCAGCAGTACCGCGCGGCCGCCCAGCACGCCGAGCGCTCGCTGCAACTGCGCGCCCCCGGATACGCCCGCTCCCGGCTGTTCTGCCGGATCGTGCTCGCCACGGCCCGCCTCGGCCTCGGCGAACTCGACCAGGCCTGCGCGCTGGGCGCGGAGGCGGCCCAGCAGGCGAGCGAGATGCGGTCGGCCCGCGCGGTGGAGTACGTACGCGACTTCGAGCGCCGCTTGGAGCCGTACCGGGACGCGGCCGCGGTGCGCAACTACCGGGACAAGGTGGCCGCGTTGGGCTGATGTTCCGCGCCGGTCAGGCCGCCTTGCGGATCACCTCCGGTGCCGCCCGCCAGGACTGGACGCCCAGGTCGGTGAGGATCGCCCGGGCGGCGCGGCGGCCCGAGTACAGGGCGCCCTGGACGGTGCCGGTGTCGCGGTGGTCGCCGCACACGTACAGGCCCGCGAGGAGGCGGACCGGGCGGCGCAGATCGTGCGGGGCGGGCATCGCGGGCACGGCCTGCGGGGTGTGGTGCACGGCGAGCAGCTCCCAGTCGGCGGTGGACGTGGCGTACAGGCGCGCCAGTTGGCGGCGTACGGCGCTCTCCACGTCGTCGGGCGCAGTGCCGAGCACAGCCGAGGTGACCAGGGCCCGGCCGCGCGGCGCACGGCTCGGGTCGACCTCGCTCATCACCGAGCTGTACGCCACCGGCCCGCTGCGGTCCGCGTCCAGGAGCAGTGCCGGGTCGGCCAGCGGGGACTCGGGGGCGGTGTGGTGCAGCACGGTCAGCGGGTGGAAGGCGGGGACCCGCAGGCCGGGCAGGAGCTCGGCGGCGGCGGGGGCGTCGGTGGCCAGGAGCAGGGAGCGGCAGCCGAGCACGCCGTGGTCGGCGGTGGTGACCGAGGTGGTGGCGACGGACGTGACTTTCACGCCGGTACGTACCGTGCCGGGCGGCAGCGCGTTCGCGAGGAGCTCCGGCAGGGTGGCCGCGCCGCCCGCCGGAACGCACAGCCGGCCGCGCGCGAAGCCGCGCAGGGCGAGGTCGGCGATGCGGCTCGACGTGGTCAGGTCCGGGTCGCAGAGCAGCGCGGAGAGCAGCGGGCGGACGAAGCCGTCCAGGGTGCGGGCGGGCAGGCCCCGGTTCAACAGGGCCTGCCTGATGGGGAGTTCGGGCCGGGAGATGATCCGCTCGACGGAGGTCGCGGCCAGCCGGGCGAGCGCCTTGCCGAGCCGGGCCTGATCCAGGGCGCCGCCGAGCGGGGTGACCGTGCCCCGAGGGGCGCTCGCCCGGGCGCGCGCGGCGGCCAGTGCGCCCCTTGCGCTCCCGGTCGCTCCCGCCCGGTAGTGCCGGCCCTCGCTGTGCACGAGGACGCCGGGCGAGAACGGGCGCAGCGGCAGGTCGTCCAGACCGGGCGTGCGGGTCAGCTCCGGGTACGAGGTCGAAAGGAGCTGGCCGATCCGGTCCAGCCGGAAGCCGTCGACCGAGCCGGTCGACATGCGGCCGCCCACGGTCGGGGCGGCTTCCAGAACGCTGACCGTGACTCCCGCGCCGGTCAGCTGATGAGCCGCTGACAGGCCCGCGAGCCCGGCCCCCACGATGAGTACGTCCGCATGGTGTGCGGTGCTGAGCACGTGGCCCTCCCCGAGGTAGGCGCGGTAGGTGGAAGCCTCATGCCCCCAACTGGCCCACGGAATGCCGCAGTTCGAGGAGAGAGTAGGGACGTTCTGCCGGGCGGGCCCGCGCGCAGGGGGGTGGGTGCGGGGGCATGCGGGCGCACGGTGGCCCTCCGGGGGGCGGGGAAGGGGGGTTTCCCACCCCCGCCCGTTGCGCGGGGTTGGACAGCTCGGGCCTCCCGGGGCTGCGCCCCAGACCCCGCGGGGGCTCTACCCCCTGCACCCCCGCTCCTCAAACTCCCCCCTGCTCTTCAAGAGCTTGGGGGAGGGCGGGTACTAAACCGCCGCCGCCCCGATCGCCTTCTCCACCCCCGGGAACGCGAACCTGAACCCCGCCGAAAGCAGCCGGGCAGGCACCACGCGTTGGCTGGACAGGACGTCCTGCGCGAACTCGCCGAGGGCCAGCCTGATCGCGGGGGCCGGGACGGGGAGGAGGGCCGGGCGGTGCAGGATCCGGGACATCGCCACCGTCACCTCGCGGTTGGTCACCGGGTCGGGGGCGGTCAGGTTGACCGGGCCCGCGACCGACTCCGTGTCGATCATGAAACGTAGCGCCGCCACCTCGTCGTGCAGGGCGATGTACGACCAGTACTGGTTGCCATTGCCCAGGCGGCCTCCCAGGCCCGCCTGGAACAGGGGAAACAGTTTCGCCCACGCTCCGCCCTGCCGGGCCACCACGAGACCCGTGCGCGCGAACGCCGTGCGGATGCCCGCCTCGGCCGCCGGGGCCGCCGCCGCCTCCCACTCCACGCACAGCGAGGCGAGGAAGCCGTCGCCCGGCGGCGCCGATTCGTCCACCGCGCGGTCGCCGGTGTCGCCGTAGTAGCCGATCGCCGAGCCCGACACCAGTACCCGCGGCGGGGTGTCCAGGGAGGCCACCGCCTCGGCGATCGCGGCCGTGCCCAGCACCCTGCTGTCCCGCAGCTCCTTCTTGTATGCCGGGGTCCAGCGGTGATCGGCCACGCCAGCCCCGGCCAGATGGACCACCGCCGCGCAGCCGGCCAGACCCGCCGTGTCCACGTGCCCGCGTACGGGATCCCATGCGATCTCGTCCGGCCCGGCCGGCCGGCGCCGTACGAGACGTACCACCTCGTGCCCGTCCGCCCGCAGCGAGCGCACCAGCTCCGTACCGATCAGTCCTGTCGAGCCCGTCACCGCGATCTTCATGAAATCCATCCTCGCGCCCCGCGCCCCCCATGGCACAGTGACCCCATGTCCGAGTCGTACACCCAGCCCAGTACCGCGCCCGCTCTGCTCATACGGACCGCCCTGCCCTCCGACGGCGAGGCGCTCGGTGTGCTCACCCGTGCGGTCTGGTCCCCGCTGCACGCCGTGGCGCCGCGCCCGGTGCCGCCGTACGAGCCCTTCTTCGACGAGCGGCACGTGCCCGCGGACTTCCTCGTCGCCGAGGTGGACGGAGAGATCGCGGGGTACATACGGATCGTTCCGCCCACTCCGCTCGCCTGCAACAGGCACGTCCGGCAGATCCAGGGGCTCGAAGTCGCCGAATCGGCGCGCGGCCGGGGCGTCGGGCGCGCGCTGCTGCGCGCCGCGTACGAGGCCTGCCGCCGCCAGGGCGCGACCCGCATCACCCTGCGCGTCCTGGCCCACAACACTCCGGCCCGGGCGCTGTACGAAGCGGAGGGCTTCGCCGTCGAGGGCGTACTGCCCGGCGAGTTCCTGCTTGATGGCACGTACGTCGACGATGTGCTGATGGGTCGCTCGCTTCTTCTGAACGACTGATCAGGAAGGCCGTCCCGAACTTTCGAAAGGTGGGCAGCGTGCCCGATTGCACGGCACAGGCCAAGGCGACCGCGACGACCGCTCTGCGGGGGCTCGACGCCATCCGCGACGATCTCGCCGGGCTCTACCGCGATCTGCACGCACACCCTGAGCTCTCCTTCGCCGAGCACCGCACCGCCGCCGAACTCGCCCGCAGGGCAAGGGAGTTCGGGTACGAGGTGGCCACCGGGGTCGGACGGACCGGAGTCGTGGCCGTCCTCGCGAACGGGCCCGGGCCCACCGTGCTGCTGCGTGCCGACTTCGACGCGCTGCCGGTGCGCGAGCGGACCGGACTCGACTACGCCTCGACCGTCGAGGGGGTCATGCACGCCTGCGGGCACGACATGCACGTCACCTGCCTCCTCGGCGCCCTCAAGCTGCTCGCCGACGCCCGCTCGCTGTGGCGCGGTACGGTCCTCGGCGTGTTCCAGCCCGCCGAGGAACTCGGGCAGGGCGCGCGGGCCATGGTCGAGGACGGGCTCTACGAGCGGTTCGGGACCCCGGACATCGTGCTCGGCCAGCACGTGGCACCGTTCCCCGCCGGGATGGTCGGCGCGCACGCGGGCCCCGCCTTCGCCGCCACCGACGCGCTCAAGGTGGTCATGTACGGGAAGGGCGCGCACGGTTCGCGGCCCGAGGCGTCCGTCGACCCGGTGGTGATGGCCGCGTCGACCGTGCTGCGGCTCCAGACGGTCGTCTCGCGCGAGGTCCCGGCCGGTGAGACGGCCGTCGTCACCGTGGGCGCGCTGCACGCGGGGACCAAGGACAACATCATCCCGGACGAGGCCGAGCTGAGGCTCAACATCCGTACGTACAAGGACGAGGTGCGGGCCAAGGTGCTCGGCGCCGTCGAGCGGATCGTGCGTGGTGAGGCGGTCGTCGCGGGGGCCGACCGCGAGCCCGACATCACCGAGATCGACTCCTTCCCGGTGCTCGTCAACGACGCGGACGCGGTGGCGCGGACGATGGCCGCCGTCGGCGCGGTGCTCGGCGCCGACAAGGTGCTCGACCCGGGTCCGGTGACGGGCAGCGAGGACGTCGGCCTGTTCGCCACGGCGGCCCAAGTCCCGCTCTGCTACTGGCTGTTCGGGGGAGTGGACGCCGAGGAGTTCGGCGCCGCGTTCGCCGCGGGCACCCGCGACCGGGACATCCCGTCCAACCACTCGCCGTTCTTCGCCCCGCTCATCGAACCCACCCTGACCACCGGGGTCACGGCCCTGACCGCGGCGGCGCTGGCCTGGCTCGACGCGTAGGCGCGTCCGGCCGCTGCGTCAGCGGGGCATCAGCTGGTCAACAGGCGCATGCCGCCGGTGAGTTCGCGCAGACAGCGCACGGCGAGCTCGGCGGGGGAGCCCGGACCCGAGGCGGGCGCGTCGGTGCCGGCCCACGCCTCAAGCGCCACCCGGATCGCGTCGGTGGCCGCGGCCGCCGCGAGGCGTACCTCCAGGGGGTCGGCGCCCGGCCCGGCCAGGCGGCTGAGCACGGGCAGCAGACGCTCCTCGGAGTCCTGGTTCACCCGGTACCAGACCGCGCGCAGCGCCGGGTCGTGCTCCGCCGCGCGCAGCAGCCCACGGGTCCAGGTGAACTGCTCGGCGGTGTGCGCGTCGGGCACCGAGAGCGCCTTGGTGACGGCGGTCTCCAGGGTCTTGGGCAGCGCGCCCGGTTCGGCGGCTTCGAGCAGGGCCCGCCAGCGTTCGGCGCCGCCCGAGAGCAGCGGGCCCACCGCGTCCTGCTTGGAGCGGAAGTAGCGGTAGAAGGTGCGCAGCGCGACCCCGGCGTGCCGGGCGATCGCCTCGGCGGTGGTGCCGTCCGGCCCGTGCTCGGCGAAGAGCGCGGCGGCGGCGCGGGCGATGTCGAGCTGGGTCGCCGCTTTGCGGCGCTCGGTCAGGGAGGGCTGGGTCGCGGGCTGGGTCACCTCGCAAGCGTACGCCCGCGACCTTGGGACCTGCACGGACTGACACCATGGCATAACGTGCCAGGTGGGCGTACGGTGGATACCGCTGTGGCTCCCTGACATCAAAGAAAGCTGGAACGTGATGAGCGCGAACACCGTCACCGGCCGCTACGAAGGCCGCCGGGCACTGATCACCGGCGGCGGCTCGGGCATCGGGCAGGCCACCGTGCTGCGCCTGCTCGCCGAGGGTGGCCGGGTCGTCGCCGCGGACGTGAGCGAGGCGGGCCTGAAGGACACCGCGGAGAAGGCCGGGGGCGCCGCCGACCGCCTCACCACCCTCGTTCTCGACATAGCGGACGAGGAGTCGGTACGCGCGGGCGTCGGCGCCGCCGTCTCCGCGCTCGGCGGCCTGGACGTGCTGGTCAACGCGGCCGGCATCCTGCGCTCCTCGCACACCCACGAGACCACCCTGGCCGACTTCAACAAGATCATCGCGGTCAATCTGACCGGCACCTTCCTGATGATCCGCGAGGCGATCCCGGCGCTGCTCGAAGGCAACGGCGCGGCCGTCGTCAACTTCAGCTCCACCTCGGCGGCGTTCGCCCACCCGTACATGGCGGCGTACGCGGCCAGCAAGGGCGGCATCCAGTCGATGACGCACGCGCTCGCCGCCGAGTACGCCAAGCAGGGCATCCGCTTCACCGCCGTGCAGCCCGGCTCGATCTCCTCCGGCATGACCGACGGCACCGGCGCCTCCCGGTCGAGCATCGGCCCCGGCCTGCCCGCGGACGCCGACATGTCGCTCTTCATGAAGCTGGCCCCGGCCATCGGCCAGGGCTTCGCGGGTCCGGAGACGGTGGCGTCGGTGGTCGCGATGCTGGCCAGCGACGACGGCCGCTTCATCACCGGCACCGAGGTCCGCGTCGACGGCGGAACGCATTTCTGACCCCCGGCGCGCGCCCGCCCACGTCTGACCCCCGGCGCGCGCCCTTCGCTCACTCCGCGCCGAAGCGCTCCCACAGGCGGGGGAAACGGGCCGCGAGCGCGGACTCGTCCTCGAAGTCCAGCGGGGTGCCCGCCGGCTCGGCGGCCTGCGGCGGGATGCCGAGGTCCGGCGCCACGACGCCGGTGAGCTGCTCGTACGCCTCGTCCGCCGCGTAGCCGAGCTCCTCCCCGTCGCCGTCGATCTCCTCGTCGAACTCGCCGAGCAGACCGGCCAGCGCGTCGGGGTCGTGCACCGCGCCCTCGAAGACCTCGCGGCCCTGGCCGATGAGCCAGCAGCGGAAGTAGTCGAAGGCGTCGTCGCTCGCGCCGTCGAGCAGCACGGCCGCGGCGCCCCACAGGTCCCAGTGGTAGGCGCGGTTGTAGCGCGCCTCGAAGTGGCGGGCGAAGTCGAGCACGGCGTCGGGGTCGAGCCGGAGCAGCCGCTCCACGAGCAGCTCGGCCTGCTCCTCGGGGTCGCCGTCGGCGGCCTCGCGCGTACGGTCCACGATCTCCCAGAACTCCGTCTCGTCCATCACGGAACCAGCATCGTGGGTAGGGGGTGGCGGCGCACGCGGAGCGGCGTATTTCGTCCGGTTGCCGCTCCCCGTCCACCCCGGCGGGCTCCGCCCGTCACTCGTCGAGGAGCCGCAGCGGCTGCGCCACCATGTCCCAGCGCGAGTTGAACCAGGCCTGGACCTGCTGGAGCTCCGCCCGCTCCAGGGACCGGGCCCCGTTCCCCTCCAGGGTCGCCGGGAACAGGGTGTCGCTGTGCAGTTCGAGCACCTCTACGGAGGCGGCGTCGACCAGGATGCGGGTGGTGCGCAGGAAGTAGTAGCCGGTCAGCATCTGTGTGCCGTTGATGAGGTAGCGCTTCTCGCCGGGCACCGTCGGCAGGCCCCGGATCTCCACGGAGACCGAGCCGACCGAGCCCTCCTCGGCCAGCTGGGTGAGCGAGTGGTGCAGCGCCTCCGCGTACATCCGGACGACCCTGCGCAGCCGCCGCAGCGGGCGCAGATCGGACGGGTCGTCGACGTGCCGCGGGTAGGGGTGGTGGGTGTCCAGATCCGGTACCAGGACCCGTACCCGGATCGACTGCGGCGCCGCCCGGTCGCCGAGCCGGATGAGCTCGGCCTGCTGCTGGACGGCCCGGGAGAGCTCCTCGGTGTGCAGCGACCAGACGTCCAGCGAGACGTGGGGCGCGTCGAACGCGCGGGACACGTAGTGGACCAATGGCCGCCCGATGGCAGCCTGCCGGGCCACTCGGGCACCCCGGCCCGGCACCCCGGCCTCCAGGAGCCCCTCTTCGCGCAGCAGCTGGAGCGCCTTCTGTACGGTGCCGCGTCCGCAGCGGAACCGGCGCATGAGCTGGTCCTGCTTGGGCAGCGCGTCGCCGGGTGCCGGCACCCCGTTCTGGACGTCCTGGCGCAGCGCGTCGGCGACCGATCGGTAGCGGGGGGTCTCCCCGGTGGCGTCCCGGTCGGCCCCTGAGGTGTGGGTCGTCACCCGGCGAGGCTACAACTCGCGGTCAAGGCAGGACAGATGGCTGCGAGAACCGGTCAACTGGCCGGGTTGCCCGTTTGGTTGAATCCGATGCTCGTTCAACTACCCATTGGCATAGATGTGTTGATTGATATGCAGCCGGTTGACCATAGATGGCTGCCATTCAGTCCGGGTAGGAGGAGGGAACAGAATCGCCGGCCAATGAGGGTGCCAATCGTCAGTCAGTACGGTGCGGTCCGCGGCGGCGACAACCGGAGGAGGTGTTCCATGGGAGCGGAGACCCGAGTGCAGATCGTCCTCGAACTGCTGTCGAACGCGGGTGTGCTGGCGCCCCTGCTCGGCCCGCCCGGGCTGCTGGTGCTGGCCCTGGGGGTGCTCCTGGCGAAGGGCCGCGATGGCGCGGGCCGGGAGTCGACGCGGCCCTTCGCGGCCGGGCCGGGTACGAACCTGGTGTGCGGGGCGGCCGTGCTCCTGGTGCTCCTGCTGATCGCCGCCTGACCGGCTGAGATCCTGTGTCTCGACCCGCCCCGGTCCATCGGCTCACTCAGTTGGGGTCCATGGGGCGGGCGATGGTGTTCCACAGCGAGTCGAACCACTGCTGGGTCTGCTCGACGTAGGTGCTGGTCACCTGGTCCCCGTCCACCGCGGTGTGCCGGAAGAGCATGCCCTCCACGCCCAGCATGTCGTAGATCTCGATCGGGCTCCGGTCGAGGTCCACCGTCCGCTCCGTCACCTGGTAGTGGCCGGCCAGGACTTCGCGGCCGTTGAGGATGTAGACCTTCTGGGTCGGGGTGATCGACACCTTGCGGGCCTCGACCGTCACGTCCTGGACCAGATCGCGCACCTTGAGCATGCGCAGCGAGTGGCGCAGCGAGCCGTAGATGTGGTTGCTGGTGATCCGCAGCCGTTCGCGCGGCCGGGCGTTCTCCGGGTCGCCGATCACCTGGGGGAGGGCCAGCGGGTCCTCCGCGGCGGGCAGCAGGATGCGGACGGCCACCCGGCGCGGGCCCGAGCCGTCGGCCTGTATGGCGACCAGCGGCCCCGCGAGCGCGGAGGCGAGCGTCTCGCCGTTGAGGCAGTACGCGTCGATGGTCACCTCGTCCTGGCGGAAGCACTGCGCCACCCGCTCGCTGAGGAAGAGCCCGGCGGGCCGCGGTGAGTTGCGGCGCGGCTGGGGCGCCGGGCGTCGGGTGGCCGGCACCGGCACGGTGGCGGGGTGGGCGACCGTCGGCGGGGTGCCCTGCTGGGCCCGCCTGATCAGGCCTTCCCGCTCAAGGAGTTCGACGGCGCCGCGTACCGCGCCGCGCGGAACGGCGAACCGCCGGCTGAGCTCCGCCTGGGTCGGGATCCGCTCGCCCACGCGCAGGTCTCCGCCGGAGATGAGAGCACGCAGGCCGTCCGCGACCACATCCCGCGGACGACGCTGTCCATCGGTCGAAGCGCTGTTTCCAGGCACGCCTCAACTCTACAACGGGCTGCCAATGGGGGCGAGTTGTCTGCCAGGGTGTGCCAATGCGCGTGCGCGGCGTGGGAGTTGGAGGATGCCCTTGGCCGGGCGGGGTGAGCGGGGCGCTGCCCCTGGACCCCGGTGCTTCTGTCGCGGTTCGGCCGCGGGCCGTTGCCGGGGGCGCTGCCCCCGGACCCCCGCTCCTCAATCTCCCCCAAGGCCTAAAGGGCCAGGGGGGACCCCCATGAGGGGCTTGATTTTGCCCCCGTAGGGCTTTTGGCCCCCCGGAGGGGCTTGATCTTCGCTGGCCGGGGGGCCTGATTTTGCCCCGGAGGGTTTTGGCCCCCCGGAGGGTTTAGGGAAGGGGCGGGGAGGGGCTTGATTTCGGTGGGGCTACTCCGGGTTTGTCAGGGCGATCACCGAGAACATTCCGCCCTGGGGGTCGCTCAGCATGGCGAAGCGGCCCGGGGGGATGGTGGTGGGGGGGACGTGGACTCCGCCGCCCAGTTCCTTCGCTTTCTCCGCCGCCATGTCGCAGTCCTCGACCTGGACGTACACCATCCAGTGCGCCGGCACCTCCGGCGGGAAGTCGTCGGTCATCCGCATCATGCCGCCGAAGCTCTCCCCGTCGAGCTTCCACTCGGTGTACTCGGAGTTGCCGTAGGGCTCGGTGCCGCCGTCCCAGCCGAAGACCGACTGGTAGAACGTCTTCGCCTGGTCCGCGTTCCGCACCATCAGCTCGAACCAGCACAGGCTGTTCGGCTGGTCCACGACCCCGAAACCCTTGTGCTCCTTCGGCTGCCAGATGCCGAAGACCGCGCCCTCCGGGTCGGCGAGCACGGCGAGCCGGCCGGACTCGAAGACGTCCATGGGACCGGCGATGATCGAGCCGCCGTTGCCCGTCACCGCCGCGGCCGTCGCGTCGGCGGACTCGACCTGGAAGTACCCCAGCCAGGCCACCGGCTGCCCCGGCGCCATGCACGGCCCGTACCCGCCGACGTACTGGTCGCCGAGGAGGAACATGCCGTAGCCGCCCGCCTCCTTCATGGGCACGTCCTCGCCGTGCCAGCCGAAGAGGCCCCCGTAGAAGGCCTTGGCAGCGGGTACGTCGGTGGTCGAGAGGTCGGCCCAGGTGGGCGCGGACGGACGGTTGTGCATCTTCATACGGTGCTCCCGGAGTCTTTGGCGCCCCCGGTCGACCATTCACGCACGGGTGCCCCGACCCGGCAATCGGGACGGGGCACACGTGTGTGGAGCGGAAGGGCCTACAGGCCGTAGCGCTCGCGTGCTTCCTTCACGGCCGTGACCGGGACCTCGCCGCGCTTGGCGAGCTGGGCCAGGGCCGCGACGACGATCGACTGGGCGTCGACGCCGAAGTGGCGGCGGGCCGCCTCGCGGGTGTCGGAGAGGCCGAAGCCGTCCGCGCCGAGCGAGGAGTAGTCCTGCTCGACCCACTGCGCGATCTGGTCCGGGACCTGGCGCATGTAGTCGGAGACCGCGAGGACGGGGGAGTCCACGCCCTCAAGTGCCGTGCGGATGAAGGGAGTCCGCTCTTCGCCGCGCAGCAGGGCGGCGTCCGCTTCGAGGGCGTCGCGGCGCAGCTCGGTCCAGGAGGTGGCGGACCATACGTCGGCGGCCACGCCCCACTCCGCGGCGAGCAGCTTCTGCGCTTCGAGCGCCCAGTGGATCGCCGTGCCGGAGCCGAGCAGCTGGATGCGCGAGGCGTTGACCGGGACCGTGACGCCTGCCGACTCCGCCGTGTTGAAGCGGTACAGGCCCTTGACGATGCCCTCGTCGATGCCCGCGGGCTTCGCCGGCTGCGGCATGGGCTCGTTGTAGACGGTCAAGTAGTAGAAGACGTTCTGGTCCTCGCCCGGGGCGGCCTCGCCGTACATCCGGCGCAGACCGTCCTTGACGATGGCCGCGACCTCGTAGGCGAAGGCCGGGTCGTACGACATGGCCGCCGGGTTGGTTGCCGCGATCATCGGCGAGTGGCCGTCCGCGTGCTGGAGGCCCTCACCGGTCAGCGTCGTACGGCCGGCGGTGGCGCCCACCAGGAAGCCGCGGCCGAGCTGGTCGCCGAGCTGCCACATCTGGTCGGCCGTGCGCTGCCAGCCGAACATCGAGTAGAAGATGTAGAACGGGATCATCGCTTCGCCGTGCGTGGCGTACGCGCTGGACGCGGCGATGAAGTCGGCCATCGAACCGGCCTCGGTGATGCCCTCGTTGAGGATCTGGCCGTCCTTGGCCTCGCGGTAGTACATCAGCTGGTCGCGGTCGACCGGCTCGTACGTCTGGCCCTTCGGCGAGTAGATGCCGAGCGAGGGGAACAGCGACTCCATGCCGAAGGTGCGGGCCTCGTCCGGGACGATCGGGACCCAGCGCTTGCCGGTCACCTTGTCGCGGATCAGGTCCTTCATCAGCCGGACGAACGCCATGGTGGTGGCCATGGACTGGCTGCCGGAGCCCTTGTCGAAGGCCGCGAACGACTTGTCGGCCGGGGCCGGCAGCGCCTCGATCGCGTGGCTGCGGCGGGCCGGGGCCGGACCGCCGAGCGCCGCGCGGCGCTCCTGGAGGTAGCGGACCTCGGGGGAGTCGGCGCCGGGGTGGCCGTAGGGAACCACACCGTCGATGAACTGGGCGTCGGAGATGGGGAGTTCAAGAAGGTCACGCATGTTCTTGAACTCGTCCGTCGTCAGCTTCTTCATCTGGTGGTTCGCGTTCTTGGACGCGAAGCCCTCACCGAGAGTGAAGCCCTTGACGGTCTGCGCCAGGATCACGGTCGGCGCACCCTTGTGGGACAGGGCGGTCTTGTAGGCGGCGAACACCTTGCGCGGCTCGTGGCCACCGCGCGACAGGTGGAAGCACTCCAGGATCTTGTCGTCGCTCAGCAGCTTCGCCATCGCGACGAGCGCCGGGTCCTTGCCGAAGAAGTCCTCGCGGATGTAGGCCGCGTCACGCGTCTGGTACGTCTGCACCTGGGCGTCCGGGACCTCGCGCAGGCGGCGGACCAGGGCGCCGGTGGTGTCGAGCTGGAAGAGCTCGTCCCAGGCGCCGCCCCACAGCGACTTCACGACGTTCCAGCCGGCGCCGCGGAACTGGGCCTCCAGCTCCTGCACGATCTTGAAGTTGGCGCGGACCGGGCCGTCGAGGCGCTGCAGGTTGCAGTTGATGACGAAGGTCAGGTTGTCGAGACCCTCGCGGGCGGCGAGCGCGAGGGCCGCCGTCGACTCGGGCTCGTCCATCTCGCCGTCACCGAGGAACGCCCACACGTGGGAGTTGGAGACGTCCTTGATGTTGCGGTTGGTGAGGTACCGGTTGAACCGGGCCTGGTAGATCGCCGACAGCGGGCCGAGGCCCATGGAGACGGTCGGGAACTCCCACAGCCAGGGCAGCCGGCGCGGGTGCGGGTAGGACGGCAGGCCGTCGCCGCCGGACTCCTGGCGGAACTTGTCGAGGTGCGCCTCGGTCAGGCGGCCGTCGAGGAAGGCGCGGGCGTAGATGCCGGGCGAGGCGTGACCCTGGATGTAGAGCTGGTCACCGGAGCCGTCGCCCTCCTTCCCGCGGAAGAAGTGGTTGAAGCCGGTCTCGTACAGCCAGGCCGCGGACGCGAAGGTCGCTATGTGGCCGCCGACGCCGTACTTCGAGCCCCGGGTCACCATGGCGGCCGCGTTCCAGCGGTTCCACGCGGTGATCCGGCGCTCCATCTCCTCGTCGCCGTCGATGACGGGCTCCGCGGAGGACGGAATGGTGTTGACGTAGTCCGTCTCCAGCAGCTTCGGCAGGGCCAGGCCCGCGCCTTCGGCGTGCTGCAGCGTGCGGCGCATCAGATACGCGGCCCGGTGCGGGCCGGCGGCCTTGGCGACGGCATCGAGGGAGGCCGCCCATTCGGCGGTCTCCTCGGTGTCACGGTCCGGGAGCTGGTCCAGCTCGCTCGGAAACTTGGCTACGGGGTCGATCATGATCGCCGCCTTCCGGACAGGAGGGGGGTGGAGAAAAAGGGGGCCTTTGTCTGGCAGGACGGGGCCTTGGACTGGTGAGTCCGCCGTCGACTGTAAGCCGACGATCGATGATCGATCAAAGTGTTGCGCCAAAAACTTCTTCAGATCGAGAAAGTCGGCACAGGGTGCCGCGAATTAGGGCACGCGGTGCCTTCGTTTTGAAGGAGCCCGTCCACGGCCCCGCAGGGGAGCCCGTCCGCTGCCCCGCAGGTCAGGCGCTGCGCGGCGCGCACCCCAGGACGTGGGCCTTCACCAGTACGCCGATGGCCGGATCCCGCCGCCGGAACGCCGCGACCAGATCCTCGTGCTCCTCGGCGTACGACTTCTGCACGGTGCCGAGCCACCGGATCGACAGCGCGGTGAACACCTCGATGCCGAGGCCTTCCCATGTGTGCAACAGCACACTGTTGTCGGCCGCGCGGACCAGTTCCCGGTGGAAACCGACGGTGTGCCGCACCTGCGCGGTGCCGTCGGCGGCGCGGTCCGCCTCGTACAGCGCCGCCACGTGCGGCTCCAGGGCCGAGCAGTCCTCGGCGAGCCGTTCGGCCGCCAGCTCGGCCGCGATCTGCTCCAGACCGGCCCGCACCGGATAGCTCTCCTCCAGGTCGGCCGCCGTGAGATTTCGCACCCGTACGCCCTTGTTGGGGGCCGACTCGATGAGGCGCAGGCTCTCCAGCTCCCGCAGGGCCTCCCGTACGGGCGTCTGGCTGACCTGGAGCTCCACCGCGATGCGCCGCTCCACGATCCGCTCACCGGGCTTCCAGCGCCCGCTGACGATCCCCTCCACGATGTGCTCGCGGATCTGTTCGCGCAGCGAGTGGACGACGGGCACGGTCATGAGGGCTCCTCAAGGCGAGCGGTGACCTCCAAACAATACGGCCGCGCCCCCGCCCGGAAGAGCCCCGGGCGGGGGCGCGGCCGCTGGTGAGACGAGTCTTACAGCCGTCTCCGCGTGCCTCTCAGGACCTGTCGGACCTGTCGGACCTGTCAGGACCTCACAGGCCGAGCTCGACCTCGAACTCGCCGGCTTCCAGGATCGCCTTGACCGCCGTCAGGTAGCGGGCCGCGTCGGCGCCGTCCACCAGACGGTGGTCGTAGGAGAGCGCCAGGTACGTCATGTCGCGGACGCCGATGACGGTGCCCTCGGCGGTCTCGATGACCGCCGGACGCTTGACGGTGGCGCCGATGCCCAGGATGGCGACCTGGTTCGGGGGCACGATGACCGTGTCGAACAGCGCACCGCGCGAACCGGTGTTGCTGATCGTGAAGGTCGCGCCGGACAGCTCGTCCGGGGTGATCTTGTTGGCGCGGACCTTGCCGGCCAGCTCCGCGGTCGCCTTCGAGATGCCGGCGATGTTCAGGCCGCCCGCACCCTTGATGACCGGCGTCATCAGACCCTTCTCGGAGTCGACGGCGATGCCGATGTTCTCCGAGTCGAAGTACGTGATGGTGCCCTCGTCCTCGTTGATCCGGGCGTTGATGACCGGGTGGGCCTTCAGCGCCTGGGCCGCCGCCTTGACGAAGAACGGCATCGGGGACAGCTTGACGCCCTCGCGGGCGGCGAAGGAGTCCTTCGCCTGGCCGCGCAGCTTCATCAGCTTGGTGATGTCGACCTCGACGACCGTGGTCAGCTGGGCCTGCGAGTGCAGGGCCTTCATCATGTTGTCGCCGATGACCTTGCGCATGCGGGTCATCTTGACCGTCTGGCCGCGAAGCGGGGACGCCTCGACGGACGGGGCGGCCTTGGCGGCGGGGGCAGCGGCGGCCGGCGCGGGAGCCTTGGCGGCCTCCGCGGCGGCGATGACGTCCTGCTTGCGGATGCGGCCGCCGACGCCGGTGCCCTTGACCGCGCCCAGGTCCACACCGGACTCGGAGGCGAGCTTGCGGACCAGCGGAGTGACGTACGCACCGTCGTCACCGGCGGTGGCGACCGGGGCCGGAGCCGGGGTCACCGGAGCCGGGGCGGCCACGGGGGCCGGAGCGGCGACCGGCGCCGGGGCGACCGGAGCAGCCGGGGCGGCGACCGGAGCCGGAGCCGGGGCGGCGACGGGGGCCGGGGCCGGAGCGGCGGCCGGGGCAGCCGCGACCGGGGCCGGAGCGGGGGCCGGAGCCGCGCCCGGGGCGCCGATGACGGCCAGCTTGGCGCCGACCTCGGCGGTCTCGTCCTCGCCGACCACGATCTCAAGCAGGACACCGGCGACGGGCGCCGGGATCTCGGTGTCGACCTTGTCGGTGGAGACCTCAAGCAGCGGCTCGTCCTCGGCCACCTCCTCGCCGACCTCCTTGAGCCATCGGGTGACGGTGCCCTCGGTCACGCTCTCGCCGAGCGCGGGGAGGACGACGTCGGTGCCGGAGGCAGCGGCGGCGGGGGCAGCCGGAGCGGCGGCCACGGGGGCCGGAGCAGCGGCGGGAGCCTCGGCGACCGGGGCAGGGGCGGCAGGGGCCTCGGCCTGGGCCGGAGCCGGGGCCGCGACGGGCGCGCCCGTGCCGTCGTCGATGATGGCGAGCTCGGCGCCGACCTCGACGGTCTCGTCCTCGGCCACCTTGATGGAGGCGAGGATGCCGGAGGCGGGGGCCGGGATCTCGGTGTCGACCTTGTCGGTCGACACCTCGAGCAGCGGCTCGTCGGCCTCGACGCGCTCGCCCTCGGCCTTCAGCCAGCGGGTGACAGTGCCCTCGGTGACGCTCTCGCCGAGCGCCGGAAGGGTTACGGAAACCGACATGGTTTCGGTTGCTCCTTACGAATTGCGGTAGTGGTCGTCGCGCCCGAGGGGCTACTAGTCGTGGGAGTGCAGCGGCTTGCCGGCCAGTGCCAGGTGGGCCTCGCCGAGCGCCTCGCTCTGGGTCGGGTGCGCGTGGATGAGCTGCGCGACCTCGGCCGGCAGGGCCTCCCAGTTGTAGATCAGCTGGGCTTCGCCGACCTGCTCGCCCATACGGTCACCGACCATGTGGACGCCGACCACGGCGCCATCCTTGACCTGGACGAGCTTGATCTCGCCCGCGGTCTTGAGGATCTTGCTCTTGCCGTTGCCCGCGAGGTTGTACTTCAGAGCGACGACCTTGTCCGCACCGTAGATCTCCTTGGCCTTGGCCTCGGTGATGCCCACGGAGGCGACCTCGGGGTGGCAGTACGTCACCCGGGGCACGCCGTCGTAGTCGATCGGGACGGTCTTGAGACCGGCCAGCCGCTCCGCCACCAGGATGCCCTCGGCGAAGCCGACGTGCGCGAGCTGGAGCGTCGGGGCGAGGTCGCCGACCGCGGAGATGGTGGGCACGTTGGTGCGCATGTACTCGTCGACCAGGACGTAGCCGCGGTCCATCGCGACGCCCTGCTCCTCGTAGCCGAGGCCCTGGGAGACCGGGCCGCGGCCGATGGCGACGAGGAGGACCTCGGCCTCGAACTCCTTGCCGTCGGCCAGCGTGACCTTCACACCGTTGGCGGTGTACTCGGCCTTCTGGAAGAAGGTGCCCAGGTTGAACTTGATGCCGCGCTTGCGGAACGCGCGCTCAAGGATCTTGGAGCTGTTCTCGTCCTCGATCGGGACGAGGTGCTTGAGGCCCTCGATGACGGTCACGTCGGTGCCGAAGGACTTCCACGCCGAGGCGAACTCGACGCCGATGACGCCGCCGCCCAGGATGATCGCGGACTGCGGGACGCGGTCCAGGGTCAGCGCGTGGTCCGAGGAGATGATGCGGTTGCCGTCGATCTCCAGACCCGGCAGCGACTTCGGCACGGAGCCGGTCGCGAGGAGGACGTGGCGGCCCTGGATGCGCTGGCCGTTGACGTCCACCGAGGTCGCGGAGGACAGCCGTCCCTCGCCCTCGATGTAGGTCACCTTGCGGGAGGCGACCAGGCCCTGGAGGCCCTTGTACAGGCCCGAGATGACCTCGTCCTTGTACGCGTGCACCGCGTTGATGTCGATGCCCTCGAAGGTGGCCTTGACACCGAACTGGCCGGCCTCGCGCGCCTGGTCGGCGATCTCGCCGGCGTGCAGCAGGGCCTTCGTGGGGATGCAGCCGTTGTGCAGGCAGGTGCCGCCGAGCTTGTTCTTCTCGATCAGTGCGACGTCCAGGCCCAGCTGCGCTCCGCGCAGGGCCGCGGCGTAGCCGCCACTGCCACCGCCGAGGATCACTAGGTCGAAAACGGTGCTGGCGTCGTTCGCCACGTCACGTCCTCCATGCATGTGCGCCGGGCGCGGTCGTCGATGACCGGCGGCGGCTGGTATTCGGCCGCTTGTCTTCGGCCCTGTGGTGGGGGCCCTGTCCTGCCGAGAACCCATCTTCGCACTTGTTGACGGAAGGCGGGACGCGGGGCCCGGGGTCTGAGACCGCCGGTCGTCCGACGCGGCGGTTCTCAGGGGGTGGGGCTGTCGCCGTGCGCGACGTACGGATTTCATCGACAGCGAAATCCGGTAGGCCCCGGACGGTACGGAGCGTGAACACGGGCGGCCCCGGACGTATGCCCGGGGCCGCCCTGTGCGTCGGCTGCGCTCGGGTGTCAGCCGAGGTCGCCCGCGGCGGTGCGCTCCGCGAGCTTGAGCAGGGTGCGCACCGAGGAGCCGGTGCCGCCCTTGGGGGTGTAGCCGTGCGGGGCGCCCTCGTTGAAGGCCGGGCCCGCGATGTCGAGGTGGGCCCAGGTGATGCCCTCGCCCACGAACTCCTTCAGGAACAGGCCGGCGATCAGGCCGCCGCCCATCCGCACGCCCATGTTGGCGAGGTCCGCGGTGGGGGAGTCCATGGTCTTGCGCAGGTTGGCCGGGAGCGGCATCGGCCAGGACTGCTCGCCGACCTCCTCCGCGATCTCGTGGATCGCGGTGCGGAAGGCGTCGTCGTTGGCCATGATCCCGAAGGTGTGGTCGCCGAGGGCCATCACCATCGCGCCGGTCAGCGTCGCGACGTCCACGATCGCGTCGGGCTTCTCCTCGGAGGCCTTGGCGATCGCGTCGGCCAGGACCAGGCGGCCCTCGGCGTCGGTGTTCAGGACCTCGACGGTCTTGCCGCCGTACATGCGCAGCACGTCGCCCGGACGGGTGGCGGAGCCCGACGGCATGTTCTCGGCGAGCGCCAGCCAGCCGGTGACGTTCACCTCGACGCCCAGGCGGGCGGCCGCGACGACGGCGGCGAACACGGCGGCGGCGCCGCTCATGTCGCACTTCATCGTCTCGTTGTGGCCGGCCGGCTTGAGCGAGATGCCGCCCGAGTCGTAGGTGATGCCCTTGCCGACGAACGCGAGGTGCTTGGCGTTCTTGGCGTGCGTGTACGAGAGCTTCACCAGGCGGGGCAGGTTGGCCGAGCCGATGCCGACGCCGAGGATGCCGCCGAAGCCGCCCTTCTCCAGCGCCTTCTCGTCGAGCACCTGCACCTTGAGGCCGTGCTCCTTGCCGGCCGCCGAGACCACCGCGGCGAAGGCCTCGGGGGTGAGGTCGTTCGGCGGGGTGTTGACCAGGTCGCGGGCGCGGTTGATCTCCTCGGTCAGCGCGAGGGAGCGCTCGGCGGCGGCCTTGTGGGCCTTGTCGCGCGGCTTGGCGCCGAGCAGCGCCACCTCGGCGAGCGGGCCCTTCGCGTCGGGGCCGCGGTCCTGGTAGGCGGTGAAGGCGTACGCACCCAGGAGGGCGCCCTCGCCGATCGCCTCGATGTCCTCGGCGGCCTCGATCGGCAGCGCGAACGCGGCCTTCTTGATGCCGTGCAGGGCTCGGGCGGCGTTGCCCGCGGCGGTGCGGAGCACCTCGGAGGCGTACGCCTCGTCGGCGGCGGGGGCGGTGCCGAGGCCGACCGCGAGGACGAACGGGGCCTTCAGGCCGGACGGGGACACCGCCTTGGTCACCTCACCCTCGGCACCACTGGCACCGAGGGTCTCCAGGACAGCGGCGAGCTTCCCGCCGAACGCCTTGTCCACGGCCTCGGCGCCGGGTGCGACGACCAGTCCGCCCTTGGGGCCGGCGGCCTTGGCGACGCCGACGACGAGGGCGTCGGCGCGCAGTGTCGCCGCACCGGCAGTGCTGAGAGTCAGAGCAGTCACGGTGGTGAGATCTCTCTTCCTTGAGAATCCTTGTGGAGTGTTCGACCGTCGGGTGGCTCGGCCGGGGCCCTGTGCATCGTATTTTGGGCGGGGCGCGCACCGACCACGAGCCTACGCTCGGTGATGACGTTCGAGAGCGGTGGCTGTAGTTCACTCATCCGTGGTGTCTCTTTCACGTTTGGCCCGCACACTCCGTGAGAGCTCCGTCACACTCGCCTCGATTGGGCACAGGGGGCACCGTGCCCCTTTGCATCATCACCACAGGTCCTCCATGCGCACTCCGCGCGTGGAGGGTTCTCATGAGGGGGGACATATGAAGGCGAAGGCCTTGAAACTCGGCAGAACCCGGCTTGCGCTCACGGCGCTGATGGCCGCCGGACTGCTCACCACGGCCATCCCGGCCGCGAACGCGGCGGCCACGGCGCCGCCGCGGATCGATCTGAGGGTGCTGGTCCTCGACGACGGCGGAAGCGCCGTCGGGGCGATCGTCGCCCAGCTCAAGAACACCGGAGTGCCGTACCAGACCGTCGCGTTGGGCGCCGCCGGCCGCCCGACGGTCAACGCGGCCTTCCTCAGCGACACCGTGGGCGGCCGTCCGCGCGCCAAGTTCCAGGGCGTGGTCACGCCCAACGAGATCCCGTTCGGCTCCGCCGCCGCCCCCGAGCAAGCCGCGCTCGCCGCGTACGAGAAGACCTTCGGCATCCGCCAGGTCGACGCGTACACCTGGGCCCACCCCGAGGTCGGGATCGACTACACCGACCGGAACGGCGGCTGGTCCGGCGTCCTGGACGGCGCGAAGACCCAGGTCACCCCGGCCGGCAAGGCGGGGCCGTTCGGCTATCTCAACGGGCCGCTCACCTTCGAGGACAACGACCCCTCGATCCCCGAGAGTTACGGCTACGCGGGCCATCCCAGGGACGGCTTCACCAGCTACCTCGACGCGCCGACCGGCGGCACCCTGCTCGGCCAGTACGCCCACGACGGCCGCAGCGAACTCGTCATCACCTTCGCCTACAACCAGTACCAGGAGCAGTTCCAGGTGCTGGCCAAGGGCATAGTGGAATGGCTGACCCAGGGCGTGCATCTGGGCCAGAGCCGCAACTACTTCTCGGTGCACGTGGACGACGTGTTCGCGCCCGACTCCCGCTGGGACCCCGCCCACCACTGCACCCCGGGCGACTTCGACTGCCCCACCGGCGGCACCGCGAACACGGACATCCGGATGACGGCGGCCGACGCCCAGTACGCCGCCCAGTGGGAGCAGAACAACGGCTTCACCCTGGACATGGTCTTCAACGCGGGGGCGGGGGAGGAGTGGAAGACCGAGCACGGCGGCACCGACGCGATGGCCGCCCAACTGCTCGCCGAAAAGGCCAAGTTCCGCTGGGTGAACCACACGTACACCCACCTCTTCCTCGGCTGTATCCAGGACACCACCACCGTCCCGTGGAGCTGCAAGAAGAACGCCGACGGGTCCACCCAGTGGACGACCCGCGCGGACATCTCGGGCGAGATCTCCAACAACTACAAGTGGGCCGTCCAGAAGGGCCTCCCCATCGACCGGAGCGAGCTCGTCACCGGTGAGCACTCCGGCATGAAGGTGCTGCCGCAGCAGCCCGTCGACAACCCGAACCTGGCGGGCGCGCTCGCCGACAACGGGGTCAAGTGGACCGGCAGCGACGCCTCGCGCGAACCGGACCAGCGCGCGGTCGGCGCCGCCATGACCGTGCCCCGGCACCCGATGAACGTGTACTACAACGTCGGCAAGGCCGCCGAGATGACCGACGAGTACAACTGGCTCTACACCTCGAAGGCCAACGGCGGCAGCGGCGTCTGCGAGAACAACCCGAGCTCCACCTGCATGCCCGCGCCGCTGAACACCGCGACCGGCTACCAGTCGTACATCGTGCCCAAAGAGGCGAAGACCGCGCTGTCGCACGTGCTGTGGAACGACCCGCGGCCGCACTACGCGCACCAGTCGAACCTGGCCGAGGAGCGCATCCTCTACCCGGTCCTGGACAAGGTGCTCGGCGACTACAAGGCCCTCTACGCCGCCAGCGCGCCGATCGTCGACCTGCGCGAGAAGGACGCGGGAACCGAGTTCAGCCGCCGCGCGTCCTGGGACAAGGCACTGGCCGCCGGTTCGGTGACGGCCTACCGCATCGGGAACACTGTCACCGTGCAGGGCCCCAGGGGAGTGGCCGCACCCATCACCGCACCGGAGGGCACCCGCAAGCAACTGTTCGTCGGCAGCACCGTGTTCGGCACCGCATACGCCGGGGCACGCTCCGACTGGTCATCGCCCGAGCTGTTCCAGTCGGCGATCACACTGAAGCTGCCGGCCTGACCAGCCGTCTGATCGCTCGTCACGCAAGACCGCTTGTCCTGGGGGGACATCCATGCCGAGCAGTGGCCGTCATGTCACCATGCTCACGGAAGGCACATATCCGCATATCCACGGGGGCGTGAGCACCTGGTGCGACCAGCTCGTACGCGGCATGCCGGAGGTCGACTTCAACGTCGTCGCCCTCACCGGCAGCGGCCGCGAGCCGGTCACCTGGGAGCTCCCGGCCAACGTCTACCGGCACACGGCCTTCCCCTTGTGGGGGCCGCAGCCCGGCAGGCGCCGGCCGCTCCTCGGCAAGGAAAGGCGCCGGTTCACCGACACCTACGAGCGCTTCCTGCTCGCGCTGCTCGACCCGGAGTCCGGCTGCGACTTCGCCTCGGCCCTGTACGGCCTGGCGGAACTGGCCCGGGCCGGGCGGCTCTCGGCGGCGCTCCGCTCCGAAACGGCGCTGAAGTCGCTGATGTGGATCTGGACGATGCCGCACCTGGCACTGTCCCGGGCGAAGCCGACCGTGCACGACGCGCTGACGGCGACCGACCTCCTGGAACACGCACTGCGCCCGCTGTCCGCCCGCATTCCGGCGGACAGCGTGGCGCACGCGGTCAGCAGCGGCCTCGCCACGCTGCCCGCGCTCGCCGCCCAGCACTTCGACAAGGTGCCGTTCCTCCTCACCGAGCACGGCATCTACCTGCGCGAGCGCTACCTCGGCTACCGCACCGGCGAGCAGAGCTGGCCGGTGAAGTCGGTGCTCCTGAGCTTCTACCGGGAGCTCAACTCCCTCGGCTACCGCAAGGCCGACCTCATCACCCCGTGCAACCAGTACAACCGCCGCTGGGAGGAGCGCGGCGGCGCCCCGTCCGAACGGATCCGCACCGTCTACAACGGCGTCGACCCCGACCTCTTCCCGCACGCCGGACCCGATCCGGCCGTCCCCACCCTGAGCTGGTGCGGACGCATCGACCCCATCAAGGACCTGGAGACCCTGATCCGCGCGTACGCCATCGTGCGCGCCGAACTCCCCGATACCCGGCTGCGGTTGTACGGGGGCGTGCCGGCCGGCGGCGAGGACTACAAGACCCGCCTGGAGAAGCTCGCCGCCGAACTGGGCGTCGCCGACGGCATCTCCTACGAGGGCCGGGTCAGCGACGTGGCGAGCGCGTACGCGTCCGGCAGCGTCGTGCTGCTCTCCAGCATCAGCGAGGGCTTCCCGTTCTCGCTGATCGAGGCGATGTCCTGCGGCCGCGCCACCGTGTCCACCGACGTCGGAGGCGTCCGCGAGGCGGCGGGCGACGCCGGGCTCGTCGTGCCGCCCAGGGAGCCCGCCGTCATGGCCGAGGCCACCATCGGGCTGCTGCGCGACCACGCGCGGCGGACCGCACTCGGCGCCGCCGCCCGCCAGAGGGTGGTCGACAAGTTCACCCTGCACCGCTCGGTGGACGGCTTCCGCCGCATCTACCTCGAACTCGCCGGACACCCCGAACCCGAGCCGTTCCAGGCCGGGTTCACGCCCGAGGACGAGTGGACCCTGCAGCTCACCGGCCCCTGGTACCGCGAGCTGTCCGACGACGCCCGCCGCAGCTCGCTCGGCGGGTCGCCCCGGTGAGCGGCTCCCTCTGGATCGGCCGGGACGAAGGGCAGGACACCCTGCCCTTCATCCCGCGCCAGCGGCTGCCCAGGCTGCCCGAGGACGATCCCCTCACCGAACTCGCCACCCGCCTGGAGGACTTGATAGCCGCGGCCGTCCACCCGGACGAGATAGCCGCGGTCATCGAGTCCGACGGCATGACCGACGACCTGATAAGCGCCGTCTACGGGCACCCCGACTCCTTCTCGCTCGCCGAGGAGCTCTACGGCCGCGTCGAGCGCCGCTACCCCGCGGCCGCCGCCCCGCCCGCCGAACCCTGGCACGCCCACCTCGCCGGCTGCCTGCTGCGCGGTCTCGTCTTCGCGCTGCCCGGCCTCGCCTACGTCCTGGGGGCGCCGCTGCTGGCCGGCCACCGCACCACCCTCGGGCTGCCCGACGGAACGATCCCGCTGATCGCCGGGGCGGTCACCGGCTGGGTGTGGAACCAGTCGCTCTCGCACCGCGCCCACTCCTGGCTCAGCCTCGCCGACCGCCCCGCCGCCGTCCGCGCGCTGCGCCGGGGCGCCCCGCTCGGCGCCGCCCTCGGCGCGCTCGCCGCGGTCGCGGTGGCCGGGCCCGGCGAGCTGGGCGCCGCCGCGTTCGCCGCCGGCCAGTCCGGCTATCTGGCCGCCGCCACCGTCCTGCTCGTCCTCGGCCGCGAACGTGCCCTGTTCTGCGCCCTGTTGCCCATGACGCTCGGCGCCGTGCCGGGCCTGCCGGCCGCCGCCGGTCCGGTCCTGCTGCTCGTCTCGCTGGCGGCGGCGGTGACCCTGGCCGTGCGCGCGCTGCGCGGACCGGCCGCCGGAGACCGGGCGCGCGGCGCCGTGTCACCCCGGCTGACCAGCTCGCTCCCGTACGGCCTGTTCGGACTCGGCGCGGGCGTGCTCGTGCTGTACGCGGCGCTCGGCGATGTCTTCCGGCACGGCTCGGCGGGCTCGGTGGCCGGGCCCTCCGCGATAGCGCTCACCCTCAGCATGGGGCCCGCCGAATGGCTCCTGTACCGCTTCCGCGCCCAGAGCCTGGCCGCGCTGCGCACCACCTCCCGCGCGCGGGGATTCCGCCGTTCGGTCGCCGCCACCGTGACCGGCTGCCTCGGCGCCTACCTGGTGATCCTGGCCGCCCTCGCCGCCCTCGGCACCCTGCTCTGGCCGGCCGCCCCGGCGCTGGGCGGACCGCGCCTGGCGGCGCTGCTGCTCATCGGCGCGGTGCTGTGGACCGGGCTGCTGCTCCAGTCGTTCGGGGCGGCGCCGGGCGCGGCCCTGGTGTGCTGCGCGGCGGCCGTCGCCCAGACCCTGGCGCTGGCCCAGGGCGCGCCGCCGTCGACCGAGGTGGTGGTGTCGGGGACGGCGGCCGCACTGCTGGCCGCACTGGTCTGTGTCGTACTGGGAAGGGCGACCGCCCACCGCCCATGAGCCCGTCGAGCGGAGTGAGCATTGCGAGGACGTACATGAGCAAGCTGCTGGTGCCCTACTACGAGCACCCGGCCGAGCGCCCCGACGCCTGGGACGCGCTGATCGCCGCCGCGCCCTCGCTGTACGGGGTCGTCCTCAACCCGGCCAGCGGCGCGGGGAGTTCACCCGACGCGGCCTTCGCGGCGGTGGCCGCGCGGCTGTGCGCGGCGGGCGTGCGGGTGCTCGGCTACGTGGACACGGCGTACGGCCGGCGCCCGCCGCAGGACGTGGTCCGCGAGGCGGCCCGCCACCGCGCCTGGTACGGGGTGCACGGCATCTTCCTCGACCAGACGGCCACCTCCGCCGAGCAGTTGCCGTACTACGCGGACCTGCGGGCCGCGTTCGCCGCCACGTACGACACGTACGTCACTCTCGTCCTCAACCACGGCGCCCAGCCGCACCCCGGCTACGGCCGGATCGGCGACCTCCTGGTCACCTTCGAGGGGCCCTGGTCCGCCTACCGGCCCACCGGGCCCGCCGTGCCCGACACCTGCCACCTGGTCTACGCGGCCCCGCCCGACGCGGTCGCCCAGGCCCCGGTCCACTGCCTCGTCCCCGGTCAACTGCCGCACCCCTGGGGCACGTTGCCGCACCGCTTGGAGCCCGCCCCGTGAAACGCGCACCCTGGCTGCTGGTCCCGCTGCTGCTGCTCGCGGCCTGCACCAGCTCCCCGTCCGGACCCGACAAAGGGGACGGGGAGGACACCGGGCCGCCGCCCGCGCCCTCGGGCCCGCACTGGCAGCCCAAGCCGGGGATGACCTGGCAGTGGCAGCTCAAGGGCACGCTCGACCCGGCCGTCGACGTCCAGGTCTACGACATCGACGCCTTCGACCAGTCCGCGGCGGCCGTCGCCGATCTGCACCGCAGGGGCCGCAAGGTCATCTGCTACACCTCGACGGGCGCCTGGGAGAAGTGGCGGCCCGACGCCAAGCAGTTTCCCGAGTCGGTGCTCGGCAAGGGCAACGGCTGGGACGGCGAGCGCTGGCTCGACATCCGCCGCACCGACGTGCTCGAACCGCTGATCGCCAAGCGCTTCGACCTGTGCAAGGCCAAGGGCTTCGACGCGGTCGAACCGGACAACATGGACGGCTACGCCAACGACACCGGCTTCCCCCTCAAGGCTGCCGACCAGCTCAAGTACAACGAGCTCATCGCCAGACTGGCCCACGACCGGGGGCTCGCCGTGGGCCTCAAGAACGACCTCGACCAGATCCCGCAGCTGCTCGCCCACTTCGACTTCGCGGTCAATGAGCAGTGCGCCCAGTTCGGCGAGTGCGACAAGACCGAGCCCTTCGTCCGAGCGGGCAAGGCCGTCTTCCACGTCGAGTACGAACTCCCGCCGGCCAAGTTCTGCGCCGAGTCCAAGCAGCTGGGCCTCAGTTCGATGGCGAAGAAGCTCGACTTGAAGGAGTGGCGCCAGGCCTGCTGAGACGCTGCGGGTCAGCCGAGGGCGAGCGTGACCAGTGTCACCGTGGTCGCGGTCTCCGCGACGGCCCCGAACACATCGCCCGTCACCCCGCCGAACCTGCGCACGCAGCGCCGCAGCAGTACCTGCGAGAGGGCGAGCCCGGCCGGTACGGCGAGGGCGAAGTGCAGCGCGGACCAGGGGCTAAGGAGCAGGCCCGCCGCCGCCGCGGCGGCCGTCACCAGGGCGGCGACCGAGAACGCGCGCCGGGCCGGCACCGTGCCCGCCACCACCGCGCCGAGCCCGTCCGGGCGGGCCGCCGGGACCCCGCGCCGGGAGGCCAGGGTGAGCGCGGTGCGGGCGGCCACGGCACAGACGACGGCGGCCGCGGCACCCCGCGCCCAGCCGTCCTCGTACAGCCGGGACAGCGCGGCGACCTGGGCGAGCAGGAAGAAGAGCAGGGAGACCACGCCGAAGGGGCCGATGTCGGAGCGCTTCATGATGCGCAGCGCGTCCTCGGCGGGCTTGGCACTGCCCAGGCCGTCGGCCACGTCCGCGAGGCCGTCCAGATGCAGACCCCGGGTGAGCAGGGCGGGCGCCGCCACGGTCACCACCGCCGCGAGCAGCGGCCCCGAACCCAGCAACAGGAATCCCGCGCCCGCGGCCGCCGCGCACAGGCCGACGGCGAGCCCGGCCAGCGGGGCGAGCGTCATTCCGGCGCGGGCGGCGGCGCGGTCCCAGCGCGTGATGCGGGCGGGAAAGACGGTGAGGGTGCCGAAGGCGAAACGTACGCCGTGCAGGGCCTTGCTGCGGTTCACCCGGCGCAGGGTATCCCGAGCGGACCGCCCCTCGGCGGCGGTAAATTGTGCATACCGGCGCAAACGGGAGCAGGTGGGATGGGTCACTGGTTCTACCGGAACATCACCGAGCCGGGCAAGCTCCCCATGCTGCTCGCCCTGGCCGCCTTCGTCCTGACGTTCCTGGTCACCCGCTCCATCACCCGCCTGATCCGGGCCGGACGCGGACCGTTCCGCAATATCCGGCCCGGCGGACTGCACATCCACCATGTGGTGCCCGGGGTCGTCCTCACCATGATCGGCGGGTTCGGGGCGGTCGGCAGCGGCCGGCACGGGATCGCGGCGGCCGTGTTCGCCGTGCTGTTCGGGACGGGCGCGGGCCTGGTCCTCGACGAGTTCGCGCTGATCCTGCACCTGGACGACGTGTACTGGAGCGAGAACAGGCGCAAGAGCGTCGAGATCGTGGTGATGGCCGCGGCCCTCATGACGCTCGTGCTCGCCGGGTTCTCACCGCTCGGCGTCAACGACGTGACCCCCGCCGAGCGGCACGACCGGGGGTCGTTCATCACCACCCTCGCGATCAACTTCTGCTTCGTGCTGATCGCTCTGTTCAAGGGCAAGGTGCGGCTCGCGATGATCGGCACGTTCGTGCCGTTCGTGGCGCTGGTCGGCGCGATCCGGGTGGCCCGGCCGGATTCCCCGTGGGCGCAGCGCTTCTACCGCAACCGGCCGCGTGCCCGGGCCAAGGCCAGGCTCAGGGCGTACCGGCACGACCGGCGCTGGTCGCGGCCGCGCCGCCGGTTTCAGGACTGGATCGGCGGCGCACCCGACAGGCGCCCGGTACGCCGCCCCTGATCATGCCGGCGGCGGCGCCGCTTCCGCCGCATCCAGGTGATCCAGCAGAGCCCCGCCACCGCGACGAGCGCCGCGATGTGCTCCTTGCCCGCGAGGTTGTTCTTCAGGGTCACCTCGACGGCCATCGCGAGCACCACGGCCCCGGCCGTCCAGTACGCCCGGTAGCGCCAGCACACGTACACGGCGAGGGCCACCACCGCCGCCGAGGGGCCGGTGTCGACCATCCGCGCGGCTTTGGCGGGCAGCCCGAAGACGCTGTCCGGGCCGATCGCGATGCCGACCCGCGCGTACATGGTCCCGGCCAGCGTCGCCGCGTACGCGATGAGCAGCGTCCGGGCCCGGCCGATGCAGATCTCCGCGATGCCGAACACCACGAGGAGCTGGCAGAGCGCGCCCCACACCGGCAGGTCGAGGGCCGGCACGAAGAGCGACAGCGGGGTGCGAAGCAGCGAGACCCACAGCGGGTACTCGGCCTTCACCGAGCCGATGATCTGCACCGGCCGAAAGCCCCAGGACTGGTTCTGGACGATCTGGCAGACCGAGGTCAGCAGAACCGCCGAGAGGGCGAGCGGGATCGCCCGCCAACGCTGCGTGCGCAGCGCGTACTTCACGGTCTTGTACAGCGGGCCCCACTCGCGCTCGGCGAACCGGCGCAGTGCCCCCTTGGCCCGCTGGCTCATCTCTGCGACTCCAGGTGCCTGCGGTGCAGCCACTTGGGCAGGCCCGGGGCTTCCAGGAATCCTTCGGCGCGCGCGGATGCGATGGCAATCCGTGGCAGGTCTGCACTCTTCTCGAACAAGGTGAACCGCGGCTCCCAGATCGGCCGGTACTTGGCGTTGGACCGGTACAGCGACTCGATCTGCCACCAGCGGGAGAAGAAGCTGAGGAGCGAGCGCCACAGCCTCAGCACGGGTCCTGCCCCGAGCTTCGAGCCGCGCTCGAAGACGGAGCGGAACATCGCGAAGTTCAGTGAGACCTGAGTGATCTTGATCTCCTTGGCGCGCTGCAGGAGTTCGATCACCATGAACTCGATCAGGCCGTTCTCGGAGTCGCGGTCACGGCGCATCAGATCGAGCGAGACGCCGTTGGGCCCCCACGGCACGAAACTGAGCAGAGCCCGCAACTCGCCGTCACCGTCGAAGCATTCGAGCATCATGCACTGGCCGTCGGCGGGGTCGCCGAGCCGGCCGAGCGCCATGGAGAAGCCGCGCTCGGTGGCGCCGTCGCGCCAGTCGTCGGCCTTGCGCAGGAGTTCGGCCATCTCCTCGGCGGGGATGTCCGCGTGCCGGCGGATCCGCACCTCGTACCCGGCCCGCTTGACCCGGTTGTACGCCTGGCGCACGGTCCGCATCGCGCGGCCCTCCAGGGTGAACTCGGCGGTCTCCACGATCGCTTCGTCGCCCATCTCCAGGGCGTCCAGGCCGTGCCGGGCGTAGATCTGCCCGGCCTCCTCGCTGGCGCCGGTCACGGCCGGGATCCAGCCGTGCGCACGGGCCTCGGCGAGCCACGGCTCGATCGCGCCCGGCCAGGCCTCGGGGTCGCCGATCGGGTCGCCGGAGGCCAGCGAGACGCTGTTGATCACCCGGTAGGTGACGGCCGCCTTGCCGGTCGGGGACCAGATGACGGCCTTCTCGCGGCGCAGCGCGAAGTAGCCGAGCGAGTCGCGCTCGCCCTGCTTGTCGAGGAGGGCGCGCAGCTTCTCCTCGTCCTCGACGGTGAGCGGGTCGACGGCCCTGCGGTTGCGGAAGGCCGCGTAGATGACGGCGATCAGGAGCAGGGTGGCCAGCACGTTGATGGTGACGTTGACCCAGCCCGGGGTGGTGATGCCCTGGGTGTGCCGGTCGTCGGGGACCAGGAACACCAGCCGCATCACGCCGTAGCGCCAGCGCCGCAGGAAGGTGGAGTGGTCGGTGCCGTCATAGGTGTTGGTGGCGCTGACCAGGACCGCCGCGATCAGCGAGGTGACCAGCAGGCCGCCGACGGCGGTCGCGACCGCCGCCAGCGGGTTGGAGCGGTCGCCCTTGGCGTAGAACTCCCGGCGGCCGATCAGCAGAGCCAGCATGAAGGCCGCGGTCAGCGCGAGGGAGACCCAGTTCTGCGCGTAGCGGTGGATCTCCGGGAACGCCATGGCGAACGCGAAGAGCAGGAAGAAGAGCCCGCCGAGAATGATGTTGACGATCCAGGCGGCGCGCTTGCGCCGCCGCATGGTGACGGCGAGGAACAGCGTGACGACGCCGGAGGTGAACCCGGCTTCGAGCAGATACGGCGTGAAATAGTCGTCCGTGTTGTGCCGCCGAAGCCCCTGGCCGAGGGTGACCCATACGGCGCTCAGGAAATTGATGAACGCCACGACGCGCAGGTACCAGACGGCGAACGCCATGCTGCGCCGCGACCGGGGGGTGCTCCGGATCGTTCCTTCGGTGGTGCTCAAGCGGACTTCTCCCATGAAACGCGATGATATGGGGGCAAAGCGTTTCACAGTGGACGCGGGTGGAGCCGGGGGAGGCCCCCGGCCCTACCGCGGCTCACGCGTCGCCGCTCTCCTCTGCGCTCTCCGCGCGCCGGTCGGTGCGCTCGGGCAGCTCCGCGGCCAGTGCGGCCGCGGCTTGTACGAGGGGAAGCGCGAGCAGTGCCCCGGTTCCTTCGCCCACTGTGACGCCATGATCGAGCAGAGGGTTGAGTGCCATCCGGTCCAGCGCCTTCGCCTGGCCCGGCTCGCCGCTCAACTGGCCCGCCAGCCACCACTCCGGAGCCCGGAAGGCCGCCCGCTGGGCCACCAGCGCACAGGCCGACGCGACGACCCCGTCAAGGATCACCGGCAGTCTGCGCACCGCACACTGCAGCAGGAAACCAGTGGTCGCGGCAAGGTCGGCGCCGCCCACCGCGGCCAGAAGTTCCAGTTGGTCGCCGAGAACCGGCCGGGCCCTGCGCAGCGCGTCCCGGATCGCCGCGCACTTGCGCATCCACGCCAGGTCGTCGATCCCGGCGCCGCCGCGGCCGGTGACCACCGAGGCGTCCGTCCCGCACAGCGCCGCGATCAGCACGGCGGCGGGGGTGGTGCCGCCCACGCTGAGGTCGCCGAGCACCACCAGGTCGGTGCCCGAGTCGGCCTCCTCGTCGGCGATCCTCATGCCGAGCCGTACGGCCGCCTCCGCCTCTTCCACGGAGAGCGCGTCCTCGACGTCGATGCGGCCGCTGCCGCGCCGTACCCGGTGGCGTACGACCTCCTCGGGCAGCAGTCCGGGATCGCAGTCCAGGCCCGCGTCGACGATCCGCACGGGGGCGCCCTGGCGGCGGGCGAGCACCGCGACCGGGCTCGCGCCGTCCAGGACGGAGCGTACGAGGGTGTGCGCGGAGCCCGCCGGGCGGGCCGAGACGCCCAGTTCGGCCACGCCGTGGTCACCCGCGAAGAGGATCACGCGGGGCCGCTCGACGGACCGGACCGGGCTGGCGCCCTGCGCCGCCGACAGCCAGGTGGCCAGCTCGTCCAGGCGGCCGAGCGCGCCGGGCGGCACGGTCAGCCGCTCCCGGCGTTCCTCGGCGTCCCGCCGCACACCGTTGTCGGGGCGTTCGATCAGATCGGAGAAGTCGTCCAGGTTCAGCCTGCTCATCTGCCGAACAGTACCGGCAGCGCGCCGCCGTCAGCCGCGCAGCGTGAGTGCCTGCCCCGCGACGACGAGCAGCACCTGTTCGCACTCGGCCGCGAACACCGCGTTCAGGCGCCCCAGTTCGTCCCTAAACCGCCGCCCCGACGAGGTGGCCGGCACCACGCCCGACCCCACCTCGTTGCTCACCACCACCAGCGTCCGCGACGTGTTCCGGACCGCCGCGACCAGTTCGGCCGTACGCTCCCTCAGCGCCCGCTCGCCGCCCGCCGCCCACTTCTCGTCGTCCCACGCGCCGACCCGGTCCATCGCATCGGTCAGCCACAGCGCCAGACAGTCGATCAGGAGCGGCGGCCCCTGCTCGTCGAGGAGCGGCACCAGCTCGCAGGTCTCCTCGGTGCGCCACGAGGAGGGGCGGCGCTCGCGGTGCAGGCCGACCCGCGCCGCCCATTCCGCGTCCCCGCTCCGGGAGCCGCCCGTCGCGACGTACACGACCTGCGGGGAGCCCTCCAGGCGCCGCTCGGCCTCCACCGACTTGCCGGACCGCGCGCCGCCCAGGACCAGCGTGCGGCGCGGCACATCGGGCACCGCGTGGTAGTCGCCGACCACCAGCGTCGTGCCGTCCGGCACCGCGCGGGCGCCCAGCGCCGCGAGCCGCCGCGCCAACTCCCGGCCGGGCGGCACGTCGTGGTCGAGGTGCACGGCGATCACGTCGGTGGCGGGACCGATGCCACCCGCCGCCCGCAGCCGCGCCAGCGCGTCGGGGCGCCCCGCGACATCGGCCACCACCATGTCGTACGGGCGCACCTCGGCCGGTCCGGCGGGCGCGCCGCCCGGCGGCAGGTACAGCAGCCGGTCGCCCTCCGGCGAGGTCACCTCGTACCCTGTCCCCGGCGAGTCCAGCGGCACGGCCAGCACCCGGTGGCCGCTGATCAGCGTCAGCCTGCGGCCGTCCGGCACCCGCCCGGCCGCGGGCAGCCCGGCGGGCAGCTCCATGGCGGGCCCGGCGTGCGGATGGGTGAGCAGCACCTGCCGCACGCCCGCCAGCGAGTGCCCGGCGCGGGCGGCGGCGAGCGCCGCGCCCGGGGTCAGGTCGAGCAGCAGCGCGCCGTCGACGAGCAGGGCGGTCGCGGCGCGCACCCCGCTGCCGCGGGCGACGGCGCACGCGGCGCAGGGACAGTCGGGGCGCGGCAGCCCGGTGGGGGCCCCGGTGCCGAGGAGAGTCAGTTCCACAGGGTCGATCCTCCCGCGTCACCGGCCCTCTTGCGCGCCCGGTTACGCTGCGGGCAGCAACGTGACCCAGGAGGCGGACATGGCGTGGACGTGGCGTTTCGAGAAGTCGGACGGTACGGAGGTCGAGCCGGCGGTGGTGCCGGAGGAGTTCACGACCCAGGGCGATGCGGAGTCCTGGATCGGCGAGGTGTGGAAGGACCTCCTCGAAGGCGGCGCCGACCAGGTCTTCCTCTTCGAGGACAGCACGCAGATCTACGGCCCGATGAGCCTGCACGCCGAACAGGTCTGAACAGGTCTGCCGATCGGGCCGGGGGCGCGGACGGCGCCTCCGACCCGGCTCAGACCTCGCCGAGCGTGACCTCGGCGGTCTTCCTCACCCCGTCGCGGTTGTACGTCACCTGGATCTTCTGCCCGGGTTTGTCCGCGGCCAGCGCCTCCGTCAGCGAGGTGATCGTGGTGATGTCGGTGCCGCCGGCCCTGACGATGATGTCGCCCGGCTTCAGGCCCGCCTTGGCCGCGGCGCCGTTCGGGTTGGTGTTCACGATCGCGACGCCCGCCGGCTGGTAGCCGCTGTCGACCACGGTGCGCCCGGTGATGCCGAGCGCGGCCCGTCCGGAGTCGGTGACCTTGCCGCTCTTGATGATCTGGTCGGCGACCGTCTTGACCATCGACACCGGGATCGCGAAGCCGATGCCGGGGGCCGCGCTGCCGCCCATGTCGGGGTCGGTCGCGGCGAGCGTCGGGATGCCGATCACCTCGCTGTCGAGGTTGACCAGGGCGCCGCCGCTGTTGCCGGGGTTGATCGCGGCCGAGGTCTGCACCATGTTGGCGAGGGTGGCGCCGGTACCGCCACCGCCCCGGCCCTCCGAGACGGTGCGGCCGGTCGCGGAGACGATGCCCTGGGTGACGCTGGAGGACAGGCCGAGCGGCGAGCCCATCGCAAGCACGATCTGCCCCATCTCGACCTTCGAGGAGTCGCCGAACCTGGCCGCCTTCAGCCCGCTCGGCACCGAGTCGAGCTTGATCACGGCGAGATCCTGCTCGGGGTAGGCCGAGACCAGCCGCGCGGTGACGGCCGAACTGCTGCCGGAGGCCGAGACCTTGAAGGTCCGCTCGTTGCCCACGACGTGGGCGTTGGTGACGATGTGCCCCTGGGTGTCGTAGACGATCCCCGACCCGAGGCTGGCGGACGCGTCGATCTGCACGACCGACGGCAGTACGTTCTTGATCACCCGCTGGTAGTCGCTCTGCAGGGAGTCGGTGACGGATCCGCTGCTCTGGACGTTCGACGCCGAGGGGCTCGGCGACCCCTTCGGCGCCGCGGGGCCGGACTGCGAACAGCCGCTGAGGAGCGCGGCGATCGCGACGGCGGTCAAGACCGGCGCCGAACGCCGCAGCCGGCTGCGGCGAAGAGATGCATCCATGGCAGGATTATCCCTTTGGTCCGATATGTCGTCCTGTCGACGGGACCGATCGGCGAGGTGCCGGTGGCTCTAAGCGATCTTGTGGAAGTACCGGTGCGGAACACGCCCTGAAGGGGCGCGGGGAACTGCGCGACCAGCCTCCCCCAAGCTCTCGACTTCTCCCCCAGCCTTCGGCCGGGAGGTGCCCCCAGAGCAGGGGGGGGACCCGCATCGGCCCGCAGTCGACAAACGCCACTTCCCGCGGAGCGCTCAGCCCCGTACGCCGAACAGGTGCAGCAGGGCCGCGACCTGGCGGTAGGGGTCGGTGCGGCCGGCCCGGTCCTCGGCGGCGAGCAGCCGCTCCAGCTCGTCGGCGGCCGGCAGCTGCGCGTCGTCCGGCGCGTTGTCGGTGAACACCCGCACCCCGTACCAGGCGTGCAGCGGTGCCGCGATCCCGTCGAGCGTGCGGGTCAGCGCGGCGAGGTGGTCGGCGCGCACCGTGAGGCCCAGGCGGTTGGTGTACGAGTCCGTGTCGAAGGACGACAGGGCGCCCCGCCAGTCCCCGGCGAGCCCGGACCGCATGGCCAGCGCGTCCGCGTTCCGCACGAGCAGCGAGAGCAGCCCGCCCGGGGCGAGCATCCGGGCCAGGCCCGCGAGCATCGCGTCCCGCTCCTGGACGTACATCAGGACGCCGTGGCAGAGCACCACGTCGAAGGAGCCCGGCAGGAAGTGCACGCCGGTGTCGCGGCCGTCGCCCTCGATCAGCCGGACCCGCTCGCGGATGCCCTCGGGTTCGGTGGCGAGCGCCTCGCGCGCCACCTTCAGCATCTCCGCGTCGGACTCCAGGCCCGTCACGGAGTGCCCGGCACGGGCCAGCCGCAGGGCCTGCGTGCCCTGGCCCATGCCGACGTCCAGGATCCGCAGGCGCTGGCCCACCGGGAAGCGGGCGGCTATCTGCTCGTCCAGCTGACGGGCCACGAGCTCCTGGCGGACGGTGTTGCGCAGCCCGCCGAGACCCTTCAGCCAGGCATCACAGGCGCCGCGGAACCCGGACACATCCGGGCTCAGGGCCGCTCTCCGCGCTTGACCTGCGGCTTCGGCAGCCGCAGTCGGCGCATCTGGAGCGTGCGCATCAGGCCGTACGCGACGGCGCCCTTCTTCGGCTCGTCCGGGAAGCGGGCGGCCAGCGCCCTCTTCAGCCGGAAGGCGAGCCCGATCGAGTCGAGGACGATCAGCACGATCACCGCGAGCCACAGCAGCAGAGAAAGATTCTGCAGGCTGCCGACGCGGATCATCGAAAGGACCAGGATGATCACCGCGAGCGGCAGGAACATCTCGGCGATCGAGAACCGGGAGTCGACGAAGTCGCGGACGAACTTGCGCACCGGGCCCTTGTCACGGGCCGGGAGATAGCGCTGGTCGCCACTGGCGAGCGCCTCGCGCTGCTTGGCCATGTCGACCCGGCGCGCCTCGCGCTGGCGCTTGGCGGCCTCCTTGCGGTCGGTCGGCACGGTCGAGGCACGGCGGCGCTGAGTCTGGGCCTCACTCCGCTTGGGAGTGGGGCGCCCCTTGGGGGCCTCGGGGTCGCGGGGCTGCTTGGAGAGGTCCGCCGTCACCTTGTCGGTGGGGGCCTTCTCTTCGTTGGAACGGCTTCGGAACACAATCCCCAAGGGTACGGGGTGCGGGGCATGGACCCCAGGCCGGTGGGGAACGATCCCACAACGCCTTGCGTCTGTACCGTCGGGAGCGAGCGTACGAAATGCATGGTTTCCCGGGGGTCGCCTACTCCTTGCGCCTGACCGGCGCGGAGCGTAGTCGTCCTTGGGGATGACCGCATCGTTGCCCGAACAGTGCGGTAATGGATGCAGGGCCCGTACTGTGGGTTCTGTTGAAGCTGGAGCTGGAGTCCGTCAGAAGGGGGCGCGCGAAGCCCATGAGCGGTGTCATGAAGCGTATGGGGATGATCTTCCGCGCGAAGGCGAACAAGGCCCTTGACCGGGCCGAGGACCCTCGCGAGACCCTCGATTACTCGTACCAGAAGCAGCTTGAGCTGCTCCAGAAGGTGCGCCGGGGCGTCGCCGACGTGGCGACCTCCCGCAAGCGTCTGGAGCTGCAGCTCAACCAGCTCCAGAGCCAGTCCTCCAAGCTGGAGGACCAGGGGCGCAAGGCCCTGTCGCTCGGCCGTGAGGACCTGGCCCGCGAGGCCCTGTCCCGCCGTGCCTCGCTGCAGCAGCAGGTCACCGACCTGGAGACGCAGCACCAGACCCTCCAGGGCGAGGAGGAGAAGCTCACCCTTGCGGCCCAGCGCCTCCAGGCCAAGGTCGACGCCTTCCGTACGAAGAAGGAAACGATCAAGGCCACCTACACGGCGGCCCAGGCGCAGACCCGGATCGCCGAGTCCTTCTCCGGCATTTCCGAGGAGATGAGCGACGTCGGCCTCGCCATCCAGCGGGCCGAGGACAAGACCGCGCAGCTCCAGGCGCGGGCCGGCGCGATCGACGAACTGCTTGCCTCCGGCGCCCTCGACGACCAGTCGGGGCTCGCCAAGGACGACATCCAGACCGAGCTGGACCGGCTGTCCGGTGGTACGGATGTAGAGCTGGAACTGCAGCGGATGAAGGCCGAGCTTATGGGCGGCGGAGCCGCCGGCCAGCAGGCCATCGAGGGCGGCGCCGCCGCTCCTCAGGACAAGGCCCCCAAGCAGAGCCCGCGCTTCGACAAGCAGTGACGAGCGGCAGGAGACGTTCATGATCGTCCGGATCATGGGGGAGGGGCAGGTGAAGCTGGCGGACAGCCACTTCACCGAGCTCAACAAGCTTGACGACGAGCTGCTCGCCGAGGTGGAGGCCGGGGACGAGGAGAGCTTCCGCCGTACCCTCGGCGCGCTCCTCGACACGGTCCGCCGCCTGGGCGAGCCCCTCCCGGACGACGCCCTGGAGCCCTCCGAGCTGATCCTCCCCGGCACGGACGCGACCCTGGACGAGGTGCGGAACATGCTCGGCGACGACGGCCTCATCCCGGGCTGAGGAGCCTGCCGGGGCCAGGGGCGCCGGTCCGCTCTACGGTAGGTGACCGTGACCCTCGTAGACCGTGCCCGCCCGTGGCTCACGGCGCATCCGCTGGCCCTCGACGCCGCGCTCGCCTTCGGCGTACTGCTCTGCATGGTCGTCAGCTCCTTCGCCGACCCGCACGGGCCGAACGGGCCGACCTTCGGCACTCGCACGCCGGGGCTCCGTTCACTCGTCCTGATGACACTGGCCGCGGCCGCCCTCGCCCTGCGGCGGCGCCGGCCCATGACGGTGCTGTCCTGCACCAGTGCGCTCGCCGCGGTCGAGCTGGGCCTGGGCGCGCCGCCCGCGCCGGTCGCGATGAGCGCCGTCATCGCGCTGTACACGGTCGCCGCCCACACCGACCGCCCCACCACCTACCGGGTCGGCGTGCTCACCATGGTCGTCCTCACCGGTACGGCGATGCTCTTCGGCACCCCGCCCTGGTACTCCCAGGAACACCTGGGGATCTTCGCCTGGACCGGCATGGCCGCGGCCGCCGGAGACGCGGTGCGCAGTCGGCGCGCCTTCGTCGACGCCATCCGGGAGCGCGCCGAGCGGGCCGAGCACGGCCGCGAGGAGGAGGCCCGCCGCCGGGTCGCCGAGGAACGGCTGCGGATCGCCCGCGACCTCCACGACGTGGTGGCCCACCACATCGCCCTCGTCAACGTGCAGGCCGGCGTCGCCGCCCACGTCATGGACAAACGGCCCGACCAGGCCAAGGAAGCCCTCGCCCACGTCCGCGAGGCGAGCCGCTCCGCGCTCGGTGAACTCCGCGCCACCGTCGGCCTGTTGCGCCAGTCCGGCGACCCGGCGGCGCCCACCGAACCGGCCCCGGGCCTCGCCGTCCTCGACGATCTGCTCGGCGGTTTCCGGCGGGCCGGGCTGCCCGTGGAGCTGGCCCGCGCGGACCACTCCCCGCTGCCCGCCTCCGTCGACCTCGCCGCCTACCGGGTGATCCAGGAGGCGCTCACCAACGTCCAGAAGCACGCGGGACCCGGCGCCAAGGCCGAGGTGAGCGTCGTGCGGGTCGGCCCGAACACCGAGATCACCGTCATCGACAACGGCACCGGCACCGGCGGCAGCGAGGGCGGCGGCCACGGCCTGCTCGGCATGCGCGAGCGCGTCACCGCCCTCGGCGGCAGCTGCACCGCGGGGCCCCGCTACGGCGGCGGCTTCCGCGTACAGGCGATACTTCCGGTCAAGGCCACGGGGAGCGGGGCTCAGGGGGAAGGCAGCGCATGACGATCAAGGTGGTACTCGCCGACGACCAGGCGCTGCTGCGCTCGGCGTTCCGGGTCCTGGTCGACTCCGAGCCGGACATGCAGGTCGTGGGGGAGGCGGCCGACGGCGCCGAGGTGGTGGACGTGGTCCACGCGACGCTGCCGGACGTCGTCCTGATGGACATCCGGATGCCCGGCACCGACGGCCTCGCCGCCACCCGGGCCATCACCGCGGATCCCAAGCTGGCCGCCGTCCACGTGGTGATGCTGACGACCTTCGAGGTCGACGAGTACGTCGTGCAGTCGCTGCGCGCCGGTGCCTCGGGGTTCCTCGGCAAGGGCGCCGAGCCCGAGGAACTGCTCGGCGCGATCCGGGTCGCGGCGGCCGGCGAGGCACTGCTGTCCCCGGCCGCCACCAAGGGGCTGATCGCCACCTTCCTTGCACAGGGCGGCAGTTGGGACGGCGGCGAGGATCCGCGGCGGCACGGCGAGCGCCTCGCCGCGCTCACGGTCCGCGAACGCGAGGTCCTGGTCCAGGTCGCGGGCGGCCACTCCAACGACGAGATCGCCGAGCGCCTCGCCGTCAGCCCGCTCACCGTCAAGACCCATGTGAACCGCGCGATGGCCAAATTGGGCGCCCGTGATCGCGCCCAACTGGTGGTCATCGCGTACGAATCGGGACTCGTCCGCCCACGGGTGGACTGAAGGGTGGAGCGCGGCGTACTGCGGCTGCGGTATGCGCGGGATAAGGAAAGGCACCTGGGAGCGAGGAATGGGACCCGCCCCATGGCCGAGGGTGTAGGCGGGGGCCGGGTCTTCCCGGGTGATGCGCCGCGTGGCACGGGCCGGTCCGCCTGCCCCTCCTGCTGGGTATCGCCGCTCGCACGCCACGGAAGAGAGACCCCACCCATGTCCTGGCTGTCCAGATTCAGCCTCGCACAACGGGCCCTGATAGGCCTGATGTCGATCGTCGCGATCGTCTTCGGGGCGATCGCCATACCGCAGCTCAAGCAGCAGCTGCTGCCCACCATCGAACTGCCGATGGTGTCGGTGCTCGCCCCCTACCAGGGCGCGTCCCCCGACGTGGTCGAGAAGCAGGTCGTAGAGCCCCTCGAAAAGAACATCAAGGCCGTCAGCGGAGTCAAGGGCATCACGTCCACGGCGTCCGAGGGCAATGCCGTGATCATGGCGACTTTCGAGTACGGCACCGGTACGAAGCAGCTCGTCGCCGACATCCAGCAGGCCGTCAACCGGTCCCGCAATCAGATCCCTTCGGACGTCGACCCGCAGGTCGTGGCCGGCTCCACCGACGACATGCCGACCGTGGTGCTCGCCGTCACCTCCGACAAGGACCAGCAGGCGCTCGCCGACCAGCTGGACCGCACGGTCGTCCCGGTCCTCCAGGACATCAAGGGCGTCGGCCGGGTCAGCGTCGACGGCGTCCAGGACCTCCAGGTCGACGTCACGCCCGATGCGGGGAAGCTCGCCGCGGCCGGGCTCGACACCATGACGCTCGGCGACGCCCTGAAGGCGGGCGGCGCGACCGTCCCCGGCGGCTCGTTCTCCGAGGACGGCAAGAGCCGTACGGTCCAGGTCGGCGGCCCGTACACCTCCGTCAAGCAGATCGAGGACCTGCGGATCAAGCCGAAGCAGGGCGCCCCGGTCCGCCTCGGCGACATCGCGGCCGTCCGGCAGGAGCCCTCGAAGCGGGTCTCCATCACCCGGACCGACGGCAGGCCCAGCCTCGCCGTGCTGGCCACCATGGACCACGACGGCAGCGCCGTCGCGATCTCCCAGGCCGTCAAGGACAAGCTGCCCGACCTGAAGAAGGACCTCGGTTCCGGCGCGGAACTCACCGTGGTCTCGGACCAGGGCCCGCAGGTCTCCAAGGCCATCTCGGGTCTGACCACCGAGGGCGCGCTCGGCCTGCTGTTCGCGGTGATCGTGATCCTGGTCTTCCTGGCCTCGGTCCGCTCCACCCTGGTGACCGCGGTCTCCATCCCGCTGTCCGTCGTCCTCGCCCTGATCGTGCTGTGGATCGGGGGCTACTCGCTCAACATGCTCACCCTCGGCGCGCTGACGATCGCGATCGGCCGGGTCGTCGACGACTCGATCGTGGTCCTGGAGAACATCAAGCGGCACCTCGGCTACGGCGAGGAGCGCCAGGAGGCGATCCTGGCGGCGGTCAAGGAGGTCGCCGGCGCGGTCACCTCCTCCACCCTGACCACGGTCGCGGTGTTCCTGCCGATCGGTCTGGTCGGCGGCATGGTCGGCACGCTCTTCGGCTCCTTCAGCGTGACGGTCACCGCCGCCCTGCTCGCCTCGCTGCTGGTCTCCCTGACCGTGGTCCCGGTCCTGTCGTACTGGTTCCTGCGCGCGCCGAAGGCGATCGCGGGCATCGACCCGGACGAGGCGCGCCGCAAGGCCGAGGAGAAGGAGACCAGGTCCCGGCTCCAGCGGATGTACGTCCCGGTGCTCCGCTTCGCGACCCGCCGCCGCATCACCAGCGTGGTGCTCGCGGCCGTCGTCCTGGTCGGTACGTTCGCGATGGCCGGCCTGCTGAAGACCAACTTCTTCGACCAGGGCGAGCAGGACACCCTCTCGATCAAGCAGGAACTGCCGCCGGGCACCAGCCTGGACGCCGCGGACGCCGCGTCGAAGAAGGTCGAGCGGATCCTCGCCGCCGACGAGGCCGTCAAGAGCTACCAGGTCACCGTCGGTTCCTCCGGCTTCATGGCGGCCTTCGGCGGCGGTACCGGCGCCAACCAGGCCTCGTACACGGTGACGCTGAAGAACGCGGGCGACTACAACAAGGCGCACGACCGCCTTGAGGCGGCGCTCAAGGACCAGCCGGGCCACCCGGCGATCTCGGCCGGGGGCGGCTTCGGCAGCCAGGACCTGAGCGTGGTCGTCAAGGCGGCCGACGCGGACGTCCTGAAGAAGGCCTCGGAGCAGGTCCGCCAGGCGGTCGCCGGTCTCAAGGACGTCAGCGACGTCCAGAGCGACCTGGCGCAGAGCGTGCCCCGGGTCTCGGTGCAGCCCAACGACAAGGCGGCCGACGCGGGCTTCAACCAGGCCACGCTCGGCGCGGCCGTCGCCCAGCAGGTGCGCGGCACCCAGGTCGCCAAGGCGGTCATGGGCGACTCCGAGCGGGATGTGTACATCACGTCGGCCAACCCGGCCACGACGGTGGACCAGCTCAGGAACCTGCCGCTCGGCCCGGTCAAGCTCGGTGACATCGCCGAGGTGAAGCTGGTTCCCGGCCCGGTCTCGATGACCCGGATCGACGGGGCCCGCTCCGCGACCATCACGGCCAAGCCGGTCGGCGACAACACCGGCAAGGTCAGCACCGACCTCCAGGCCAAGATCAAGGACCTGAAGCTGCCGGCCGGCGCCACCGCCTCCATCGGCGGTGTCTCCTCGGACCAGTCGGACGCCTTCAAGAACCTGGGCCTGGCGATGCTGGCGGCGATCGCGATCGTCTTCATGCTGCTCGTCGCCACGTTCAAGTCCCTGATCCAGCCGCTGATCCTGCTGGTCTCCATCCCGTTCGCGGCGACCGGCGCGATCGGTCTGCTGATCGCCACCGGCACCCCGATGGGCGTCCCGGCGATGATCGGCATGCTGATGCTGATCGGCATCGTGGTGACCAACGCGATCGTCCTGATCGACCTGATCAACCAGTACCGCGGGCAGGGTCTCGGTGTCGTCGAGGCGGTCGTCGAGGGCGGTCGCCACCGCCTTCGCCCGATCCTGATGACCGCGCTTGCGACCATCTTCGCGCTGCTCCCGATGGCGCTGGGCGTCACCGGCGAGGGCGGCTTCATCGCCCAGCCGCTGGCCGTCGTGGTGATCGGCGGTCTGGTCACGTCGACGCTGCTCACCCTGCTCCTGGTGCCGACCCTCTACGCGATGGTCGAGCTCCGCAAGGAGCGCAAGGCCAGGAAGAAGGCGGCCAAGCGCGCCAGGAAGGCGGGGCTCCCGGCCCCGTCGGACGACTCCGACCAGCTGGAGCCGGCCAACGCCTGACCGCGCGGCCCGCACGAAGGGCCGTACGACGAAGGCCGCCCTCCCGACAGGGGGGCGGCCTTCCGTCAGGTCCGGAGGCAGGTCCGGGGCTACGGCAGGGCCAGCATCCTTTCGAGGGCCAGCTTCGCGAAGCTCTCGGTCTCCCGGTCGACCTGGATCTGGTTGATCAGCTTGCCGTCGGCGAGCGATTCCAGGGTCCACACCAGGTGGGGGAGGTCGATGCGGTTCATGGTCGAGCAGAAGCAGACCGTCTTGTCGAGGAAGACGATCTCCTTGTCCTCGGCGGCGAACCGGTTGGCCAGCCGCCGCACCAGGTTCAGCTCGGTGCCGATCGCCCACTTCGAGCCGCGCGGAGCGGCCTCCAGGGCCTTGATGATGTACTCGGTCGAGCCCACGTAGTCCGCCGCGGCCACCACCTCGTGCTTGCACTCGGGGTGGACCAGCACGTTCACGCCGGGGATCCGCTCGCGTACGTCGTTCACCGAGTCCAGCGAGAACCGGCCGTGCACCGAGCAGTGCCCGCGCCACAGGATCATCTTGGCGGCGCGCAGCTCCTCGACGGTGAGCCCGCCGTTCGGCTTGTGCGGGTTGTAGAGCACGCAGTCGTCGAGGGACATGCCGAGATCGCGTACGGCGGTGTTGCGCCCGAGGTGCTGGTCCGGCAGGAACAGCACCTTTGTTGTTGAGGGCTCTCCCTGCTCGAAAGCCCAGTTCAGGGCGCGCTCGGCGTTGGAGGAGGTGCAGATCGTGCCGCCGTGCTTGCCGGTGAACGCCTTGATGTCGGCGGAGGAGTTCATGTACGAGACGGGCACGACCTGCTCGGCCACGCCGGCCTCGGTCAGTACGTCCCAGCACTCGGCGACCTGCTCGGCGGTGGCCATGTCGGCCATCGAGCAGCCCGCCGCGAGGTCCGGAAGGACGACCTTCTGGTCGTCGCCGGTCAGGATGTCCGCCGACTCGGCCATGAAGTGCACACCGCAGAACACGATGTACTCGGCCTCGGGCCTGGCGGCCGCGTCCTTGGCCAGCTTGAACGAGTCGCCGGTCACATCGGCGAACTCGATGACCTCGTCGCGCTGGTAGTGGTGCCCGAGGATGAAGACCTTGTCGCCGAGCTTCGCCTTGGCGGCGCGGGCGCGCGCCACGAGGTCCGGGTCGGAGGGCGAGGGAAGGTCGCCGGGACACTCCACGCCGCGCTCGCTCCTGGGGTCGGCCTCGCGGCCGAGCAGCAGCAGAGCGAGCGGCGTCGGCTGGACGTCGAGGTCACGGGGCTGGGCGGTGGTCACGTCACGCACCCTTTCTTTTCTGCAGCGAGCCTGGGACAGGCCTTTTCGTCTAAATGACGCTATCTATCATAACTGCTTCACGTCACTTTGACGATGGCCATAGTGTCGGTGTGACGCATCCGCCAGGAGGTTTCCGTCAGGAGGTTGTCCACAGCCCTTTCCCCGGGTGCGCTCGGGTGTGCGAGCATGAATGGGAAGAGCACGAAGACGGAACGGAAAGACAAGCGCCCCCCGGAATGAATCCGGGGCCCCTGCGGTTGCAACCGTCGGCAAGCAGTCTCCGTACAACCCGGGAGAGAAGCAGATGTCCGTATCGGACGAGACCACCACCGTGAGCGACGGCATCCTCCTGTCCGACGCCGCCGCGGCCAAGGTCAAGGGCCTCCTTGAGCAGGAAGGCCGGGACGACCTGGCGCTGCGTGTCGCCGTTCAGCCCGGCGGCTGCTCCGGCCTGCGCTACCAGCTGTTCTTCGACGAGCGTTCGCTCGACGGCGATGTCGTCAAGGACTTCGACGGCGTCAAGGTCGTGACCGACCGCATGAGCGCTCCCTACCTGGGCGGCGCCTCGATCGACTTCGTGGACACCATCGAGAAGCAGGGCTTCACGATCGACAACCCGAACGCGACGGGCTCCTGCGCCTGCGGTGACTCCTTCAGCTAAGCCTCGCGGCAGCCGAAAGGCGGGTGCCCCCGGAGAACCGGGGCACCCGCCTTTCGTCGTGTCCGACGCCCGCTCTTCCTGTCCGGCGCGCTACTTCTTCGGCAGTTCCTTGCCGGTGTCCGCGTCGACCACCTGACGTGACCCGAGCGGCTGCTGCAGCTCGACGGTGACCGACTGCTCCTTGGCCAGCGCGATGCACATCTTCTTCGGGTCGCGCACCTGCCCGGTGACCGTGACCCGTACGCCGCCGTCGCTCTCGTCGGCGGTCGCCTTGTACGTGCTGCACACCCCGCCCCAGAACGTCACGGTCAGCGTGCGGCCGTCCGGTGCGACGGCGTACGACGCCAGGGCCGGGACCTGGATGCCCGGTGTACCGGTCGGTGCCGGCACAGGGTGGCCGGGCGGCGGCGGGGGCTTGATCAGGTACTGGGGAGCCACCGCCGGAGCGGTGACCGTGAACAGCTGCCCGCCGTCCGCCGGCTTCACCTGGAACAGCCACGACGGTACGAGCGTCTGGGTGCCGTCCACGAACTGCGAGGCGAGCCCGAACGTGGCCCGGTCGACCGTCGCCGTCGAGGGCGGGGTCTGCCGGCACGGGTCCTCGGCCTTCTGCTCCGCCGTCAGCGGCGCCGGACCGTGGCAGACCTTGTTCTTCGGCTGGTCGGTCCCCCGGCCGTTGAGCTGCTTCAGCGTTTCGTCCGCGCTGATCACCGGATAGGTCGCACCCTTCTCAGGCACCTTCAACTGCCCACTGCCGCCGACCACTTGACCGTCCGGGCCGACCTGGATGCCGGTCGCCCAGCCGTACGTGGGCAGGCCGTCGACCACCGGATCGGCGTTCACCACCCGGGCCGAGACCAGGAGCTGCCTGGCGTCCAGCTTGGCGTCGTCCTGGCCCAGCGCCTTGAGGACGGGAGCCGCGGCCGCCTTCGCCGCCTGCTCGCTCACCGGAGTGCCGGTGCCGGGGTCCGCGCCCGTGGTGTGCAGCGGACACATCTTGCCCTTGGGGCAGTTGCCCGGGCCGCCGCTCCCGTACCGCGTGAACGTCCAGGAACCCGGCGCCTTCTGATTGACCGTCAGAACAGGGCCCGAACCGTCCGCCGTCACCCCGGCCTTCCAGGCGGTGCCTTCAAGGCGCACCGCCCCGTCGATCCCCAACGCCCTTGCGAGCCGGGTCACTTCGGCCTCGTCGACCGTGCCGCGCGGCTGATGGACGGCCGCCTTGCCGGGGCCCGCGGGCAGCGGGCCCGACGCCCGGTAGACCACGCCGTACGGGTTGGGCTCACCCGGCGCGATCCCGCTCGGGCCACCGCCGCCGGGCGCGCTGTCCAGGGCGAGCGGCGGCGGGGCGCCGTCCGCACCGGGCGGCGTACTGCCACCGCCCGAGGACGCTGTCGACGCCCAGTACGCCCCGCCGCCCCCCGCGGCCAGTACGGCCACGGCGACCGCGGCGAGGATCACGGGAGAACGCCGCGAACGCCGCTGTTGGGGTTCGTCCTGCGTGTGCTCGCTGCTCACCAGATCGCTCCTGTCCAGTCGTATCCCGCATCCCCTTTACGAGGGACGCCACTTGGACGGAGTGGGGGAGCGCACGGTTCCCTCCGTGCGCCGCACCCGTGCGATCAGGCCGTTTCAGTCCCCGTATTCGGACATGTCCGCGATCAGCCGTACCGACGCGGGCGGAACCGTCACACCGTGGATCAGGGACGGCGGTACGGGCGCCGGAGCGGCCTTCGCCGGAACGGCCCAGTGCGGAGCCATCCGCGCGCAGTCGCCGCGCAGCTCCTCCAGGCTCGGATCGGCCGTCCCGACAGCTCCGCTGCTCATCTTGGTTTCCATGCTTCGCACCGTACGCACCAGGAGGCATGCGCAGAAAGACCTACTATCAGGTAGTTTCCGCCCGTCGGCCCAGCAGCCCCGACCCGGTAGCGTGAACTGTCAACGCCGTCCCTTCCCAGGAGCGCCCCCGCCGTGCGTATCGCAGTCACCGGCTCCATCGCCACCGACCACCTCATGACCTTCCCCGGCCGATTCGCCGACCAGCTGGTCGCCGACCAGCTGCACACGGTCTCCCTCTCCTTCCTGGTCGACAACCTCGACGTACGCCGTGGCGGGGTCGGTCCCAACATCTGCTTCGGCATGGGCCAGCTCGGCGGCAACCCGATCCTGGTCGGCGCGGCCGGCTCCGACTTCGACGAGTACCGCGCCTGGCTCGACCGGCACGGCGTCGACACCGGCTCGGTGCGGATCTCCGAGGTCCTGCACACCGCCCGGTTCGTGTGCACCACCGACGCCGACCACAACCAGATCGGCTCCTTCTACACGGGCGCGATGAGCGAGGCCCGCCAGATCGAGCTGAAGGCGGTCGCCGACCGCGTGGGCGGCCTCGACCTCGTCCTGATCGGCGCGGACGACCCCGAGGCGATGCTCCGCCACACCGAGGAGTGCAAGGCGCGCGCCATCCCCTTCGCGGCCGACTTCTCGCAGCAGATCGCCCGCATGTCCGGCGACGACATCCGCACCCTGCTCGAAGGCGCGACGTACCTCTTCTCCAACGAGTACGAGAAGGGGCTCATCGAGTCCAAGACCGGCTGGAGCGACGCGGAGATCCTCGCCAAGGTCGACTACCGGGTCACCACGCTCGGCTCGCGCGGCGTGCGCATCGAGCAGGTCGGCGCCGAGCCCATCGTCGTCGGCGTCCCGGAGGAGGAGGCCAAGGTCGACCCGACCGGCGTCGGCGACGCGTTCCGCGCGGGCTTCCTGACGGGCCTCGCCTGGGGCGTCGGGCACGAGCGGGCCGCCCAGCTCGGCTGCATGCTGGCCACGCTGGTCATCGAGACGCTGGGCACCCAGGAGTACACGCTGCGCCGCGCCCACTTCATGGACCGCTTCACCAAGGCGTACGGCGACGAGGCGGCGGCCGAGGTCCAGGCACACCTCCAGTAGGGCTCGGAGCCCGGGGCCGGCCCCGGCTCTCAGCTCGTACGGCGCACCCGGTAGGCGGTTCCGCCCGCCGCCGGGTGCTCGCCCACGTACTCCTGCCCCCGCATCTCGCACCACGCCGGGATGTCGAGCCGGGCCGCCTCGTCGTCGGCCAGTACCGTCACGACGCCGCCCACCGGCACCTTCCCGATCGCCTTCGCGAGCTCGATCACCGGGATCGGGCAGAGCTTGCCGAGCGAGTCCACCACGAACTCCGCCGCGTCGGCAGGCCCGGCCGCCGCGACCGGCGCCCCCAGCTTGGTCCGTACGGACGCGACCACTTCCGGCAGCACCTCCAGGAACCGGTCGACGTCCTGCGCCGCCGTGCCCCGGGGGAGCGACACCCGGACGTTGCCCTCGCTCAGCACCCCCATCGCGCGCAGCACATGGCTGGGCGTCAGGGTGCTGCTGGTGCAGGACGAACCGGATGAAACGGAGAATTCCGCCCGGTCGAGCTCGTGCAGCAGGGTCTCCCCATCGACATAGAGACAGGAGAAGGTGACCAGATGCGGCAGTCGCCGCACCGGATCGCCGACCACCTCCACATCCGGCACCAGCTCCACGACCCGGGAGCGGATCCGGTCCACCAGGCCGCGCAGGCGCTCCGATTCGGCCGCCGCCTCTGCCTGTACGGCACGCAGCGAAGCCGCCGCCGCGACGATCGCGGGGATGTTCTCGAAGCCCGCCGCGCGCCCCGACTCCCGCTCGTCCGCGGGCCCTTGAGGCGCGAACCGGACGCCCTTGCGCACCACGAGGAGCCCGACTCCTGCCGGTCCGCCCCATTTGTGGGCGCTCGCCGCGAGGATCGACCAAGGGCCCTCGACCGGCCCCCAGGCCAGCGACTGCGCCGCGTCCACCAGCAGCGGCACCCCGGCCGCCCGGCACGCCCCGGCCACCTCGGCGACCGGCTGGAGGGTGCCCACCTCGTGGTTGGCGGACTGCAGGCAGGCGAGCGCGGTGTCCGGGCGGAGCGCCGCGGCGTACGTCTCGGCCCAGACCCGTCCGGTACGGTCCACCGGCACCTCGGTCACCGAACCGCCGCCGGACTCGTGGGAGGCCGCCGAATGCAGGACCGAGGAGTGCTCGACGGCGGACACCACCAGGTGCCGGCCGACACGCCGACGCCCGGACAAGGATCCGTAAATTCCGGAGTGCACCGCGTGCGTACCCGAACTGGTGAAGGTGAGCTCGTCCGGGCGGCAGCCGACGGCGTCCGCGGCGGCCTCCCGCGCCGCGTCGAGCAGCAGCCTGGCCCGCCTGCCCTCCCGGTAGAGCCGGGCCGGATCGGCCCACCCCTCGTCGAGGGAGGCTTGCAGGGCCTGGTGGGCGACGGGGTGCAGGGGGGCCGAGGAGGCCGCGTCGAAGTAGGGCACCCGGCCACGCTAACCCCGGCCCGCCGCCCACCGCCCGAGGGGCGATGCGAGGGGGCGTCAGATGGGGCCCGGAGGCCGGGATTCCGCCGGGGCGCCACCCCTTCGGTGACTCGGACGGCGCGTTGGGCACCCTCCCCGCGCGACCCCAAATAGCGTCCAGTAGGGTTTGGTCCGCATAAACATCCAAACCCCTGCCCGCGTGCCAGGGCGGCGACCGACCAGCGAGACGGCCGTAGCCGACCAGCGCGGGCGAGACTCTCGGGAAGGCGCTACGTGAGTCCCAACGGCTCCGACCGCTCGTCGCGGCGCCCGATGCGGCGGAAGCTGCCGCAGGTGCTGACTGCGGGCCTGGTCCTGGCGACAGCATCCGGTTGCTCGTACAACTGGAAAGACTTCCCTCGACTTGGTATGCCCACTCCGGTGACGGACGAGGCTCCCAGGATCCTGTCCCTCTGGCAGGGCTCGTGGGCGGCTGCGCTCGCCACGGGCGTGCTGGTCTGGGGCCTGATCCTGTGGAGCGTCATCTTCCACCGGCGCAGCCGCACCAAGGTCGAGGTACCCCCGCAGACCCGGTACAACATGCCCATCGAGGCGCTGTACACCGTGGTCCCGCTCATCATCGTCTCGGTGCTCTTCTACTTCACCGCACGCGACGAGTCGAAGCTCCTTGAGCTGTCCCCGAAGCCCGCCCACACCGTCAACGTGGTCGGCTATCAGTGGAGCTGGGGCTTCAACTACGTCGAGGACGTGCCCGGTGTGAAGGGCGACGCCAAGACGGACAAGAACCTGGCCGCGATCCCGGACCGGTTCAAGACCGCGTTCCCGGCGAACGCGGGCGGTGTCTACGACGTCGGTATCCCCGGCACGCGTAACCCGCAGACCGGTAACCCCGGTCCGACCCTGTGGCTGCCCAAGGGCGAGAAGGTCCGCTTCGTGCTGACCTCGCGCGACGTCATCCACTCCTTCTGGATCGTGCCGTTCCTCATGAAGCAGGACGTCATCCCGGGTCACACCAACTCCTTCGAGGTCACGCCGAACCAGGAAGGCACCTTCCTGGGCAAGTGCGCCGAGCTCTGCGGCGTCGACCACTCGCGCATGCTCTTCAACGTGAAGGTCGTCTCCCCGGAGCGCTACCAGCAGCACCTCAAGGAGCTGGCGGCGAAGGGCCAGACCGGCTACGTGCCGGCGGGCATCGCTCAGACCGACCCCGCCAAGAACGCGGAGACGAACAAACTGTGAGCATCCTCAACGAATCTCAGGGTGCCGCGGCAGCAGACGACTCGTACGAGAACGAGCTGCCGGTCCGGCGCAAGCAGCCGGGAAACGTCGTCATCAAGTGGTTGACCACCACTGATCACAAGACGATCGGCACGATGTACCTGGTCACGTCGTTCGCGTTCTTCTGCATCGGCGGCATCATGGCGCTCTTCATGCGCGCCGAACTCGCCCGTCCCGGCACGCAGATCATGTCGAACGAGCAGTTCAACCAGGCGTTCACGATGCACGGCACGATCATGCTGCTGATGTTCGCGACGCCGCTGTTCGCCGGATTCGCGAACTGGATCATGCCGCTGCAGATCGGCGCGCCCGACGTGGCGTTCCCGCGGCTGAACATGTTCGCCTACTGGCTCTACCTGTTCGGCTCGACGATCGCGGTCGGTGGCTTCCTCACCCCGCAGGGCGCGGCCGACTTCGGCTGGTTCGCCTACTCCCCGCTGTCGGACGCGGTCCGCTCGCCGGGCGTCGGCGCCGACATGTGGATCATGGGTCTGGCCTTCTCCGGCTTCGGTACGATCCTCGGCTCGGTCAACTTCATCACCACGATCATCTGCATGCGTGCCCCTGGCATGACGATGTTCCGGATGCCGATCTTCGTGTGGAACGTCCTGCTGACCGGTGTGCTGGTCCTGCTGGCCTTCCCGGTCCTGGCGGCCGCGCTGTTCGCCCTGGAGGCGGACCGCAAGTTCGGTGCCCATGTCTTCGACGCCAGTAATGGCGGCGCGATCCTGTGGCAACACCTCTTCTGGTTCTTCGGCCATCCAGAGGTGTACATCATCGCCCTGCCATTCTTCGGAATCATTTCCGAAGTGATCCCGGTGTTCAGTCGAAAGCCGATGTTCGGCTACAGCGGCCTCATCGGCGCCACCATCGCGATCGCGGGTCTGTCCGTGACCGTGTGGGCGCACCACATGTACGTCACCGGTGGCGTGCTCCTGCCGTTCTTCTCCTTCATGACGTTCCTCATCGCCGTGCCGACAGGCGTGAAGTTCTTCAACTGGATCGGCACGATGTGGAAGGGCTCACTGTCCTTCGAGACACCCATGCTGTGGGCCGTCGGCTTCCTGATCACCTTCACCTTCGGTGGTCTGACCGGCGTCATCCTGGCCTCGCCGCCGATGGACTTCCACGTCTCCGACTCGTACTTCGTCGTCGCGCACTTCCACTACGTCATCTTCGGCACCGTGGTCTTCGCGATGTTCTCCGGATTCCACTTCTGGTGGCCGAAGTTCACCGGAAAGATGCTGGACGAGCGGCTCGGCAAGATCACCTTCTGGACCCTGTTCGTGGGCTTCCACGGCACGTTCCTGGTGCAGCACTGGCTGGGTGTCGAGGGCATGCCGCGTCGTTACGCCGACTACCTGGCGGCGGACGGCTTCACCGCCCTGAACACCATCTCGACGATCTCCTCGTTCCTGCTCGGCCTGTCGGTCCTGCCGTTCTTCTACAACGTCTGGAAGACCGCCAAGTACGGCAAGAAGATCGAGGTCGACGACCCGTGGGGCTACGGCCGTTCGCTGGAGTGGGCGACCTCCTGCCCGCCGCCGCGGCACAACTTCCTCACGATGCCGCGCATTCGCTCCGAATCGCCGGCGTTCGACCTGCACCACCCGGAGATCGCGGCTCTCGACCAGCTCGAGAACCACGGCGACGTCCACGGTGACAAGATGCTCGCCGGTGGCAAGGAGGCCGGGAAGTGAAGATCCAGGGCAAGATGTTCCTGTGGCTGTCCGCCTTCATCCTGATCATGGCCGTCGTGTACGGCGTGTGGTCGAAGGAAGCGGCCGGAACCACCGCGCTCTTCATGGCCTTCGCCCTGAGCGTCATGATCGGCTTCTACCTGGCCTTCACGGCCCGGCGGGTCGACGTGGGTGCCCAGGACGACTTGGAGGCCGACGTCGCGGACGACGCCGGTGAGGTCGGCTTCTTCGCGCCGCACTCCTGGCAGCCGCTCTCGCTCGGCATCGGCGGCGCCCTGGCCTTCCTCGCGATCGCCATGGGCTGGTGGCTGCTGTACTTCTCGGCGCCGCTGATCCTGGTCGGTCTCTACGGCTGGGTGTTCGAGTACTACCGCGGCGAGAACCAGAACCAGTAGTTCCGCGCCCGCCGCACCATGAGGGGCCCGTCATCTCACGTATGAGGTGACGGGCCCCTCGTTTGCAGTCACCCGGCGCGCTGGATCTGACGAATCTTCATACCGTGTGGTCATGAGCCACGCACCGCGTATCCGCACCGTACTGAGCTGCACCCTCCTGGTCCTGTCCCTCGGTGTGGGGGCGACGGGGTGCGGCGGGCCGGACGGCAACCCGCTCTCGGCCAAGCCGTACGACGCGGCCGGACAGGTGGTCTACAACGGCCCGGCGGGCAGTCAGAAGGCGGATCCCGGCAAGCCCCTGGAGATCACCGCCAAGGGCAGGGGCAGCCGTCTGACCGACGTCACGGCCGTCGACGGCAACGGACGCTATCTGGGGGGCGAACTCGCAGCCGACGGCAGCCGCTGGCACTCCACCGCCCCGCTGGTGGCCGGCGCGCACTACACCGCCAAGGTCTCCACGGAGGACGAGGACGGCTCCCCAGGGCTGCGCACACTGACGTTCGACACCGCGGCGGTCAAGGACGCCGTGGAGGTCGAATTCGGCCCGGACGCGGGCAAGTACGGCGTCGGCCAGCCCATCACCGCGGAACTCAGCAAGCCGGTCAAGGACAAGGCGGCCCGCGCGATCGTCGAACGCGCCCTGAGGGTCGAGTCCACGCCCAAGGTGGAGGGCAACTGGCACTGGGTGGGCGACAAGATGCTGCACTACCGCCCCAAGGAGTACTGGCCCACCCACGCCACCATCAACGTCCACTCCAACCTGGAGGGCGTGAAGATCGCCGACAAGCTGTACGGCGGCCCCGGCAAGCCGCTAAAGATCACCACCGGCGACCGCATCGAGGCCATCACCGACGCCGCCGGGCACTACATGACGGTCAAGCGGAACGGAGAAGTGATCAACACCATTCCGGTCACCACCGGAAAGCCCGGATTCTCCACCCGCAACGGCGTCAAGGTCGTCCTGGGCAAGCAGTACTTCGTACGCATGCGCGGGGACACCGTCGGCATCTCGTCGAGCAGTTCGGACGGGTACGACCTGCCGGTCTACTACGCGACCCGGGTCACCTGGAGCGGGGAGTACGTGCACGCCGCGCCCTGGTCGGTCGGCTCGCAGGGCGCCGAGAACGTCAGCCACGGCTGTACGGGCATGTCCACCGGCAACGCCGCGTGGTTCTTCGAGACCATCAACGAGGGCGACATCGTCAAGGTCGTCAACAGCATCGGCGAGGACATGACGCCCTTCGACAACGGGTACGGCGACTGGAACATGTCGTGGGACGAGTGGCGCCAGGGCAGCGTCCTGCAGGCCGACCTCAAGGCCGGGCAGAGCCGTGCGAACTCCGCCCGGCTGCGGCCGGGAGTGTGAGCTCAGGCACCCACGGCCAGCCGCTTGCGCAGCAGGGAGGCCAGTGCCCCGGCGAATTCGACCGGTTCGACGGGGAGGGTCACCGCGGCGTCCGCGCGGCTCCAGGTGGCCAGCCAGGCGTCCTGCGGGCGGCCCATGAGGAGGAGTACCGGAGGGCACTGGAAGATCTCGTCCTTGAGCTGCCGGCACACGCCCATACCGCCCGCGGGGACCGCCTCGCCGTCCAGGACGCAGACGTCGATACCGCCGCGGTCCAGCTCCTTGAGGACCGCCGGCAGCGTCGCGCACTCCAGGTACTCGACCGGCGGCAGGTCCGACGCGGGCCTGCGCCCGGCCGCGAGCCGTACCTGAGCCCGGGTGTTCGCGTCGTCGCTGTAGACCAGAACGGTGGCGCTCGACTGCATGGATCCTCCGAAGGTCCGGCGTTTTCGCCGGCGTTGGCTCATGAACCGATGCGCGGATGCTACTCCGTCCGACTGCCCGTCAACACCGGTTCGGACGGCCCTTCGATGGGCCGTACGGGCCCTGCATACGGCGCTGACACACCGAACGGCACCCCCCGGAGTGAGGGCGGGATAAGCGACCGACATAATGTCGGTCGTGGCGACAGCAACGACAGTAGAAACCGGGCACGCGCACCCGTCGGTCAATCGGCCGAACCTCACCAGCGTCGGAACCATCATCTGGTTGAGTTCCGAGCTGATGTTCTTCGCGGCCCTCTTCGCGATGTACTTCACTCTGCGATCGGTAACGGGTGCCGCGCATTGGTCAGAGAAGGCCTCGGCCCTGAACCTTCCGTTCTCGGCGACCAACACCACGATCCTGGTGCTCTCCTCCCTCACCTGCCAGCTCGGCGTCTTCGCCGCGGAGCGGGGCGATGTGAAGAAGCTCCGCACCTGGTTCATCATCACGTTCGTGATGGGTGCGATCTTCATCGGCGGCCAGGTCTTCGAGTACACCGAGCTGGTGAAGAAGGACGGCCTCTCGCTGTCCTCGGACCCGTACGGCTCGGTGTTCTACCTGACCACGGGCTTCCACGGACTGCATGTGACGGGCGGTCTGATCGCCTTCCTGCTGGTTCTCGGCAGGACGTACGCGGCCAAGAGGTTCACCCACGAGCAGGCGACAGCCGCCATCGTCGTGTCCTACTACTGGCACTTCGTCGATGTCGTCTGGATCGGCCTCTTCGCCACGATCTACCTGATCCAGTAATCCGGGCCCGTAGGTCCGCACCACATCCAGCATCGACGCAGAAGATCCTGACACCGGGGTAATCCGTGAAAAAGCTCTCCGCACGACGACGCCATCCGCTGGCGGCGGTCGTCGTCCTACTCCTCGCGCTGGCGGCCACCGGGGGGCTGTACGCCACGTTCGCGCCCGCGGGCAAGGCGCAGGCTGACGAAACCGCCCAGTCCCTCGCCATCGACGAGGGCAAGAAGCTCTACTCCGTCGGCTGCGCCAGCTGCCACGGAACCGGCGGTCAGGGCACCACTGACGGCCCGTCCCTGGTCGGCGTCGGCTCGGCCGCCGTGGACTTCCAGGTCGGCACCGGCCGCATGCCGGCGCAGCAGCCCGGCGCGCAGGTGCCGAAGAAGAAGGTCATCTACTCGCAGAGCGAGATCGACCAGCTCGCGGCGTACGTCGCTTCGCTCGGCGCCGGCCCCATCGCGCCGACCAAGGAGCAGTACAACCCGAACGGTGCGGACATCGCCAAGGGTGGCGAGCTGTTCCGCACCAACTGCGCCCAGTGCCACAACGTCACGGGTGAGGGCGGTGCCCTGACCAACGGCAAGTTCGCCCCCAGCCTGGCGGACGTGGACCCCAAGCACATCTACGAGGCCATGCAGACCGGCCCGCAGAACATGCCGTCCTTCCCGGACACGACGATGCCGCAGAAGCAGAAGCAGGACATCATCTCCTACCTGCACGCGGTCAACAGTGACCAGACCCCGAGCCCGGGCGGGCTCAAGCTGGGCGGGCTCGGTCCGGTCAGCGAGGGTCTGTTCGGCTGGATCTTCGGTCTGGGTGCCCTCATCGCAGTAGCCATCTGGGTCGCGGCCCACACCGCTAAGGCCAAGAAGTCATGAGTAGCCAAGAGAATTCCGAGAACCTGCCCGAAGCGCAGGCCACCGCGCACGGCGCGGTAGAGCGGGCGGACGACCCGTTCGCCGACCCGGGACTGCCGGCCCACAAGCCGCGCATCCAGGACATCGACGAGCGGGCGGCCAAGCGCTCCGAGCGCGCGGTCGCGTTCATGTTCCTCCTGTCGATGGTCGCGACGGTCGCCTTCATCGCCTCGTACGTGACGTTCCCGTCCGACAAGATCATCTACATCTTCCCGTTCGGGCACGTCAGCGCGCTGAACTTCTCCCTGGGTCTGACCCTGGGCGTCGCGCTGTTCTGCATCGGCGCGGGCGCGGTCCACTGGGCCCGCACCCTGATGTCGGATGTCGAGATGCCGGCCGAGCGTCACGAGATCGCGGCCCCGCCGGAGGTCAAGGCGCAGGTACTGGCCGACTTCAAGCAAGGCGCGGCCGAGTCCGGCTTCGGCCGACGCAAGCTGATCCGCAACACCATGTTCGGCGCGCTGGCCATGGTGCCGCTCTCCGGTGTGATGCTCCTGCGCGACCTGGGCACGCTGCCCGAGGACAAGCTGCGGCACACCATGTGGTCCAAGGGCAAGGCCCTGATCAACATGAACACCAACGAGCCGCTGCGTCCCGAGGACCTGACGGTCGGTTCGCTCACCTTCGCCAAGCCCGAGGGCCTGGAGGAGAGCGCGCACGACTTCCAGACGCAGATCGCCAAGGCCGCCCTGATGCTCGTCCGGATCAAGCCGGAGGACATCAAGGACAAGCGCGAGCTCGAATGGTCGCACCAGGGCATCGTCGCGTACTCGAAGATCTGCACCCACGTCGGCTGCCCGATCTCCCTGTACGAGCAGCAGACGCACCACGTGCTCTGCCCGTGCCACCAGTCCACCTTCGACCTCTCCGACGGCGCCCGCGTCATCTTCGGCCCGGCCGGTCACGCCCTTCCGCAGCTGCGGATCGGTGTGAATGACGAGGGATACCTCGAAGCGCTCGGCGACTTCGAAGAGCCCGTCGGTCCTGCCTTCTGGGAGCGCGGATGAGCACCACGACAGACGCACGGCGCGAAGCGCCCGCCGGTGAGCGGATCGCGGACTGGGCGGACGGCCGGCTCGGGATCTACTCCCTGGCCAAGGCCAACATGCGCAAGATCTTCCCGGACCACTGGTCCTTCATGCTCGGCGAGATCTGCATGTACAGCTTCATCATCATCATCCTCACGGGTGTGTATCTGACGCTGTTCTTCCACCCGAGCATGAACGAGGTCGTCTACGACGGCTCGTACGTGCCGCTGCAGGGCATGAGCATGTCCGAGGCGTTCAACTCGACCATGCACATCAGCTTCGATGTGCGCGGTGGTCTGCTGATCCGGCAGATCCACCACTGGGCGGCGCTGATCTTCCTCGCCGGCATGTTCGTGCACATGATGCGCGTGTTCTTCACGGGCGCGTTCCGCAAGCCGCGTGAGGTCAACTGGCTGTTCGGCTTCCTGCTGTTCGTCCTGGGCATGTTCACCGGCTTCACCGGTTACTCGCTCCCGGACGACCTGCTCTCCGGCACCGGTGTCCGCTTCATGGAGGGCGCGATCCTCTCCATGCCGGTGGTCGGCACGTACATCTCGTTCTTCCTCTTCGGCGGCGAGTTCCCCGGCGGGGACTTCGTGGCCCGGTTCTACTCGATCCACATCCTGCTGCTGCCGGGCATCATGCTCGGCCTGATGGTGGCTCACCTGATCCTGGTCTTCTACCACAAGCACACCCAGTTCGCGGGTCCGGGACGTACGAACAAGAACGTCGTCGGCATGCCGCTGCTCCCGGTGTACATGGCCAAGGCCGGAGGCTTCTTCTTCCTGGTCTTCGGTGTCATCGCGGCCATCGCGGCGATCGCCACGATCAACCCGATCTGGGCGATCGGCCCCTACCGTCCGGACCAGGTGTCCACCGGTGCGCAGCCCGACTGGTACATGGGCTTCTCCGAAGGCCTGATCCGTGTCATGCCGGGCTGGGAGATCAACCTCTGGGGCCACACGCTCGTCCTGGGTGTGTTCATCCCGCTGATGATCTTCCCGCTGGTCCTCGCGACCATCGCGGTCTACCCGTTCATCGAGTCCTGGGTCACCGGCGACAAGCGTGAGCACCACATCGCGGACCGGCCGCGCAACGCCCCGACGCGCACCGCGTTCGGCGTCGCCTGGATCACTTGGTACATGGTGCTGCTCATGGGTGGTGGAAACGACCTCTGGGCGACCCACTTCCACCTGTCGATCAACGTCATCACCTGGTTCGTCCGGATCGCGTTCTTCGTCGCACCGGTCCTGGCGTTCGTCGCCACCAAGCGGATCTGCCTGGGTCTGCAGCGGCGCGACGCCGAGAAGGTGCTGCACGGGCGCGAGTCCGGCATTATCAAGCGGCTGCCGCACGGTGAGTTCATTGAGGTCCACGAGCCGCTGGACGCCGGTGCGCGCTACAAGCTCACCGCGCACGAGCAGTACAAGCCGGCCGAGATCGGCCCGACGGTCGACGAGAACGGTGTCGCCCGCAAGGTGTCGCGGACGCAGAAGCTCCGCGCCAAGCTCAGCAAGGGCTACTACGGCGAGGGAAGCCAGATCCCCAAGCCGACGGCCGCGGAGTACGAGGAGATCACGAGCGGCCACGGCCACCACTGATCCCTGCTTGACCTGACGGTCGCCACAACCGAGGCTCCGGCCCGGCCCCATCACGGGGGCCGGGCCGGAGTCTTTTCCGCGTCCGCACTGCGGGCACGGACGCGGACCGCCCCGCGCCTCTCGATAGGCTGGCGGGCGGTATCCCGTCCTTTTGACCACCAGGAGCGAGCATGAGCGCTGTTACCCCCACCGGAGGCGACACCGTGGCGGCCTACTCCTGGCCGGGTGTCCTGGACTCGCTGCTGAGCGGCGCCGACCAGAGCGCGGACGCGACCGCCTGGGCGATGGACAAGATCATGCGCGGCGAGGCGACGAACGCCCAGATCGCGGGCTTCATGGTCGCGCTGCGCGCCAAGGGCGAGACGGTCGCCGAGATCACCGGTCTGGTACGCACCATGTACGCGCACGCCAACCTGATCGAGGTGCCGGGCCCGAGCGTCGACATCGTCGGCACCGGCGGCGACGGCGCCAAGACCGTCAACATCTCCACCATGTCGGCGATCGTGGTCGCCGGCAGCGGCGCCAAGGTCGTCAAGCACGGCAACCGCGCGGCCTCCTCCTCCAGCGGCGCCTCCGACGTCCTGGAGAAGCTCGGCGTCAATCTGAACCTGTCGCCGAAGCGGGTGGTGGAGGTGGCCGAGGAGGCCGGGATCACCATGTGCTTCGCGGTGAAGTTCCACCCCGCGCTGCGGTATGTGGCCGCCGCCCGCAAGGAGTTGGGCATCCGCACCACGTTCAACGTCCTGGGCCCGCTGACCAATCCGGCGAGGGTACGGGCCCAGGCGACCGGTGTCGCCGACGCGCGGATGGCGCCCATCGTGGCGGGCGTGCTCGCCGAGCGCGGCTCGTCCGCGCTGGTCTTCCGCGGTGACGACGGCCTCGACGAGCTCACCACCACCGCCACCTCCCGGGTGTGGGTGGTGCGCGACGGCGCGGTCCGCGAGGAGAGCTTCGACCCGCGCGACGTCGGCATCGAGATCGCGCCCATCGAGGCGCTGCGCGGCGGGGACCCCTCGTACAACGCGGAGGTCGTCCGCCGGCTGCTCACGGGCGAGCGGGGGCCGGTGCGGGATGCGGTGCTGCTGAACGCGGCGGCCGCGCTTGTCGCCCTCGAACCGGGCGAAGGGCCGCTCGCGGCGCAGATCGGGGCCGCGATGGCCCGGGCCGCCGAGTCCATCGACTCGGGAGCCGCCCGGAGCGTCCTGGAGCGGTGGGTCGCGGCCAGCAACGCCTGAGCCGTACATCCTGTGACGCAGGGCGCAGTCCAGATCGCGGACTGCGCCTTGCGCACGTCGGGACCTGTGGCAGGATGCTGTTCAAGGTCATGAGTGACAGCGATTTAGGCCCCGGCTCGCTGTCCGGCAACCCTCCGTCCGTGGCGGGGTGCCCCGGGTGAAGACCAGGTCGTAGGCAGCAAGGCCTACGGCAAGCGCGGACCCCTGGACATCATCGGATGTCACAGCCCTGGGGTCCTGGTCCTCAAGGGAGCAGTCTCGTGAGCAAGCGAATGCGATAGGGCGTACCGCCCCTTTCTTCACCACCCTCCACGCCGTCCTTCTCCGGGCTGCGTGTTCGAGGTCAACACCCGTACGCGGCAAGGCAGTCGACCCCCCTCCAGCGAGGCCGGGGCACGCCGTCGCACCCGGGATCCGAAGTCAACTCGCCTTTTCCTGCCGGGAGATACCGCCATGTCCGCACGCCCCGCCGCCACCGCTTCCGTCACCGCCCCCCGCACCGACGAGTCCGCCGACCCCTGCTGTGCCGCGCCGCTGCCGGTGCTCGGCCGCGATGTCACCGTGCCGCTGGTCACCGGCGGCGAGGTGACCTACGCCGCCCTCGACTACGCGGCGAGCGCGCCCGCGCTGCAGCGGGTCTGGGACGACGTCGCCGCGTACGCCCCGTACTACGGCAGCGTGCACCGCGGGGCCGGCTACCTCTCGCAGCTCTCCACCGACCTGTTCGAGAACAGCCGGGCGACGGTGGCGGAGTTCCTCGACTGCCGCCCCGGCGACCAGGTCGTCTTCACCCGCTCCACCACGGACTCGCTGAACCTGCTCGCCCGGGTGCTCCCGGCCGACTGCCAGGTCTTCGTCTTCGAGACCGAGCACCACGCCTCGCTGCTGCCGTGGCGCGACGCCCGCGTGACGTACCTGAACGCGCCGCGCACCCCGCAGCAGGCCGTCGAGACCCTGGAGCGCGCGCTGGCCGACCGCGACCCCTATGGCCCCGCGCTCGTCTGCGTCACCGGCGCGTCCAACGTCACCGGTGAGCTGTGGCCGGTGAAGGAACTGGCCGCCGCAGCGCACGCGCACGGCGCCCGCATCGTGCTCGACGCCGCCCAGCTGGCGCCCCACCACCCCGTCTCCGTACGGGAGTTGGACGTCGACTGGATCGCCTTCTCCGGGCACAAGCTGTACGCGCCGTTCGGCTCGGGCGTGCTGGCCGGCCGCGCGGACTGGTTCCAGGACTCCGAGCCGTACCTCGCGGGCGGCGGCGCCTCGAAGAAGGTCGCTCGACGCAGCGACGGCGGCGTGGACGTGGAGTGGCACACGACGGCCGCCCGCCACGAGGCCGGTTCGCCCAACGTCATCGGCGTGTACTCCATCGCCTCCGCCTGCAAGGCGCTCACCGAGGCGGGCTTCGACTCGCTGGTCGAGCGGGAGCGGCAGCTGATCGCGAAGGTGCGCGAGGGGCTCGCGACGGTGCCGGAGGTGAGGGTCCTCTCGCTCTTCGGCGACGACGCGCCCCGGGTCGGCGTCATCTCGTTCGTCGTCGAGGGCTGGAACAGCTCGCACTTCGCGGCGGCGCTCTCGGCGGAGTACGGGATCGGCGTGCGGGACGGGCTCTTCTGCGCCCACCCGCTGGTGCGCACGCTGCTCGGGAGCGACCCGCAGGACCCGGGCGAGTGCGGCGCCCCGGAGGCCGAGCCGGGCGAGCGCTCCCTGAACGCGATCCGGGTCAGCTTCGGGGCCGGGACGCCGGACGAGCACGTGTCCCGTTTCGTCGGGGCGGTGCGCGAGCTGGTCACCGAGGGTGCGAAGTGGCAGTACCGCACGGAGGCCGGCCGCTGCGTCCCGGCGGTGTAGTGCCGGGACGCTTCTGGGCCAGGGGGCAAAATCAAGCCCCTCCGGCGTTTGAGGAGCGGGGTCCGGGGCGGAGCCCCGAGGGGGTTTGGGGGCGGAGTCCCCGAGGGGGTGGGTCAGGAGTCCAGGCCGATGGCGAACGCTGCTTCCAGGTCGTGCTGGGAGTACGTGCGGAACGCCACATGCGTGTCCGTGGCCTCGACGCCCGGGATCTTGCTGATGCTGCCGGGGATGATGTCCGCCAGGTCGTCGTGGCGGGCCACCCTGACCAGCGCGATCAGGTCGTAGGTACCCGTCACCGAGTACACCTCGCTGACGCTTTCGAGGGCCGCGATCGATTCCGCGATCTCGGGAATCCGGTCCACGCTGGTCTTGATGAGCACGATCGCGGTGATCACGGCTGGCTTTCTCCCTCGGTGGCGGCCGCACCCGCGGGCTTCACGGGCTTTCGGCGTTTCACTCTATCCGTCCGGCGGAAACGGGCCCATGCGTAGAGGAAGCCGAGGCCGAAGCCGACGAGGTGGGCGAGGTAGGCCACCCCGGGCCCGGCCGCCTGGCTGCGGATCGCCAGCCACTGCAGGGCGAACCAGAAGGCCAGGACGATCCAGGCGGGAAAGCGCAGCGGCAGGAACAGCAGGAACGGGAAGATGCTGGTCACCCGGGCGCTGGGGAAGAGGCAGAGGAAGGCGCCGAGGACGGCCGAGATGGCCCCGGACGCCCCCACCAGGGTCTGCTCCGAGTCGGCGTGTGCCGCCGCGTACGCGAACAGGGCCAGATAGCCGCTCCCCAGGTAGAACAGGACGAACTCCACCCGGCCCAGGCGTTCCTCGGTCATCGCGCCGAAGACGTACAGGAACAGCATGTTGCCGAGCAGGTGCAGCCAGCTGCCGTGCACGAACAGGGCGGTGAGCGGGGTGAGCAGGGCGTGCGGCCGGCCCGTGAGGAGTTGCCCGGGGATGACGCCCCAGCGGGCGAAGTAGCCGCTCTGGGCGCTGAGGATCGCGTCGCCGGTCCCGTAGACCGGGTTGAGACCGGAGGCCGGGCCGACCACGAAGAGCAGACAGCACGCGGTGATCAGCCCGTACGTCACCGTCGGGCCCCGCACCGCACCCTTGACGATCGCCGCTCCCCGCCACTTGACCATGGGGAGAGAATGGCCCAAAAGGGGCTATCGGTACAGACCGCCTCGCCGTGTCGGCGGTCGGCGGGTAGGCCGTAGGGTTACGGGCAGTACTCCCGCAGTTCGACGGCGCACCGCGAGATCCTGGACCATGGAAGTGGAAAGAGGACGGCACCACATGACCACCGTTCCCCAGCCGACCGCCGACACCCGGTGGCGCTGCACGCTCTGCGGAAACCTCACCCGTTTCGATGTCACCCGCTCGTCGAAAGTGGTCGAGTACGTCCATCTGGACCTCGCCGGAGAGCCCACGGTGGAGGAACGCGAGGTGGTCAGTGAGACCATCGAGTCGGTCCGCTGCCGGTGGTGCAACGCGGTGGACCGGATCGAGTTGGTGGACCGGCCGGGTACCGACTCGGCGAGCGTTTCCTGAGGAGTGCTCCGCAAGCGGTACGGATGACAGTTGGGGTGACGGATTGTGGAGCGTGCAAGCGGTGCTGAACCGGCCGCTTCGGCCGGTGACGGCCCCGCCGAGGTGCTCGACCGCCCGCTGCCCGAGGGCGTGCGGCGCCGGGTCGTCGCCTTCGTCTCGGAGGCGTTCGGCGGCCTGACCATCGCCGAACTGCCCGGACAATTGCGGCAGTACGCCCGTTTCACCCCGACCCGGCGCGCCAAGTTCGCCGGCAACGCGATGGCCGCCGCCCTGGAGAGCGACCCGGTGTTCCGCCAGCGCATCGGCGAGCGGCTCAAGGAGTCCCAGCCGGAGCTCGCGGGGGCCGTCGAGGCGGGCTCGCCGCCCGCGGCCGCCGACCCCGTGGACGTGGCGGCCGTCGCCTATGTGCTGCGCCCCACCGGCTGGGTGAAGCTGGTCGCCGCGGCCGGCGAGGAGGCCCAGCGGGCGGACGCCGAGCGGGCCGACGAGGAGGGCCGGCGCGAGCTGGACCGGCTGCGCGAGGAACTCGCCGAGGCGCGCGCCCAGATCAAGTCCGAGAACGAACAGCTGCGGACGGAACTGGCCGCGGCACGCAAGGAAGCCGAAACGCTCCAGCGCAAGCTGCGCAGCGCCCAGAGCGATGTGAAGCGCGGTGAGGCCGCCCTGCGCAAGACCCACTCCGAGATCGACGGCATCAGAGGCGAGGCGGCCGCCCAGGTGACCGCCGCCGAGAGCGAGACCCGGCGGCTCAAGACGCGGCTCAGCGAGGCCGAGGCGGGTCTTGAGGCGAGCCGGCGCGCGGTGCGCGAGGGGCGCTCCGTCGAGGACATGCGGCTGCGGCTGCTGCTCGACACCGTCCTGGAGAGCGCCCAGGGCCTGCGGCGCGAACTCGCCCTGCCGCCCGCCTCGGTGCGCCCCGCCGACACGGTGGACGCGGTCGCGCCGGGCACCATGACGCCCAAGGACATCGCGGCCCGGGCGCTCTCCGAGACCGACCCGGCGCTGCTCGACCAGCTTCTCGCGCTGCCCCAGGTGCATCTGCTCGTGGACGGCTACAACGTCACCAAGACCGGCTATCCCACGATGCCGTTGGAGAAGCAGCGGCTGCGGCTGCTCGGCGGGCTCTCGGTGCTCGCCGCCCAGACGGGCGCCGAGGTCACCTGCGTCTTCGACGGCGCGGAACTGGCGGCTCCGGTGCTGCTCGCACCGCCCAGGGGCGTACGGGTGCTGTTCTCCAAGCCCGGGGTGACCGCGGACGAGCTGATCCGTCAGCTGGTGCGCGCCGAGCCCTCGGGGCGGCCCGTGGTGGTCGTCTCGACGGACAGGGAAGTCGCCGACGGCGTCGCGAAGGCGGGCGCGCGCCCGGTCGCCTCCCTGCTGCTTCTGAAGCGTCTGTCCCGCGTCTGAGGCATTCCGGGTGTTCTGGTAACTCCTGTGTTCAATGCCCGAATTCGGGTGATCGCTGCTGAGCACTCCGTCAAGTGCCAACTACTACGCGTGGGATGACAGTAAAGAATCCTCTCCGCGGCCGAATTTTTTGCCATCAGGATTTGAACTGATCACAGGATGGTCACTAGGGTCGGGCCTCGTACCTTCATGCGGTTGATCACTCGTTCGGGGTGTCCGTGAAGGTCCCGCCGAGTCAGCAGAGTTCGGCGGCTGAGGAAGAAGGAGCTCGCCTTCGTGGGGTCCCACCGTCGTCCCAAGCCCGCGAACCGCACCCGCGTGACCGTGCTCAGCGCGACCGCCGCCGCCGTCGTCGCCCTCACTTCGCAGGCCGCCCAGGCGGACCCCAAGCCCTCCAAGGACGAGGTCAAGAGCAAGGTCGACAAGCTCTACGGCGAGGCCGAGCAGGCGACCGAGGCGTTCAACAACGCCAAGGAGAAGCAGAGCCAGCTGGAGAAGCAGATCGGCCAGATCCAGGACAAGGTCGCCCGCGGCCAGCAGGAGCTCAACACCCTGCGCACCGGCCTCGGTTCGATGGCCTCGGCGCAGTACCGCTCCGGCGGCATCGACCCCTCGCTGGAGCTCTTCCTCTCCTCCAACCCGGACGACTTCCTGGACAAGGCGTCCTCGCTCGACCAGTTGAGCGCCACTCAGACCGAGGCGCTCCAGAAGATCCAGGGCAAGCAGCGCTCCCTCGCACAGGAGCGCAAGGAGGCCCAGGACAAGCTGAAGGACCTCGCCGACACCCGCAAGGTGCTCGGCGACAAGAAGCAGGAAGTCCAGGGCAAGCTCAGCGACGCGCAGACCCTGCTCAACTCGCTGACCGCGCAGGAGAAGGCGTCGCTCGCCGCCGCCGACGCGCGCGCCAACCGCTCCGACGCGCGCCCGAACCTCGGCCACGATGTGCCCGCCTCGCAGGTCGGCGCCGCCGCCTTGCAGGCGGCCGAGTCCCAGATAGGCAAGCCGTATGGCTGGGGCATGACCGGCATGGCGTCCTTCGACTGCTCGGGTCTGACGGGTTACGCCTACGGCCAGGCCGGCGTCCAGCTGCCGCGCACCTCGCAGGAACAGGCCACCGCGGGCACCCAGATCGGCCGCAGCGAGCTCAAGCCCGGCGACCTGGTGCTCTTCTTCGGCGACCTGCACCACATCGGCCTGTACGCCGGCAACAACACGGTGCTGCACGCGCCGAAGCCCGGCGCGTACGTGCGCTACGAGTCGATGGACAACATGCCGTTCCAGTTCGGTGTGCGCATAGGCTGACCCGCCTTTCCCTCCGTCAGCCGCCGACACCGCCCGAACGGGCGAATCACGGCAACTCAGGCTGACGCCACGCCCCGCCGGTGACCTGTGTTCTCCGGTGGGGCGTCACTGTGCGTGGGGAGCGGGGTCGTTGGCCGCCGGGTATCCGCCCGGTTACTGTCCGGCGAGCGGTTTCCCGGTGATCTCGCCGCCCACCCGGGCGGCAGGGGCCGCACGCAGTGCAAGGGAGTGCGGCATCCGTGGCGTCCCATCGTCGGCCTTCGCCGTCCGGCCTCACCCAGAGCGCCCGCGTCACCGTCCTTTCGGCGGCGGCCGCGACGGCTGCGGCGGCCCTCGCGGCGCCTTCCGCGAGCGCCGACCCGCACCCCTCGGGTGCCTCGGGGCAGGCCAAGGTCGACCGGCTCTTCCAGGAGGCCGAGCAGGCCACCGAGCAGTACGACAAGGCCGGCGAGCGGACCGACCGGCTGCGCGACGAGGTGAAGCAGGCCGAGGACGCCGTCGCGCGCGGCCAGGAGCGGATCAACCGCATGCGGGGCGCGCTCGGCGCGCTCGCCGGCGCGCAGTACCGCTCCGGCGGCATCGACCCCTCGCTCGCGCTGCTCCTCTCCTCCGACCCCGACACCTACCTCGACCGGGCCGCCACCCTCGACCGGCTGAGCGAGCATCAGACCGGCGCGCTCCAGAAGCTCCAGCGCGAGCAGCGCCACCTCGCGCAGCAGCGGGCCGACACCGGCCGCAAACTGGCCGAGCTGGAGCGCAGCCGCAGCGAGGTCGCCCGGCACAAGCGGACCGTGGAGTCGAAGCTGGCCGAGGCGCGCCGGATGCTGAACGCGCTGCCGGCCGACGACCGGGCCGCCTACGACCGCGCCTCCCGCTCGGGCCGCACCGAACTGCCCGAGCTGTCCGACGCGCCGCCCGCCTCCGAGCGGGCCGCCGCGGCCGTCATGGCGGCCCGCGCGGCGATCGGCAGACCGTACATCTGGGGTGCCAACGGGCCCGCCGGATTCGACTGCTCGGGCCTGATGCAGTGGTCGTACGCGCAGGCCGGCGTCGGCCTGCCGCGCACCTCGCAGGCGCAGCGGTACGCGGGCCAGCAGGTGCCGCTCTCCGAGGCGAGGCCGGGCGACCTGGTGACGTACCGCCACGACGCCAGCCACATCGCCATGTACATGGGCGACGGCCAGGTGGTGCACGCCCCGTATCCCGGGGCGCCGGTGCGCTACGACCCGGTGGGGATGATGCCCATCTCCTCGATCACCCGCGTCTGACCGTACGATCGGCGGGTGGCAGGTCAGGGACGCGGTCGACGGGTGCGGCGCGGGCGGGCGGCGGGATGCGGGCTCGCCGCGCTGCTGCTCCTCGCGGCCTGCTCGGCGCCCGGACCGGCCCCCGACGCCACCGTCGGCGAGGTGCAGCAGCTCCTGGACCGGCGGGCGGCGGCGGTGCTCAAGCACGACGAGGGCGGCTATCTGGCGGCCGTCGATCCGGCGGCGACGGGGCTGCGCTCCGCCCAGCGCACCGAGTTCGGCAATCTCGCGCAGGTGCCGCTGACCGCGTGGACGTACCAGGTCAACGGGGTGGACCGGCAGAGCGGGACGGTCACCGCGAGGGTGGACCTGCGCTACCGGGTCGAGGGCTACGACACCGCCCCGGTGACCGCCGCCCGCACCCTCACCCTCGACGAGCGGGGCGGCCGCTGGTACGTCGCCGGGGACCAGCCCGCCAAGGGCGCCGCCCAGCTGCTGTGGCAGCAGGGCCGGGTCACCGCGGTACGCGGCAAGCGCAGCCTGGTGCTCGGGGTGGGCCAGGGCGCGGCGCGGCTGCACGAGATCGCGGACACCGCGGACGCGGCGGTGCCCGAGGTGTCGGCCGCCTGGCCCGGTCGGTGGGCGGGCCGGGTCGTCGTCCTCGTACCCGCCTCGCTCGACGGGATGGCCGCGCTGCTCGGGGCGCCCGCCGCGTCCTACCGGGGGATCGCGGCGGTGACCACCGGCGAGGCGGGCGGCGCCGCGGCCGCCCCCGCGGACCGGGTGATCGTCAATCCGGAGGCGTACGCGGTCCTCGGCGATGTGGGCCGCCGGGTCGTCCTCACCCACGAGACGACCCATGTCGCCACCCGCGCGCACACCTCGCCCGCCACCCCGATGTGGCTCTCGGAGGGGTACGCGGACTGGGTCGGCTACCGCGACACCGGCCGCACGGCCCCGCAGGCCGCCCCCGAACTCCAGCAGGCGGTCCGCGCCGGCGACCTGCCCGCCGACCTGCCGACCGACGCCGACTTCGGCTTCGACGGCGGCGCGGACCGGCTCGCCAGGGCGTACGAGGGCGGCTGGCTGGCCTGTCGGCTGATCGCGGCCCACTGGGGCGAGGCGACCCTGGCCCGCTTCTACGCGAAGGTGGGCGACCAGCCGCACCGCGAGGGCGCGGTGGAGAAGGCGATGGCCGAGGAACTCGGCCTGTCCCCAAGGGAGTTCACCACCATGTGGCGGGAGTACGTCCGCGACCAACTGGCCTGATCAGGCCCGGCCCAGCTGGTCGACGGCCTCGGCGAGCCACGCCTTCTCCTCGCCCGCCGTGGCCCGCGCGATCCGCAGCATCCCCTGCCGGAACAGGTCCGGCACCTCCTCGGCCGCGACGGGCCGGCCCTCGCGGTAGAAGAAGCTCGCCGGGGTCTCCAGGAACGCCTGCCGCCGCTTGAGGACGGCGGCCTGTTCGGCGGGGTCGGGGAGGTGCCGCAGAAACGCGAGCACGGTGAAGAACCGCTGGCCGTCGGTGATGTCGACGTCCTTGGGGTGCCGCAGCCGCTCCAGGAGATTGGCGCGGCCCGCAGCGGTGAGCGAGAGGATGCGCCGAGGCGCGGCCCCGCTGCCCGGCTCGGTGCGCTGCTCCAGAAGACCCGCCTTCGCCAGCCGGGTGATCGCCGGGTAGAGCGCCCCGTCACTGACCGGCCGGATGTGCCCGCTGAGCCCCTTGATGCGCTCCTTGAGCTCGTAGCCGTGCAGGGGCTCCTCGTACAGAAAACCCAGGATCGACAGCTCCAGCATGCGCGCCCCTCGTCTTGTCCGGTTGCCGTGCGCCATGGTACCTCTTATCGAGCTACCTCGAATCGAGGTATAGCGAAAAGAGGGGGGATGGATCATGGGGTCGACTGCTCATCGCAGGCGGCTGGTGGCGCTCGCGTATCCGGTCTACTTCGAGCTCCTGGCCGGGGTCACCGCCGGAATCATCAACATGGTCTGGGTGGCGCGGCTCGGCGGGGACGCGGTCGCCGCGGTGGCCGTCGCGACCAACGTCGAGAACGTGCTGCTCGGGGTCATCCTCATGGCCGGTTCGGGGACGACCGTGCTGGTCGCGCGGGCCAGGGGGGCCGGGGACCCGGGTGGGGTGCGGGCGGCCGTGCGGGGCGGGTGGGGGGTGTGGGCGCTGGTCACGCCCGTCGTCGCGGTGGGCGGGTATCTGTGCCGGGAGCCGCTGGCCCGCCTGGTGCTCGGTGGCGACGGCGGCGCCGCGCTCCACCTCGCCACCGGGTACTTCTCCGTAGCGCTGCCCGGCATGGCGGTCTTCTTCGCCACCAACGTCGTGGACGGCATCCTCAAGGGTGCGGGCGACACCCGCACCCCGATGCGCCTCGCCCTGCTCGCCAACGGGCTGATCCTCGGTCTCGACCCGCTGCTCATCCTGGGGTTCGGCCTGGGCGTGCGGGGCGCCGCCGTCGCCACGGTGCTCGGGCGGGCGGCCGCGCTGGCGTGCGGGCTCGTGGTGCTGCGGCGCGATGCCCTGCCGCGTGCGGCCGGGCCCTCGCCGGGCGGGCTCGCCGCCGATCTGTGCCGCACCTTCAGGACCGGGCTTCCCATGTCGGTCGATTTCGTGGTGCGGATGGCGGGAACGCTCGTCCTGGTCGCCGTGGTCGCCCGGATCGGCGTCGCCGAGGTCGCCGGGTACGGGATCGCCACCAAGGCGATGTACGTGGCGACCATGGCCTTCTACTCCGTACGCCAAGCCGCCGCGATCCACACCGCGCGGCTGCTCGGTGCCGGGCGCGACGAACGGCGGGCCGTCGGGCGGGAGGCGCTGCGTATCTCGGGGACGATCGGGGTCACCGCTCTCGTTGTGCTGGTGGCCGCCGCGCCCTGGATCATGGCGGCGTTCGGCGCGCGGGGAGAGGTGGCCGACGCGGGGGCGCTGTATCTGCGCTGCCTCGGCCCCTATCTGGTGCTGCTCTCCTGCTTCATCGCGCTCGGCGGGGTCTTCGAGGGCAGCGGCGGCAGCCCGCTCCTGGCGCGGATCACCGCGTGCGGGGTGGTGCTTCAACTGGCCCTTGCCTACGGGCTTTCGGGGCTCGGGCTGCCCGGCGTCTGCCTGGCGATGGCGCTGGCCACGGCCGTCCAGTGTGCCGCCCTCGCGCGGCTCCACCGGCGTGCCAGAGGTCAGCGGGTGCTCGACGATTCGGCCGTGCGGGTCGGTTGAACGGGGAGGGCCGGGTGGTTGCGGGCGGGGGCCGTCGAGCGCCACAGGCGGCGGCAGGCCAGGAGGGACGCGGCGACCAGGAGGCCGTTGCGTACGACGAGAAGGAGGATGCCCAGCCAGTCGCCGGCCACCACGTGGGAGAACCAGATGGGGAACTCCAGGAACGTCACGCCCGTCGCGACCAGGACGAGCTGGGCCGGGCGGATCATCGGGCCGCGGCGGAAGACCAGGCACACCGCGGCCAGGCCGACCAGCCACAGCAGGTACTGGGGACTGATGACCCGGCTGGTGGTGGTGAAGAGCAGCACCGCGGTGAAGGCGGCGTCCGCGAGGGTGCTCGGACGCACCGGGCCGCGGGCCCCGACCCGCCACAACAGCAGCCAGCCGAAGGCGAGCGCGCTCAGTGCCAGCGCGAGGGCGGACACCAGCGGGACGTACGGTCCCAGGAACTCCACCGAGCCGTAGTTCAGCTGCACCCGGCCCGGCCAGCCGAAGTGCCGGGCCACCTGGAAGACCAGCGCCCCCAGCGACTCGACCTCCGTGCCCCGGTCCCGCTGGAAGGTGAGGAAGGCGAACGCGCCCGGTGCCGCCGCGACGCACGCCACCGAAAGCCCGGCCGCGGTGACCGCGGCGGTCGTCCAGGCCCGGCGCGGGGCGCGCACGAGCAGCAGCACCGGCCACACCTTGAGCAGCGCCCCGAAAGCGGCGAGCGCCCCCAGGACCCGGGGACGGCGGGCGCCCGCGAGCAGCGCCGCGACGGCGACGGCGGTCACCATCAGGTCGTAGCGGGCGTACGCGGTCGGACCGAGCAGCGGCACCCCCACCGCCCACATCCAGGCCCCGTTCGGGGACTTGCCGGGCCGGCCCGCCGCGTACATCAGGAGGCCGAAGACCAGCGCGTCGGCGAGGAAGGCGAGGACGAAGAAGGCCGAGGCGTAGTCGAGGAAGGGCAGCGCGGCGGGGGAGAGGATCGCGAGCGCGGCGGCCGGCGGGTACTGCCAGGTGACGTCGTCCAGCGGGTACGTCCCGGTCTGGAGGACCTGGGACCAGCCCTGGTAGATGACGTGCACATCGCTGGTGACGTCCGGGCCGGGCAGCACCAGCACCCGGAAGACGCAGAGCAGCAGCAGACAGCGGGTCGCGGCCCAGGTGGCCGCCACGGCGAGGGTGCGCCGGGGGATGCTCATGATGTCCGCCTCGTCCTCGTTTCGGGGGCCGGAGCCAGCCATGATGCCGGGTGCGGACGGGCGCCGGCCGTCAGACAGGCCGCGCCGGGAGGTCCCGTCCCGCTCCGTGAGCCGCCCTTTCGGTTCCGCGCCCCGCGTTCGGTACTGTCGACAGCGATGCACAAGACCCTGATCGTGACGAATGACTTCCCGCCGCGCCCCGGCGGGATCCAGGCGTTCCTGCACAACATGGCGCTGCGCCTTGACCCCGACCGGATCGTCGTCTACGCCTCGACGTGGAAGCGGAGCCAGGAGGGCATCGAGGCGACCGCCGAGTTCGACGCCGAGCAGCCGTTCACCGTCGTACGGGATGCCACCACGATGCTGCTGCCGACGGCCCGGGTCACCCGGCGGGCCGTCGGGCTGCTGCGCGAGCACGGCTGCTCCTCGGTGTGGTTCGGGGCGGCGGCGCCGCTCGGCCTCATGGGGCCCGCGCTGCGCAGGGCCGGCGCCGAGCGCCTGGTGGCGACCACGCACGGGCACGAGGCGGGGTGGGCCCAGCTGCCCGCCGCCCGGCAGCTGCTCCGGCGGATCGGCGAGGGCACGGACACGATCACCTATCTGGGCGAGTACACCCGGTCCCGGATCGCGGGCGCGCTGACCCAGCAGGCCGCGGCCCGCATGGTCCAACTCCCGCCCGGCGTCGACGAGAAGACCTTCCACCCCGGCTCCGGCGGCGACGTCGTACGCGACCGGCTCGGGCTCGCCGACCGGCCGGTGGTGGTCTGCGTCTCGCGGCTCGTGCCGCGCAAGGGGCAGGACACGCTGATCCGCGCCATGCCGGCGATCCTCGCGCAGGTGCCGGAGACGGTGCTGCTCATCGTCGGCGGCGGGCCGTACGAGGCCGAACTGCGCAAGCTCGCGGCGGACACCGGGGTCGCGGCCTCCGTCCGCTTCACCGGCGCGGTGCCCTGGGAGGAACTGCCCGCGCACTACGGGGCGGGCGACGTGTTCGCGATGCCGTGCCGCACCCGGCGCGGCGGCCTGGACGTCGAGGGCCTCGGCATCGTGTACCTGGAGGCGTCGGCGACCGGCCTGCCCGTGATCGCGGGCGACTCGGGCGGCGCCCCGGACGCGGTACTCGACGGCGAGACCGGCTGGGTCGTGCGCGGCGACCACCCCGAGGACTCGGCGGACCGCATCGTGACCCTCCTCCAGGACGCCGAGCTGCGGCGCCGCATGGGGGAGCGCGGCCGGGAGTGGGTCGAGGAGAAGTGGCGCTGGGATCTGCTGGCGGAGAAGCTGAGAGGGCTGTTGTAGGGCCGTCCGTTCATGCAGGCCGCCCCAACTCCAGCCTGCGGGTGGCCAGTTAGGGGCTGGCGACCAACTCCGCGCCGGCGTGGGCAAATTCAGCCCTCCGGCGTTTGAGGAGCGGGGTCCGGGGCGGAGCCCCGTGCCTACCGGCCGACGGCCGACGACACGGGGCAGGCCGCCGGGGCCAGGGGGCCGACGGGCCACAGCGACCCCGGGGGCCAGGGGGCGGAGCCCCCGAATCCCGGGCCCGCTGAGGGCTCAGCGGGTGTAGATCGCCTCGATCTCGTCCGCGAAGTCCTTGGCCACAACATTGCGCTTCAGCTTCAGCGACGGCGTGATGTGCCCCGCCTCCTCGGTGAACTGGGCGCCCAGGACGCGGAACTTGCGTACCGACTCCGCCTTGGAGACCGCCGCGTTGCCGTCGTCCACCGCCCGCTGCACCTCGGCGAGCAGCTCCGCGTCGTCGCGCAGCGAGGCCGCGGTCGCCCCCGCGGGCTTGCCGTGCTCCTCGGCCCAGCGGCCCAGGAACTCCTCGTCCAGGGTGACGAGCGCGCCGACGAACGGCCGCCCGTCGCCGACCACCATGCACTCCGCGACCAGCGCGTGCGCGCGGATGCGGTCCTCGATGACCGCGGGGGCGACGTTCTTGCCGCCCGCGGTGACGATGATCTCCTTCTTGCGGCCGGTGATCGCGAGGTAGCCGTCCTCGTCGAGGGTGCCGATGTCACCGGTGTGGAACCAGCCGTCGGCCAGCGCCTCGGCGGTCGCCACCTCGTTGTTCCAGTAGCCCGAGAACAGGTGCTCGCCGTGCAGCAGCACCTCGCCGTCGTCCGCGATCCGTACGACCGACCCCGGCAGCGGCTGCCCAACCGTGCCGATCTTCGGCCGGTCCCAGGGGTTGAACGCGGTCGCGGCGCAGGACTCGGTCAGGCCGTAGCCCTCCAGGACCGTGAAGCCGATGCCGCGGAAGAAGTGGCCGAGCCGCTCGCCGAGCGGCGCGCCGCCGGAGATCGCGTACTCGCCGCGCCCGCCGAGCACCGCCCGCAGCTTGCTGAAGACGAGCTTGTCGAAGACCTTGTGCTTGACCTTCAGACCGACCGAGGGCCCGGCGTCCGTGCTGAGCGCCTTGCTGTACGCGATCGCCGTGTGCGCGGCCTTGTCGAAGATCTTGCCCTTGCCGTCCGCCTGCGCCTTGGCCCGCGCCGAGTTGTAGACCTTCTCGAAGACCCGCGGCACCCCGAGGATCAACGTCGGCCGGAACGAGGCGAGTTCATCGGTCAGGTTCTTGATGTCCGGTACGCAGCCGAGCTTGATCGGCGCCATCACGGACGCCACCTCGACCAGCCGTCCGAAGACGTGCGCGGCGGGCAGGAACAGCAGGACCGAGCACTCGCCGGTACGGAAGAGCGGCTTGAGGCGCTCCACCACGTTGCCGCACTCGGCGAAGAAGGCGCGGTGGGTCAGCACACAGCCCTTGGGGCGGCCGGTGGTGCCCGAGGTGTAGACGATGGTGGCCGGGTCGTCGGCGTGCGCCGAGGACATCCGCGCGTCGAGCAGCTCGTCGGAGACGTCCGCGCCGGTCGCGGTGAGCCGGGCGACGGCGTCGGCCTCGATCTGCCAGATGTCCTTGAGGGCGGGCAGGCCGCCCTGGACCGCGGCGACGGAGGCCTGGTGGGCCTCGGACTCGACGAGGGCCAGGGTCGCGCCGGAGTCGCCGAGGATCCACTGGATCTGCTCGGGCGAGCTGGTCTCGTACACCGGGACGGTGACGGCGCCCGCGCTCCAGATCGCGAAGTCGAGCAGCACCCACTCGTAACGCGTCCGCGAGAGCAGCGCCACCCGGTCGCCGGCCTCGACGCCGACGGCGATCAGGCCCTTGGCGACGGCGCGCACCTCGGCGAGGAACTGGCGTGCGGTGACATCGGCCCAGGCACCCGCGATCTTGCGGCCCAGCACCGCGACATCGGGATGCTGTGCGGCATTGCGGCGGATCAGATCCGTCAGGTTGCCGTCCGAAGGGACCTCGTACAGGGCCGGAAGGCTGAACTCGCGCAAGACTGCTGCTCCTCATCGGGCGCCGGTGCCACGGCTCTGTGTGACGCACCGGCTGCGGTCCAAGATCGGGCAGGTGCCCGGGGATTCCGTGGGGGGCGGAACTCCGAGCACGACTGGACTGCCCGGACGTTACCCATGGGTAGTGGGTTCCCGATAGGGGGTTCTGGCCAGATGTTCCGTGCGTCACACATGTTTGACACTGCTTCGCGCACAGTAGTCCACACCTTTGAGGACTCGGAAGTAACCGCAGGTCCGACGGCCTAAGGTGGCCTTCATGCGAGTTCATGTGGTCAGTGACGTGCACGGGAACGCCGAGGGCCTCGCCAAGGCGGGCAACGGCGCGGACGCGCTCATCTGCCTGGGTGACCTCGTCCTCTTCCTCGACTACGCCGACCATTCGCGCGGCATCTTCCCCGACCTCTTCGGTGTCGAGAACGCCGACCGGATCGTCGCCCTGCGCACCGCCCGGCGCTTCGAAGAGGCCCGTGAGCTGGCACGTTCGCTGTGGGCCGGGCTCGACCGGGAGGCCGCCATCGAGGCGGCGGTCCGGCGCCAGTACGCCGAGATGTTCGCCGCCTTCCCCGCCCCGACGTACGCCACGTACGGCAACGTCGACATGCCGGACCTGTGGCCGCAGTACGCGCGGCCGGGCACCACCGTCCTGGATGGCCAGCGCGTCGAGATAGCCGGCCGCGTCTTCGGCTTCGTGGGCGGCGGGCTGCGGACCTCGATGCGAACGCCCTATGAAATCTCCGACGAGGAGTACGCCGCGAAGGTCGAGGCGATCGGCGAGGTCGACGTGCTCTGCTCGCACATCCCGCCCGAGGTCCCGGAGCTGGTGTACGACACCGTCGCGCGCCGCTTTGAGCGCGGCTCGCGCGCCCTGCTCGCCGCGATCCGCAGGACCCGGCCCCGCTACGCCCTGTTCGGCCACGTCCACCAGCCGCTGGCCCGGCGGATGCGCGTCGGCCGCACCGAGTGCGTCAACGTCGGCCACTTCGCGGCCACCTCCCGGCCGTTCGCCCTGGAGTGGTGATCCGGCCACTGGACCGGCGCCCGGCCCGTACGCGATAGCCTGCAGGCACACCTCCCCGCGCTCCCGGCCACGGCCGGGCGGGGGAGATTGCGACCCACCGGACCGCGCACTGGAGGAGCCACGACGATGGCGGAACACACCAGCTCGTCTATCACCATCGAGGCGGCCCCCGCCGACGTCATGGGGGTGATCGCGGACTTCGCCCGCTATCCCGAGTGGACCGGCGAGGTGAAGGAGGCCGAGGTGCTCTCCACCGACGCCGCCGGCCACGCCGAGAAAGTGCGGCTGCTGCTCGACGCGGGCGCCATCAAGGACGACCACACCCTCGCCTACACCTGGAACGGCAACAACGTCAGCTGGACGCTGGTCAAGTCCCAGATGCTGCGCGCCCTCGACGGCTCGTACACCCTGGCGGACGCCCCCGGCGGGGCGACCGAGGTCACCTACCAGCTCACCGTCGACGTCAAGATCCCGATGCTCGGCATGATCAAGCGCAAGGCCGAGAAGGTCATCATCGACCGCGCCCTGGCCGGACTGAAGAAGCGCGTCGAGAGCGGCTCCGCGGACTCCGCGGCCTGATGCGCACGGTCCTCGTCACCGGCCCCGGCGGCGCGGGCCGCACCACCGTCGCGGCGGCGACCGCACTCGCCGCCGCCCGCCGGGGCACCCGGGTCACCCTGCTGACCGCGGACCGCGTGCCCGGCGAACTGTCCGGCGTCACCGTCCGGCGCATCGACGCGGCCGCCCACTTCCGCACCGAACTCCTCGCCTTCCAGGACCGCGCGGGCGCCGCCCTCGACCTGCTCGGCGCCGCCCGCCTGGACGCCGAGGAACTCACCGAACTCCCCGGCGCCGAACAGCTCGCCCTGCTCAGCGCCCTGCGCGAGGCCGCGGCCGAGGGCCCGGACCTGCTTGTCGTGGACCTCCCGCCGACCGACCGGGCGCTCGCCGCCCTCGCCCTGCCCGAGCAGCTGCGCCGCTATCTGCGCCGGCTCCTGCCGCCCGAGCGCCAGGCCGCCCGCTCGCTGCGCCCGGTCCTCGCCCAGCTCGCCGGGGTGCCCATGCCCGCGCAGTGGCTGTACGAGACCGCCGCGCGCTGGGACCTCGAACTGGCCGCCGTCCAGGCCGTGGTGGCGGACCCCGGCACGACCGTACGGCTCGTCGTGGAACCCGGACCGGCCGCCGCGGACGCCCTGCGCACCGCCCGGCTCGGCATCGCCCTGCACGGACTCGCCCTCGACGCGGTGGTCGCCAACCGGCTGCTGCCCGCCGAGACCCCCGACCCCTGGCTCGCCGGGCTCGTCGCCCAGCAGCGCAAGCACCTGGACGAGCTGACCGGCGAGTTCACCGCCGTACACGAGGTGGCGCACCTCGGGCGCGATCCGCGCGGCGACGACGACCTGGAACGGCTCGACGGCGGATGGCGCGGGCCCAACGAGACCTGCGCCGAGGCCGCACGGTGGACCGTCGAGGACCGGATCGCCGAGGACGGCGTCCTGGTGTGGCACCTCGTGCTGCCCGGCGCCGTCAAGGACGGGCTCGCTCTGGTGCGGCGCGGCGACGAACTGCTGCTCACCGTCGGCCCGTTCCGCCGCATCGTGCCGCTGCCGTCCGCGCTGCGCCGCTGCACCGTCACCGGCGCCGGGCTGACCGACGGCGTCCTGGACGTCCGGTTCGCACCCGATCCCGAGCTGTGGCCGCGAGGCCGCTGAACGGCATACCCCCGTTCGGGTAACGTCGAAGGAAACAGCCCCCGTAGGAAAACCAGCCGCTGGAGTCCGCCATGAGCGAAGCCACCGAGCACCCCGCCCCCGACGCGGATGCCTGGGCCGACGCCTGCGCCGAGGACCTCGCCGCCGAGAAGGCGCGCCGCCGCGCCGAGTACGGCACCCCGCCGGGATCCGCCGCCGAGGAGCTGCGCAAGCTCATCGACGCGGTCTCCGACAAGGTCGCCGGTGTCCTGGGAGTCCAGTCCTCGCTGCCCGGCATGGCCGCCCAGAACGCCGTGCAGCAGCTGATCGGCCAGGCGAAGTCCGCCGTCGAGCCGGTCATCGAGCGCAACCCCGAGGTCTTCGACCACCTCGCCGCGGCCGGCAGCGAACTGCTCGCCGCCTACCGCTCCGCCGTCGAGGGCCACGAGCGACGCTGGACGGCCGCCGACGACCGCAAGCGCGACGAGGGCCCCGGCACCACCGAGCACATCGACCTCGACTGAGAGCCTGAGGTCGCGGCCGGGGCCGGGACCTGCACTCACCCCCGGGTGAACGCGGGGCTCGGCACGCTGAGTGCCGACCCGGCTCGGGTACGGTTGGCCCCAGCGGGGCTCGACCGAACTGAGGGATTCATGGGACTCACCATCGGTGTCGATATCGGCGGCACGAAGATCGCGGCGGGCGTGGTCGACGAGGACGGCAACATCCTCTCGACCCACAAGGTGCCGACCCCCGGCACGCCCGATGCCATCGTGGACGCGATCGCCTCGGCCGTCGACGGCGCCCGCGCCGGGCACGAGATCGTGGGCGTGGGCATCGGGGCCGCCGGTTACGTCAACCGCCAGCGCTCCACCGTCTACTTCGCGCCCAATATCGACTGGCGCCAGGAACCGCTGAAGGAGAAGGTCGAGCAGCGCGTCGGCCTCCCGGTCGTCGTCGAGAACGACGCCAACGCGGCCGCCTGGGGCGAGTACCGCTTCGGCGCCGGCAAGGGCCACCGCAACGTCATCTGCATCACCCTGGGCACCGGCCTCGGCGGCGGCATCATCATCGGCAACAAGCTGCGCCGCGGCCACTTCGGCGTGGCCGCCGAGTTCGGTCACATCCGGATGGTGCCGGACGGCCTGCTGTGCGGCTGCGGCTCGCAGGGCTGCTGGGAGCAGTACGCCTCCGGCCGCGCCCTCGTCCGCTACGCCAAGCAGCGCGCCAACGCCACCCCCGAGAACGCCGAGGTGCTGCTCTCGCTGGGCGACGGCACCCCCGAGGGCATCGAGGGCAAGCACATCTCGATGGCCGCCCGCCAGGGCGACCCGGTCGCCGTCGACTCCTACCGCGAACTGGCCCGCTGGGCCGGTGCCGGCCTCGCCGACCTGGCCTCGCTGTTCGACCCGTCCGCGTTCATCGTGGGCGGCGGTCTCTCGGACGAGGGCGAGCTGGTGCTCGACCCGATCCGCAAGTCCTACAAGCGCTGGCTGGTCGGCGGGAACTGGCGCCCGGTCGCCGACGTGATCGCGGCCCAGCTCGGCAACAAGGCCGGTCTGGTCGGCGCGGCCGACCTGGCGCGGCAGCCCGACCCCATCATGTGACGCACCCGCCACCGACAGCGCCCGCCGATTCCGGTCCCGGACCCGGCGGGCGCTGTCATACGTTGTGGACCATGACGACACCTGCCGACGGCCTGCCCGCGTCCGCGACGGAGAACGGCTCGGCCGTGATCCGCGTCCTCAGCTACAACATCCGCTCGATGCGCGACGACAACGCGGCCCTCGCCCGGGTGATCCGCGCCTGCGCACCCGATCTCGTACTCGTCCAGGAGGCGCCCCGCTTCTTCCGCTGGCGCAAGGCCGCCGCACGCCTCGCCGCGGCGAGCGACCTGGTGATCCTCAGCGGCGGCGCGACGGCCGCGGGCCCGATGCTGCTGTGCTCACTGCGGGCCACCGTGGAGCGCACCGAGGACGTGCTGCTCCCGCTCACCCCCGGCCTGCACCGGCGCGGTTTCGCGACCGCGGTGGTACGGATCGGCGGGGCCAGGATCGGCGTCCTGAGCGCCCACCTCAGCCTCCAGGGCGCCGAGCGGTACGAGCAGGCGGGGGCGCTGCTCGACCGGCTGGCCGGGATGGGGGTGGACCACGCGATCGCGGGCGGCGACCTCAACGAACGGCCCGGCGGACGCAGCTTCACCCGGCTCGCCGGGGCGCTCCAGGACTGCTGGCAAGTGGCCCCGTGGGGTGGGGAGTTCACGTCCACGCCGGGCGATCCGCATCAGCGGATCGACGCGGTGTTCGCTACCCGGGGGGTTGAAGTGCTGGGCTGTGGCGTCCCGTTGGGGCTGGTGGCCCCAGCCGATCTGACGGCGGCTACGGACCATCTGCCGGTGCTGGCGGCGTTGCGGGTGCCGACGGGGTGACCTGGGGGCACTGCCCCCAGCCCCCCCCGCTCCTCAATAGCCGGACGGGCTTGAGTTGGCTGAGCTTGATTGTGGTCGCGGTTCAGACCACCGCGCCGCGGCCCGGGTCGTCGTCGTCCTCGTCGTGCTGCATGCGGGCGAACAGGGTGCCGATGCCGCCCAAGAAGCCGCCCACGCCCAGGGTGGTGAGCCACCAGGTCATGTCCCAGCTGAAGATCGCCGCGAGGAGGAGCAGCAGCGGGCCGCCCACCACGCTCAGCCACGCGAACTTCGCCGTGGCATCGGCCTCCGGAAGGGGCGGCGGCTCCGGCGGTACGAAGTGGCCCTCGTCCGAGGCGTCCAGGTCGTCGTCGGCCGGCTCGGCCGGCTGGAAGTCGCGGGGGCCGCCCACGCCGGGCGCGAACACCACCGAGCTGCCGAGCGCCGGTCTTTCCTGGCCCTTGTCGGGCCCGGGATCCGGTTTCGGCTCGGGCGTCTCGTCGACCTCGTCCTCGATCAGCGCGAGGTCCTCCACCGACTTGAACGGCTTGGCGCCCGGCGGGTCGGCCGGCTCGTCGCCGTACCCCGCCACGATCGCCGCCCAGGCAGCCTCTTCGTCGATCGGCTGCGGTTCGCGGTCCGCGTCGTGCTCAGCCACCGGTCGTGCTCCCCTTCTTCCCGACGCTAGGAGCGAGGCGGCCGATGAACGAGTAGCTCTCCTCGAAGATCCGCTCCGCATCGTGGTCCAACGTCGCCACGTGGTAGCTCTGTTCCAGCAGGATCTCGGCGACGTCCGTGGAGGACACCCGGCTGAGGACCCGAGCCGAGTCGGCCGGCGGCACCACATGGTCCTGCGGGCTGTGCAGGACCACCAACGGCTGGGTCACCTGCGGCAGTTCACCGTCCACCAGCTGGAAGAAATTGCGCAGCGAATGCGCCGCGTGCAGCGGCACCCGGTCGTAGCCGACCTCCTCGGAGCCCTCCTTGGCGATGTCGCTGGCGATGCCCTTGGTGGAGCGGACGAAGTGGCGGACCACCGGCAGCGCGCGGGCGGCCGCGCCGTGCACCTTGTTGCCCGGGTTGACGAGCACCAGGCCGCTGATCTCGTCGCCGTGCTTCGCGGCGAGCCGCAGCGCCAGCGCGCCGCCCATCGAGAGCCCGAAGACGAAGACCTGCGTGCAGCGCTCGCGCAGCTCGCGCAGGGCGCGGTCCACCTCCGCGTACCAGTCCTGCCAGCCGGTGAGCTGCATGTCCTGCCAGCGGGTGCCGTGCCCGGGAAGGAGCGGCAGCGAGACCGTGAGGCCGCGCTCCGCCAGGTATTCGGCCCAGGGGCGCAGCGACTGCGGGGAACCGGTGAAACCGTGACAGAGGAGGACGCCGACCTCTCCGCCCTCGTGGCGGAACGGCTCGGCTCCAGGGAGGACCGGCACCAGGGGTCTCCTGTTCATGAGCAGGGGCGGGGTTGTGCGGGGGAGTCGTACTTCACGGTACGCGACCGGACTGACACCGACCAGAGCCGTCGCGCGGCAGGCCCGGGCCCGGCACGGGTTAAGGTCTGTTCGACAAGCACAGGAAGGCATCCGAGTTGATCTACGGCGCAATGAAGTTCTCCATCGGCGGGTCGCTGAAGCTCGCCTTCAGGCCGTGGGTGGAGGGCCTGGAGAACATTCCCGCCGAGGGTCCGGCGATCCTCGCGAGCAACCACCTCTCCTTCTCGGACTCGTTCTTCCTGCCGGCCGTCCTGGACCGCAAGGTCACCTTCATCGCCAAGGCCGAGTACTTCACCTCCCCCGGAGTGAAGGGCAAGCTGACGGCCGCGTTCTTCAAGGGCGTCGGCCAGCTCCCGGTGGACCGCTCGGGCGCCCGCGGCGCGGGCGAGGCGGCGATCAACGCCGGCATCGACGTCATCAAGGGCGGCGGCCTCTTCGGCATCTACCCGGAGGGCACCCGCTCGCCCGACGGCCGCCTCTACCGCGGCAAGCCCGGGGGCCTGGCCCGGGTGGCGCTCGCCACCGGCGCCCCCGTCATCCCCGTCGCGATGATCGACACCGAGAAGATCCAGCCGCCGGGGAAGGTCGTCCCCAAGCTGATGCGCCCCGGCATCCGGATCGGCAAACCGCTCGACTTCAGCCGCTACCAGGGCATGGAGGGCGACCGCTTCATCCTGCGCTCGGTGACCGACGAGGTCATGTACGAGATCATGAAGCTCTCCGGCCAGGAGTACGTCGACATCTACGCGACGGCCGCCAAGCGCCAGATCGCCGACGAGGCCAAGCGGATCGCCGACGAGCACAAGGCCGCCGAGAAGGCGGAACGGGCCCGCGAGGCGGAGCAGGCCAAGCAGGCGGAACGGCCCGGCGACTAGCCGGCCGTCCGTCCAAGGGTGGGGGACATGGCGAAGCGCGAACGGGTCGTACGGATGTCGGTGGAGGTGCCGCTGTGGCGGGCACTGACCGGCTACCGGGTGCTCACCACGGTCTACGCGGTGGTGATCTTCGCCACGGGCTACGCAAAGTTCGAGCGGCCCTGGGTGGGCATCGGCTACCTCTCGGTGCTCACCGTCTGGAACTTCGCCACGCTGCCCAGGGTGGCGAACGCGGCCGCCTGCACCAAGCGCTTCCTGACCGCCGACCTCGCCGTGGTGCTCACCGGCATCCTGCTGACACCGGTCGCCGACCTGGACGCCCAGCACTTCGACGGGCCGACGCTGCCGACGATAGCGACGGCCGGATCGGTCCTCGCGTTCGCCATCAAGGGCGGCTGGCGCTGGGCCGGATTCGCCTCCTCGCTGGTGGCCGTCGCCAACATCGTCGAGCGCGGCAACCCCACCCGGGACACCTTCCACAACGTGATCCTGGTGTGGATCGCCTCCATCGCCGTCGGCTACATCGTCGAAGTGGCCCGCGCCAGTGAGGCGACCCTCGCGCGCGCCCTGGAGATCGAGGCGGCCACCCGCGAGCGCGAGCGGCTCGCCCGCGACATCCACGACAGCGTGCTCCAGGTGCTCGCCATGGTGCAGCGCAGAGGCACCGCCCTGGGCGGCGAGGCCGCCGAGCTCGGCCGGATGGCGGGCGAGCAGGAGGTCGCCCTGCGCACCCTGGTCTCCAGCGGCCTGGTGCCGCCCACCCGGGCCTCCGAGGACGCCGCGAACGGCGCCGTCGTCCGCGCGGTGGAGGTCGCGGACGAGCCCGACGACGGCGCCGGGACCGATCTGCGCTCGCTGCTCGCCCCGCACGCCGGGTCGAAGGTCTCCTTCGCGGAACCGGGTGCTCCGGTGCTGCTTCCGCCCCCGGCGGCCAGGGAGCTCGCGGCCGCTGTCAGTGCCGCGTTGGACAATGTACGCAGACACGCGGGGGAGTCCGCCCAGGCCTGGATCCTGGTCGAGGACTGGGGGGACGAAGTGATCGTGACGGTACGGGACGACGGTCCCGGCATCCCGGCGGGCCGGCTCGACCAGGCCGAGGGGGAGGGGCGCATGGGCGTCGCCCTCTCGATCCGGGGCCGGCTGCGGGACCTGGGCGGCACGGCGGAGCTGATCTCCGTGCCGGGCCAGGGCACAGAAGTCGAACTGAAGGTTCCACGGGGGAAGGCGGGACGGCACGGATGACGGAGCGGCAAGCGGTGCGGGCTGATGCGACGGTGAAGGTGATGGTGGTCGACGACCACCCGATGTGGCGCGACGCCGTGGCCCGGGACCTCGCGGCGGCCGGCTTCGACGTGGTCGCCACGGCCGGCGACGGGCCGCAGGCGGTGCGCAGGGCGCAGGCCGCCGCGCCCGACGTCCTGGTCCTCGACCTGAACCTGCCGGGCCTGCCCGGCGCCCAGGTCTGCAAGGAACTGGTCGCCGCCGACCCGGCGTTGCGGGTCCTGGTCCTGTCGGCCTCCGGCGAGCACGCGGACGTACTGGAAGCGGTGAAGTCCGGCGCGCTCGGCTACCTCCTCAAGTCGGCCAGCACCGAGGAGCTCACCGACGCGGTCCGCCGCACGGCCGTCGGCGACCCGGTGTTCACCCCGGGCCTGGCCGGCCTCGTCCTCGGCGAGTACCGCAGGCTCGCCAGGGACCCGGCGCCCGCCGCCGCCGACGAGCCGAAGGCCCCGCAGCTCACCGAGCGCGAGACCGAGGTGCTGCGCCTGGTCGCCAAGGGCCTGAGCTACAAGCAGATCGCCGAGCGCCTGGTCATCTCGCACCGCACGGTGCAGAACCACGTGCAGAACACCCTGGGCAAGCTCCAGCTGCACAACAGGGTGGAGCTCGTGCGGTACGCGATAGAGCGCGGCCTCGACAGCGTGGACGGCGGCTGACCGGAGCGTCCCCCGTGCGGGTGAACGACGGGCCGTCAACTCCCGCCCTGATCAAGGGAATTGACCCTTCGCCCCATCCCGGAGTGACATGCGTCACCACTAGCGTGGACCGGGTACGTCACTCCCAGGCGAAGGGACCATTCCATGCGGGTCGGAGTACTGACCGGAGGCGGTGACTGCCCCGGACTCAACGCCGTCATCCGGGGCATCGTCCGCAAGGGTGCGCAGGAGTACGGATACGAGTTCACCGGGTTCAAGGACGGCTGGCGCGGCCCGCTGGAGGGCGACACCGTCAAGCTGGACATCCCGGCGGTGCGCGGCATCCTGCCGCGCGGCGGCACCATTCTCGGCTCCTCGCGCACCAACCCCCTGAAAGCGGAGAACGGCGTCCGCCGCATCAAGGAGAACCTCGCCAAGCACGAGATCGACGCGGTGATCGCGATCGGCGGCGAGGACACCCTGGGTGTCGCGGCGCGGCTCAGCGACGAGTACGGCGTCAAGTGCGTCGGCGTACCGAAGACGATCGACAACGACCTGTCCGCCACCGACTACACCTTCGGGTTCAACACCGCCGTCGGCATCGCGACCGAGGCCATCGACCGGCTGCACACCACGGCCGAGTCCCACATGCGGGTGCTCGTCGTGGAGGTCATGGGCCGGCACGCGGGCTGGATCGCCCTGCACTCCGGTCTGGCCGGCGGCGCCAACGTCATCCTCATCCCCGAGCAGCGCTTCGACGTCGACCAGGTCTGCGGCTGGATCACCTCCCGCTTCAAGGCCTCGTACGCCCCGATCGTCGTCATCGCCGAAGGCGCCATGCCCAAGGACGGCGAGCTGGTGCTCAAGGACGGCACGCTCGACTCCTTCGGGCACGTCCGGCTGTCCGGCGTCGGCGAATGGCTGGCCAAGGAGATCGAGAAGCGGACCGGCAAGGAGGCCAGGACCACCGTCCTCGGCCACGTCCAGCGCGGCGGCACCCCGAGCGCCTTCGACCGGTGGCTCGCCACCCGCTTCGGGCTGCACGCCATCGAGGCGGTGCGCGACGGCGACTTCGGCAAGATGGTCGCGCTGCGCGGCACCGACATCGTGCGGGTGGGGATCTCCGAGGCGACCTCGAAGCTGAAGACCGTGGACCCCGCGCTCTACGCCGAGGTGGGTGTCTTCTTCGGCTGATCCGGCCGGGCGGGTCCGGGCTGTGGGCCGTATATTCGCGATATCCGGCCCATAGTCCATATATCCGACCCAATGGTCAGGGATCGCCAATAAATCGCCGATGAGGGGAAAGCCGTGGAAATCCTGGCATTCGGCGTGCAGGCCGATGAGAAGCCGCTGATCGAGAAGGCCTTCGAGGGACACCACGACGTCCGCTGCCTGGACGTCTTCCTCACCGAGGACACGGCCCCGATCGCCGCCGGGTACGAGGTGATCTCCACCAGCGTCAACGCCAGCCTCGACGCCCGGGTGCTGCAGAGCCTGGCGGTCGGCGGGACCCAGATGATCGCCCAGCGTTCCACCGGCTTCAACAACATCGACCTGGACGTGGCCGAACGCCTCGGCCTCACCATCGCCCGGGTCTCCTACTACTCCCCGTACTCCGTCGCCGAATTCGCCTGGACCCTGGCGATGGCGGTGAACCGCCGGATCGTGCGGGCCTCCAACCGCACCCGCGACTTCGACTTCCGCCTCGACGGGCTGCTCGGCCGCGACCTGCGGGGCCGCACGGTCGGCGTGCTCGGCACCGGGAAGATCGGCGAGGCGTTCACCCGGATCGCCCACGGCTTCGGCATGAAACTGCTCGGCTGGGACGTGGCACAGAACCCGGCCTGCCTGGAGCTCGGCATGAAGTACGTCGAGAAGGACGAGCTCTTCGCGAACGCGGACCTGATCAGCCTGCATGTGCCGCTGCTGCCGTCGACGCACCACATCATCGGGCGCGCCGAACTCGCCGCGATGAAGGACGACGCGATCCTGGTGAACTCCAGCCGGGGCGGTCTTGTCGACACGGACGCGCTGGTGGGGGAGTTGCGCAAGGGGCGCTTCGCCGGGATCGGCCTCGATGTGTACGAGGCCGAGGCGGGCCTGTTCTTCCTCGACAAGTCGCTGGAGGCCGTCGAGGACGACACCCTGGCCCGCCTCGTGACGTTCCCGAACGTCGTGGTCACCTCGCACCAGGCGTACTACACACAGGACGCGGTGGGCCAGATCGTCGCGACGACGGTGGAGAACGTGGCGGCCTACGTCGAGGGCCGCCACACCGAGAACGTCCTGGTCCCGGCGGTGCCGTGACCACGTGGCGGGACGCGGCTCAGCGCACCGACGCCACCCCCGTGAGCAGGTCCCGGACCAGCTCCGGGCCGCGCAGGGTCAGCACCGACTCCGGGTGGAACTGGATGCCCGCGAAGCCCGCACCCCGCAGGGCGTGCACCTCGCCCGTCGACGGGTCCCGGGCCAGCTCGACACCCGCCGCCGCGCCCTCGCAGCGCGCCACGAAGCTGTTGTAGAAGCCCACCGTCTCCTCCTGCCCGAACAGGTCGATCCGCACCTGCGCGCCCTGGTACGGCACCCGCTTGCGGACGATGTCGAGGCCGAGCTCCGCCGCGATCAGCTCGTGCCCGAGGCAGACGCCGAGCAGCCCGTGCCGGTGCGAGCGCAGCAGTTCCGCCGCCAGCGGGCGCAGCAGCCCCATCTTCGGGTCGGCCGGGTCCGAGGGGTCGCCGGGACCCGGACCGAGGATCACCGGCCCCTCGTGGCCGAGCACCCGCGACCGCAGCTCCGGGGCGTCGTAGCGGAGCACGGAGACCGACAGGCCCACCGAGCGCAGCACATGCGCCAGCATCGCCGTGAAGGTGTCCTCGCCGTCCACCACCAGCGCGTCTCCGGCCGGCTCGGCGGGCCTGTCCTGCATCCGCAGCCAGAACGGCGCGAGGTCCGCCCGCCGGGCATCCAGCGCGGCCCGCACCCGGGGATCGTCCGCGAGCCGGGGGCGCACGGCATCGGTGTGCGGGCGACCCGGGCGAACCCCGAGCGCCGCCAGGACGCCGGCCGCCTTGGCATGGGTCTCGGCGACCTCGCCCGCCGGGTCCGAGTGCCGTACGAGGGTGGCCCCGACCGGTACCTTGAGCCGACCGTCCGGGGAGATGTCCGCCGTGCGGATCAGGATCGGCGAGTCCAGCGTCTGGGCGCCGCCCGCGTCCCGGCCGAGCAGGGCGAGCGCGCCCGCGTAATAGCCGCGCCCGCCGGGCTCGTACCGCTCGATGACCCGGCAGGCGTTCTGCACCGGCGACCCGGTGACCGTCGCCGCGAACATCGTCTCGCGCAGCACGTCCCGTACATCGAGGGACGAGCGGCCCCGCAACTCGTACTCGGTGTGGGCGAGATGGGCCATCTCCTTGAGGCGGGGGCCGATCACGACGCCGCCCATGTCGCCGACCGTGCACATCATCTTGAGCTCCTCGTCGACCACCATCGACAGCTCGTCGGTCTCCTTGCGGTCGGCGAGGAAGGCCAGCAGGCCCTCGGGGGCCGGGCCGCCCGCCGGGTAGCGGTAGGTCCCGCTGATCGGGTTCATGACGACCGTGCCGCCGGACATCCGCACATGCACCTCGGGGCTGGCGCCGACCAGGGTACGGGTGCCCGTGTGCACGACGAACGTCCAGTACGCCCCACGCTCGCCGGTCAGCAGGCGCCGGAACAGGGCCAGTGCGTCGGCCCGGCCGAAGCCGGGGATCTCGCCGGTGAACGTGCGCCGGATGACGAAGTTCGCGCCCTCGCCCCGGCCGATCTCGTCCTCGATCACCCGCCGGACGATCTCCGCGTACGCCTCGTCGCCGACGTCGAAGCCGCCGCCCTCGACCCGTACGTCGTGCGCGGGCAGCGCGGCGAGCACGTCCGCGAGCGGCAGTTCGTAGGTCTCGTCCGCGACCAGCACCGCGAGCGGGGTCCCGTCGTCGCGGACGTCGAAGCCGCGCTCCCTGATCTGCCGGAACGGCACCAGGGCGAGCGTCGGCCGGTCCCCGACCGGGAGGTCGGCGAGCCGTTCGGCCTCGTGGACCTCGCCGATCAACAGCTCCACGGTGTCGTGGTCGCGGCCCGGGGTGCGCCTGCGGAGCAGCGCGAACGGCGGGCAGGAGTCGTCCAACAGCCTCTGGATGAGCATGAGTTGAGGGTTCCTTCCGGTGGTGAGCGGGAGGAACGGCCCGGAAAACACTGAAGGCCGCCCCTCCGGGGCGGCCTTCGCGAGTCTGTGTGTACGCGCAGAGATCAGCGGGCCGCCGGATGAGCGGTCCACCACCAGTTCTGGGTCGAGTGCGCGAACATGCCGGGCACCTTACCCCATGGGCAGCTGGGGCCGGCCGGGGTGATCTGCTCGACGTCGGCCGCCTTCACCCAGGCGATCCGGTGGTTGTACCGGATCGGGTAGAAGGTCTGGGCGCCCTTGACCAGGGTGCCGAGCTTCGTGCCGCCGAAGTAGTAGTCACCCGCGACCGGGGCGCCGGCGGCGACGTAGGCCTGGTCGGCCGGGATGCTGTACTTCGTCAGCGACGCCGAGTTGCTGCCCTGCACCGGGACGCCGGTGCCCGCGTACGCCGAGTCCTCGGGGTAGGAGCGCCCGTAGACCGGGACCGGGCCGGTGCCCCTGGCCTTCAGGACGACCGGGGCCGCCGGGTCCACCACGGCGGTGTACCGGCCGTCCGGGTTGTAGAACCAGGCCTTCTGCCCGCCGTACCAGATCGCCGTCCAGTCGTCCTGCCGGTCCGCCACGACGTACTGGCCGCCCGCGACGACCTTGTCGGCCCAGTTCGGGCCCTCCGTCGCGAGCTGCGAACCCAGGTACGGGTCGGCCGGCGGGGCGCCGTCGGCCGACGGGGAGGTGTACAGGTAGCCGAAGTTGACCGGCTCGTCGAACGTGGCGCGGACCTTGGTGGCGGGGTCGAGGTACGTCGTGGTCTGCGGGCTGAAGGGCGGGACGACCTTGACGACCTGCCCGGCCGTCAGCGGTTGGCCGGTGTCACCGGCGTCGGCGCCCAGCAGGGACATGTAGTGGTTCCAGTCCCAGAACGGGCCCGGGTCCCAGTGCTGCCCGGCCACGTACGCGTCCAGCGGACCGGGCACCTCGTCGTGGCCGATGATGTGCTCGCGGTCCAGCGGGATGCCGAACCGGTCGGCCAGGTACTTCACCAGCGCGGCGGACGACTCGTACAGCGGCTCGCCGTACCAGCTGCCCGCCTTCATGGCGAAGCCCACGTGCTCGACGCCGAGGGCGTGCATGTTCACGGTCTTGTTGCCCGCGTGGTACGACTCGTCCTTCGTCGCCACCAGCTGCGTGACGAGGCTGCCGTCGTCCTTGACGATGTAGTGCGCGCTGGCGCTGCTCGTCGGGTTCTGGAAGGTGTTGACGGCGTTCTGGTAGCTGGTCTCCGTGTCGTGGATCACGATCTGCCGGATGTCGAAGCCGTTGTCCGGCCGGTTCGCCACGTTGTAGTTGTTCGGGTCGGCCGGCTGGAAGTCGCACGCGAGGCCCGCCGGGCACTCGGGGGCCGGGGCCGCGCTCCCGGACGGCGCTGTCGGCGCCGCCTTGAGGGGCTCGACCGTGCGGTCGGCGGGCAGTGTCAGGCGCTGGCCGCCGGCGGTGACCCGGCTCTCGCCGGAGCGGACCGAGTCGAAGACGCGCCGCGCGAAGAGATCGGCGCCCTTGGCGTCGGTGGCCTGGCTGAAGCGGGCCACCGCCGGATACCAGGCGCCCGGGTCCGTGGGCAGCGAGCCGGTGGCCGCGCGCTGGTACTGGGCGAGCAGCGCCGCGCCGGCCCGGACGCTCTGCCCGGCGTCCTCGCGTACCGCGTCCACCGGCTTGCCGACGAGCCGGGCGGCCGCGTCCAGGGTGTGCAGCCGCGGGTCGCCGGTGTCGACGCCGGGCGCGGCGGCGGCCAGCGCCCGCCGGGCGTCGAACCTCTTCATGACCGCCGGATCGCCGCTCATGTCGAGATGGGCGAGCCGCTCCTGGTCGCCGGGCCGCTCCAGGTCGGCGGGGGTGACCCGGGTCAGCCCCATGACGTTGTACGCGCCCGACGTGCTGGGCTTTCCGCCGTGGTCCTCCCAGCGCGTCTGCCGGTAGGAGACCGCCATCAGCACGCTCTGCGGAACCTTGAACTCCTTGGCCGCGTCCGCGAACCGGGACTGCAGGGACGACCCGGCGCTCCGTCCCGCACCGTCCGCCACCGCCCCCGCGGCGCGCGGCGCGGCGACGGCCACCGGGCCCATCGCGGTGACAGCGACCGCGCCGGCCACCCCGTAGGCAACGAGCTTCCTCGTCGCGTTCCCCTGCCGCCTACTGCTCACGCTTCGGCTCACACCCACCCCTGGTCGCTTTGCCCGCTATTGAAATAAGTGGCGTGAGATTATCAGGAGTTGGGAGGGGCGAAGGAGGCGGCCCCCGCCGGGCGGACCCGGTGCTTCCGCGTGGCCGGTGTCTCATTTGGTGGTCGCAGGGGTGGATGGCATACCGGACCCCGTAATGTGGGTCGGGTGACCGTGAACGTAAACACCTGGCGTGACCTTCCCGCGGCGCAGCAGCCCGAGTACCCGGATGCCGAGGCTCTGCGCGATGTAGTCGCGGACCTCGAATCGTATCCGCCACTCGTCTTCGCGGGCGAGTGCGACCAGCTGCGCGCCCGGCTGGGAGCCGTCGCCAAGGGCGAGGCGTTCCTGCTCCAGGGCGGCGACTGCGCCGAGGCCTTCGACGCGGTGTCCGCAGACCACATCCGGGCCAAGCTCAAGACCCTCCTCCAGATGAGCGCCGTCCTCACCTACGCGGCCTCGGTGCCCGTGGTGAAGGTCGGCCGCATCGCGGGCCAGTACTCCAAGCCCCGCTCCAAGGGCACCGAGACCCGCGACGGCGTGACCCTGCCGACCTACCGCGGCGACTCGGTGAACGGCTTCGCCTTCACGGAGAAGGCCCGCGTCCCGGACCCCGAGCGTCTGAAGCGGATGTACAACGCGTCCGCCTCCACGCTCAACCTGGTGCGCGCCTTCACCACCGGCGGCTACGCCGACCTGCGCCAGGTGCACGCCTGGAACCAGGACTTCGTGAAGCAGTCGCCGTCCGGCCAGCGCTACGAGCAGCTCGCCCGCGAGATCGACAATGCGCTGAACTTCATGAAGGCCTGCGGCACCGACCCGGCCGAGTTCAAGGCGGTCGAGTTCTACGCCTCGCACGAGGCGCTGCTGCTCGACTACGAGTCGGCGCTGACCCGCGTCGACTCGCGTACCGGCAGCCTGTACGACACCTCCGGCCACATGGTCTGGGTCGGCGAGCGGACCCGGCAGCTGGACGGCGCGCACATCGAGTTCGCGTCCAGGATCCGCAACCCGATCGGGATCAAGCTGGGCCCGACGACGACCGTGGACGAGGCGCTCACCTACGTCGACCGCCTCGACCCCGACCGCGAGCCCGGCCGGCTGACCTTCATCGTCCGCATGGGCGCCGACAAGGTCCGCGACAAGCTCCCGGACCTGGTCGAGAAGGTCACCGCCTCCGGTGCGACCGTCGCCTGGATCACCGACCCGATGCACGGCAACACCTACGAGGCGGCCTCCGGCCACAAGACCCGCCGCTTCGACGACGTCCTGGACGAGGTCAAGGGCTTCTTCGAGGTCCACAAGGGCCTCGGCACCCACCCGGGCGGCATCCACGTCGAGCTCACCGGTGACGACGTCACCGAGTGCGTGGGCGGCGGCGACGAGATCTTCGTCGACGATCTGCACCAGCGCTACGAGACGGCCTGCGACCCCCGCCTCAACCGCAGCCAGTCCCTGGACCTGGCGTTCCTGGTCGCCGAGATGTACCGCGACCAGTAGTTTCTCCGCTGTACGCACAGGTGGGGCGCGGATCGATGTGATCCGCGCCCCACTGGTGTATCAGGGACTGTCGCGCACCCGGAGCGCCAGGTAAGGTTAGGTTAGCCTCACCGGTCAATCGGGATGGCTGATGCCTATCGATCCATCGATCCCGCGTTGAGCGCTCCGGGAGGTGAACCGCGTGTACGTATGCAACTGCTTCGGCGTCACCGAGGAGCAGGTCAAGAAGCACGCGGAGGGCGGTGCCTGCACCCCCCGCCAGATAGCTTCGGCCTGCAAGGCCGGCACCGACTGCGGTTCGTGCGTACGCCGCATCCAGGCGCTGCTCGGACGCGGCGCCTGCCCCCGACGGGAGCTGGTGGAGCAGGGCAAGCCCGCGCTCACCGCCGTCGCCCCGGAATCGGCCCCGCAGCTCGAAGAGGCGGCCTAGCTCCGGCCTAGCTCTCCGGCTGCTCGATGAGCTGCGCGATGTAGAGCGCCTCGCCGAGCTTCTCGACCAGCTCCAGCTGGGTGTCGAGATAGTCGATGTGGTGCTCCTCGTCGGCCAGGATCGACTCGAAGATGTTCGCGGACGTGATGTCGCCCTTGGCGCGCATGACCTCGATGCCGCGCTTGAGGCGGTCGATCGCCTCGACCTCGATCTGCCGGTCCGCCTGGAACATCTCGGTGACCGTCTGCCCGATGCGCACATGGAAGAGCCGCTGGAAGTTGGGCAGGCCGTCCAGGAAGAGGATCCGGTCGGTCAGCACCTCCGCGTGCTTCATCTCGTCGATCGACTCGTGACGCGTGTACTTCGCCAGCTTCGTCCAGCCGAAGTTGGCCTGCATCGCGCTGTGCAGCCAGTACTGGTTGATCGCCGTCAGCTCGGCACTCAGCTGCTCATTCAGGAATTCGATGACCTCGGGGTCGCCCTGCATCGCAGAGGCTCCTTCCAAGCGGTTACTGGGCAGGTTCCGCGCATCCTCGCACCGCGATCAGGGGGCGTCCAGTAAGTGCATGCTTAGTAGGAGTTGCCCGAATCAGGACGTCCCTGGTCAGCACCACCCCTCCCGGTCTGTCACCATGGAGTCATGGGTCAGCCGGAGAGCCGGGAGCGGCAGGAAGCAGCGCAGTCGGAGCTTCCACCGGGGCAGCGGCTCCAGCGCGGCTGGCCGGTCACCCACTACGGACCGGTGCCCAAGTTCAAGCCGGAGCGCTGGGAGTTCCGGGTCTTCGGGGCCACCGCCGACGGCGACAAGCACTGCTGGAACCACGAGGAGTTCTCGGCGCTGCCGTTCGCGACCGTGGTCGCCGACCTCCACTGCGTCACCAAGTTCTCGATGCTGGGGGCCGAATGGGGCGGGGTGATGGCCCGCACGATCGCCGAACTCGCGCCGCCCGCACCCGAGGTCACCCATGTGATGGTCTGGGCCGAGTACGGCTTCAGCTCCAACCTGCGCCTCGCGGACTTCCTCTCCGACCGCACGGTCTTCGCCACCCACAACGGCGGTGAGCTGCTCACCGCCGAACACGGCTTCCCGCTGCGCCTGGTCGTGCCGCACCTCTACGCCTGGAAGGGCCCCAAGTGGGTCCGCGGCATCGAGTACATGACCGCGGACCGCCGGGGCTTCTGGGAGGAGCGGGGTTACCACAACATCGGCGACCCCTGGCGCGAACAGCGCTACTCCTACCAGGAAGAGCCGGGGGACGGCCCCGAGCTCTGAGAGCCTGTGTCTGACCGCTGGGGCTACGCGCGCAGCGACTTCAGCCGTGCCACGTCCGCCGCGTGACCTTCCTTGCCGCCCGGCGTCTCGATGACCAGCGGTACGCCCTCGGTCGACGGGTGGGCGAGCAGTTCGCGGAACGGCTCGGCGCCGATGTGTCCGGAGCCGATGTTCTCGTGGCGGTCCTTGTGTGCACCGGCCACGTCCTTGGAGTCATTGGCGTGGATCAGCTTCAGCCGGCCCTCGCCCACGGTCTCCACCAGGAGGTCCAGGGTCTGCTTCATCCCGTCCGGCCCGGCGAGATCGTGCCCGGCCGCGTAGATGTGGCAGGTGTCCAGGCAGACGCCCAGCTTGGGGTGGGAGTCCAGGGCCGCGAAGTACGGGCCGAAGTCCCAGGTGCGCGAGCACAGCGAGAAGCCCTGCCCGGCGGTCGACTCCAGGAGCAGGAACGGGTCGTCGTCGTGGGTCAGTTCGTCGAGCAGCGGCAGCAGATGGGTGCGTACCTGCGCGAGTGCCTCGGCGCGCGGCCGGCCGCCGGTCGCCGAGCCGGTGTGCACGACCACGCCGAGTGCGCCGATCTCTCGGCCCCTGCGCAGCGAGTGCCGCAGCGACTCCACCGACTTCTCCGCCGTCGCCTCGGTGTGCGAGCCGAAGTTGATCAGGTAGGGGGCATGGACGTACGCCGGGATCGAGGCCTCGGCGCACTCGGCCCTGAACTGCTCGTCCTGGGCGGGGTTTCCGACGGGGGTGGCCCAGCCGCGCGGGTTGGCGGCGAAGACCTGCACGGTCTCGGCGCCGATCTCGCGCGCGTAGGCGAGTCCGGTCGTGGCGAGGCCGCCGGCCACGGGCACGTGGCCGCCGATGGGGTTGCGCATGGGGTGGCTACCTACAGTCCCTTGGTGGTGATGGTGATCGTGGAGCCCTCGGGGGCCTGGGCGCCGCCGTTGACGGACTGGGCGGAGACCTCGTCGCTGAGGAACGGGAAGCTGCGGTCGACCTTCACCTTGAAGCCCGCGCCCTCCAGCTGTTTCTGGGCGTCGGCGGCCTTCTCTCCGGTCACCTTGGGCACGGTGATCATCCGGGGGCCCTTGGAGACGGTCAGCGTCACCGTGTCGCCCTTGGCGAGCTGGGCGTGTTCGGCGGCGGACTGCGCGGCCACCTTGCCCGCGTCCTGCGGCGAGTTGACCTGGTCGGGGGCGACGACGACCTTGAGCCCGGCGCCCTGGAGGGCGGCGGTGGCCGCGTCCACGGTGTCACCCACGACAACGGGCACATCGACCGGGGCGCCCTTGCTGACGACCAGCGCGACGGCCGTGTCCGTGTGGCGCTGGATGCCCGCGGCCGGGCTGGTGCGGATCACCGAGCCCTGGGCCACGGAATCGCTGAACTCGGTCGTGGTGTCGCCGGGCGCGAAGCCCGCCTTCTGCAACTCGCTCTTCGCCTGGTCGAGCGGCAGCCCGTCCAGCTTGGGCACCTGCGCCGTCGCCGGGCCGCGCGAAACGATCAGCGTCACCGAGCCGTTGCCGCGGATGCGGGCGCCGGTGGCCGGGTCGGTCCCGATGACCTGGCCGCGCTCGACGGTGTCGCTGAACTGCCGGTCGACCTTCTTCACATCGAGCCCGGCGTTCGACAGCTTCTTCTTCGCCGCGTCCTCGCTCTGGCCGATGAGGGCCGGAACGCGGGTGAACTGGCCGGAGTTGATGTACCAGACGCCGGCGCCGACGCCCAGGATCATGACGAGCGCGGCCACCAGCGCGATCAGCCCGCGCCGGTTGCCGCCCCCGCGCGGCCTGCGGGGCGCGGGCTCCGGCTCGTCCTCGATGCGCTGCGGCATGATCAGCCGGCTGGTGCGGTTGACGGGCTCGGACCGCGCCGACTCGGGCGGCAGCGGCCCGGCCGCCGGGCCGGCCGGCGTCGTCACGGCCCGCGGGATCACACTCGTACGGTCCTCGGAACCGGGGCCCGCGGCCGCGGCGCGCGCGCCCGGCGGGACCGCGTCCAGCTGCTCGTCGCCGAGCGCGGCGCGGGCCGTGCGGGTCTGCGCGAGCAGGGCCACCGCGTCGTGCGGGCGGACGTCGGGGTTGCGGGCGGTCGCCGCGGCGACCAGCTCGTCCAGCTCCAGGGCGAGGCCGGGCACGGCCGCGGACGGCGCGGGCACGCCCTCGTGGATGTGGGCGTAGAGGATCTGGGCGGGGGTGTCCCCGCTGTGCGGCTTGGTGCCGGTCAGCATCTCGTACAGGACGACACCGCAGGCGTACACATCGGCGCGGGTGTCACAGGTGCCGTGCTCGATCTGCTCGGGGGCGAGGTAGGAGACGGTGCCGAGGACGGAGCCGGTCGTGTTCGTGACCGAATCCACCGCCCTGACCAGGCCGAAGTCGGCGACCTTGACCCGGCCGTCGTCGCCGATCAGGACGTTTTCCGGCTTCATGTCCCGGTGTACGAAACCGGCCCGGTGCGCGGCGCCGAGCGCGGCCAGCACCGGCTCCAGGATGTCGAGGGCCGCGCGCGGCTGGAGCGCGCCGCGCTCGCGCAGTACGTCGCGCAGGGTGCAGCCCGCGACGTACTCCATCGCGAGGTAGACGTACTGGCCCTGCGCGCCCTGGTCGAAGACGCCGACCACATTGGGGTGCGCGAGCCGGGCGACCGACTTGGCCTCGCGGATGAAGCGCTCCACGAAGGAGGCGTCGGCGGCGAGGCCCGGGTGCATCACCTTGAGGGCGAGCACCCGGTCGAGGCGGGTGTCGACGGCCCGGTAGACCGTGGCCATACCGCCGACGGCGACGCGCGCGTCGACGCGGTAGCGGCCGTCGAGCACCTGCCCGACGAGGGGGTCATGAAGGGTCGTATCCACGGGGGAGAGTTTACGAGCGGCGCCCGGGGACCCGGACGCCGCGGGCGGACCCGGGCCCGTACTGAAGCCGAGCTGTGACGCGGACCGGCCAGAAAGGGCTAGGAAAGGCTGGGTCCGCGGCCAGGAAAGGCTGGATAGGGCTAGAACGCGGGCCGTTCCGGGTCCAGCGCGGCCCGGCCGGCCATCGTGGAGGACGCCTCGGCGAAGTGGCGGCGCGGGATGCGGCCCGCGCGGTGGGCGAGCCGCCCCGCCTCCACCGCGTGCCGCATCGCCTCGGCCATCAGGACCGGCTCCTGCGCCCGGGTCACCGCCGAGGCCAGCATCACCGCGGAGCAGCCCAGCTCCATCGCGAGTGAGACGTCGGAGGCGGTGCCCGCGCCCGCGTCGAGGATCACCGGGACGCCCGCCCGGTCCACGATCAGCTCGAAGTTGTGCGGATTGCGGATGCCGAGGCCGGAACCGATGGGGGAGCCGAGCGGCATGATCGCCGCGCAGCCCACGTCCTCCAGCTTCCGGGCGAGCACCGGGTCGTCGTTGGTGTAGGGCAGCACCGTGAACCCGTCGTCCACCAACACCTCGGCGGCGTCGAGCAGTTCGATCGGATCGGGGAGCAGGGTGCGTTCGTCGGCGACGACCTCCAGCTTCACCCAGTGGGTGCCGAGCGCCTCGCGGGCCAGCCGCGCGGTCAGCACGGCCTCGCCCGCGGTGAAGCAGCCCGCGGTGTTGGGCAGCACCCGGATGCCCAGCCGGTTCAGTACGGACAGGACCGAGCCCTGCACGGTGGGATCGAGGCGGCGCATCGCCACCGTCGTCAGCTCGGTGCCGGACGCGATGAGCGCGCGTTCCAGGGTGTCGAGGCTGGGCGCCCCGCCCGTGCCCATGATCAGGCGCGAGCCGAAGGCGGTGTCGGCGATGGTCAGCGGGTCGTCGGCCATGGCGGCTCAGCCTCCCTGCACGGCGGTGAGGACCTCGACGCGGTCGCCGTCGCCGAGCGTGGTCGTCGGCCAGGCGCCGCGCGGCACGACCGCCTCGTTGACGGCGGCGGCGACACCGGAGCGGGCCGGGGTGAGGGTGGCGACGAGGGCGTCGAGGGTGGTCCCGGGGGCGAGCGCGCGGGGCTCGCCGTTGACGGAGATGGTCATGCGGTCGTCAGCTCCTGGGGTGCGCAGGTGAAGCGTCGGGGGGTGAACGGGCGTGCCTCGTCGGGCAGTTCACCGGTGGTCAGGACGTGCGCCATGACATCGCCGGTGACCGCGGTGAGCAGCACGCCGTTGCGGTAGTGCCCGGTGGCGAGGTGCAGCCCGGGCAGCGCGGTCGGGCCGAGCAGGGGCGCGTTGTCGGGGGAGGCGGGGCGCAGTCCGGCCCGGGTCTCGGTGAGCGGCAGCTCGGTGATCCCGGGCACCAGCTCGTGCGCGTCGCGCAGCAGCTCGTAGACCCCGCCCGCGGTGACCGTGGTGTCCCAGCCCAGCTCCTCGCTGGTGGCGCCGACGACGAGCTCGCCGTTCTCCCGCGGTACGAGATAGATCTCGCCGCCCCGCACCACCGCCCGCACGGTGCGGGACAGGAAGGGCGCGTACGCGGGCGGCACGGTCAGCCGCAGGACCTGGCCCTTCACGGGACGTACCGGCGGAAGCAGTTCTTCCGGTAGGCCCGCCAGCCTGCCGCTGAGGCTGCCCGCGGCGAGCACGACCTGGTCGGCGGCGAGCTCGGTGCCGTCCGCCAGAACGACGCCGGCGGCCCGGTCCCGTACCACCGAGAGCCGCTCGGCCCAGCCGTACGCGAACCGCACCCCGGCCCGCGTACAGGCGGCGACCAGCGCCTTCGCGAGCCTGCGCGGATCGATCTGGTGGTCGCCGTCGACCCGGAGCCCGCCGCGCACGCCCGGCGCGAGCATGGGCTCCAGACGGCGGCAGTCGCGCCCGGACAGCCACTCCGACTCCAGGCCGGAACGGACCTGGAGCGCGTGCAGGTCCCGCAGGTGGGCGCGGTCGTCGGAGTCGAGCGCCACGGCCAGGGTGCCGCAGGCGCGGTAGCCGGTGTCCAGGCCCGTGACGTCCGTCAGCTCGGCCGCGAAGGCCGGGTAGCGGCGGGCGGACTCGACGTTGAGGGCGAGCAGGGTCTGCTCGCCGTAGTGCAGTTCGGTGACGGCGGCGAGCATCCCGGCCGCGACCTGGGCGGCCCCGCCGCCCGGTTCGGGGTCGGCGAGCACGACACCGAGGCCGCGCTGGGCGGCCCGCCAGGCGGTGACGAGCCCGATGATGCCGCCCCCGACCACGAGGACGTCGGACCCTTCGGCGGATCCCTTTCGAGAAGAACGCATGGGCGTCCAGCCCCTCCCTTCGCCGGCATGACCCGGATCAGGTTCGTACGGTCGGAGGCCGCCCAGCCTCCCTCTCAGCCCGGTGCGTCCGGGCTCCCGCGAGTGCTTTACGCCTGCCACCATAGCCCCAGCTCCCAACCCGCAGTAAGGGAGCGTCGGGGCGGTGCGGGAGCGCGCGCTCGGCCGGAACCCCTTACCTGACGATTCATCAGATGCTTATGGTGATCGGGTGAGCGAACAGCAGACGCATTCCGAAGCGCGGCACGTGGTCGTCGTCGGCGCGGGCATGGCCGGCGTGCAGACCGCGGTGGCCCTGCGCGAACAGGGCTTCGCCGGAGCCATCACCCTCATCGGCGCCGAACCCCACCAGCCCTACGACCGCCCCCCGCTCTCCAAGGCGGTGCTGCTCGGCAAGGCCGAGGGCTCGGCCTTCGAGGTGGACTTCGAGGCGCTCGACGTGGAGCTGCGCCTCGGCCTGGAAGTGACCGGGGTGCGCCCCGCCGAGCACCGGGTGGTGACGGAGGGCGGCGAGGTCGGGTACGACACCCTGGTCATCGCCACCGGCGCCGAACCCCTCACGCTGCCCGGCAGCGCGGGCGTGCCCGGCGTCCACCTGCTGCGCACGCTGGACGACGCCCGGCGGCTGCGCCCGGTCCTCGACCAGCGGCACCGGATCGTGGTCGTGGGAGCCGGGTGGATCGGCGCGGAGTTCGCCACCGCCGCGCGTGACGCGGGCTGCGCGGTCACCGTGGTCGAGGCCGCCGACCGCCCGCTGGCCGGGGTGCTGCCCGCCGAGGTCGCCGCCCCCATGGCCGACTGGTACGCCGAGTCCGGCGCCGAACTCCTCACCGGCGCCCGGGTCCGGGCGGTCGTGCCGGGCGAGGTGCAGCTCGCCGACGGCCGCGCGCTGCCCGCCGACGCCGTGGTCATCGGCATCGGCGCCCGACCCGCGACCGGCTGGCTGGCCGGCTCGGACATCGCGCTCGGCCCCGAGGGAGCGATCACCGCGGACGCCCGGCTGCGCACCTCGCTGCCCGATGTGTACGCGGTCGGCGACTGCGCCTCGTTCCCCTCGGCCCGCTTCGGCGAGCGGCTGCTCGTCCACCACTGGGACAACGCGCTGCAGGGCCCGCGCACGGTCGCCGCCGACATCGTGGGCGAGGCGGCCGCCGACTACGACCCGGTCCCGTACTTCTGGTCCGAGCAGTTCGGCCGCTTCGTCCAGTACGCGGGCCACCACACCGACGCCGACGACCTGATCTGGCGTGGCGACCCGGCAACGCCCTCCTGGTCCGTCTGCTGGCTCCGCGACGAAGCACTGGTGGCCGTACTGGCCGTGGGCCGCCCCCGCGACCTGGCCCAGGGCCGCAAACTGATCGAGTCGGCGATGCCGCTGAACGCCGAGAGGGTGGCGGATCCGTCGGTTCCGCTGAAGGGGGCGGCGCGGTAGCGCCGCAGAAATCTGCCCCGTCAGCGCACGGCCCGCAGGCGAAAGGCGGACGGACGGGAAACGGAGGGGGCCGGGGGCACAGCCCCCGGGTAGCCGGACGGGACCACCCAGGTACCGACTGTCAGTGGGAGGTGGCACGCTTGGACCGTGACCGAGATTGACGCAAAGATTGATGCTCTCGTCCCCGCCTGGCTCTACCTCCCCGACATCGCGGAGATGCTGGACGTGGAGGTGACGCGCGTACGGCAGCTGGTCAAGGAGGGCCAGCTCATCGCCGTACGCCGCGGTGAGAACCGGGCGCTCCAGGTGCCGGCCGCCTTCATTGACACCGACAAGGTGGTCAAGGGGCTCGCCGGCACCCTGACCCTGCTGCGGGACGACGGCTTCTCCGACGAAGAAATGCTGGAGTGGCTCTTCACTCCCGACCCGACCCTGCCCGGCACCCCCGCGCAGGCCCTCAGCGAGAATCGCGGCACGGAGGTGAAGCGCCGCGCCCAGGCGCTCGCCCTGTGATCTGAACGAGCCCACCGACCAGCCCCGACAGGCCGCGGTGTACGGTCCGGTTCCGAACCGGCCCGTGCACCGCGGCGCGGCCGAACACGAACACAACGGGGGACCTTCCATGCCCACGGCCCGTGAGCAGCTCGCCGACGCCCGGCTCTACCTGTGCGTGGACGCGCGCAAGCGCCAGGGCGACCTGCCCGAGTTCCTGGACGCCGTGCTGGCGTCCGGCGTGGACATCGTGCAGCTGCGGGACAAGGGCCTGGAGGCCGCCGAGGAGCTGGACCATCTGGCCGTCTTCGCGGACGCCTGCCGGCGGCACGGCAAGCTCCTCTCGGTGAACGACCGGGCCGATGTGGCACACGCCATCGGCGCGGACGTGCTGCACCTGGGCCAGGGCGATCTGCCGGTGCCCGCCGCCCGGGCCGTCCTGGGCGAGCAGGTGCTGATCGGCCGATCCACCCACGCCGAGCAGGAGGCCGCCGCGGCCGCCGCCGAGCCGGGAGTGGACTACTTCTGCACGGGCCCGTGCTGGCCCACCCCGACCAAGCCGGGCCGCCACGCCCCGGGCCTGGACCTGGTGCGTTACACCGCCTCGCTCGGCACCGACCGGCCCTGGTTCGCGATCGGCGGGATCGACGCGGGCAATCTGGACGAGGTCCTGGACGCGGGCGCCGACCGGGTCGTCGTCGTCCGGGCGATCACCGAGGCCGACGACCCCGCCGCGGCCGCCGCCGATCTCGCCAAGCGGGTCAGGGAGCGGCTCGGCTAGACCGGTCCGCCGGGCAGGCCCGGGCCAGTGGGATCCTGGACGGGGTCGGATGCCCGAGTGCTGTCCGAGTGCTGTCCGAGGCGTGGACAAGAATCCGACAATGCGGACAAATTACCCCAGTCCTGTTGGGGGACCGGACACCCCTGGCTAACCTGCGAGTATGGCCCTTGGCACAGCTTCCACCAGGACGGATCGCGCACGGACCGTGCGCGACATGCTCGCGACCGGCGAGACCACGTACTCCTTCGAGTTCTACGCGCCCAAGACGGAGAAGGGCGAGCGGAACCTCTGGAACGCGCTGCGCCGGGTAGAAGCGGTCGCCCCCGACTTCGTCTCGGTGACGTACGGCGCCGGCGGCTCCACCCGCACCGGCACCGTCGAGGCCACCCAGCAGATCACCGAGGACACCACCCTCACCCCGGTCGCCCACCTCACCGCCGTCGGGCACTCGGTGGCCGAACTGCGCCACACCGTCGGCCAGTACGCCGACGCCGGGATCCGCAACATCCTCGCGGTGCGCGGCGACCCCAAGGGCGACCCGATGGGCGAGTGGGTCAAGCACCCCCAGGGTGTGACGTACGCGGCCGAACTCGTCGCGCTCATCCGGGAGTCCGGAGACTTCTGCGTCGGCGTCGCGGCCTTCCCCGAGATGCATCCGCGGTCACAGGACTGGGATTCCGACATCCGGTACTTCGTGGACAAGTGCCGCGCGGGCGCCGACTACGCCATCACGCAGATGTTCTTCGAGCCCGAGAACTATTTGCGGTTGCGCGACCGGGTCTCGGCGGCCGGCTGCGAGACCCCGATCATCCCCGAGGTCATGCCCGTGACCAGCGTGAAGCAGCTGGAACGACTGCCCCAACTCAGCACCGCCGCCTTCCCGGAGGCCCTCCGGGACCGGATGCTGGCAGTCAAGGACGATCCGGCCGCTGTACGCTCCATTGGAATCGAGTTCGCCACGGAGTTCTGTTCGCGGCTGCTCGCCGATGGTGTACCCGGGTTGCACTTCATTACCCTCAACAACTCCACGGCGACGCTCGAAATCTACGAGAATCTCGGTCTGCACCAGCGGGCGTAGCCGGTGAGTGGTACCGGGGTCAGGGGACAGCTGCACCCGGGACAGGAGAAGAGGGACGTACATGGGCTGGACGGTCCTCTACATCGCGTTCGGAATCGTCGCGCTGTGGCTGCTCGGTGAGGTGCTGCTGCAGTACAAGGCGCGGCTGCGCTGGCGGCTGCTCGCCTTCACCGGATTCCTCGGTGTGGTGATCGGTGTCCTGATCCCGTCGGTCTTCGTGATCATCCTGGGTGCGATCGCCTTCGCCGTGGGCCAGGTGTACGTCACCCTGTCCTTCCGGCGCGGCTTCTCCACCGGCTGGGCGCTCGGCGGCAGGCCGGGCGCGAGCCGCCGCCGCAGGTCCGGCCGGAAGTCCGCCCCCGCCCCCGAGCCGGTCCTGGAAGTCTCGGACCTCCAGTACGAGGAAACGGCCGCGGCCGGTTCCCCGGACGCGAACGGCGAGACCCTGCACACCGATCACGCCGATCACATCGATCACCACGACTCCGTGTACGAGCCGCAGCCGATGCCCGACGACACCGGCCAGTACGGCGTCTACCACCCCGCACCGCAGACCGAGGCGCAGCACCAGTACGGCGCCTACGACCCGCAGCAGCCGTACGCCGATCCCTACGCCGATCCCTACGCCCCGCAGTACGACACGGGCGCCGGGCAGCAGCAGTACGCCGCCTATTCCGACCCGTACATCGGCAACGGCGGCCAGGTGTACGGCACGTACAGCGGCTACGACAGCTTCGGCGGCCAGCAGCAGCCCTATCCGGACCCGCTCACCGCCCAGTACGGCATGGACACCCCGCCCGGCGGGGTGTGGGTGCCCCAGCAGCGCGAGGGGGAGCAGCTGTACGCCCCGTACGAGCAGCAGGTCCAGCAGCCGTACGACCCCAACCACCCGAACCACCTGGGCAACCCGGGCAACCCGGACCTGCCGAACCACCCCGAGCAGCAGCCGTACCGCTACTGACCGAGCCGGGCGGGCCCAGCGCTGGTGAGCCCGGCCCGGGGTTCACTGCGAGCCCCGGAAGTCCTCTCCTTCCACGATCAGCCCGGCGACCAGCGCGCCCGACATCCCGGACTGCGCGAGCCCGCCGCCGGGATGCGCCCAGCCGCCCGCCAGATGGAGCCCCGGCAGACCGGTGGTGTTGGACGGGTGCAGGAATCCGGCCATGGCTCCGGCCAGTGAGGGCGCGGGCACGGAACCGCCTTCGGCGCCGGTCGCCTGCGCCAGGTGCACCGGGGTGCGCGCCTCGTGCCACAGCAGCCGCTCCCGCAGATCGGGCACGGCCCGTACGGCGGCCGCGATCAGATCGTCCGTGTACCGCCGGACCAGCGCCCCCTCGCTCCAGTCGACCGGCCCGTGCGGTGCGACCGTCGCCGTCAGCGTCACCGCCTCGTGGTCGTCGTCGGGCCGCACCGTCGGATCGTCGGGGCGCAGGACCGTGACCGTGGGGGGCGCGGCATGCGGGCCCGTGAACCCCGCACGGGCCTCGGCCGCCGCGTCCGGGGAGTGCACCACCGTGCGGTGCGCGGCGTCCGCCGGGCGCCCGCCGCGCAGGGCGAGCAGCACCGAGAAGCGGCTCGGCGCGCCCCCGGCGGAGGGGCGCACCCGCCCGGATCCCCACAACTCCCGGCCGGGCAGCATCGGTTGGAGGGCCCGCGGATCCACCCCGCACACCACGTGATCGGCCTCCACGACGGTGCCGTCGGCGAGCTCCAGACCCGCGGCCCGGCCGTCCTTCTCCCGTACGCCCCGCACCTCGGCGCCGAAGACGAACTCGACCTTCCTGGCCGCACAGCGCTCGTACACCGCGCGCGCCAGCTCCCGCATGCCGCCGCGCACGTACCAACTGCCGAAGGTCTGCTCCATGTACGGCAGCACGGCCGCGGCCGCGGGGGCCGTGCGCGGATCCAGACCGTACTCCAGGGCGTAGCTCTCCAGGAGCGCGGCGAGCCGGCCCCCGCCCAGCTCCCACGCGGCGACCTCGCCGAGCGTGTCCGCCTGCCGGGGCGGACGCAGCAGCCTGCGCTGCTTCAGTGCCGGGTAGGGATCGCGGGCGAGCACCTGCCAGTCGGGCCACAGCGGCTCCTCCAGGAGCGGCCTGCGGGTGCGGTCCCAGGTCTCCCTGGCCCGGCCCAGGAACTCACCCCAGCGCTCACCCGCCCCCGCCCCCAGCGCCGCGTCCAGCGCGGAAACCACGCCCGCGCGCGAGGCGTTGGGCAGCGACACGTCCGTACCGTCGGCGAACAGGTGGCGCGCGGCCGGGTCCACCGGGGCGAGCTCGACGCAGCTCTCCAGCGGCTCCTTGCCGGTCTTCACGAACAGGTCGCGGTAGACCGCGGGCAGCCGCAGCAGACCGGGGCCGGTGTCGAAGACGAACCCGTCCCGCGCGAACCGCCCCAGCGCGCCGCCGTAAGTTGACGAGCGCTCGTACACCGTCACCCGGTGGCCTACGACGGCCAGCCGGGCAGCAGCCGCCATGGCGCCCGCACCGGCGCCGATCACCGCAATCCGTGCCATGTCTGCGACCTTAACCGCCGCCACTGACAACACAGGCTCTCACTCCGGCGGCCGGTGAACCCCCGCCGCGGCCAGCCGCTTCTCCTCCCGGCGCTGCGCCCTGCGCCGCCGGAAACGGCGGATCTTCCGCCACAGCACGACCAGTATCACGATGCCCAGCGCCAGCAGCGTGCCCGCGATCACGGCCGCCGCGAGCGGGTGGAAGATCGCGAAGCTTATGATCCCGGCGACGCCCAGGTCCTCTGCCACGCTCAGCGCGATGTTGCTGAACGGCTCGGGTGAGGTGTTCACCGCCATCCGCGTCCCGGCCTTCACCAGATGGCTCATGAGCGCGGTCGAGCCGCCCACCGCGCCCGCCGCGAGGTCCGGCAGCGAACCGTTCTGCCCGGCGAGCAGCGCCCCGACCACGGCGCCCGCGACCGGCCGGATCACCGTGTGCACGGAGTCCCAGACCGAGTCGACGTACGGGATCTTGTCCGCGACCGCCTCGCAGAGGAACAGGACGCCGGCCACGATCAGGACATCGGGCCGCTGGAGCGCTCCGGGCACGTCGTCGGTGAGACCGGTGGCGCCGAAGATGCCGAGCAGCAGGACCACCGCGTACGCGTTGACCCCGCTCGCCCAGCCGCTGGTGAACACGAGGGGGAGTACGGACACGGACGTGATCGTAAACCGCTTCCGGCTGAGGTTGAGCGCGGACGTCTGAGTATCCGTACCTAGAAGGCGAGATGAGTAGGTGTGCGGATGGGTTCCCAGCTGCGCGGACGGGAGAGTGGAGGCCGCGGAAGGGGCGCGGCGCGGGCACCGCCGGCACGGGGCGGCGGAACCGGCGCGGCTCCCCGGACGTGAGGAGGTACGGGGGGAGCGTACGGGGGAAGCGCCGGGCCGGTGCGGTTCTGGGGGATCGAACCGCACCGGCCCGGCGCACTTTTGTTGCTCGTACGGCGTTCGCGGTACCCGCTAGCGTCCGCTGACCCGCCCGTGCAGCAGCCTTGACAGCGCCGCGTGGACGTCGTCCAGGGAGCGCTCGCTCTGGAAGGCCTGCCAGTCGAGCGCGGCCACCAGGACCATCCCGACCAGCGCGGCCGCCGTCAGCGGAATGTCGATCTCCTCGCTCAGTTCGCCCGCCGCCACCGCGTCCCGCAGCACCGTCTCGACCACGGCCACCGCCTCCCGGCGCACCACCAGGAGGGTCGACTGCCAGGCGCGGTTGGTGCGCCACAGCTCGGCCACGTACAGCTGGGTGAAGGCCGGATAGCGGTGGATGAAGCCCAGGCCGGCCCGGATCATCGCGTCAAGGGCCTCGACCTTGGTGCCACCCCGCTCGGCGGTTTCATCCGCGGCCGCCTGCAAAGACGCGGTCAGCAGACCCACGCCGTGCCGCAGCAGCTCCTCGAAGAGCTCGGTCTTGCTCTTGAAGTTGTAGTAGACCGTCCCCTTGGCGACGCCGGCCCGCTCCGCGATCTCGTCCACGGTGGTGGCCGAGAACCCCTGCTCGGCGATGAGCGTCACGGCCGCTTCGTAGAGCTTCTGCCGGGTCGCCTGCCGTCTGGTGCTGCTGCTGTCCATGGCGTCGATTCTCACAGGCTCAGCTCGGGGTGCAGCCGGTCCAGGGACCACACCTGCTTCTGCCGGGCGGACAGCGCGGTCAGCGCGAGGGCGCCCGCGGTGAATGCCACCAGGACGGTGCAGCCCTGCCAGACCACTCCCAGATCGCCGCCGGTGATCAGCCTGCGCAGCCCGTCGACCACGTAACTCATCGGCAGATAGGGGTGGATGGCGTTGAAGAACGCGGGGCTCGTCTGGACGGGATAGGTGCCGCCCGCCGACGTCAGCTGGAGCATCAGGACGGCGAGCACCAGGATGCGTCCGGCCGCCCCGAACTTGGCGTTCAGCCACTGCACGATCGCCGCGAAGCAGCAGGAGGTCAGGGCCAGATAGCCGAGCGTCCCGGCGGTCCGCTGCATTTCGAGCCCGAGCCCGAAGTGCAGGACCGACATCAGCGCGGCGATCTGGAGCACCCCGACGGCCGCCACCGGCAGCCAGCCCGCGAACGCGATCCGCCAGGCCGAGGCGCCGGCGGCCAGCGCCCGCCGGTTGAGCGGCTGGATCAGCATGTACGCGACCATCGCGCCCACCCACAGGGAGAGCGGGATGAAGTACGGGGCGAATCCGGTGCCGTAGTTGGGCGCCTTGTGCAGCGCCTGCGAGGCCAGCTTGACCGGGTCGGACATCACGTCGGTGCGCTGGTCGCGGGCCTGCTTGTCGTAGTCGGGGATCTGCCCGACGCCGTCGTGCAGGCCGGTCGCGAGCTGGACGGAGCCGTCGGAGAGCTTCAGGATTCCGCCGTCCAGGGCGCCCGCGCCCTTCTTCAGCTTGCCGACACCCGAGTCGAGGTCGGTGGAACCCGTCTTGGCGCTGCCCAGACCGGCGTGGATGTCGGCCGCGCCCTGGGCGACGTCCTGCGCGCCCTTGTTGAGCTTGTTGATGTCGGCGATCTTCGTCTCCAGGTCGCCGGAGAGGGCCGGTGCCTTCGCGGCCAGGTCCCTGGCCTTCGTCTGGAGGTCTTCGAGGCTCTTGTCGAGCTTCTTGAAATCACCGCCCTGGTCCTTGACAAGGTCGTTGACGTCCTCGGTAAGGGTCGCGCCGGTGGCCATCGCCTTCTTGGCCTCCTGCAGCTTCGGGCAGACCGGGCCTGTCGTGGCCGTGTCCACACAGAGCTGCTGGTAGACGGCGTCGAGGTCCTTGGAGGCGTTGCGCGTGCCGGTCGCAGCGGCGGGCGCGAGCTCGATGATCCTCGCGAGGTTGTCGCGCACCGGCGGGATCGAGTCCGCGAGGAGCCTGGCCGAGTCCCCGACGGCCTTCCCGTTGTCCTTGAGGTACGGGCGTGCCTGGGCGGCCGCGCCGTTGGCCTCGTCCGCGAGCCGCTGGGTGCCGTCGGCGACCTGCTGGGCGCCCTTCGCCAGGGTGCCCGAACCGGTGTCGAGCTCCGCGATGCCGCCGGCCAGTTTGCCGCTGCCGTCCTTGGCGTCCTTGAGCCCGTCGGCCAGGCTCTTGGAGCCGTCCTTGGCCTTGCCGAGCCCGTCCTCCAGGTCGCCCGCGCCCTTGGCGGCCTTCTCGGTCGCGTCGTGGAGATCGGCGAACGAGATGAAGATCTTGTCGAGGAACGACCGCGACGCCTTGGTGGAGGCGGCGGCGCGCACCTCGGAGAACACCGTCCGGGAGATCGAGCCGACGATGTAGTTGTTCGCGTCGTTGGTCCGCACCTGGAGTGCGCCCGTCTCGGGGGAGTCCCCGGAGCTGGAGGCGATCCTCCTGCTGAAGTCGGCGGGCATCGTCAGCGACAGGTAGTACCTGCCCTTCTCAAGGCCCTTGCCCGCATCGGCGGCACTGACCTCGTGCCACTCGAAGGTCTTGCTGGTGAGCAGCTTCTTGCTGATCTCGTCGCCCGCGTGGAGCTGCTGCCCGGCGGCGCTCGCCCCCTTGTCCTCGTTGACCAGCGCCACCGGGATCCGGTCGAGACGGCTGTAGGGGTCCCAGAACGAGCACAGGTAGAGCGCGCCGTACAGCAGCGGCAGCAGGAGCAGCGCGACGAGTGCGGCGCGCGGCAGCTTCCCCCTGCCGAACCGTTTCAGCTCAAGCGCTGCCAGTCGTGGCGAACGCATCTGCCGCCCCCTCCTCGTTCGTGGCCCCGTCCTCGGTGGCCGCCTCTGTCGTCCGTACGGTGATGTCGGCCTCGGCGGGCGGCTGGCTGCACACGGCGAGCACGGTGGTGCCCGCGTCGGCGACCGAGCGCAGCAGCGCCCAGGCGGCGGTGCGCTCGGCGTCCGACAGCTTCAGGTCGGTGTCGTCGACGGCCAGCAGCCGGGGCCGCCCGATCAGCGCGAGCGCCACCGACAGCCGCAGCGCCTCAAGCCGCTCCAGATCGCGTACGGAGGTGTGCTCGCGCTTGGGCAGCGAGGCGGGGCCGAGCCCCGCCGCGGCCAGCGCGTCGGCGATGCGGGCACTGGCCTCGGCCCGGCGCTCGGCGGGGGAGCGCAGCAGCGCCCGCACCGAACCGTCGTAGCGGCGCTGCAGCATGACCCGCTCGCGCAGGTGCTCGGCGACGGTGAACGCCGGGTCGAGTTCGCTGACCCCGGGCACATGGGCGAGCGCGCTGATCCGCCGGACGGCCGCCATCTTCCGGGGCAGCGGGAGGCCGGCGACCTCGGCCCGCCCCTCGGCAGGCTTCATCCGGCCGGTGAGCGCGAGCAGCAGGGCGGTCCGGCCCGAGCCGGACGGCCCCGCGACGGCGACGAGCGAGCCGGGTGCGGCGTCGATGCCGACCCCCCGGAAGGCCCAGCCGCGCGGCCCCTTGAGGCCGAAGCCCTCGGCGCGTATCGCCGCGCCGGTTTCATCCGCGTGCGGGCTGTCCACGTTCCCCCCTGCTGTGCGCGTCCCCCGGGCCGGAAACCCGGCCCCATCTTTTGAACTGACTGGTCAGTACAAAAGATAGCCCGAACCTGTATGCGAGGCAAAGCGGCAGGTCAGGGCGGGATCCGGGTCGATTGTCAGTGGTGCCCCTCACGATGGACACATACGGCCACAGTGCCGTCACACGACGACAGGAGGTTCGTCATGGCCAGCTCCCCCGCAGCAGCCGCACCCCGGCGCCGCGCAAGCAGCCCTGCCCCCTCACTGAACGGTCCGGCGGGCGGTCTCGCGAACGACGTCCATCCGGTGCCGCGCCGGGCGGGCGCACCGCCCGCGGCCCTCGATCTGCTCGCCCAGGCCCGCGGCGGCTTGGACGAGGCAGCCGTCCTCGATGCCCCCAACGAGCGGTACGCGACGGCTCACCTGGCCGCCCTGCGCACCGCGGCCGCCGTCCTCGCCGCCCGCGGCCGCCCCGAGACCAACCCGCGCCGCCGCCAACGCATCCGCAGCGCCTGGGAAGTGCTGCCGGAAATAGCGCCCGAACTGACCGAGTGGAGCGCCCTGTTCGCCTCGGGGGCGCACCGGCGGGCCCGCGCCGAGGCCGGCATCCAGGGCGCGGCCACCACCCGGGACGCCGACGACCTGCTCCGCGACGCGGCGATGTTCCTGCGCCTGGTCGAGCGGATGCTGGTCCTCCAGCCGGTGCTGCCCCAGCCCAGGTCCCAAGCGCCGGAGGCGGAACGGGGGACGGGCTGACGGCGACGGCCCCGGCCCTGCGCCGCAGCGACGGCCCGGGCCCGCTCTCTTGCCGGCGCTCATGGCACGGGGTGGAGCCAGGCATGACGGGCCGCCCCCTCACGTCCCATTAGGGTGGACGCGTCTTCACCTTTCCCGCCCCGCCGTCCGCGGCGGCACCGCGCCGAGGAGTCAACTGCCGTGTCGGACCCCATGCGCCCCCGCGCCTCCCTCCGTACCGCCGTGGTCTGGGAGGTCCTCAAGGAAGCGCTCGACCGTCGGGTCAAGGCGACCGGGCGGGAGGCCCTGGACGTCCTGGACACCGGTGGCGGCTCCGGCAACTTCGCGGTGCCGCTGGCCGCCCTCGGCCACCGGGTCACCGTGGTCGACCCCAGCCCCAACGCGCTCTTCGCGCTGGAGCGCAGGGCCGCCGAGGCGGGCGCCGCCGAGCGGGTGCAGGGAGTCCAGGGCGACGTCCTCGGCCTCTTCGACGTGGTCGAGCGCGGCGGCTACGACGCGGTGTTGTGCCACGGGGTCCTGGAGTACGTCGAGGACCCGGCGGAAGGCGTGCGCAACGCGGTGGACGCGCTGCGGCCCGAGGGCGCGCTCAGCCTGCTCGCCGCCGGGCTCGGCGGCGCGGTGCTCTCCCGGGCGCTCGCCGGGCACTTCACCGAGGCCCGCCACGCGCTCTCCGACCCGGCGGGCCGCTGGGGCGCGGGCGACCCGGTGCCGCACCGGTTCACCGCCGAGCAGCTCGTCGAGCTGGTCGCCGGGGCCGGGGCCACCGCCGGGGCGGTCCACGGGGTGCGGGTCTTCGCCGACCTGGTTCCCGGAGTCCTGGTGGACACCGAGCCCGGCGCCCTGGACGCGCTCCTCAAGCTGGAGGCCGCCGCCGCCGAGCTGCCCGCCTTTCACGCCGTCGCCACCCAACTGCACGTACTGGGCGAGAAGCGCGGCTGACCTCGCTCGCGCGGCCGTCGGCGGGCTGATCAGGGACGCTGTGCCGCATGGAGTACGCCACAGGCCCCCCGATCGGCGGCTTCGCCCCGTATGATCGGTGGACACCGTCCGGCATGACGGATCGGCGCATGGGGAATTGAATCTCCACAGCCGAACCGCCGTGGCGGCCCGGCTGGCGAATTGGCGTAGAGGGCGGGTTTCACGGGGGCGATTCCCTGCCTATCCTGAAGGGGCCGCATCCGGTCGCCCCCCGCGACCGACGAGTAGGAGGACTCCGTGCCGCTCTCGGAGCACGAGCAGCGCATGCTCGAGCAGATGGAGCGAGCGCTGTACGCCGAAGATCCCAAGTTCGCGACAGCGCTTGAGGGAAGCGGGCTGCGTACGTACACCCGGCGACGGGTCTACCAGGCGGTCGTCGGCTTCTTGGTGGGTATCGCGCTCCTCATGGCAGGAATGGTCGCGCAGCAGATCTGGATCAGCGTGGTGGGATTCCTCGTCATGCTCGGATGTGCGGTGCTCGCGGTGACTGGTTGGCGCAAGGCGCCGCGTCCCGGTGAACAGGCGCGTGCGGGCGGTTCGGCCGCACCTCGGCAGGCCCGGCAGCGGCGCTCGGTGATGGACCGGATCGAGCAGCGCTGGCAGCGGCGCCGCGATGAGGGGCGCTAGCCCCGCCCCCTTCTGACCTGAACTGAGGGGCGGTCACCTTTATGAGGTGGCCGCCCCTCAGGCATGTCCGGTGCTGGCCGGGGGTTGCCTTGTCCGGTGCCGAACGGGATGGCCGGTCACCCAGCACCGCCCGGGGGCTCCGCCCCCGGACCCCCGCTTCTCAAACGCCGGAGGGGCTTGAAGGTGCCCACCAGCCCCTGGAATGTGCTCGCCAGCCCCTGGGCCCGCTCCGCGACCCGGGCCGTTGTCGTCTCCCAGTGGAGCGACAGGGTCCAGATCACCCGGACAGCTGAGCGCGGGGCGAGAATCGCGCGCAGGGTGGCCCAGCGGCCCGCTGCTGCGCGGAGCCCCGCCGCCACCCGGGTCACATCGTCCACCAGGCCCGGCGTCGGCTGGGGATGCGGTGCGTACAGCGCCTGCTCCACCGCGCCCGCCGCACGGTGGACGGACTCCGCCGCCGCGCCGTCGAGCCGGCCGAGCCGCACCACCCGCGCCGCCGCCTTCCGGGGCGTCTGGGACTCGTCGGGCGGGATGCCGTGGTCCCAGGCCGTGTCGGTGATCTCCTGCCAGGCGGCGAGCGTACGGGCCACCGCGTCGGCCGGGGTCCGGCCGCCGGAGCCGAGCCGCCGGGCCCGTACCCGCCTGCGCCACAGCAGCGGCAGCAGTGGCAGCACCAGCAGTGCCACCACTGCGAGGGCCGTACCGACCAGCGTCGATGCCGAGGGGCCGCGGTCCGTCGGGCCCGCCACCCCGGCCGCCGCCGAAGGCCCGCAGTCGCCGAGGCGGCGTGCGCTCGGCGGGCAGGAGTCCGCGGCGGACGGCGTCGCCGAGGGCTGGGCCGAGGCGCTCTTGGTCGGCTGGGCCGGGCTGCTCGGGCTGCCCGACGGAGCCTGCTGCCGGGTGTAGTCGGGGACGGAGCCCCGGGTCGGCGTCGGCTCGAAGCGGGTCCAGCCCACGCCCTCGAAGTACAGCTCGGGCCAGGCGTGCGCGTCGCGCAGGCCCACCGACATCGTGCCGTCCGCGCGCGGCACGCCCGGCGTGAAGCCGACCGCGACCCGGGCGGGTATGCCCAGCGTCCGGGCCATCGCGGCCATCGAGAAGGAGAAGTGGACGCAGAAACCCTCCTTCTCCTTGAGGAAGTTGGCTATCGCCTCGGTGCCGCTGCCCGACTGCACCTGGGTGTTGTACGTGAAGCCGCCACTGGTGGAGAACCAGTCCTGCAGCTTGACGGCCTTCGCGTAGTTGTTCGCGGCACCGCTGGTCACCTGCCGGGCGGTGGCGCCCACCACGGAGGGCAGCGAGTCCGGGACCCGGGTGTACTCCGTCAGGAGAGCGGAGGGCGGCGCCGGGGCGTTGGCCAGCTGAGCCGCCGTCGGCTGCACAAGGAGGCTGCCGACCGTGTACTGCGCACCCCGGGTCGTCTGCTTGCGGTCGCCGACCAGGGTCCGGCCGACCGGCTCGAACCGCCAGTCGCCCTTGATCTTGACCTGGGTCGCGGGGAACGGCATCGGCAGCCAGTTCTGCGCGTACCAGCCCGCCGCCGAAATGCTCGTCTGCACCTCGGTGGTGCTGACCGACGGGCTCAGCCCGTCCGGCCTCGGCAGCGGATCGGGTACGTCCTTGATGCGGCGCTCCGAGGACTTCCAGGACGCCCCGTCGAACTCGTCGAGCGCGACGATCCGCAGATACATCCCCTTGGTGTCCTGGGCGTTGGTGTTGTACCGCAGCACCTCGCGGTCCTGGGGCTGGTTGAGGCTGTTCTGCAGCGACACCAGCGGGTTGACCGCGGAGATGGTGCCGCCGTTTCCGTCACCGTCCGCGGTGCCGCCGCTGCCGCCGAGCAGCCCGCTGTCCAGCGCGGGCAGCATCGCCGGGATCACCAGCGCGATGCCGAGCGCGAGCACCCCGATGCGCCGCCCGGTACGGACCGGAGCCAGCGGCGCCGCACTCTCGAACACGCCCTGCGCGGGCCGCCCGGGCGCCCGCGCGGCCCCGCCGAAGACCCGGCCCCACTGCGACAGCCGGTCGCGGCCCTCGGCGAGCAGGAGCAGCAGATAGCCCACGGCCGCCAGGACGAACCAGAGCCAGCTCGCGCCGCCCTCGGAGAGCCCCGCGGCCACCGAGTACAGCGCGAGCAGCGGCAGGCCCGCCGGGGCCGCGCTGCGGAACGTCACCGCGAGCGCGTCCACCGCGAGACCGATGACCAGCACCCCGCCCACCAGCATCAGCCGGATGCCCGGGGTGGTCGGCGCCGGGATCGCGTACTGGCCGACATCCGAACTGCCCTGCTGGAGCAGCAAGTTGAACCGCTCGAAGACGTCCGGCCCCGGCAGCACCCCGGCGATCGCCTGCTCGCGCGCGAACACCAGCGTCAGCGTGAGCAGCGCCACCACGGCCTGCGCGAGCACCGTCAGCGGCCGCGCCAGCGGCACCCGCCGGGCCAGCGCGCCGACCCCGCTCAGGATCGCGAGCAGGATGGCGGCCTGGAGGATCCAGGTCGCCGGGCTGACCAGCGGCAGCATCGAGCACGCCGCCATCACCGTGGCCGCGTAGGCGCACAGCGCCAGCCGTCCGCGCCCGCTCATGACCATCCCCCTACCGTGCCGGAAGCGCCGCCGGGCGCCGCTCCCGCGTTCGTACGTTGCCGGCCCGCGAGGCGCCACAGCTCGGGCAGGGCCGCGCCCGGCTCCACCGCGAGCGCCGTCCAGCCCCCTTCGCGCAGCAGCCGCAGCCGCTCCTCGACGGGGCCGCGCTCCGCGGCGCCGTGCATCCACCGCCCGCTGTCGAGCACGAAGGCGACCGCCGCCCCGCTGCGCCGCCGCATCTTCGCCGCGACCGCGGCCTGTTCCTCGTCGAGGTCGCCGAAGAACCCGATGAGCAGCCCTTCGTTGCCGCCGCGCAGCACGTCGTACGCGCGCGACAGGCCGCCGCCGTCGGAGTGGTCGACGACCGCGAGGGTGTCCATCATCAGCCCGGCCGAGTCGGAGGAGTCCTGGGTGGAACCGGCGAACCCGCCGGCTCCGTCGCCCGGCACCGAACTGCCCGTGTCGGTCAACAGCCGTACGGAGAAGCCCCGTTCCAGCATGTGCACCAGTGCGGACGCCGCGCCCGAGACCGCCCATTCGAAGGCCGAGTCGGGACCCGCGCCCGCGTACGCGGTCTCCCGGGTGTCGAGCAGCACGGTGCACCGGGCCCGCTGCGGCTGCTCCTCGCGGCGCACCATCAGCTCGCCGTAGCGCGCGGTGGAGCGCCAGTGCACCCGGCGCAGGTCGTCGCCGTGCCGGTAGCCGCGCGGAATGACGTCGTCCTCACCGGCGAGCGCCAGCGAGCGGTGCCGTCCGTCGCCGTACCCGGCGGCCTCGCCGGACAGCCGCACCGGCGGCAGCGGCTCGGTCCTGGGGATGACGGTGAGCGTGTCGTACGCACTGAACGCGCGGGTCAGCTCGCACATCCCGAAGGGGTCGGTGAGCCGCAGCTGCAAGGGCCCGAGCGGATAGCGCCCGCGCAGATCGGAGCGGACCCGGTAGGACACCTCGCGCTTGCCGCCCGCCTCGACCCGGTCGAGCACGAAACGAGGGCGCGGACCGAGGACGTACGGCACCCGGTCCTGGAGCATCAGCAGACCGGTGGGCAGCCGGGAGACGTTGTCGACCCGCAGCTGGACCCGGGCCTCGGAGCCGGCCGGAACCCGGCCGGGGACCAGGCGGCGGCTGCCGGCCACCCGGTAGCGGGTCCGGTAGAGCACCACCGTGCAGACCAACGGGAGCACGGTGAGCAGCAGACCGACCCGGAGCAGGTCCTCCTGTCCGAGCACGAAGGCGCAGACGGCGGCGGCGACGCCCGCCGCGAGGAAGGAGCGGCCGCGGGTGGTGAGTCCGGACAGGGCGGCCCACGGCCCGCCCCTGGCCTGTTCCTCCGCGGCAGGCTCCCCGGCCGCCATCACAGCCGCCGGGCGCCGGGCGGCTGCTGGCCGTACACCGGATTCCCGGCCTGCGGAACGGGCGTGCGCTGGAGGATCTCCAGGACGACCTGCTCGGCGGTGCGCCGGTTGAGCTGGGCCTGCGCGGTGGGCAGCAGCCGGTGTGCGAGGACCGCGACGGCCAGCGCCTGGACGTCGTCGGGCAGCGCGTACTCGCGGCCGCTCAGGGCGGCGGACGCCTTCGCCGCGCGCAGCAGGTGGAGCGTGGCGCGCGGCGAGGCGCCGAGTCTGAGATCCGGGTGGTTGCGGGTCGCGCCGACCAGCTGCACCGCGTACCGCCGCACCGCGTCGGCGACGTGCACGCCGCGGACCGCGTCGATCAGCTTGACGATGTCATGGGCGTGCGCCACCGGCTGGAGGTCGTCGAGCGGGGAGACGGCGCCGTGCACGTCGAGCATCTGGAGCTCGGCCTCGGGCGTCGGGTAGCCCATCGACACGCGGGCCATGAACCGGTCGCGCTGCGCCTCGGGCAGGGGGTAGGTGCCCTCCATCTCCACCGGGTTCTGGGTGGCGACGACCATGAAGGGGCTGGGCAGTTCGTAGGTCTGCCCGTCGATGGTGACCTGCCGCTCCTCCATGGACTCCAGGAGCGCGGACTGCGTCTTGGGCGAGGCGCGGTTGATCTCGTCGCCGATCACGATCTGGGCGAAGATCGCGCCCGGCTTGAACTCGAAGTCCCGCCGCTGCTGGTCGTAGATCGACACGCCGGTGATGTCCGACGGCAGCAGGTCCGGCGTGAACTGGATGCGCCGGACCGAGCAGTCGATGGATCTGGCCAGCGTCTTGGCCAGCATGGTCTTGCCCACGCCGGGCACGTCCTCGATCAGGAGGTGCCCTTCCGCGAGCAGTACGGTCAGCGAAAGCCGTACGACCTCGGGCTTGCCCTCGATCACACTCTCCACCGACCCGCGGACACGCTCCGCTGTGGCGGTCAGATCTGTGAGGCTCGCTCGATCGTCATAGGTCGTCACCCGGCCCTCCTCGGCCCTTGCATACGGGCCGATGCGCCTTCGACGGCCCGGCCCACCCCGGAATACGGACACCACGGCCGAACGGTTCGGACCGGTGTCACATCCGCATTCTTGTTGGCGTTGCCGCGCCGTGTCACTCGCCTGTGGACAACTGAGGGGGATTGGCCATGTGTTGCCCCCTTTTTTCCGTTCCGACGGTTGTCAGTCCACCGGATCGATTTCCCGCAACAGACCCGTCGTCACATCGAAGACGAACCCGCGGACGTCATCGGTGTGCGGCAGGAACGGCGAGGTCCGGACCCGCTGCATGGACTGGCGTACGTCCTGGTCGACGTCGCGGAACGACTCCACCGCCCAGGCGGGCCGCTGCCCGACCTCGTCCTCCAGCTCGTGCCGGAAGTCCTCGGTGAGCGATTCGAGACCGCAGCCGGTGTGGTGCACCAGCATGATGCTGCTGGTGCCGAGCGCGCGCTGGCTGATGGTGAGGGACCGGATCACATCGTCGGTGACCACGCCACCCGCGTTGCGGATCGTGTGGCAGTCGCCGAGTTCCAGACCGAGGGCGGCGTGCAGGTCGAGCCGGGCGTCCATGCAGGCCACCACGGCCACGTGGAGCACCGGGCGGGCGTCCATGCCGGGGTCGCTGAACGCGTCGGCATACGTGCGGTTCGCCTCGACCAGCCGGTCCGTCACCGTTCCTCCGCTGCGGACGGTCAGGTGCGGACGGGACGCGGGAGGCTCTGCGGGTATGTGCGCAGGAGTCGACATGTCTATGACGGTAGTCCCCGTTGATCGTTCAGTCTCGCCATGGGGGCGGAAAAAGACTGTCAACTCGGGCGCTTGTGAGCTAACCCACAGCCCCCGCTCCGTGTCACCCGTACGAGTGAAAAAAGTGCCCGGCGGCGCGCTGGAGGGTTGATTGACCCTACGGACGAGTGGACTAAAGTGGCGCGAAGTGGGAGGCGTGACGCACGGTCTCCCCCTTTGCACAATCCCAACCTCCGGGAAGCACGGCCTCCCGGACCATACGTTTACCGCGTGCCCGGCGCACGTACGGCTCGGCCTTCTCCCGCTCTCCGGTCGGCTGACGCCCCTTCCCCGGCGCCAGCCGTTCGTCCCCCCATTTTTCCCGGGGGAGCGGGGATCCGGCGCGTATGTGCGACGGTGCGCCGGATCCTTGAGAGGGCGGCTTTGAGCCAGCGACACGTCCCGGTGATGCTCCAGCGATGCTTGGACATGTTGGCCCCGGCCCTGACAGCGCCGGGGGCGGTCGTCGTCGACTGCACCCTCGGCCTCGGCGGCCACAGCGAGGCCCTGCTCACCCAGTTCCCCGAGGTGCGCCTGGTCGGCCTCGACCGGGACAAGGAGGCCCTGCGCCTGTCCGGTGAGCGGCTCGCCCCCTTCGGTGCGCGCGCCACCCTGGTGCACGCCGTCTACGACGAGCTCCCCGAGGTGCTGGAACGTCTCGGCACCCCCCGCGTCCAGGGCGTCCTGTTCGACCTCGGCGTCTCCTCCATGCAGCTGGACGAGGCCGACCGCGGCTTCGCCTACGCTCAGGACGCGCCGCTGGACATGCGCATGGACCAGTCGACCGGAATGAGCGCCGCCGAGGTGCTCAACACCTACCCGGCCGGTGAACTCGTGCGGATCCTGCGGGCGTACGGCGAGGAGAAGCAGGCCAAGCGGATCGTCTCGGCGATCGTCCGCGAGCGGGAGAAGGAGCCGTTCAGCAACAGCGCCCGGCTGGTCGAGCTGATCCGCGACTCGCTGCCGCAGGCCGCCAAGCGAACCGGCGGCAACCCCTCCAAGCGCACCTTCCAGGCGCTGCGCATCGAGGTCAACGGCGAACTCGCCAGCGTGGAGCGGGCCATCCCCGCGGCGGTCGCGGCCATCGCGGTGGGCGGCCGGGTCGCGGTGCTCTCCTACCAGTCCCTCGAAGACCGCATCGTCAAGCAGGTGTTCACGGCGGGCGCCGCCAACACCGCGCCGCCCGGGCTGCCGGTGGTGCCCGAGCGCTACCAGCCGCGGCTCAAGCTCCTCACCCGCGGTGCCGAACTCCCGACGGAGGAGGAGGTCGCCGAGAACCGGCGGGCGGCCCCCGCCCGGCTCCGGGGGGTCCAGCGGATCAGGGAGGACGTGTGAGCAAACCGGCCAGGCAGCTGCGCGGCACCGCCGCGCGGCTCGGCAGGCTGATGCCTTCACAGGGACCCAAGGGACCGAACAGCGCCGCCCGCACGCCGTTCGTACTCCTTGTCGTGACTCTCCTCGGCGGCGGTCTCATCACCCTGCTGGTGCTGAACTCGGCGCTCAACGCGGGCTCGTTCCAGCTCAGCGAGTACCGCAGGCAGACCACCCAACTCACCGACGAACAGCAGGCGCTCCAGCGGGACGTGGACGATCTGTCCGCCCCCGACGCGCTGGCCCGCCGGGCCGGGGACCTCGGCATGGTCCCCGGCGGCAGCCCGGTCTTCCTGGGCCCCGACGGCACCGTCAAGGGCGTCCCCGGCGCCGCCGGCGACCCCTCGCCCGCCGAGGCCGCCGAGCCGGTCCCGCTGCCGGCGGCGGGCGCCGCCGCCCAGCGGCCCAGACACCACACCCCGGCCACCCGGCCCCGGCAGCCCGCGAAGACCTCCCCGACCCCCGGCAGGTGACGCAGTGAGCCCCAAGGAACCCGTCCGCCGCCGGGTGCCCCGGCCCGCGCGGCCCAGGCCCCCGGCCCGCCGCCCCGCGGCCGCCAAGAAGCTCAAGCTGGGCAGCCACCGGCCCCGGCTGCGCCTGGTCAGCCTCGGGCTCACCCTGATCATGCTGGCCTTCGTCGTACGGCTGCTCCAGGTGCAGGCCGTGGACGCCAGCGCCTACGCCGCCAAGGCCGAAAGGAACCGGTACGCCAGCTACGCACTGCCCGCCGAGCGCGGCCGGATCACCGACCGGGCCGGGATCGCGCTCGCCACCAGCGTCGACGCGTACGACATCACCGCCGACCCCACCCTGTTCACCCCCGAGGCCACCAGGATCCCGGACGCCGCCGAGCAGGCGGCCGCGCTGCTCGCGCCGCTGATCGGCAAGGACCAGGCCGAGCTCACCAAGAAGCTCAAGACCCCCAGGACCCGCTATGTGGTCCTCGCCCGGCGGCAGACCCCGCAGGTCTGGAACCAGATCAAGGACCTGAAGAAGGTCTTCGCCGAGAAGGCGTCCGCCGACCGCGCCAAGGGCGGTCCCGGAGCCAATGTGCTGGCCGGGGTGCTGAACGAGTCCAGCACCAAGCGGGTCTACCCGAACGGCGACCTCGCCGCCGGGATACTGGGCTACGTCAACGCCGAGGGCAAGGGCGGCGGCGGCCTGGAATCGTCGCTGAACAAGGAGCTGGCCGGCACCGACGGCAAGATCACTTACGCTCAGTCCGGCGGCCGCCGGGTGCCCACCGCGGGCACCCATGAAACCCCGGCCGTGCCCGGCTCCGACGTCGAGCTGACCATCGACCGGGACATCCAGTGGATGGCCCAGAAGGCGATCTCCGACCAGGTCGCCGAGTCCAAGGCCGATCGCGGCTACGTCATAGTGCAGCGGTCCGACACCGGCGAGGTCCTGGCCATGGCGAACGCCCCCGGCTTCGACCCGAACAACCTCGCCCAGGCCAACTCGGCCGCCATGGGCAACGCGGCGCTCCAGGACGCCTTCGAACCCGGCTCCACCGCCAAGGTCATGTCCATGTCCGCGGTCCTGGAGGAAGGCGTGGCCACCCCCGAGACCCATGTGGTGGTGCCCAACCGGCTGCAGCGCGGCGACCGCCTCTTCAAGGACGACATCGACCACGCCACCTGGAGCCTGACCCTCAACGGCGTGCTCGCCAAGTCCAGCAACATCGGCACGATCCTCGCCGTCGAGCAGCTGGGCAAGACCGACGCCCAGGCCGACAGCGTCCTGTACTCGTACCTGAGGAAGTTCGGCATCGGCTCGCCGAGCGGTCTGGACTTCCCCGGCGAGACCCCGGGCATCCTCGCCCCCGCGAGCAAGTGGTCCACCTCGCAGCAGTACACGGTCAGATTCGGCCAGGGCCTCTCGCTCAACGCCATGCAGGCCGCCTCGGTGTACTCGACCATCGCCAACGGCGGCGTACGCGTCGAGCCGACCCTGGTGCGCGGCACCCGGGGTCCGGACGGCCGGTTCACCCCGGCGCCCGCGCCCAAGCAGACCCGGGTGGTCAGCGAGAAGACCGCCAAGAGCGTCGCCCAGATGCTCGAATCGGTCGTCGGCGACGCCGAGGGCACCGGAACCAAGGCCGCCATCCCCGGCTACCGGGTCGCGGGCAAGACCGGCACCGCCAACCGCATCGACCCCAAGACCGGCACCTACCGGGGCTACACCGCGTCCTTCGCGGGCTTCGCCCCCGCCGACAACCCCAAGATCACCGTTTACTGCGCCATCCAGAACCCCACCAAGGGCAGCTACTTCGGCGGCCAGATCTGCGGACCCATCTACAAGCAGGTCATGGAGTTCGCCCTCAAGACCCTGCAGATCCCGCCGACCGGAGCCCAGCCTCCCAACCTGCCCGTCTCCTTCGGCGGCAACGACTGAATCCGGAAGCCTCAGTGACAACCATCACCCAGGGTCCTGGGAACCAGGACGGGACCCAGGACGCCTCGCCCCCCTCTTTTGGCGACCCGGCGGGTGCGCCCGGTACGCTCACCGCCGTGCCACACGCTGATCAGTACCGAACCGCCCCGAAGGACGCCCCCGCGAAACAGCCGGGAGCGCCCCGACCGGAACAGGCCCGTCCGACCCCGCTCAGCGAGCTGGCCGAGCGACTGGGGACGAGCGACCCCGGGCCGGGAGAGGTCACCGGCATCACGCACGACTCCCGGGCGGTACGCCCCGGAGACCTGTACGCCGCTCTGCCGGGCGCCCGGCTGCACGGCGCGGACTTCGCCGCCCAGGCCGCGAGTCTCGGCGCCGTCGCCGTCCTCACCGACCCGGCCGGCCGGGACCGCGCCGCCGCGACCGGACTGCCGGTCCTGGTCGCCGGTGACCCGCGCGGCCGGATGGGGGAGCTCGCCGCGGAGATCTACGGCCACCCCGGCGAGGGGCTGCTCCAGATCGGCATCACCGGCACCTCCGGCAAGACCACGACCGCCTACCTCGTGGAGGGCGGGCTGCGCGGCGCCGGGCACGCCACCGGTCTGATCGGCACGGTCGAGATGCGGATCGGCGACGAGCGGATCAAGTCCGAGCGCACCACCCCCGAAGCGACCGACCTCCAGGCGCTGTTCGCTGTCATGCGCGAGCGCGGAGTCGACTCGGTCGCCATGGAGGTCTCCAGCCACGCCCTGGTCCTCGGCCGGGTCGACGGCTGCGTCTTCGACGTCGCCGTCTTCAACAACCTCAGCCCGGAACACATGGAGTTCCACTCCGACATGGAGGACTACTTCCGGGCCAAGGCGCAGCTCTTCACCCCGCAGCGGGCCAGGCGCGGAGTCGTGAACTACGACGACGAGTACGGCCGCAGGCTGGTGAAGGAGGCGGGCATCGAGGTCACCACCTTCTCCGCCGAGGGCCACCCGGACGCCGACTGGCGGGCCGAGGACGTGCGGGTGCGCCAGGACAGCAGCACCTTCACCGTCGTCGGGCCCAAGGGCGAGCGGGTCTCGGCCACCGCCCCGCTGCCCGGCCCCTTCAACGTGGCGAACACCCTCGCCGCCGTCGTCACGCTGGCCACCGCCGGCCTGGACCCGCAGACCGCCGCCGACGGAGTGGCCGCCGTACCCGGCGTGCCCGGCCGCCTGGAGCGCGTGGACGCGGGCCAGCCCTACCTCGCCGTCGTCGACTACGCCCACAAGACGGACGCCGTCGAATCGGTCCTGCGCTCGCTGCGCAAGGTCACCGAGGGCAAGCTGCACATCGTGCTCGGCTGCGGCGGCGACCGCGACCAGACCAAGCGGGCCCCGATGGGCGCCGCCGCCGCCCGGCTCGCCGACACCGTCGTACTGACCTCCGACAACCCCCGCTCCGAGGACCCCCTCGCGATCCTCGCCGTGATGCTGGCGGGCGCCGCCGAGGTGCCCGCGCACGAGCGCGGCGACGTGCTGGTCGAGGCCGACCGGGCCGCCGCCATCGCGGCGGCGGTGGCCCGCGCCCAGCCGGGCGACACCGTCCTCGTCGCGGGCAAGGGCCACGAACAGGGCCAGGACGTCAACGGAGTGGTACGCCCCTTCGACGACCGCCTGGTGCTTCGCGCCGCCATCCAGAAAAGTCAGGGATGAAGTAGTGATCGCCCTCTCCCTCGCCGAGATCGCCGAAATCGTCGGCGGGCAGCCGCACGACATACCGGATCCGTCCGTCCGCGTCACCGGACCCGTCGTCATCGACTCCCGTCAGGTGGCGGCCGGTTCGCTGTTCGTGGCCTTCGCCGGTGAACACGTCGACGGCCACGACTACGCGCAGCGCGCCTTCGAGGCGGGCGCGGCGGCGGTCCTGGCGGCCCGCCCGGTCGGCGTGCCCGCGATCGTCGTGGACGACGTGCAGAGTGCGCTCGGCGCGCTCGCCCGCGATGCCGTACGCCGTCTCGGCACCCAAGTCGTCGCCCTCACCGGCTCGTCCGGCAAGACGTCCACCAAGGACCTGATCGCGCAGGTGCTCCAGCGCCACGCGCCGACGGTCTTCACGCCGGGCTCCCTCAACAACGAGATCGGTCTGCCGCTCACCGCGCTCACCGCCACCGAGGAGACCAGGCACCTGGTCCTGGAGATGGGCGCGCGCGGCGTCGGCCACATCCGCTACCTCACCGGTCTGACCCCGCCCCGGATCGGCCTCGTGCTCAATGTGGGGACCGCCCACATCGGAGAGTTCGGCGGCCGGGACCAGATCGCCCTGGCCAAGGGCGAGTTGGTGGAGGTGCTGCCGGAGCACGGCTGCGCCGTCCTGAACGCGGACGACCCCCTCGTACGGGCCATGGCCGCCCGCACCAAGGCGCGCGTGCTGCTCTTCGGCGAGGCCGAGGACGCCGACGTACGCGCCGAGAATGTCCGGCTCACAGCGTCCGGACAGCCCTCCTTCAGGCTTCACACACCCTCCGGGTGCAGCGATGTGACGTTGCGCCTGTACGGTGAGCACCACGTGTCGAACGCGCTCGCCGCGGCCGCCGTCGCCCATGAGCTGGGCATGTCCGCAGACGAGATCGCCCGCGCGCTCTCCGAGGCGGGCACCCTCTCCCGTTGGCGTATGGAGGTCACCGAGCGTCCGGACGGTGTGACGGTCGTCAACGACGCCTACAACGCGAACCCCGAATCCATGCGAGCCGCTCTTCGCGCGCTCGCGGCCATGGGCAAGGGGCGCCGTACGTGGGCGGTGCTCGGTCCGATGGCCGAGCTCGGCGACGAGTCGCTCGCCGAGCACGACGCGGTCGGACGGCTCGCCGTCCGGCTCAACGTCAGCAAGCTCGTGGCAGTCGGGGACCGGGAAGCGTCCTGGCTGCAACTGGGCGCATATAACGAGGGTTCGTGGGGTGAGGAGTCGGTGCACGTGTCCGACGCACAGGCGGCCGTCGACCTGCTGCGCAGTGAACTGCGCCCGGGAGACGTCGTGCTGGTGAAGGCATCCAGGTCGATCGGCCTGGAGCGGGTGGCACTGGCGCTGCTCGAGACCGCCGTCGAGGGTGAGGTCACCGCCCGATGAGGCAGATCCTCTTCGCGGGAGCCATCGGTCTCTTCCTGACCCTGGTCGGAACCCCGCTGCTGATCAAGCTGCTCGCCCGCAAGGGCTACGGCCAGTTCATCCGCGACGACGGCCCGCGCGGCCACGCCGGGAAGAAGGGCACACCCACCATGGGTGGCATCGCCTTCATCCTGGCCACGCTGATCGCGTACGCGCTGACCAAGGTGATCACCAGCGAGTCCCCGACCTTCTCGGGTCTGCTCGTGCTCTTCCTGACCGCCGGCATGGGCATGGTCGGCTTCCTCGACGACTACATCAAGATCGTCAAGCAGCGTTCGCTGGGCCTGCGGGCCAAGGCGAAGATGGCCGGACAGCTGATCGTCGGCATCGCCTTCGCGGTGCTCGCCCTCCAGTTCGCCGACGCCCGCGGAAACACCCCGGCCTCCACCAAGCTGTCGTTCATCAACGACTTCGGCTGGTCGGTCGGCCCGGTCATCTTCGTGGTCTGGGCGCTGTTCATGATCCTCGCGATGTCGAACGGCGTGAACCTGACGGACGGTCTGGACGGCCTGGCCACCGGCGCGTCCGTGATGGTCTTCGGCGCGTACACCTTCATCGGTCTGTGGCAGTTCCAGGAGTCCTGCGCCAACGCGCAGACCCTCACCAACCCCAACGCCTGCTTCGAGGTGCGCGATCCGCTCGACCTCGCGGTCGTCGCCTCCGCCCTGATGGGCTCCTGCTTCGGCTTCCTGTGGTGGAACACCTCGCCCGCCAAGATCTTCATGGGCGACACCGGTTCACTGGCCCTCGGCGGCGCGCTCGCGGGTCTGGCGATCTGCTCCCGTACGGAGTTCCTGATCGCCCTGCTCGGCGGCCTGTTCGTACTGATCACGATGTCCGTGGTCATCCAGGTCGGTTCGTTCAAGATGACCGGCAAGCGGGTGTTCCGGATGGCGCCGCTCCAGCACCATTTCGAACTCAAGGGGTGGTCCGAAGTCCTTGTCGTGGTGCGGTTCTGGATCATCCAGGGCATGTGCGTGATCGTGGGTCTCGGTCTCTTCTACGCGGGATGGGCAGCGGACAAGTGAGCACCACCTGGCAGGGCAAGCGCGTGACGGTGGCCGGTCTCGGTGTCTCCGGGATGCCGGTGGCCCGGGTCCTCAAGGGGCTCGGCGCCGTCGTCACGGCCGTCAACGACGGCGCCGACGAGCGCTCCCGCGCCCAGGCCGCGGAGCTTGAGGCGCAGGGCATCACCGTGCGCCTCGGGGACGGGGACACCCTGCCGGAAGGCACCGAACTGGTCGTCACCGCGCCCGGCTGGCGGCCCGACAAGCCGCTGTTCGCGGCGGCCGCCGAGGCGGGCGTCCCCGTCTGGGGCGATGTCGAACTGGCCTGGCGGCTGCGAGACCTGGACGGCCGCACGCCCGCGCCCTGGCTCGCGGTCACCGGCACCAACGGCAAGACCACCACCACCCGGATGCTCGCCTCGATCCTCGGCGCGGCGGGCCTGCGCACCGCCGCCGTCGGCAACATCGGCGTCTCGCTGCTCGACGTGGTCCTCGGCGAGGAGCAGTACGACGTGCTCGCGGTCGAGCTCTCCAGCTACCAGCTGCACTGGGCGCCCTCGTTGCGCGCCCACTCCGCGGCCGTGCTCAACCTGGCCCCGGACCACCTCGACTGGCACGGTTCCATGGCGGCGTACGTCGCCGACAAGGGCCGCGTCTACGAGGGCAACACGGTCGCCTGCGTCTACAACGCCGAGGACAAGGCGACCGAGGACCTGGTGCGCGAGGCCGATGTGGCGGAGGGCTGCCGCGCGATCGGCTTCACCCTCGCCGCCCCCGGCCCCTCCCAACTCGGCGTGGTCGACGGCATCCTGGTCGACCGGGCCTTCGTGCAGAACCGGCAGAAGAACGCCCAGGAGCTCGCCGAGGTCGCCGACGTCAACCCGCCGGCCCCGCACAACATCGCGAACGCCCTGGCCGCCGCCGCCCTGGCCCGTGCCTTCGGCGTCGAGCCCAAGGCGGTACGGGACGGACTGCGGGCGTTCCGCCCCGACGAGCACCGCATCGAGCACATCGCCGACGTCGCCCAGGTCGCCTACATCGACGACTCCAAGGCCACCAACACCCATGCCGCCGAGGCCTCCTTGGCGGCGTACGACCCGATCGTCTGGATCGCCGGGGGACTCGCCAAGGGCGCCTCCTTCGACGAGCTCGTCCAGAAGTCGGCGAAGCGGCTGCGCGGGGTCGTCCTGATCGGCGCCGAGCGCCACCTGATCGCCGAAGCCCTGGCGCGACACGCCCCCGAGGTCCCGGTGGTGGACCTCGACCGGACCGACACTGGGGCGATGTCGGCGGCGGTCCGCGAGGCGGCAGGGCTCGCCGAGCCGGGGGACACCGTACTGATGGCCCCGGCCTGCGCCTCGTTCGACATGTTCGCGAACTACAACAAGCGCGGCGAGGCCTTCGCGGAAGCGGTCCGCGAACTCGCCGCCGGGCGCGCCTAGCCGGACCACCCGTTCCACGGACCGGCGGCGCCGGGCACGACTGGAGGGGACAGCACACATGGCGGCCGATGTTCTTGGCGGCTCCGGCGCGGCCGGGCGCGGCGCGCGCGGGGTGCCCGCACTCGCCGGTCTCGTCCTGCGCAGCCGTACCGCCCCATCCGTGCGCGGCCCGGCCGTCCGCCGCCGCGGTACGGGCACGCCCCGGCCGCGCGGACCGCGCGGCCCCCGGCGGCTCCTGGAACAGGCCAGGAGGGCCTGGGACCGGCCGCTGACGGCGTACTACCTGATCCTCGGCAGCGCCCTGCTCATCACCGTGCTCGGGCTTGTGATGGTGTACTCGGCCTCGATGATCAAGGCCCTGGAACTGTCGCTGCCGGGCTCGTACTTCTTCCGCAAGCAGTTCCTCGCCGCCGCCATCGGAGCGGGGCTGATGATCGCCGCGGCCAGGATGCCCGCCAAGCTGCACCGGGCGCTGGCCTACCCGATACTGGCCGGCACCGTCTTCCTGCTGGTCCTGGTGCAGGTCCCCGGGATAGGGAAGTCCGTCAACGGCAACCAGAACTGGATCTACCTGGGCGGCCCCTTCCAGCTCCAGCCCAGCGAGTTCGCCAAGCTGGCACTGCTCCTGTGGGGCGCCGACCTGCTGGCCCGCAAACAGGACAAGCGGCTGCTCACCGAGTGGAAGCACATGCTGGTGCCGCTGGTGCCGGTCGCCTTCCTGCTGCTCGGGCTGATCATGCTCGGCGGCGACATGGGCACCACGATCATCCTGACCGCGATCCTCTTCGGCCTGCTCTGGCTGGCCGGCGCCCCCACCCGGCTCTTCGCGGGCGTCCTGGGCATCGCGGGCACGCTCGCCGCCCTCTTCATCAAGATCAGCCCGCACCGGATGGGCCGGCTGAACTGCATCGGGGCCACCGACCCGGGGCCGCAGGACCAGTGCTGGCAGGCGGTGCACGGAATCTACGCGCTGGCCTCCGGCGGATGGTTCGGATCCGGCCTCGGTGCAAGTGTGGAGAAATGGGGCCAACTCCCCGAGCCGCACACCGACTTCATCTTCGCCATCACCGGCGAGGAACTGGGTCTGGCGGGGACGCTGTCGGTGGTCGCCCTCTTCGCGGCTCTAGGCTATGCGGGTATCCGCGTGGCCGGACGCACGGAGGACCCCTTCGTGAGGTACGCCGCGGGAGGTGTGACCACCTGGATCGTGGCCCAGGCCGTGATCAACATCGGTGCGGTGCTCGGCCTGCTGCCGATCGCCGGTGTCCCGCTCCCGCTGTTCTCCTACGGTGGGTCCGCCCTGCTGCCGACCATGTTCGCCGTGGGGCTGCTCGTCGCGTTCGCGCGGGACGACCCCGCGGCGCGGGCGGCGCTGGCCATGCGGCAGCCTCGGGTGAGTTGGAAGTCGATGAGACGGCGCGTCAAGAAGCGTCCGTCCGGAGAGCGGTGAATTTCGGTGCATGTCGTACTCGCCGGTGGGGGGACCGCCGGCCACATCGAGCCCGCGCTCGCCCTCGCGGATGCCCTGCGCAGGCAGGACCCCACCGTGGGGATCACGGCACTCGGTACGGAGAAGGGCCTGGAGACCCGGCTCGTCCCCGAGCGCGGCTATGAGCTCGCGCTCATCCCGGCCGTCCCGCTGCCACGCAAACCCACCCCCGAACTGATCACCGTCCCCGGGCGGCTGCGCGGCACCATCAAGGCCGCCGAGCAGATCCTGGAGCGCACCAAGGCCGACTGCGTGGTCGGCTTCGGCGGCTATGTGGCGCTGCCCGGCTACCTTGCCGCCAAGCGGCGCGGGGTGCCGATCGTGGTCCACGAGGCCAACGCCCGTCCGGGCCTCGCCAACAAGATCGGCTCGCGGTACGCGGCCGGGGTGGCCGTCGCCACCCCCGACAGCAAGCTGCGCAACTCCCGCTACATCGGCATCCCGCTGCGCTACTCGATCGCGACCCTGGACCGCGCCCGGGTCCGCCCCGAGGCGCGCGCCGCGTTCGGGCTCGACCCCAACCTGCCGACGCTGCTGGTCTCCGGCGGCTCGCAGGGCGCCCGCCGCCTCAACGAGGTGATCCAGCAGATCGCCCCGGTGCTCCAGCGTTCCGGCATCCAGATCCTGCACGCGGTCGGCCCGAAGAACGAAATGCCGCGTGTCGAGCACATGCCCGGAATGCCGCCGTATGTCCCGGTACCGTACGTGGACCGGATGGATCTCGCGTACGCCGCGGCCGACATGATGCTCTGCCGCGCGGGCGCGATGACCGTCGCCGAACTCTCCGCCGTCGGACTGCCCGCCGCCTACGTACCGCTGCCGATCGGCAACGGCGAACAGCGGCTGAACGCCCAGCCGGTGGTCAAGGCCGGCGGCGGACTGCTCGTCGACGACGCCGAACTCACTCCCGAGTGGGTGCAGGGCAACGTCCTTCCGGTGCTCGCCGATCCGCACCGGCTGTACGAGATGTCGCGCTCCGCCGCCGAGTTCGGGCGGCGCGACGCCGACCAACTCCTCGTGCAGATGGTGTACGAGGCCATCGCAGGACGCTGATCAACTGACGGAAGGCAAGGACCGTGGCCGGACAGGCGACCGCCCAGCGCGGTGGCGGACGGATCAAGAAGTCCGCGAAGTCCGGCCGGTCCGGGCCCCGTCCCCGGCGCGGCGGCCGCCTCCGGCTGCCCCGCCGCCGCGGTCCACTGCTCGTTCTCATCGGCGTCGTCCTGCTCGGCGCGGGCCTCATCTGGGTGCTGTACGGCTCCACCTGGCTGCGCGTCGAGCACGTGAAGACCACCGGGACACAGGTTCTGACGCCCGGTGAGGTCGAGGCGGCCGCCGCGGTGCCGATCGGGTCGCCGCTGATTTCCGTCGATACGGGGGCGATTGAGGCGCGATTGCGCCAGAAACTGCCGCGCATCGGCACTGTCGAGGTCGTACGTTCATGGCCGCACGGGATCGGTCTGAAAGTGACCGAACGCAAGCCCGCACTGCTCATGAAGAATGGTGCGAAGTTCGACGAAGTGGACGCGAAGGGTGTGCGTTTCGCCACGGTCCAACAGCCCGCGAGGGGCATCCCGCTGCTCGAATTGACGGTGTCCCAGTCCCCGAGTCTGCGCCGCTTCGGCACCGACCGGCTGGTCCTGGAAGCGGTGCGGGTGGCGGGCGAACTCCCGCCCGCCGTCGCCGAGGAGACGAGTTCCGTCAAGATTTCCTCGTACGACTCCGTCACGCTGGAGTTGACCGGCGGTCGCAGCGTGGTGTGGGGAAGCGACGAGGAGGGTGAGCTGAAGGGACGTACCCTCAGTGCACTGATGAAAGCCCGGCCGAAGTCGACCCGCTTCGATGTGAGTGCGCCCACTGCCCCTGCGGTATCGGGTAGTTGACGGACATATGCGCTGGCCAGCACCCTGGTTGGTCAGCGACATGGGTGATCACATAGGGTGAAAAGAAAAACGGGAGGTTCGGCGTGTTCGTTGAACGTGCGCCACTTGTCGACTTAGTGTCCTGTTCGGAAGAGTCCAGCGAACAGACACACTGGTAACCCTAAACTTCAACGTTAGGGTTCGGGTCGGCGATACGGACCGTCCCAATCGGCATTCGTCGTCACCTTGCGGCAACCGCGAAGTGACGACCCGTAACTCGAGGCGAGAGGCCTTCGACGTGGCAGCACCGCAGAACTACCTCGCAGTCATCAAGGTCATCGGTGTCGGCGGCGGTGGTGTCAATGCCATCAACCGAATGATCGAGGTCGGTCTCAAGGGCGTCGAGTTCATCGCGATCAACACTGACGCACAAGCACTGTTGATGAGCGACGCCGACGTCAAGCTCGACGTCGGCCGTGAACTCACCCGCGGCCTCGGGGCCGGAGCCAACCCGGCAGTCGGCCGCAAGGCGGCAGAGGACCACCGCGAGGAGATCGAGGAGGTCCTCAAGGGGGCCGACATGGTCTTCGTCACCGCCGGCGAAGGCGGCGGCACCGGCACCGGCGGCGCCCCCGTCGTCGCCAACATCGCGCGCTCGCTGGGCGCCCTGACGATCGGCGTGGTCACCCGCCCGTTCACCTTCGAGGGTCGGCGCCGCGCGAACCAGGCGGAGGACGGCATCGCCGAGCTCCGCGAAGAGGTCGACACCCTCATCGTCATCCCCAACGACCGGCTGCTGTCCATCTCGGACCGCCAGGTCAGCGTGCTCGACGCGTTCAAGTCGGCCGACCAGGTGCTGCTCTCCGGCGTCCAGGGCATCACCGACCTCATCACCACCCCGGGCCTGATCAACCTGGACTTCGCCGACGTCAAGTCGGTCATGTCCGAGGCCGGTTCGGCGCTCATGGGCATCGGCTCGGCCCGCGGCGACGACCGCGCGGTGGCCGCCGCCGAGATGGCGATCTCCTCGCCGCTCCTGGAGGCGTCCATCGACGGCGCGCGCGGTGTGCTGCTCTCCATCTCCGGCGGCTCGGACCTCGGTCTCTTCGAGATCAACGAGGCGGCCCAACTGGTCAGCGAGGCCGCCCACCCCGAGGCCAACATCATCTTCGGCGCGGTCATCGACGACGCGCTCGGCGACGAGGTGCGCGTCACGGTCATCGCGGCCGGCTTCGACGGCGGACAGCCGCCGGCCCGCCGGGACACCGTGCTCGGCGGCAACACCAACAAGCGCGACGAGCCCGCCCCCTCGCGTCCGACCGAGACGTCCCGCCCGCTCGGCGGACTCGGCACGGTCGGCATCCGCGAGGAGCCGCCGGCCCCGATGCCGGTCGAGCCCGCCCCGGTCAACGAGGCCCCGGCCCCCTCGTCCATCCCGACGGCCCGTCCCTACTCGGACAGCCAGGCGGAAGAGCTGGACGTCCCGGACTTCCTCAAGTGACCGAAGTGACGTTTCGAAGCGGTCTCTTGAAGTGATACGAGAGCAGGGCACTGTGAGCGGCGCGCACTTCGCTTTCACCGACCGGTGGGGCGGGGTGAGCGCCGTTCCGTACGAGCAGCTCAATCTCGGCGGTGCGGTCGGCGACGACCCCGCCTCGGTACGCGCCAACCGCGGGCTCGCCGCCAAGGCGCTCGGGCTCGACCCGGCGCGGGTGGTCTGGATGAACCAGGTGCACGGACGCGAGGTCGCCGTGGTCGACGGACCCTGGGGTCCGGACGGCGCGGCCGCCGTGGACGCGGTGGTGACGGCGCGTCGGGGCACCGCCCTCGCCGTGCTCACCGCGGACTGCACCCCGGTCCTGCTGGCCGACCCGGTGGCGGGGGTCGCGGCCGCCGCCCACGCGGGGCGGCCCGGAATGGTCGCGGGCGTCGTGCCCGCCGCGGTCTCCGCGATGGTCTCGCTCGGCGCCGACCCGGCCAGGATCCTCGCCCGTACCGGACCCGCCGTCTGCGGGCGCTGCTACGAAGTGCCCGAGCGGATGCGGGCCGAGGTCGCCGAGGTCGAGCCCGCTGCCTGGTCCGAGACCAGTTGGGGCACGCCCGCGGTGGACGTCACCGCCGGGGTGCACGCACAGCTCACCGCGCTCGGCGTCACGGACCTGGCGGCCTCGCCGGTCTGCACGCTCGAATCGAGCGACCACTTCTCGTACCGCCGCGACCGCACCACTGGGCGGCTCGCCGGATATGTCTGGCTGGACTGACGACTGATGACGGATCGCAAGAGCGAACTCGCCGCAAACCTGGCACAGGTGGAGGAACGTATCGCTTCCGCCTGTGCGGCGGCCGGGCGCAAGCGGGCGGAAGTGACCCTCATCGTGGTCACCAAGACCTACCCGGCGAGCGATGTGCGGCTGCTGCACGAACTGGGCGTACGCCATGTCGCGGAGAACCGGGACCAGGACGCCGCCCCCAAGGCGGCGGCCTGTGCGGACCTCGATCTGAGCTGGCACTTCGTGGGCCAATTGCAGACGAACAAGGTTCGTTCTGTGGCCAGTTATGCCGATATGGTGCAGTCGATCGACCGACCGAAGCTCGTCGCCTCGCTCTCCGCCGCGGCGGTCGGGGCGGAGCGGGAGCTGGGCTGCCTCATCCAGGTCGCCCTTGACGCGGAGTCCGGCGCCCGGGGCGAGCGCGGCGGCGTCGCGCCGGACGGAATCGGCGAGTTGGCGGCACTGGTCGCCGAGGCGCCCGGGCTCCGGCTCGACGGCCTGATGACCGTGGCGCCGCTCGCGGGCGAGTACGCGGGCCGCCAACGGGCCGCCTTCGAGCGGCTGCTGGAATTCTCATCCCGCCTGCGCGCGGACCATCCGGCTGCGAACATGGTGTCAGCAGGGATGAGTGCGGACCTCGAAGAGGCCGTGGCGGCCGGAGCGACACATGTACGCGTCGGAACGGCGGTACTCGGAGTCCGACCCCGGCTCGGGTAACGTCGCGAAGCAAGTCGGACCACAGCAGAAAATATGGTCATTCCCACTCTTCGGTGGGAGGACCGCGTGGATCGTGGGCCCTTGGTGACGCTGCCACTTGGCGACAGGAGCGATCCACGACAGAGCGGAGGAATCTGAGCATGGCCGGCGCGATGCGCAAGATGGCGGTCTACCTCGGCCTCGTGGAGGACGATGGGTACGACGGCCGGGGGTTCGACCCCGACGACGATTTCGAACCCGAGCCCGAACCGGAGCGCGACCGTCGGCGGCATCAGCCTCCGCACCAGTCCTCGCTCCAGGAGGAACGGGACGAACCGGTACGAGTAACTCAGCCTCCGGCCCCGAGAGAACCGGTTCAGCTACCGGTAGAAATCGGACGTCCGGCACGAATCGCCCCCGTGGCGTCCATCACACCTGAACGTCCGAACCTGGAGAAGAACGCACCGGTGATCATGCCCAAGGTCGTGTCCGAGCGGGAGCCGTACCGCATCACCACGCTGCACCCGCGGACCTACAACGAGGCCCGTACCATCGGGGAACACTTCCGCGAGGGCACTCCGGTGATCATGAATCTCACGGAGATGGACGACACGGACGCGAAGCGACTTGTCGACTTTGCCGCCGGCCTCGTCTTCGGGCTGCATGGCAGCATTGAGCGGGTGACGCAGAAGGTGTTCCTGCTGTCTCCTGCTAACGTCGATGTCACGGCGGAGGACAAGGCCCGCATCGCAGAGGGCGGTTTCTTCAACCAGAGCTGAGACACGACACCGGGAACAATCCGGCCAGTACCAGGCCGGGGGCTTTGAAGCAAGGGGAGAGGGAAGCGCGAGATGGGCGTAGCACAACAGGTGGTCTACATCGCGCTGATGTGCTTCCTCATCGTGCTGATCTTCCGGCTCGTCATGGACTACGTCTTCCAGTTCGCCCGTTCATGGGAACCCGGTAAGGCGATGGTGGTCATTCTTGAGGCCACCTACACTGTCACCGATCCACCGCTCAAGCTTCTGCGGCGGTTCATTCCGCCGCTGCGTCTCGGGGGCGTGGCACTCGACCTGTCCTTCTTCGTTCTGATGATTATCGTTTCCGTCCTGATCAGCATCGTGGTCAGGCTGTGAACGATACGGTCCTGCCGACTGCCGACGACTACGTAGAGGTGAAGAAGAGATGCCGCTGACCCCCGAGGACGTGCGGAACAAGCAGTTCACGACCGTCCGCCTCCGAGAAGGCTATGACGAGGACGAGGTCGATGCCTTCCTCGACGAGGTCGAGTCCGAGCTGACGCGACTGCTCCGCGAGAACGAGGACCTGCGCGCCAAGCTGGCTGCCGCCACCCGCGCCGCCGCGCAGAACCAGCAGCAGGGCATGCGCAAGCCGGAGCCGCAGGACGGCCGAGGTCCGGGTGCTCCCGTACCCGCCGCCATATCCGGTCCGCCGCAGGTCCAGCAGCAGCCGCAGATGGGTCCGCCCCAGCTGCCCAGCGGTGCGCCGCAGCTGCCCGCGGGACCTGGCGGCCACGGCCCGCAGGGCCAGCACGGTCCGGGCCAGATGGGCCAGGGTCCCATGGGTCAGGGCCCCATGGGCCAGGGTCCGATGGGTCAGGGTCCGATGGGCCAGAACCAGCTGGGTCAGGGCCCCATGGGCCAGAACCAGCTCGGCCAGGGCCCCATGGGCCAGCAGATGGGCGGCCCCATGGGCCACGGTCCGCAGATGGGACAGCCGGCCCAGGCGCCCGGTGGCGACAGCGCCGCCCGGGTGCTCTCGCTCGCCCAGCAGACCGCCGACCAGGCGATCGCGGAGGCCCGTTCCGAGGCCAACAAGATCGTCGGCGAGGCTCGTTCGCGTGCCGAGGGTCTTGAGCGCGACGCCCGCTCCAAGGCGGACGCCCTGGAGCGGGACGCGCAGGAGAAGCACCGCGTCGCGATGGGCTCGCTGGAGTCCGCCCGCGCCACGCTGGAGCGCAAGGTCGAGGACCTGCGCGGCTTCGAGCGCGAGTACCGTACGCGGCTGAAGTCCTACCTGGAGTCCCAGCTGCGCCAGCTGGAGACCCAGGCGGACGACTCGCTCGCGCCGCCGCGCACCCCGGCGACGGCCTCGCTGCCGCCGGCCCCGCAGATGAGCGGGTCCATGGCGTCGGCCGGTGCCGGTGCGATGGGGCACCCGATGGGTGGCAACCCGTCGATGGGCGGCCAGCCGTCCATGCCGAGCGCGCCGTCCTACGGTGGCCAGCAGCAGATGTCGCCGGCGATGACCCAGCCGATGGCTCCGGTGCGGCCGCAGGGGCCGTCGCCGATGCAGCAGGCTCCGTCGCCGATGCGGGGCTTCCTGATCGACGAGGACGACAACTGACGGGCTCTGCGCGCGTGACACGCGCGTAGCCGTCGGCAGGCTGCAAGGGCCGGGCCCCTGGTTTCCCAGGGGCCCGGCCCTTTTGCCGTGCGCGGCCGCAGACGGGTGCCTCCGACGAGGAATCCCCCACCCCGCCCCTTCGGGAAGGGGTGGGGGGGAAAGCGGCTGGGGCCGGTGTTATGCCTTGCGGAGGCGGAACGTCAGGGACAGGGGCTCGTCCGTGAACGGGGTGCCGTAGGCGGCATCCGCCTCGCCGGACGCGTAGTCCGTCGCCAGGACCTCGTCCGCGATCAGCTCCGCGTGGGCCGTCAGCGCCGAGGACACCTCCGGATCCGTGGACTGCCAGCGCACCGCGATCCGGTCCGCGACGTCCAGGCCGCTGTTCTTGCGCGCCTCCTGGATCAGCCGGATCGCGTCACGGGCCAGGCCCGCAAGACGCAGCTCGGGCGTGATCTCCAGGTCGAGGGCGACCGTCGCACCGGAGTCCGAGGCGACCGACCAGCCCTCGCGCGGCGTCTCGGTGATGATGACCTCGTCGGGGGCCAGCGTCACCGTCTCGCCGTTGACCTCCACCGAGGCCTCGCCCGTGTCGCGCAGGGATGCCGAAAGCGCCGCCGCGTCGGCGGCCGCCACCGCCTTCGCCACATCCTGCACGCCCTTGCCGAAACGCTTGCCCAGCGCACGGAAGTTGGCCTTCGCCGTCGTGTCGACCAGCGAGCCGCCGACCTCGGAGAGGGAGGCCAGCGAGCTGACGTTCAGCTCCTCCGTGATCTGCGCGTGCAGCTCGGGCGAGAGCGACTCGAAGCCCGCCACCGCCACCAGCGCGCGGGACAGCGGCTGCCTCGTCTTCACGCCCGACTCGGCCCGCGTCGCCCGGCCCAGCTCCACCAGGCGACGTACCAGCGTCATCTGGGAGGAGAGCGTCGGGTCGATCGCCGCCTGGTCCGCCGTCGGCCAGGACGACAGGTGGACCGACTCCGGGGCGTCCGGGGTCACCGGCACGATCATGTCCTGCCAGACGCGCTCGGCGATGAACGGCGTCAGCGGGGCCATCAGCCGGGTGACCGTCTCCACCACGTCGTGCAGGGTGCGCAGCGCCGCCTTGTCGCCCTGCCAGAAGCGGCGGCGCGAGCGGCGTACGTACCAGTTGGAGAGGTCGTCGACGAAGGCGGAGAGCGCCTTGCCCGCCTTCTGGGTGTCGTACGACTCCAGGGCCGAAGTGACCTGGTCCACCAGGGAGTTGAGCTCGCTCAGCAGCCAGCGGTCCAGGACCGTGCGGTCGGCCGGGGCCGGGTCCGCCGCGCTCGGCGCCCAGCCGGAGGTCCGCGCGTACAGGGCCTGGAAGGCGACCGTGTTCCAGTAGGTGAGGAGGGTCTTGCGCACGACCTCCTGGATGGTGCCGTGGCCCACCCGGCGGGCCGCCCACGGGGAGCCGCCGGCCGCCATGAACCAGCGCACCGCGTCCGCGCCGTGCTGGTCCATCAGCGCGATCGGCTCCAGGGTGTTGCCCAGGTGCTTGGACATCTTGCGGCCGTCCTCGGCCAGGATGTGGCCGAGGCAGACGACGTTCTCGTACGACGACTTGTCGAAGACGAGCGTCCCGACCGCCATCAGCGTGTAGAACCAGCCTCGCGTCTGGTCGATGGCCTCGCTGATGAACTGCGCGGGGTAGCGGGACTCGAAGAGTTCCTTGTTCTGCTGCGGGTAGCCCCACTGCGCGAACGGCATCGAACCCGAGTCGTACCAGGCGTCGATGACCTCGGGCACCCGGACCGCTTCGAGGGAGCAGCCCTCGGCGGTGCACGTGAACGTCACGTCGTCGATGTACGGGCGGTGCGGGTCCAGGGCGGACTGGTCGGTGCCGGACAGCTCGCTCAGCTCGGCGCGCGAGCCCACGCACGTGAGGTGGTTCTCCTCGCAGCGCCAGATGGGCAGCGGGGTGCCCCAGTAGCGGTTGCGGGACAGCGCCCAGTCGATGTTGTTGTTCAGCCAGTCGCCGAAGCGGCCCTGCTTGACCGACTCCGGGAACCAGTTGGTCTTCTCGTTCTCCCGCAGCATCGCGTCCTTGACGGCGGTGGTGCGGATGTACCAGGACGGCTGCGCGTAGTAGAGCAGCGCGGTGTGGCAGCGCCAGCAGTGCGGGTAGCTGTGCTCGTACGGGACGTGGCGGAACAGCAGCCCGCGCTCGCGCAGGTCCTCGGTGAGCTTCTCGTCGGCCTTCTTGAAGAAGACGCCGCCGACGAGCGGGACGTCCTCCTCGAAGGTGCCGTCGGGGCGGACCGGGTTCACGACCGGCAGTCCGTAGGCCCGGCAGACCAGGAGGTCGTCGGCGCCGAAGGCGGGGGACTGGTGGACCAGACCCGTACCGTCCTCGGTCGTGACGTACTCCGCGTTCACCACGTAGTGGGCGGGCGCGGGGAACTCCACCAAGTCGAACGGGCGCTGGTAGGTCCAGCGCTCCATCTCGGCGCCGGTGAAGCTCTGGCCGGTGGGCTCCCAGCCCTCGCCGAGCGCCTTCTCCAGGAGCGGCTGGGCGACGACCAGCTTCTCCTCGCCGTTGGTGGCGACGACGTAGGTGACCTCCGGGTGGGCCGCGACCGCCGTGTTGGACACCAGGGTCCACGGGGTCGTGGTCCACACCAGGAGGGCCGCCTCGCCCGCGAGCGGGCCGCCGGTCAGCGGGAAGCGGACGAAGACCGACGGGTCGACGACCGTCTCGTAGCCCTGCGCCAGCTCGTGGTCCGAGAGGCCGGTGCCGCAGCGCGGGCACCAGGGGGCGACGCGGTGGTCCTGGACCAGCAGGCCCTTGTTGAAGATCTCCTTCAGCGACCACCACACGGACTCGACGTACTGCGGGTCCATGGTGCGGTAGGCGTCGTCCAGGTCGACCCAGTAGCCCATCCGGGTGGTGAGCTCGGCGAAGGCGTCGGTGTGGCGGGTCACGGACTCGCGGCACTTGGCGTTGAACTCGGCGATGCCGTACGCCTCGATGTCCTTCTTGCCGTTGAAGCCGAGCTCCTTCTCGACCGCCAGCTCGACGGGCAGGCCGTGGCAGTCCCAGCCGGCCTTGCGGGCCACGTGGTAGCCCCGCATCGTGCGGAAGCGGGGGAAGACGTCCTTGAAGACGCGGGCCTCGATGTGGTGGGCGCCCGGCATGCCGTTGGCGGTGGGCGGGCCCTCGTAGAAGACCCACTCGGGGCGGCCCTCGGACTGTTCGAGGCTCTTGGCGAAGACCTTGGACTGCTCCCAGAATTCGAGCACGGCGTGCTCAAGAGCGGGCAGGTCGACCTGGGCGGGCACCTGGCGGTACTGCGACATCCGTTCATCCTCCGGCGGATCGTCGTGCGGTTCCGTCGGAGGGACGAGAGGCCGCCCTCGTGGGGCGCTCCCGCGGTACCACCCTCCTTGGCGGCGTGCGGAACACACCGCCCCCTCATTGGGGTCGCGAAGCCGGGTCTACTCGGCCCCGTCGCATGCGGGGTCTTTCTTCCGGCGGCTCGGGGGTGATCTTCACTTCGCGCTCGCCTCCGGGCTCACACCGTCCCCGGATCGCTCTTGGCTGCGTACGCCGCTACTCGTCCCGTCCACGCCTCTCGCTGGGGCCAGTGTACGGGGCCCGGCGAAGGACGGCTGACCGGTTTTCGGCGGGCCGGGTCCGGGGCGCGGCCATGACCCGAATGGTCATACGGGCCCCGGCGGAGTCCGGCTCCGCCCGTCCGGCGGATTCACCCGGGCGGGAGCTGGGCACAACGGATGCAGGTTCGTCTTGCCGCCGCTCCGGGGCGGGGCGAACCGGCGGCGTGCCCCGTTGCCGCGGGCCTGGGGTCGATTTATCGTCCCAGCACGATTCGCGAGCAAGATCACAATATGTGAAGGGGCCGCGGCCATGGTGGCGAAGAAGACCGCCGTAGAGACCACAACGGCGTCCAAGAGAGCCGATGCCACACGTGCTGCCGCAGGTGCCTCCACGGGCCCGGCGGCCGAGGAGACCGACGGGAAGAAGTCCGCCGTCGCCAAGAAGGCGGCGGAGAAGACCACCCCGGCGAAGAAGGCGGCGGCCAAGAAGAAGGCGGCGGCCGCCGGGACGACCGCCAAGAAGGCGGCGGCCGAGGACGCGGCGGGGGGCGGGGAAGCGGGCGCCAAGAAGGCGGCGCCCGCCAAGAAGGCGGCAAAGAAGAGCGCGGCCGGCAAGACGGCGGCCAAAAAGGCAACCGGGACGGCACGGGCCGCGTCCGACAAGGCGACCGACAAGACGGCGCCGGTGAAGTCGGCCGGGGCGGGCGCCAAGAGGGCCGCGACCGCGGCCCAGGGGGCGGCTGCGGCCGCGGAACAGACGGGAGCCAGCAAGGTGGTTGCGAAGAAGACTGCGGGAGGGGCGACGGCGGCCAGGAAGTCCACCGCCGCGGCGTCGGCGGTGCCGGCCGCCCGTGCCGTCGCCACGGCTGCCGGGGAGCTTCCGGTCCGGCCGGGCGAGGACCCCTGGACCCCGGCCGAGGTCGCCGAGGCCCGCAACGAGCTGTCCAGCGAGATCCTGCGGCTGCGCAGCGAGATCGAGGCCTCGGAGGCGGCGCTGACCGGGCTGATGCGCGACTCCGGCGACGGCGCGGGCGACGACGACGCCGACACCGGCACCAAGAACATCACCCGCGAGCACGAGATGGCGCTCGCCGCCAACGCCCGCGAGACCCTGGAGCAGACCGAGCACGCCCTGGGGCGGCTGGACGCCGGGACGTACGGCTACTGCGAGATCTGCGGGAAACCGATCGGCAAGGCCCGGATGCAGGCGTTCCCGCGGGCCACCCTGTGCGTCGAGGACAAGCAGAAGCAGGAACGCCGCGGCTGACTCCCGAGGGGTGTGCCGTACCCTCGTGCTCAGTCAGGCACCTAGTCGTTGAGGGACTCACGTGGCAGAGGCGGAGCGCATCATCGGTACGCCGGATGTGGAAGGGGCCGACGATTCGGCGGCCGCTGCCGAGCGGCCCAGGGGCAAGCGGAGGATCGCCGTGCTGTTCGCGGTGGCGGCCTTCGCCTACCTGCTCGACCTCGGCAGCAAGATGCTCGTGGTGGCCAGGCTGGAGCACCACGAGCCGATCAGGATCATCGGTGATCTGCTGCAACTGAACGCGATCAGGAACGCGGGTGCCGCCTTCGGGATCGGCGAGGCGTTCACGGTGATCTTCACGATCATCGCGGCCACCGTCATCGTGGTGATCGCGCGCCTGGCGCGCAAGCTCTACAGCCTGCCCTGGGCGATCGCGCTCGGCCTGCTGCTCGGCGGCGCCCTCGGCAACCTCACCGACCGGATCTTCCGTTCGCCCGGCATCTTCCAGGGCGCGGTGGTCGACTTCATCGCGCCGGCCCACTTCGCGGTCTTCAACCTGGCCGACTCCGCGATCGTCTGCGGCGGCTTCCTGATCGTGATCCTCTCGTTCCGCGGCCTGGACCCGGACGGCACCGTCCACAAGGACTGATCCGCGGGTAAGGCGATGTCGGTGGGGCAAGGCATACTCGACGGGTGAGTACGATTCCCGAGATCCGCACCCTGCCCGTTCCCGACGGCCTCGAAGGCGAGCGCGTCGACGCCGCCATCTCCCGCATGTTCGGGTTTTCCCGTACCAAGGCGGCCGAGCTTGCCGCGGCGGGGAAGGTGCAGGTCGACGGCGCCCTGGTCGGCAAGTCCGAGCGGGTGCACGGCGGCGCCTGGCTGGAGGTCGAGATGCCGCAGGCGCCCGCGCCGGTGCAGATTGTGGCCGAGCCGGTCGAGGGCATGGAGATCATCCACGACGACGACGACATCGTGGTCATCGTGAAGCCGGTGGGCGTCGCCGCCCACCCGAGCCCCGGCTGGACCGGCACCACGGTCATCGGCGGTCTCGCCGCGGCGGGTTACCGGATCTCCACCTCCGGCGCCGCCGAGCGCCAGGGCATCGTGCACCGCCTGGACGTCGGCACCTCCGGCCTGATGGTCGTGGCGAAGTCGGAGCGGGCGTACACGCTGCTCAAGCAGCAGTTCCGCGAGCGGGTCGTGGACAAGCGCTACCACGCCCTGGTGCAGGGCCACCCGGACCCGATGAGCGGCACCATCGACGCCCCGATCGGCCGCCACCCCAACCACGACTACAAGTGGGCCGTGACCGCCGAGGGCAAGCCGTCGGTCACGCACTACGACCTGATCGAGGCCTTCCGCGCCGCCTCGCTGCTCGACATCAAGCTGGAGACGGGGCGCACGCACCAGATCCGCGTCCACATGTCGGCCCACCGCCACCCCTGCGTCGGCGACCTGACCTACGGCGCGGACCCGACCATCGCCAAGCGCCTCAAGCTGACCCGCCAGTGGCTGCACGCGGTGCGGCTGGGCTTCGAGCACCCCTCCGACGGCCAGTGGGTCGAGTTCGAGAGCGACTACCCGGCCGATCTGCAGTACGCCCTCGACACGATCCGGGCCGAGAGCGAATGACGGCCTTCCAGGTCCGCCTCGCCGCCGACGCGGCCGACCGGGAGGCCTGCTTCGCGGTGCGCCGGCAGGTGTTCGTGGTCGAACAGCGGGTGCCCGAGGACCTGGAGTACGACGCGTACGACGCGACCGCCCTGCATGTCCTCGCCGAGGGCGCCGAAGGCCCGCTCGGCACCGGGCGGCTGCTGCACGGCCCCGAGGCGCTGGCCAAGACCGGTGACGCGGGCGTCGGTTCGCTCGGCCGGCTCGCGGTCACCGCGGCGGCCCGCGGCCTCGGCGTCGGCGCGGCGCTGGTGCGCGCCATCGAGGACGCGGCCCGCGCGCACGGCCTGACCGCGGTGGACCTGCACGCGCAGACGCGGGCACTGGGCTTCTACGAGCGGCTCGGGTACGAGGCGTACGGACCGGAGTTCCCGGACGCGGGGATCGCGCACCGGGCGATGCGCCGGGCCCTCTGAACCTGTCCGCCTCGTGCGGTTCCCGCCCCCGATGGGCGGTTCGGGCGGATTGCGTGGCACGCTGGAGGCCTTGATCGTCAAGGCCGTTCCGGCCCGCACCGCCCCGGAGGGCATCCGTGGATCAGCTGGCCCTGCTGCTCGTGCTTCTCCTGGGCGCGGTGGTGATGGTCCCGTTGGGCAACCGGCTCGGTCTGCCCGCACCGGTGCTCATGACGCTCGCCGGGATGGTCATGGCGCTGCTGCCGTTCGTGCCGAACGTGTCCATCGCGCCGGAGTTCATCCTGCCGCTGGTGCTGCCCCCGCTGCTCTACGCCTCCGTACAGCGCACCTCCTGGCGGCAGTTCACGGCCAACGTCCGGCCGATCTTCCTGCTCGCGGTGGCGCTCGTCTTCGTGACCACGGCTGCCGTCGCCGCCGTGGCCAACTCCATCGTGCCGGGGCTGCCGATCGCCGCCGCCGTCGCGCTCGGCGCACTCGTCGCACCGCCCGACCCGGTCGCCGCGACCGCCGTCGCGGGCTCGCTCGGGCTGCCGCGCCGGCTGGTGTCGATCCTGGAAGGCGAGGGGCTGTTCAACGACGTCACCGCGATCGTGCTCTATCACGTGGCGATCGCGGCGGCCGTGAGCGGCAGCTTCTCGTGGGCGTCGGCCGCCGGTGAACTGGTGCTCTCGGCCGTGGTCGCGGTCGTGGTGGGCCTCGCGCTCGGCTGGGCCGCCGACAAGCTGATGGGGCTGCTCGGGGACGCGACCCTGCAGATCGGCCTCACGCTCCTGGTCCCGTTCGTCGGCTACGTACTGGCCGAGGAGTTCGGCGGCTCCGGGGTGCTCGCGGTCCTCACCGTGGCGCTGTTCCTCGCCGAGCACACGATGGACGCCGACGACGTGCAGGGCCGGCTGGCCGGAGCCACGTTCTGGGAGATCGTCGACACCCTGGTCACCGGGGTCGCCTTCGGCCTCATCGGCCTTGAACTCCACCAGGTCTTCGGCACGGCGACCGGCCGCGAACTGCACATGTTCGGCTGGGCGGCGGCCGTGGTGGGCGTCGTCGTCGGCGTACGGCTGCTGTGGCTGCTGCCCGCCACCTGGCTGGCCAAGCGGCTGCACACCAAGCGCGACTACGACGAGGAGATCCCGGTGTCCTGGCGGGAGACCGTCGTGATGTGGTGGTCCGGGATGCGCGGCGTGGCCTCGGTGGCCCTCGCGCTCGCCATCCCGCTGAAGACGGACGACGGCTCGCCCTTCCCCGGCCGCGACGAGATCGTCTTCATCGCCTTCGCGGTGATCATGACCACCCTGGTCTTCCAGGGGCTCACCCTGCCCTGGCTGGTCAGGAAGCTGGGCGTACGGGCCGACACGGACGCCGAGCGCGGCCTGGAGCGGGACCTGGCGATCCGCGCCGCGAAGGCCGCGAAGCGGCGCCTGAAGGAGATCGAGGACGTCGAGGAACTGCCCGAGGACGTCATGGAGCAGTTGCTGCGACGGGCCTACGACGTGGGCGCGCGGATCAGCCCCGATATGGTCGACGAGGAGCGCCGCGAGTCGTACGCGAAGCGGGTGGAGCGGATCAGGGCGGTGCAGCGCATCCAGCGCGAAATGATGTCGGCGGCCCGGCACGAGGTCCTGTCCGCCCGCAGCGAGCCCGGCGCCGACCCGGAAATCGTGGACCGGGTGCTGCGGCAGCTGGACGTACGAAGCCTGAGGTGAGCCGGGGCTTCGCCGCGGCGCTCAGACAGTCGGGGGAGGCGGGGCCGCAGGCCCCGTGCTGATGCGCGGCAGGGCGTACGGATGGTGTTCGTACAGCCACGCCACCATCTGCTCCCGCACCACGCACCGCACCGTCCAGATGTCGTTCGCGTCCTTGGCGGTGACGGCCGCCCGCACCTGGATCGTGGACGGCGTGGTGTCCGTCACCACGAGGGAGAAGTCCCGCCCGTCCCAGGCCGGGCACTCCTTGAGGATCAGAGCGAGCCGCTCCCTCATCAGCGGCAGCGGCGCCGAGTGGTCCAGGTGGAAGAAGACCGTGCCGGTCATCTGGACGCCGCCGCGCGACCAGTTCTGGAACGGTTTGCTGGTGAAGTACGACACCGGCATGGTGATGCGCCGCTCGTCCCAGGTGCGTACCGAGAGGAAGGTGAGCGTGATCTCCTCCACGACGCCCCACTCCCCGTCGACCACCACCGTGTCGCCGATCCGCACCATGTCGCCGAAGGCGATCTGGAATCCGGCGAAGAGGTTGCCGAGGGTGGACTGGGCCGCCACACCGGCGACGATGCCCAGGATGCCGGCCGAGGCGAGCAGCGAGGCACCGGCCGCGCGCATCGGCGGGAACGTCAGGAGCATCGCGGCGACCGCCACCACACCGACGATCGCGGTGACCACCCGCTGGATGAGCGTGACCTGGGTGCGCACCCGGCGCAGCCGCGCCGGATCGCGGGCGGTGACCGCGTAGCGGGCGTACGAGGACTCCACCACCGCGGCCGCGATCCGCACCACCAGCCAGGCGCTCGCGCCGATCAGGACGAGCGTGAGGAACTGGCCGAGGGCCGGCCCGTTCTCCCGTACGGGCCGCCAGGCGATCTGCCGGTAGGAGCCTCTGAGCAGGGCGGCGAGCAGGACGACCCGCAGCGGTATGCGGCAGCGGCGCAGCAGGCCCCACAGCGGGGTCTCGCGGTGCCGGGAGCCGGCTCGCCGGAGCAGCCGGTCGACCAGCCATCCCAGCAGCAGCGTGAGCACGACCGAGCCGCCGATGACGATCAACGGACGCAGCACGTTCTCCATGCCTTCGACCGTAACTGGCACGATGACCCCATGAACATCTTGCTTTTCCATTCGGCCTACGGCCTGCGCCCCGCCGTGCATGAGGCGGCCGAACGGCTGCGCGCCGCGGGTCACGAGGTGCACGTCCCCGACCTGTACCAGGGCCGCACCACCGAGACCGTGGAGGAGGGCATGGAGATCAAGGACGAGATCGGCAAGGACGAGCTCCTCAAGCGCGCCATTCTCGCCGCCGCCCCCTACTCGGAGCGCGGCCTCGTTTACGCCGGATTCTCGCTCGGCGCGTCCATCGCGCAGACCCTGGCGCTCGGCGACGAGAAGGCCCGCGGTCTGCTGCTGCTCCACGGCACCTCGGACATGGCCGAGGACACCGCCGTGGACGAACTGCCCGTACAGCTCCACGTCGCGGACCCGGACCCGTTCGAGCCGGGTGACTGGCTCAACTCCTGGTACCTGCAGATGCAGCGGGCCGGCGCCGACGTGGAGATCTACCGCTACCCGGGCGCCGGCCACATCTACACCGACCCCCGGCTCCCGGACTACGACGAGGCGGCCGCCGAACTGACCTGGCGCACCGCACTGGGCTTCCTGGACAGCCTGGAGCCCGCCGGGGAGTCCGGGGAGTAGAGACGCCGAACGGGCAGGCCGGACCGGGGAGTTGGGCCTGCCCGTTCGTCAGCGGCGGCCGCCGTGATCAGCCCTTGAGGGCCTTGTCGATCGCCGCGGTGTACGTCGCCGGGTCCATCGGGGCGTTGTCCGACTGGCCGTCGGTGATCTTCTTGCCGTCCATCTTGAGCGTCGGGGTGCCCTGGACACCGCTCTTGTTGAACTTGTCCGACATGGTCAGCGCCCACTTGTCGTAGGTGCCGTCCTTCACGGCCTTGTCGAACGCCGCGTTGCCCTTGAGCGCCGCAACGGTGTCGGCGATCTGGATCAGGTAGTCGCGGTCCTTGAACTTGTCCTGGGTCTCGTCCGGGTGGTACTTGGCCGAGTACAGCGCCGACTTGTAGTCCAGGAACGCCTGCGGGCTGACGTTCAGCGCCGCGCCAAGGGCGCTCAGCGCGGTCCTGGAGCCCACGCCGGGGCTGCCGTTGTCGATGAACGTGGCGCCGATGAACTGGACCTTGTACTTGCCCGCGTCGACGTCCTTGCGGATCGACGGGCCGACGGTCTGCTCGAACTGCGAGCAGATCGGGCAGCGCGGGTCCTCGTACATTTCGAGGGTCTTCTTCGCGTCGGCCTTGCCGATGACGACGGTCGTACCGTCGGTGCCCGTGGTGTTCGCGGGCTTCACCAGCGTCTTGTCCTTGGCGGCCTCCCACGCGGTGGGCTTCATGTTCTGCATCACCAGGTAGCTCGCGCCACCCGCGATGGCGAGCACGCCGACGATGGACGCGGCCACGATGACCTGCCGACGCGCCTTGTCCTTCTTGGCCTGACGCTCGCGCTCCGCTCGCAGTCGATCGCGGGCGGCAGCCTTGTTGGCCTGGCTGTTGCGGGAACTCATGATTTTTTCTCCGGATGGCAGGTGGGGAAAGTGATGGGGGACTGCTGTGCTCAGGCGAGGCCGAGCGACGGGCAGGGAGGTCCCCTCCGTGCCACGGAGTGCACCAGCAGGCGGGTGTGCGAGTGGCCCGGGCTCCGGTGCGCCGGGCACCCGCGCGGGTGTACGCGATCGGCGGCGCCGCCCACCGCGGCCGCCGCGAGCAGCAGCGGCCGGAAGGCGAAGGCGGCCACCGCGCGCAGCAGCCGGGCCAGCGCCGCCTCGCCGCGCCGCAGCCACAGGGCGGCGAGCAGGCCGACGGCCAAGTGGGCGGCGAGCAGCAGCCAGGGCACGGCCGGGCCGGGGTGGGTCAGCAGGGTGGCCGCGTTCGCCGGGGTGCGCATGGCCCCCAGCGTGCCGCCGCCGCACAGCACGTCGACGCCGACCGCGCGCAGAGCGCCGGCGACGGGCCCGCCGGCCGGCCCGTAACAGACGTGCTGGCCGGTGGTGAACACGGTGTCGGCGGTCAGCTCCAGCGGAACCAGCGCCCCGGCGATGGCCCAGAAACCGCGCTCGCGCCCGGCGAGCGCGTACGCGATGACGAACACCGCGCCAGCCGCCGACGCCACCAGCGTGAGCGGCAGCGGGACGCGCGAGAGCAGCACATGGGACGCGGCGGAGAGCGTCACGACGAGCGCCGTGAAAAGCGCCGCGCGTGCCGCTCTGAGCTGCGTCCCTGATATGTCCATCGCGGAGGAGTGTGCCATGTCCCGCTGTGCGCCGTGCCCAAGAATTCGGCTAAGAGTTCGGCCGGGAGTGCGTCTGCGACGTCGGTGACGGTTTCGGTGACTTCTTCGGTGACGGCTTCGGGACGCTAAAGACCCGGAATCCGGCCGTTGCGGAACAGGTCCACGAAGATCTGGTGGTCGGCCCGGGCCCGCGCCCCGTAGGAGTGCGCGAAGTCCACCAGGAGCTCGGCGAAGCCCTCCTCGTCGGCCGCTATCGCCGCGTCGATGGCCCGCTCGGTGGAGAACGGCACCAGCTCGAAGTGGCCGCTCTGGTCGTCGGCCGCCGCGTGCATGGCGGCGGTGGCCCGGCCCAGGTCGGCGACGACCGAGGCGATCTCCTCGGGGTCGTCGATGTCCGACCAGTCCAGGTCCACCGCGTACGGCGAGACCTCGGCGACCAGCTGGCCCGCGCCGTCCAGCTCGGTCCAGCCCAGCCACGGGTCGGCGGCGGCCTGCAGCGCCCGCTGCGAGATCACCGTGCGGTGCCCCTCGTGCTGGAAGTAGCCGCGCACCGCCGGGTCCGTGACGTGCCGGGACACCGCCGGGGTCTGCGCCTGCTTGATGTAGATCACCACATCGTTCTCCAGGGCGTCGCTGTGCCCCTCCAGAAGGATGTTGTACGAGGGCAGCCCGGCCGAGCCGATCCCGATGCCGCGCCGCCCCACGACGTCCTTCACGCGGTAGGAGTCCGGGCGCACCAGGCTCTCCTCGGGCAGCGTCTCCAGATAGCCGTCGAAGGCCGCGAGCACCTTGTAGCGGGTGGCCGCGTCCAGCTCGATCGAGCCGTCGCCCTCGGTGAACCGGCGCTCGTGCTCCCGGATCTCGGTCATCGAGTCGAGCAGCGCGAACCGGGTCCGGGCGCGGGCGTCGCGCAGCGCGCCGAGCAGCGGGCCCTCGGCGGTGTCCAGGGTGAAGGGCGGCACCTCGTCCTCCTTGGCGCCGCCGGCCAGCGCGTGGACGCGCTCGCGGTAGGCGCCGGCGTAGGTGCGCACCAGGGCGGTGATCTGCTCGTCGCTGAACGCCTTGGTGTAGCCGATCAGCGCGAGCGAGGCGGCGAGCCGCTTCAGGTCCCAGGTGAAGGGGCCCACGTACGCCTCGTCGAAGTCGTTGACGTTGAAGATCAGCCGGCCGTTGGCGTCCATGTAGGTGCCGAAGTTCTCGGCGTGCAGATCGCCGTGGATCCAGACCCGGCCGGTGCGCTCGTCCAGGTAGGGACCGCCGCGCCCGTGCTCGGCCAGGTCGGCGTAGAACAGGCAGGCCGTGCCCCGGTAGAAGGCGAACGCCGAGGCAGCCATCTTGCGGAACTTGACCCGGAAAGCGGCCGGGTCGGCGGCCAGGAGCTCGCCGAACGCGGTCTCGAAAACGGCGAGTATCTGCTCGCCGCGCTGCTCAGCGCTGGGCTGCGGGACCGACATCGCTGGTGCCTCCTGGTGCGTACTGCGTGCGTCACGATCGGGACGGTGTCCGTGCCCCTTCCAACGCGCGACCGTACCCCGGAGTGCCCGCCCGTCGCCCGACCACCGCCCCTCATCGAGGCGCTTCGCGCCGCGGTTCCCCCTCGACTGTCGGCGGGGCGACGTAGACTCCGAGGCTGTCCCCCTCGCTCTGCGAACCCCCTGCCGCTGGAGGCCACAACCGTGTCCAAGCCGCCGTTCACGCACCTTCACGTCCACACCCAGTACTCGCTGCTGGACGGTGCCGCGCGGCTCAAGGACATGTTCAACGCCTGCAATGAGATGGGCATGACGCATATCGCCATGTCCGACCACGGCAACCTCCACGGTGCCTACGACTTCTTCCATTCGGCGAAGAAGGCGGGCGTCACGCCGATCATCGGCATCGAGGCGTACGTCGCCCCCGAGTCGCGGCGCAACAAGCGCAAGATCCAGTGGGGCCAGCCGCACCAGAAGCGCGACGACGTGTCCGGTTCGGGTGGTTATACGCACAAGACGATCTGGGCGCACAACAAGACCGGTCTGCACAACCTCTTCCGGCTGTCCTCCGACGCGTACGCCGAGGGCTGGCTGCAGAAGTGGCCGCGGATGGACAAGGAGACGATCTCGCAGTGGTCGGAGGGGCTCATCGCCTCCACCGGCTGCCCCTCGGGCGAGGTCCAGACCCGGCTGCGGCTCGGCCAGTTCGACGAGGCGGTGCAGGCGGCCTCCGACTACAAGGACATCTTCGGCGAGGGCAAGTACTTCCTGGAGCTGATGGACCACGGCATCGAGATCGAGCGCCGGGTCCGCGACGGGCTCCTGGAGATCGGCAAGAAGCTCGGCATCCCGCCCCTGGTCACCAACGACTCGCACTACACCTACGCCCACGAGGCGACCGCGCACGACGCGCTGCTGTGCATCCAGACCGGCAAGAACCTCTCCGACCCGGACCGCTTCCGCTTCGACGGCACCGGCTACTACCTGAAGTCCACGGACGAGATGTACGCCATCGACTCCTCGGACGCCTGGCAGCAGGGCTGCGCCAACACGCTCCTGGTCGCCGAGCAGATCAACACCGACGGGATGTTCGCCGAGAAGAACCTGATGCCGAAGTTCGACATCCCGGAGGGCTACACCGAGATCACCTGGTTCCGCGAGGAGATCGCGCGCGGGATGAAGCGGCGCTACCCGGGGGGCGTCCCCGAGGACCGCCAGAAGCAGGTCGAGTACGAGATCGGGATCATCCTGGAGATGGGCTTCCCCGGGTACTTCCTGGTGGTCGCCGACTTCATCATGTGGGCCAAGAACAACGGCATCGCGGTGGGCCCCGGCCGTGGTTCGGCCGCAGGCTCGATCGTCGCGTACGCCATGGGCATCACCGACCTCGACCCGATCGAGCACGGGCTGATCTTCGAGCGCTTCCTCAACCCCGAGCGCGTCTCCATGCCCGATGTCGACATCGACTTCGACGAGCGCAGGCGCGTCGAGGTGATCCGTTACGTCACCGAGAAGTACGGCGCCGACAAGGTCGCCATGATCGGTACGTACGGAAAGATCAAGGCCAAGAACGCGATCAAGGACTCCGCCCGCGTCCTCGGCTACCCGTACGCGATGGGCGACCGCCTCACCAAGGCCATGCCCGCCGACGTCCTCGGCAAGGGCATCGACCTCAGCGGCATCACCGACCCGAGCCACCCGCGCTACAGCGAGGCGGGCGAGATCCGGGGGATGTACGAGAACGAGCCGGACGTGAAGAAGGTCATCGACACCGCAAAGGGTGTCGAGGGCCTGGTCCGGCAGATGGGCGTGCACGCGGCCGGCGTCATCATGTCCAGCGAGCCGATCGTCGACCACGCGCCGATCTGGGTGCGGCACACCGACGGCGTGACCATCACGCAGTGGGACTACCCGCAGTGTGAGTCCCTCGGCCTGATCAAGATGGACTTCCTGGGCCTGCGCAACCTGACGATCATGGACGACGCCGTCAAGATGGTGCGGTCCAACAAGGGCGTCGATCTGGAGCTCCTGGCGCTGCCGCTGGACGACCCCAAGACCTACCAACTGCTCTGCCGCGGCGACACGCTGGGCGTCTTCCAGTTCGACGGCGGGCCGATGCGCTCGCTGCTGCGCCAGATGCAGCCCGACAACTTCGAGGACATTTCCGCCGTCTCGGCCCTGTACCGGCCGGGCCCGATGGGCATGAACTCGCACACGAACTACGCGGAGCGCAAGAACGGCCGCCAGGAGATCACCCCGATCCACCCGGAGCTGGAGGAGCCGCTCAAGGAGACGCTCGGTCTGACCTACGGCCTCATCGTGTACCAGGAGCAGGTACAGAAGGCGGCGCAGATCATCGCGGGCTACTCGCTCGGCGAGGCCGACATCCTGCGCCGCGTGATGGGCAAGAAGAAGCCCGAGGAACTGGCGAAGAACTTCACCATCTTCCAGGAGGGCGCCCGAAAGAACGGCTTCTCGGACAAGGCCATCCAGGCCCTGTGGGACGTCCTGGTCCCGTTCGCCGGATACGCGTTCAACAAGGCGCACTCCTCGGCGTACGGCCTGGTCACCTACTGGACCGCGTACTTGAAGGCGAACTACCCGGCCGAGTACATGGCGGCGCTGCTCACCTCGGTGAAGGACGACAAGGACAAGTCGGCCGTCTACCTGAACGAGTGCCGGCGCATGGGCATCAAGGTGCTGCCGCCGAACGTGAACGAGTCGGTGCACAACTTCGCCGCCCAGGGCGACGACGTGATCCTCTTCGGCCTGGAGGCCGTCCGCAACGTCGGTACGAACGTGGTGGACTCGATCATCCGCTCCCGCAAGGCGAAGGGGAAGTTCGCCTCCTTCCCCGACTACCTGGACAAGGTCGAGGCCGCCGCCTGCAACAAGCGCACCACGGAATCGCTCATCAAGGCGGGCGCCTTCGACACGATGGGCCACACCCGCAAGGGCCTCACCGCCCAGTTCGAGCCCATGATCGACAACGTGGTGCAGGTCAAGCGCAAGGAGGCCGAGGGGCAGTTCGACCTCTTCGGCGGCATGGGCGAGGCGGACACCAGCGAGCCGGGCTTCGGCCTCGACGTCGAGTTCGGCGACGTGGAGTGGGAGAAGTCGTACCTGCTCGCCCAGGAGCGGGAGATGCTCGGCCTGTACGTCTCCGACCACCCGCTCTTCGGCCTGGAGCACGTGCTGTCCGACAAGGCAGACGCGGGCATCGGGCAGCTCACCGGCGGTGACTATTCGGACGGCTCGATCGTCACCATCGGCGGCATCATCTCCGGCCTCCAGCGCAAGATGACCAAGCAGGGCAACGCCTGGGCGATCGCCACCGTCGAGGACCTGGCCGGCTCCATCGAGTGCATGTTCTTCCCGGCGACCTACCAGTTGGTGTCGACCCAACTGGTCGAGGACGCCGTGGTGTTCGTCAAGGGGCGGCTCGACAAGCGCGAGGACATCCCGCGCCTGGTCGCGATGGAGCTGATGGTCCCCGACCTGTCGTCGGCGGGCACCAACGCGCCGGTGGTCCTGACCATCCCCACCGTGAAGGTCACCCCGCCGATGGTCAGCCGGCTCGGCGAGATCCTGAAGCACCACAAGGGCAACACCGAGGTACGGATCAAGCTCCAGGGACCGCGCTCGACCACGGTCCTGCGCCTGGACCGGCACCGGGTCCAGCCGGATCCGGCCCTTTTCGGTGACCTGAAGGTGCTGCTCGGCCCGTCCTGCCTGGCCGGCTGAGCTCTCCGTACGGTCGGGCAGGAGAAAGGGGCGCACCCACCGGGTGCGCCCCTTTCTTGCCGTAACGGCTAGTTGTGACCGAATCGACGCTGGTGCTTACGGGCAACATCCGCCGGGCTGCCCTGAGCCTGCGTCTGCGGCATGGCCTGGGACTCGAAGGCGGTGGACTTCGCCTGCTCCTGACCGCGTACGGCGGAGCTGGACTTGTCGCTGGACTTGTCCTGCTGGGCCGACTTGCGGTTCTTGTTCTTGGCCATGGGGATGCCTCCTGTGGGGGAACTCGGGGCCAGGGCCGCTGTCAGACTCACACATCACGACAAAGAGCGCATTTCGGGCCATTACCGAGTGTGATTGCGCGGTCTCTTCCCAATCCGCCACGCCGATGATCGAGTTCCGGACGTCAACCCTTGCGCGGTCGGGCAGACTCGAAGGAAACCCCGAGTTCATTCGGAGATCTCCCCAACCCCCGCTCCTGATTCTTCTTTTATTTGGCTTTTCGGTTCCCGAAAGAGGGTGGAACGCATGGACCGCTGCGTCGTCCTGGTGGATGCCGGTTACCTGCTCGGCGCCGCCGCGAGTCTGCTCGCCGGAGAACCGGCCCGTTCGCGCATCACCGTCGACCACGCCGCCCTGATCCAGGGGCTCCGAGAGCGCGCCGAGGCCGACACCCAGCAGCCGCTGCTCCGCATCTACTGGTTCGACGGCGCCCCCGACCGGGTGCCGCAGCCGGAGCACCGGCGGCTGCGCGTGATGCCCAGGGTGACGGTCCGCCTCGGCGCGCTGACCCGCAGTGACGGCCGCTGGGCGCAGAAGGGCGTGGACGCCGCCATGCACGCCGAGCTGACCGAACTGGCCCGCAACCGCGCCTGCTCCGACGTGGTCCTGGTGACCGGCGACGGCGATCTGCTGCCGGGCCTGATGTCCGCGAAGGAACACGGCGTCGCCGTCCACCTGTGGGCCGTGCAGGCCGCCGACGGCGACTACAACCAGTCCGAGGACCTGGTCGCCGAGGCCGACGAGCGCCGGGTGCTCGACCGCTCCTGGATCACCCAGGCGGTACGGGCCAAGGACCTCAGCGGGATCTGCTCCCCGGCCCCCGCGCCCCGCCCCGAGATCGCCGCGATCCTCTCCGCGCCGCTGCCCGAGTCGGCGCTCGCCGCATCGGCCGAGCGGGCCGCCGAGGCCCAGACGGCGGCCGCCCGCAACGGCACCGCGCAGCCCGTGGCCCCCGGCGAGAACGGCGCCGCGGTGCCCGCCGCGGGCGGCGGCAAGGGCGTACCGACACCGAAGGACCTCGCGGGTCTGCGCGGGCCCGGCAGCACCCCCGCGCCGCCCCAGCCCGCATCGGCGACCCTGCGCTGGTCCTCCGACAAGGGCTGGGTGGAGCGCCCCGGTTCGGCGCTCGGCGAGTCGCCCGAGACGGCCTCCCTGCCGACGCTTGCCCAGCTCACCAGCGCCGAGCAGCGCTGGGCCGACCGCGAGGAGGACATCACCACGGTCGGCGGCGACCCCTACGAAGTGGGCCAGGTCTTCGCGCGGCGCTGGATGGAACGCCTCCCGGAGCCCTCGCACGTCCAGAAGCTGTCCACGATGTACCCGCGCATCCCGCACCGCATCGACGGCGAACTCCTGCGGTACGCGGCCCGGTTCGGCCTCCTCGCGCACAAGGACGACCAGATCGACGAGCACGACCGGTACGCGATCCGGGCGGGCTTCTGGCGCGAGATCGACGTCCGGGCGGCGGCCGAGCGGCAGCCGGTCGGCGAGTAGGCAGCCGGACAGGGTGGCTTAGAACCGCCCCCGGGGCGGGGCGGGTCCTGCGACCCCTTAGGCTCGTTCCCCGTGAGTACCGGCACAGCAGCGGCGCGGGCCGGCACCGTTTGCGCGGTGCGGGGCCTGGTCAAGACGTACCCCGGGGCGCGGGGCGGACGGGGCGCGCCCGGTACGCCCGAGGTCCGGGCCACCGACGGGATCAGCCTGGAGGTGCGGGGCGGCGAGATCTTCGGCCTGCTCGGCCCCAACGGCGCCGGCAAGTCCACCCTCGTACGCCAGCTGACCGGGCTCATGCGGCCCGACGCGGGCTCCGTCGACGTGCTCGGGCACGACCTGGTGCGCCACCCCGAACGGGCCGCCCGGCTCATCGCCTACCTCGGCCAGGAATCCACCGCCCTGGACGAGCTGACCGTCTCGCTCGCCGCCGAGACCACCGGCCGGCTGCGCGGACTCACCCGGCACGCGGCGCGCGCCGAACGCGACGACGTGCTGGCCGAACTGGGGCTCGGCGAGATCGCCGGGCGGCCGCTCAAGAAGCTCTCCGGCGGCCAGCGCCGGCTCGCCTGCTTCGCCGCCGCACTCGTCGGCGAACGCCCCGTCCTCGTCCTGGACGAACCCACCACCGGCATGGACCCGGTGGCCCGGCGGGCGGTGTGGGCCGCCGTCGACCGGCGCCGGGCCGAGCGCGGCGCGACCGTGCTGCTCGTCACCCACAACGTCATCGAGGCCGAGACCGTGCTCGACCGGGTCGCCGTGATCGAACGCGGCAGGGTCATCGCCTGCGACACCCCCGCCGGCCTCAAGGCGCGCGTCGCCGACGAGGTGCGGGTCGAGCTCGTGTGGCGGGACCGGGCGCCGGTCGAGGTGCCCGAGGTCGCGGCGCTGCGCGCGGCGGCCCAGGAATCCGGGCGGCGCTGGACGCTGCGGCTCAGCCCCGAGCGGGCGCGGGCCGCCGTGGCCACCGTCACCGGAGGCCCGGCCTTCGCGGCCCTCGATGACTTCACCCTGGCCACCCCGAGCCTCGAAGACGTCTACCTCGCCCTCGGCGGCCGCACGGAAGGGCTGGTGAAGGCGTGAGCGCCATTCCCCTGGAGAGCGGCGTCGAGCCGATCGGCGACCTCGCCGAGGCTAGTGGCCCCGCGCCGCGCACCGCGCCCGCCGCCGCCCCGCTCGCCCCCCGTGCCCGGCTGCTGCCCGCGCTCGCCGCCGTCTACCGCGCCCAGCTCTCCCGGGCCCGGGTGGCCCGGATCCCGCTGCTGTTCGTCGCGACCTTCCAGTCCGTCGGGATCATGATCCTGATGCGCGGGGTGGTGGACGACGGGAGCGGAGCCCGGGCGGTGGTCGCCGGGTCCAGTGTGCTCGTCGTCGCCTTCGTCGCGCTCAACCTGCTCGCCCAGTACTTCGGGCAGCTGCGGGCGGGCGGCGGGCTCGACCACTACGCGACGCTGCCCGTGCCGCCCGCGTCCGTGGTGCTCGGCGCGGCCGCTGCGTACGCCTCCTTCACCGTGCCCGGGACGGCCGTGACGGCCGTGGCCGGATGCGTCCTGTTCGGGCTGCCGATGGGGCACCTGTGGGTGCTCGCCGCGGTGGTCCCGCTGGCCGGGGCCGCGCTCGCCGGGCTCGGCGCGGCCCTCGGGCTGCTCGCGCCGCGCCAGGAACTCGCCACGCTGTTCGGCCAGTTGGGGATGTCGGCGGCGCTGCTGCTCGGGGTGCTCCCGGCCGGCCGGCTGCCCGGCCCCATCGCCTCCGCACGTGATCTGCTGCCCTCCACCTACGGTGTGGAGGCCTTCGCGCACAGCTTCGACGCGCACCCCGACTGGGGCGTCGTGGGGCTCGATCTCGCCGTGTGCGCGGCCGTCGGCGTCGTCTCGCTGGCGGTGGCGACGTGGGCCTACCGCCGGGCGGCGGTCCGGTGAGGCAGCGCACAGACACGCCTGGCACGATGTCAGGGTGACCGCACCTCTGACACCACCTCCTCACCAGCAGCCGCCGGGCGACGACCCGGGGCAGCCGCACGCCGGGGGCGCGCACCCCGGGCCCGTCGAGGAGGCGCCCGCCGTGAAGAAGGACTTGCGGGACGCGGTGCTCGTCGCCCTCGCGGTGACGCTGGCCGGAGTGGTGCTCGGGCTCCTGTGGCTGTGGCTGGCGCCCCGGGTGCCGCTGATCGCCGACGACAAGGCCGTCTTCCTCAAGGACACCGAGGGAGAGCAGGCGATCGGGGGCGACGGAACGTTCTTCTTGCTCGCGCTCTGCCTCGGCGCCCTCACCGCAGGCGCGGTCTTCCTGTTCCGCAAGGCCGGCGGCATCGCGGTGGTCCTCGGCCTCGCGGTCGGCGCCCTGCTCGGCTCCGTGCTCGCCTGGCGTCTGGGCATCTGGCTCGGGCCCAACCAGGACGTGGTGGCGGCGGCGAAGGCGGCCGGCAAGGGCGTCACCTTCGACGCCCCGCTCAAGCTCAACGCCAAGGGCGCCCTGCTGGCCTGGCCGTTCGCGGCGATGGCCGTCCACCTGGGCCTCACCGCCGTGTTCGGGCCGCGCGACGCGGACCAGCCGTGGCCGCCGGGCCCGATGGACGAGATCGGGCCGCTCGACCCCGGGCCGCTCGACTCCGGGCCGCCCGGGTCACCGCGGCCGTAGGGCGGGGCTACGCGGGCGCCGTAGTGCTCATCGCGCCCTAGGGCTAAGCGGGCCGCCTCCCGTGGTTGGCCCGGCCCTTCCTGATGCGCCACTTCCGCTTGCGGGTCCGCTTCGACATGGGCGTACCTCCCGTCCTCGGGTTCTAGTCGAGGACGGCGGATACGTCGAGCCCCTGGGACGCGGGTTCTTACGCGCGGCCGATCGGGGCCAGCAGGGCTCCGGTGAGGGCGGCCAGGTCGGTGGGGGTCAGCTCGACCTCCAGGCCGCGGCGGCCCGCCGAGACGCAGATCGTGGGGTGCGCGGACGCCGAGTCGTCCAGCACCGTGCGCAGCTTTTTGCGCTGGCCCAGCGGGGAGATGCCGCCCCGCACATAGCCGGTGGTGCGCTCGGCCGCCGCCGGGTCGGCCATCGCCGCGCGCTTGCCGCCGACCGCCGAGGCCAGCGCCTTCAGATCGAGCGAGCCCGCCACCGGGACCACCGCCACCGTCAGCTCGCCGTCCACGTCGGCGACCAGCGTCTTGAAGACCCGCTCGGCGCTCACCCCGAGGGCCTGCGCCGCTTCCTCCCCGTACGAGGCGGACGCCGGGTCGTGCTCGTAGGCGTGCACGGTGAACGCGGTGCCCGCGGCGGTCAGCGCCACCGTCGCCGGGGTGCCCGCGGACTGCTTCTTCTTGGCCAAGGCGGCTCTCCGGTCGGTCAGTTGGGGCTCGTGGGGGCGCGGGTCAGGTCCACCGCGGGGAGCGAGGGGAGGTGGCGGATGACCGCGGTCTCCTGGCGCAGCAGGTGCAGTTCCTCGCGGAGCCGGGTCGCGGTGTCGGGGGCCTGGAGCAGCCGCTGCTTGGCCGGGACGTCGAGGACCGCGGCGGCGGCGACCAGATAGGACACCACCGAGGGCTCGTCGGGGAGTTCCGTGGTGCCGGCGAGGGATCGCTCGCGGGCCCCGGCCAGTCGCTTCTGGTACGAACGGAAGGCCCGCAGGACGCCCTCGGCGAGCGCGCCCGCCTCCTCGCCCGGCTCCTCCGGGATCTCCTCGATCTCGGCGGTCAGATACGGCCCGCTCGCGTCGACCGAGAGCAGGCGCACCCGGGTCGTGCCGGTGGCGAGCACCTCGAAGCTGCCGTCCGCGCGCTCTCGGATCGTCGCCGCGTCCGCGACGCAGCCGACCCGGTGGAAGGCCTGGATCGGGTCGGGGCCGAAGCCGGCCGCCGGGCCCTTCTCGGGCTGCGCGGTCTGGTCGGGCAGACCGGGCGCGGTCGGCGCGACCTCCCGGCCGTCCCGGATCGCCACGACGGCGAAGCGGCGCGGCTCGTCGCCGGCCCCGTCCGCGGTGCCGGATGCGTCGGTGCCGGTCTTCAGCAGATCGCGCATCATGGCGCGATAGCGCTCCTCGAAGATGTTCAGCGGGAGGACGAGCCCGGGGAACAGCACCGAGTTGAGCGGGAAGAGTGGGAGGCGTGCGGTGGTCACAACGCTCAAGCGTAATGGCCGCCGGAGCGGGCTTGTCCGGGCTTCGCCCGCTCCCGTCCCCACGGCATGCCCGCGGCGACCTCGGTTCGTACGAACTCGCGCAGTTCGAGGAACTGCCCCAGCGGATCGGCGGCCAGATGCAGCCACGGAAAGGACGTCGCATACGGCCCGATACGCCGGAATTCCTCCAGCGTTTCCGGCCAGCGTCCACGGACGGCGAGCACATAGGCGAGCAGATTGCGGACCTCGGCCGGCCAGGGGTCGCCCGGCTCGTAGGCGGCGGACAGCTCGATGGCGAGGTCGGCCGCCGCGTCGATGCGCTCGTACGGGATCGCCCGGCCCGCGCCGCCCACCAGGTAGGCGAAGGCCGCGCGGGCCGGGAGCGCGCGGATCAGGGAGCCCGGCAGCGAGTCCTCGGCGGCCCGCTCGGCGAAGTCGAAGCACTCGCGGTGCGAGCCGTACCACTGGGCCGAGAGGTACTGGAGCGCCGCCACATGACAGCCGTAGTGGTGCGAGGAGCGGTGTATGGCCTCGTCCCACAACTCCTCGAAGACGGTGTGCGGCGCATGGGTGCCGCGGGCGTGGTCGAGGGCGATCCGCCAGGGCACCGGGTCGGCCGGGTCGCCGTTGGCCGCCGAGAGGATCAGCGGGGCCACCTCGCGCAGCCGCTCGGCGCGGGCGGGCGAGCCCCAGGCCCGGACGATCGCGAGTTCGGCCTTGACGAGCAGGGCGTCCGGGTCGCGGGGTGCCTCGGCCAGCCAGTTGGCGAGCCAGTCCGGTCTGCCGACCGCGAACGCCGCGAGCCGCATCGTGTAGCGGTCGCGGTTCTCCCACTCGGCCAGCTCGCGGGTGATGGCGAGCAGCTTCGCCGCCGCCCCGTACTCGCCGAGCGCGGCCGAGACCAGCGCGGGAGCGAGCCGGGCGTCGGGGGCGTCGAGCAGCACTTCCCGGCCATCCGGCAAGCCGGCGGCGAGGTGCGGCGTGTGCCTGGCCCGCCGTGCGGTGCGGATCAGCGCGGATACGAAAGTCATGGTGCGGACCATTGAAATCCGCAGGTGGGGGCGGCGCCAGGGGGGCCGCTGTGAAGCTTCTGTATCGGTGGTGAGGGTTGTACGCTGCGTGGTCAAGGCCCGGCAAATTCGGCCGCGAGCGCCTTCGGCTCACCCCTCCACAGCAGCCGCGAGCGCCCCCGGCTCACCCCCTCCGCAGCAGCCGCGAAGCGCCCGCCGCCACCGTCGTCGCCAGGATCCAGCCCAGTATGATCAGCAGGGCCGCCCCCCACTGCCACAGGCCGGTGAGCTTCCAGTAGCCGTCCTGGCCCAGGTTGACCACCGGGATGAGCAGGTCGAGCGCGTAGAGCGGCGCGTTCCACTCGGGGTGTTCGTCGGCCTTGATCGGCTGGGGGTCGTAGCGGGAGAAGGCGAGGGCGCTCGCCGCCCACAGGACCGCCATCCACAGCGCGGCCCGGCCCGGCCGGTAGCCGTACGCCACCGTCAGGTCCTGGAGCACGCCCCACGCCTTCGCGGCCAGCGGCAGCGTCTCGCGGCGCCGGCGCTGCTTGGCGAGCAGCACCTCGCGGGCGTCCGCGTCCTCGCCGCTGTTGCGCAGCACGGCGGCAAGCCGCTCGTACGGCTCCGGCGCGTACTCCGGGGTCGCCGCGGTCACCCAGTCGAGCCGCTCGGCCAGGGTGAAGGTGCCGATGGGGATGAGGTTCTCGTAGGCGAAGCCGTTCATCGCCAGGCTGCCGGGCCCCGGCCAACTGTCCGCCATGTCGACCAGGTTCACCACCCGGGCCCCGGACAGGACCACCTTGCCGCGCTCCGGGCGCTGCCCGGTGAAGCGCAGCTCCGGGGTCTGGATGCGGCGCAGCGACAGTTCCTGGGAATCGGTCATGACGATCCGGGACTGCGCCAGGTCCACCGCGTCCCCGAACCGCCCGTCGTCCAGGCGCAGCCCGCCCCGGCATTCGAACGGCTGGATCAGGGTGCCCCGCACGGGCGTGTTGGTGTAGTTCGTCCCGTACGGCGGTGTGGTGCCCGCCTGGTTGCCGCTCGGGTAGACGGCCGCCGAGGTGAGATACAGGGTCCGTTCGACGGTCAGCTGCGGGGCGTTCAGCGCCCGCTGGCCGTCCGGGTTGATCAGCCTGCTGCCGCGCAGGCTCAGCGTCACGCCGACCTTCGCGGCCCGCAGGCTCACCTCCCCGTACGACTCGATCAGATCGGCCTGCAGGTCCTGGGCGACGGAGAGTCCGTCGGCCGCGATCGCCCGGCCCCTGCGGTCGGCGTGCACCACGACCTGGCTGATCAGGAGGTCGGTGCCGATGTGCGCGTCGGTCAGCCGGATGCCGCCTGCGACCCGGCAGCGCGGCAGGTGCAGATCGCCCTCGGTGGTCAGCCGGGCCGCCTCGATCCGCGGAATCGCACAGCTCACCAGGCGCACCGTGGTGAAGTGCGCCTCGGGGAGCAGGAGTTCGTTCTCGAAGCGGCAGTTGTTCAGCTCGACGTACGGGGTGATGGTGCCGCCGGACAGGTTGAGGGTGCCGGTGATCTGTACCCCGTTGAGCTTCAGCGCGGCGACCCGCCCGGGCAGCGCGGGCGGCCCGCTGAGCAGCAGCAGGGCCACCACCCGGGCCCGCACACTGCGCTCGGGGCCCCAGGGGCGCACCGAGAACGGATCGTCGCGCACCGGATTGCGGGTGCGCAGATCGTACGTACTGCCGTTGCGGAAGGCCTGCCACAGGCCCAGCTCCGCCGGACTGAGCCAGTCCGGTGCCGCACCGACATCGGGCGCCTCGGTCAATGCCGTCCCCCTCGCCGTCCACCCTGACAGGAGTAACGCTAGTGCCCGGGGGTGACAGCGGGTGACGCCCGGGTTGCGTATCAGCCACTGATACAGGCGTCCAGTGCTTCCGAGCCGTCTGAGAGAATTGATGACGTGATCTCCCGAATCGATCTGCGCGGCAACACCCTCCCCGAGGGTGGCGCCCTGCGCGACCTGCTGCCCCGTGCCGAGTTTGACGTGGAAGCCGCCCTGGAGAAGGTGCGGCCCATCTGCGAGGACGTGCATCATCGCGGCACCGCGGCGCTCATCGAGTACGCGGAGAAGTTCGACGGCGTGCGGCTCACCCGGGTGCGGGTGCCCGCCGAGGCGCTGAAGGAGGCCCTGGAAGAGCTCGACCCGCAGGTCAGGGCCGCTCTGGAGGAGTCCATCCGGCGCGCCCGGATCGTCCACCGCGAGCAGCGCCGCGCCACCCACACCACCCAGGTCGTGCCCGGCGGCACCGTCACCGAGAAGTGGGTGCCGGTCGAGCGCGTTGGTCTGTACGCGCCCGGCGGCCGCTCGGTCTACCCGTCCTCCGTGATCATGAACGCGGTCCCGGCGCAGGAGGCGGGCGTCGAGTCGATCGCGCTCGCGTCCCCGCCCCAGGCCGACTTCGGCGGACTGCCGCACCCGACGATCTTGGCGGCCTGCGCGCTGCTCGGCGTCGACGAGGTGTACGCGGCGGGCGGCGCCCAGGCCGTCGCGATGTTCGCGTACGGAACGCAGGAGTGCGCCCCGGCGAACATGGTGACCGGCCCCGGCAACATCTGGGTCGCCGCCGCCAAGCGCTACTTCACCGGCCGCATCGGCATCGACACCGAGGCGGGCCCGACCGAGATCGCCGTCCTCGCCGACGACACTGCCGACCCGGCGCACGTCGCCGCCGACCTGATCAGCCAGGCCGAGCACGACCCGCTCGCCGCCGCCGTCCTCGTGACGGATTCGCCGCGGCTCGCCGAAGCGGTCGAGCGGGAGCTGGGCCCGCAGGTCGCCGCCACCAAGCACATCGAGGACCGCGTCAAGCCCGCCCTCGCGGGCCGCCAGTCCGCGATCGTCCTGGTGGACTCGCTCGAAGACGGCCTCAAGGTGGTCGACGCGTACGGCGCCGAGCACCTGGAGATCCAGACCGCCGACGCCGCGGCCGTGGCCGGCCGGGTGCGCAACGCGGGCGCGATCTTCGTCGGCCCCTGGGCCCCGGTCTCGCTCGGCGACTACTGCGCGGGCTCCAACCACGTGCTGCCCACCGGCGGCTGCGCCTGCCACTCCTCGGGCCTGTCCGTCCAGTCCTTCCTGCGCGGCATCCACATCGTGGACTACACCCGCGACGCGCTCGCCGAGGTCGCCCACCACGTGGTGACCCTGGCCGAGGCCGAGGACCTGCCGGCGCACGGCGCCGCCCTGAAGGCCCGCTTCGGGTGGAAGGTACCGAGCCCGTCATGAACATCGACGATCTTCCCGTACGGGACGAGCTGCGCGGCAAGTCCCCATACGGCGCGCCCCAGTTGGACACTCCCGTCCAGCTGAACACCAACGAGAACCCGTACCCGCTGCCGGAGCCGCTGGTCGAGCGGATCGCCGAGCGGGTCGCCGAGGCGGCCCGGACGCTGAACCGCTACCCGGACCGGGACGCCATCGAGCTGCGCACCGAGCTCGCCGGGTACCTGACCCGGACGGGCAAGCACCCGGTGGGTGTCGAGAACGTGTGGGCGGCCAACGGCTCCAACGAGGTCATCCAGCAGCTGCTCCAGACCTTCGGCGGCCCCGGCCGCACGGCGATCGGCTTCGAGCCCTCGTACTCGATGCACGCGCTGATCGCCCGGGGCACCGGCACCGGCTGGATCTCCGGGCCCCGCGACGAGGACTTCACCATCGACCTCGCGGCGGCCCAGCGGGCCATCGCCGAGCACGCGCCGGACGTCGTCTTCATCACCTCGCCCAACAACCCGACGGGCACCGCGGTCGCCGCCGAGACGGTCCTCGCGCTGTACGAGGCCGCGCAGGCCGCGAAGCCCTCGATGGTGATCGTGGACGAGGCGTACGTCGAGTTCAGCCACCGCGACTCGCTGCTGCCGCTCATCGAGGGCCGCCCGAACATGGTGATCTCGCGCACCATGTCGAAGGCCTTCGGCGCGGCCGGGCTGCGCCTGGGCTATCTCGCCGCGCACCCGGCGGTGGTGGACGCCGTGCAGCTCGTACGGCTGCCGTACCACCTGTCCGCCGTCACCCAGGCGACCGCGCTCGCGGCCCTGGAGCACACGGACACGCTGCTCGGCTATGTCGAGCAGCTGAAGCGGGAGCGGGACCGGCTGGTCGCCGAGCTGCGCGCGATCGGCTGCGAGGTGACCGAATCGGACGCCAACTTCATCCAGTTCGGCCGGTTCGCCGACAGCCACACCGCATGGCAGCAGATCCTCGACCGGGGTGTCCTGGTCCGTGACAACGGAGTGCCGGGCTGGCTGCGGGTCACCGCGGGCACCCCGGCCGAGAACGACGCGTTCCTCGACGCGGTCCGTCAACTGAAGAAGGAGCAGAGCGCATGAGCCGCGTTGGCAGGGTGGAACGCACCACCAAGGAGACCTCCGTCCTCGTGGAGATCGACCTGGACGGCACTGGCAAGGTCGATGTGTCGACCGGCGTCGGCTTCTACGACCACATGCTCGACCAGCTCGGCCGCCACGGCCTGTTCGACCTGACGGTCAAGACCGACGGCGATCTGCACATCGACACCCACCACACCATCGAGGACACCGCCCTCGCGCTCGGTGCCGCCTTCAAGCAGGCGCTCGGCGACAAGGTGGGCATCTACCGCTTCGGCAACTGCACCGTGCCGCTCGACGAGTCGCTCGCCCAGGTCACCGTCGACCTCTCCGGCCGCCCCTACCTCGTGCACACCGAGCCCGCGAACATGGCGTCGATGATCGGCGAGTACGACACCACGATGACCCGGCACATCTTCGAGTCCTTCGTGGCCCAGGCGCAGGTCGCCCTGCACATTCACGTACCGTACGGACGCAATGCGCACCACATCGTGGAGTGCCAGTTCAAGGCGCTCGCCCGCGCGCTGCGCTATGCCTCGGAGCGTGACCCGCGCGCTGCCGGAATCCTTCCTTCCACCAAGGGTGCGCTGTAAGCATGAACGGTCTCAACACCATTCTGATCGTGGTCGGCCTCTTCCTGATCGGTGGAGTGATCTCCTTCGTCAAGCAGGGGATGCCGAAGAGCCTGATCGTGCTGCTGTCCATCGGCGCCGCGATGTGCCTGGTCGCGGGCATCATGCGACTGGACGTCTGGTCATGAGCGGGGCCGCCAAGAAGGTCGTCGTCTTCGACTACGGATTCGGCAACGTCCGGTCCGCCGAGCGCGCCCTCGCCCACGTCGGGGCCGACGTCGAGATCACCCGCGACTACGAGACGGCCATGAACGCCGACGGGCTGCTCGTCCCCGGCGTCGGTGCCTTCTCCGCCTGCATGAAGGGCTTGCGCGACGCCCGCGGCGACTGGATCGTCGGGCGGCGGCTGTCCGGCGGTCGCCCGGTCATGGGCATCTGCGTCGGCATGCAGATCCTCTTCGAGCGCGGCATCGAGCACGGCGTGGAGACCGAGGGCCTGGACGAGTGGCCCGGCGTGGTCGGGCCGCTGAAGGCTCCCATCGTGCCGCACATGGGCTGGAACACCGTCAAGGCGCCCGAGGACAGCGAGCTGTTCGCCGGCCTGGACGCCGAGGCCCGCTTCTACTTCGTGCACTCCTACGCCGTGCACGACTGGAGCCTCGAAGTCACCAACCCCAAGATCCGCTCGCCCAGGGTCACTTGGGCCACCCACGGCGAGCCGTTCGTCGCCGCGGTGGAGAACGGTGCGCTGTGGGCGACCCAGTTCCACCCCGAGAAGTCCGGCGACGCCGGAGCCCAGCTCCTCACCAACTGGATCGGTACCCTCTGATGCCCGCGAAGAAGCTCGAACTCCTCCCCGCCGTCGACGTCCGCGACGGCCAGGCGGTACGCCTCGTCCACGGCGAGTCCGGCTCGGAGACCTCCTACGGCTCCCCCCTGGAGGCGGCCCTCGCCTGGCAGCGCTCCGGCGCCGAGTGGCTGCACCTGGTCGACCTGGACGCCGCGTTCGGCACCGGCGACAACCGCGCGCTGATCGCCGAGGTCGCGGGCGCCATGGACATCAAGGTGGAGCTGTCCGGCGGCATCCGCGACGACGCCTCGCTGGCCGCCGCGCTCGCCACCGGCTGCACCCGCGTCAACCTCGGCACCGCCGCCCTGGAGACCCCCGAGTGGGTCGCCAAGGTCATCGCCGAGTTCGGGGACAAGATCGCGGTCGGTCTGGACGTACGCGGTACGACGCTGCGCGGCCGCGGCTGGACCCGCGACGGCGGCGACCTGTACGAGACCCTGGCGCGCCTGGACTCCGAGGGCTGCGCGCGCTACGTCGTCACCGACATCGCCAAGGACGGCACGCTCCAGGGCCCGAACCTGGAGCTGCTGCGCAACGTGTGCGCGGCGACCGACAAGCCGGTCGTCGCCTCCGGCGGCGTCTCCTCCCTGGAGGACCTGCGGGCCATCTCCGAGCTGGTCCCGGCCGGCGTCGAGGGCGCGATCGTCGGCAAGGCGCTGTACGCGAAGGCCTTCACGCTGGAAGAGGCGCTCCAGGCGGTCTCCGGATGAGCGGCGAAGTCCGCAGGATCTCCTCCGGCGCCCCCCTGGAGGAGCGCTTCGGCTACTCCCGCGCCGTCGAACTCCCCAACGGCCTTGTGCTGGTTGCCGGTTGTACGTCGACGGGCAACGGCCGCATTGACGAGGGCGGTCCGTACCAGCAGGCGGTCGCCGCGTTCGGTGTCGCCATAGAGGCCCTGGAGAGCCTGGGCCTGGGCCGCGAGGACGTCGTGCGCACCCGGATGTACATCACGCACGCGCGTGACGTGGACGAGGTGGGCCGCGCCCACAAGGAGCTGTTCGGCGATGTGCGTCCGGCGACCTCGATGCTGATCGTGTCCGGTTTTGTCGACCCCAGCCTGGTGGTCGAGGTCGAGGTCGAGGCGTACCGAGGAGGTGCGTCGGCATGACGCTGGCGGTACGAGTCATCCCCTGCCTGGACGTCGACAACGGCCGGGTCGTCAAGGGCGTCAACTTCCAGAACCTGCGCGACGCGGGCGACCCGGTCGAGATGGCCAAGCTGTACGACGCCGAGGGCGCGGACGAACTGACCTTCCTGGACATCACGGCGTCGTCGGGCAACCGCGAGACCACCTACGACGTGGTGCGCCGCACGGCCGAGCAGGTCTTCATCCCGCTGACGGTGGGGGGCGGGGTCCGCTCCGCCGACGACGTCGACAAGCTGCTGCGGGCGGGCGCGGACAAGGTGGGCGTGAACACGGCCGCCATCGCCCGGCCCGACCTGATCCGCGAGATCGCGGAGCGCTTCGGCCGCCAGGTCCTCGTCCTCTCGGTCGACGCGCGCCGGACCCCGTCCGGCTCCTTCGAGGTGACCACCCACGGCGGCCGCAGGTCCGCCGGTATCGACGCGGTCGAATGGGCGCACCGGGCGGCGGAGTTGGGGGCGGGGGAGATCCTGCTCAACTCGATGGACGCGGACGGGACGAAGGACGGCTACGACACGGAGATGATCGCGGCGGTCCGCCGCCACGTCACCGTGCCGGTGATCGCGTCCGGCGGCGCGGGCCGCCTGGAGCACTTCCCGCCCGCGATCGCGGCGGGCGCGGACGCGGTGCTCGCCGCATCGGTCTTCCACTTCGGCGACCTGCGCATCGCAGAGGTCAAGAACGCGCTGCGGGAAGCGGGCCACCCGGTCCGCTGAGACGCCGGGCCCGCTGCCCCGCTTGGCCCCGCCCCGGACCCCACGGGGGCTGCCGCCCCTAGACCCCGGCAAAGCAGGGCAGGAATCAGCCCCTCATGGGGGTCCCCTGGCCCTTTGGGCCTTGGGGGAGTTTGAGGAGCGGGGTCTGGGGCGGAGCCCCAGAAGCCACCGACGCACTCCACCCCCACCCCCGGAGGGTCTCGGGAAGGGGCGGGGCGGGGAACAAGTCGGCCCCGGCCACCGCCCCACATGCCTCGGTCACCCGGCTGATCTTCCAGCAGCGCAGCGACATGTACCTCCGCTACCTGGACGAGGCGCCGGCCTGGAGCGACGAGTGGAGGGGCGCCGCCTCCAGTTCCGACTCCGTCGCCCGGCTCAACCCCGGCGAACTCGCCGCGCTCACCGACGAGATCCTCGCCCTGATCCGGAAGTACGACGAGGAGGGCCGGGCCGCCGAGGCGGACGGCGACGCCGAGGGCCGCGAGAACGTCGCCCTCCACCTGTACGGCTTCCCCTTCCGCGCCTGACGCCGCCCGCCCCTTCCCCGCCCGAGAGGACCTGCCCCTCCCATGAGCGCCACCGCCACGGCCCCCGTAGCCCCCGCCGAGCGCCCCGCGCACCGGGCCGGCAACGTCCTGCGCTGGCTGGGCGCCTACACCTCCTCGCTGGTCGGCGACAGCGTCTACTACATGGCGCTGTCTGGGCGGCCGCCCAGTCCGGCAGCGCCGCCCAGGCGGGCCTGGTGCTCGCGGTGGGCGCGGTGCCGCGGGCGGTTCTGATGCTCGGCGGGGGAGTCATCGCCGACCGGTTCGGACCGCGCCGCGTCGTCATCGGCAGCGACGCGGTGCGCTGCCTGGTGATCCTCGCGATGGCCGCGACGCTGCTCCTCAGCAGCCCCGGCCTGTGGCTGCTGATCGCGGTGGCGCTGGTGTTCGGCGCGGTGGACGCGGTGTTCCTGCCCGCCGTGGGCGCCCTGCCGCCCCGCATCACCGGGCCGGGCCAACTCGCCCGTATCCAGGGCCTGAAGGGCCTCGCCGCCCGCATCGCCAACATCACCGGCGCCCCGCTCGGCGGGCGCGCCGTGGCGCTCGGCGGCACGGCCGCCACGTTCGCCGCCACCGCCGGGCTCTTCATCGGCCTGCTCGCCGGGCTGAGCGGCGCCCTGTGCGGGGCGCTGCTCCAGCTCGCCACCGACCAGGCCTACCTCGGCCGGGTCAGCTCGGTGGCCGCCCTGTTCACCCTCGGCATCGCGCCGCTCGGCTACCCGGTGACGGGCGCCGCGATCGGCGCCTGGGGGACGGCGCCCGTCTTCCTGGTCAGCGCGGGGGTGTGCGCGGCGGGCGCCCTGACCGGCCTGGCGTCCAGGAACCTGCGCCGCGCCGAACTCCCCGAGTTGCCCAACTCCCCCAGTAGCAGCCGGAGTTCAGAGCCCCAGCTTCGCCTCCAGCGCCCGCAGCGAGGCCTCCTTGTCGCCCTCCAGCTCCACCTGCGCCGCCTCCTGGCGCCCGTACGCGAAGAGCGTCAGCTCGCCCGGCTCGCCGGTGACCGTGACCACCGGGGTGCCCTTGTGCGCCACCGCCGTCTGGCCGTCCGGGCGGCGCAGCACGATGCCGACCGGCGACTTGCGGCCGATCACCCGGGCCGCCTTCTCAAGGCGGGACCACAGCGCGTCCGAGAACACCGGGTCGAGCTCGCGGGGCGTCCAGTCCGGCTGGGCCCGGCGGACGTCCTCGGCATGGACGTAGAACTCCACCGCGTTGGCGCCCTCGTCCACCTGCTTGAGGTTGTACGGGGAGTACTTCGGCGGGCCGGTGCGGATCAGCTGGATCAGTTCCTCGTACGGCTTCGCGGCGAATTCCGCCTGGACCCGGTCGAGGCGGTTCTTCAGCGCGGGGATCAGGATCCCGCCCGCCGCGTCGAGGCGCCGCTCGCGCACCACGACATGGGCCGCGAGCTCGCGGGCCGTCCAGCCCTCGCAGAGGGTCGGCGACTCGGGACCCGCCGCCTCCAACAGGTCGGCGAGCAGAAGCCGTTCACGCTTGGCATGGGTCGACATGCCCGCCAGCGTACGGCCGCCGGAGTCGTCCGGACAGTGGACGCACCGTCCGGAAGGCCCGGGGACCACGGCAGAATGGGGGTATGACCAGCAATCTCGACCCCGCCATCGCCGCCCGCCTCAAGCGCAGCGCCGACGGTCTGGTCCCGGCCATCGCCCAGCAGTACGACACCGGCGAGGTGCTCATGCTCGGCTGGATGGACGACGAGGCCCTGCACCGCACCCTGACTACCGGCCGCTGCACGTACTGGTCGCGCAGCCGCCAGGAGTACTGGGTCAAGGGAGACACCTCCGGGCACGTCCAGCACGTGAAATCGGTCGCGCTTGACTGCGACGGGGACACGGTGCTGGTCAAGGTCGACCAGGTGGGCGCGGCCTGCCACACGGGCGACCGCACCTGCTTCGACGCCGACGTACTCGACCTCGGGAAGTAGCCCCCATGGATCTGGAGACCTTCCGCAAGCTCGCCGTCGACCGCCGGGTCATCCCGGTCCACCGCCGTCTCCTCGCGGACGGCGACACCCCGGTCGGCCTCTACCGCAAGCTCGCCGCCGAGCGGCCCGGCACCTTCCTCCTCGAATCCGCCGAGAACGGTCGCTCCTGGTCCCGCTACTCCTTCGTGGGCGTACGGTCCGCGGCGACCCTCACCGCACGCGACGGCGAGGCCCACTGGATCGGCAGGCCGCCGGTCGGCGTCCCCACTTCGGGTGATCCGCTCCGGGCCCTGAAGGCCACCGTCGAGGCCCTGCACACCCCGCGCGACCTGGCCGCCTCGCTGCCCCCGTTCACCGGCGGCATGGTCGGCTACCTCGGGTACGACATCGTGCGGCGCCTGGAGAAGATCGGCGAGCACGGCGGCGACGACCTGAAACTGCCCGAGCTGACCATGCTGCTCACCTCGGACCTCGCGGTACTCGACCACTGGGACGGCTCGGTCCTGCTGATCGCCAACGCGATCAACCACAACGACCTCGACACCGGCGTGGACGAGGCGTACGCGGACGCCGTGGCGCGCCTCGACGCGATGGAGCGCGACCTCGCCCGGCCCGCCGAGTACGCGCCGGTCGCGCTGCCGGATTCGGAGCTTCCCGAGTACACGGCGCTGTGGGGCGGCCCGGCCTACCAGGCGGCCGTCGAGGACATCAAGGAGCGCATCCGGGCGGGCGAGGCCTTCCAGGTGGTGCCCTCGCAGCGGTTCGAAACCCCTTGCGCGGCCAGCGCGTTGGACGTCTACCGGGTGCTGCGGGCCACCAACCCGTCGCCGTACATGTACCTCTTCCGCTTCGACGGCTTCGACGTCGTGGGCTCCAGCCCCGAGGCGCTCGTCAAGGTCGAGGACGGGCGGGCGATGGTCCACCCGATCGCCGGGACCCGGCCGCGCGGCGCCACCCCGCAGCACGACCAGGCGCTCGCCGACGAGCTGCTCGGCGACCCCAAGGAGCGCGCCGAGCACCTCATGCTCGTGGACCTCGGCCGCAACGACCTGGGCCGGGTCTGCGAGCCCGGCTCGGTGGAGGTCGTGGACTTCATGTCGATCGAGCGCTACTCACACGTGATGCACATCGTGTCGACCGTGACCGGCCGGGTGGCCCCGGGACGCACCGCGTTCGACGTCCTGACGGCCTGCTTCCCGGCCGGCACGCTCTCCGGGGCCCCCAAGCCCCGCGCGATGCAGATCATCGAGGAGCTGGAGCCCAGCCGCCGCGGGCTCTACGGGGGCTGTGTCGGCTACCTCGACTTCGCGGGCGACCTGGACACGGCGATCGCCATCCGCACCGCACTGCTGCGGGACGGCACGGCGTACGTGCAGGCCGGAGCCGGTGTGGTGGCCGACTCCGACCCGGTGGCGGAGGACAACGAGTGCCGCAACAAGGCGGCCGCCGTGCTGCGCGCCGTCAACACGGCCAATCGGCTGGGAGGCGGAGCCTGAGTCGGCTCAGCCCGCTCAGCCGGTGAACGCGGCGGTGCCGTTCGGGGTGCCGAGCCCCGTCGGACCGTCGTAGCCGCTGCCTCCCGTGCACAGGTAGCTCGGGGAGCAGCTGCCGTTCGAGCCGCTCGTCACATCGTTGAGCGAGCCGGTGTGGGCGTACGGGAACGAGGCCGGAGTGGAGCCGGAGGACGGGGCGCCCGCCAGCGCGTACACCGCGGCGATCAGAGGCGAGGAGGCACTGGTGCCGCCGAACACCTCCCAGCCGGTGTCGCTGCCGTAGGTGTCGTACACCGCGACACCGGTCTGCGGGTCGGCGACCGCCGAGACGTCCGCCACGGTCCGCTTGGCGCAGCCGGTGTCCTTCTGCCAGCTCGGCTTGGCGTCGTAGCCGGAGCAGCCGGAACCGGCGCCGCTCCACGCGCTCTCGGTCCAGCCGCGCGTGTTGGAGGCGGTGCTGAGCGAGGTGCCGCCGACGGCCGTGACATAGCGGGAGGCCGCGGGGTACTCGACGCCGTAGCCGCCGTCGCCGGAGCTCACGGTGATGGCGACGCCCGGGTGGTTGAAGTACTTGGTGTCGTACGAGGAGTCGGCGGACGACTCACCGCCGCCGTAGCTGTTGGAGACGTACTTCGCGCCCAGTTTCACGGCGGCGTTGACGGCCGTGCCCAGGTTGGCCATCGACGCCGACTTGGCCTCGACGAGCAGGATCTTGCAGTTGGGGCAGGCCGCGCTGACCATGTCGAGGTCGAGGGATATCTCCTCGGCCCAGCCCGCGTCCGCGGTCGGCAGCGTGGACGTGCCGGTCTGACCGACCTTCTTGAAGCAGCCGTTGGCCGTGGTGCAGGCCGAAAGGCCGTACTGCGCACGGTACTTGGCGAGGTCGGACTCGGCGTTGGGGTCGTCATAGGCGTCCACGATCGCCACCGTCCGGCCCGAACCGGCCGACGAGGACGGGAGTTTGTACGCCGCCTGGAGCGAGGCGGGCCCGTAGCCGGAGGGCGCGGCCGCGGTGGTCAGCGCACGCTCGGCGTTGGCGGACTTGACCGTGCCGCCGGTCACCTTGAGCGCCTTGCAGGCCATGACGTCCTTGTGCGCCGGGGTCGCGCAGGAGCGGACGGTGGTGACGTGCGCCGCGGTGGAAGAGCTCGCCGCCTGGGCCAGGGGAGTTGCCAGGGCGAGCGCTGCCGCGGCCAGAGTGGCGGCCACGGCGGTGGGGGAGAGGGTTCTGCGCAACTTACTGCCTCCGTGAGGTGGGTGAACCGGGAGTACGTGCGGGTGCGCTGTGCAGGACGTGACGCGTGGTTCGCGACACGGACCGGGGGTGAACCTATGAGTGACCAGGGCATGCCAACAAGAACGGGGCCGGAGTCTCTATCGCCGCTTTGCCTTCACAGGCCGTTCAAGGACATTTCGCAGGCTGTTCACGGCCATTCGATGGCCGATCCCTTGCCCCCTCTTGGTTCCCGTGGGCGGCACCGTGTGGGAAGCGCGCGGGCCCCGGGTGACACGACGTGCCGCGCGCAGGCGATAGTGGAGTACGTGAGTGCCGCATCCGTACCCCAGCCCCGCGCCGAAGCAGCCGCGCCGTCCGCCCGCGGCGGGCGCCGCAGTCTCGCCGCCGCACTGCTCGCCGGCGCCGTCGGCGCCGCCGTCGTCCTGCTGGCCTCCGGGCAGACCTGGGCCGACGGCAACGCGGCCGTCGGCGGCGGCACGCTGCCGCTGAAGGCGTCCGGCGGTGACATCACCGGCGTCCCCTCCGCCCTCGCGATCGTGGGCCTCGCCGCGCTGGTCGCCGTCTTCGCCGTCCGCGGCGCGGGCCGCGTCCTGGTCGCGGCGCTGCTCACCCTGAGCGGGGCCGGAGCCGCGGTGACCGCCTGGCTCGGCGTCGGCGACAGCGCCGCCCTGGACGAGAAGGCGGCCAGGACCAGCGGCGACGCCGCCGCCACGATCGGCGCGCTCACCCACACCGGCTGGCCCTACGTCGCCGTCGCGGGCGGCGTCCTGCTGCTGCTCGCCGGACTGCTCGCGCTCCGCTGCGGCGCGGCCTGGCCCGCGATGGGCGGCCGCTACGAGCGCGACGGCACCCCCCGCCCCCGCAGGACCCGCACCGCACCCGACCCGGAGCGCCCCGAGGAACTCTGGAAGGCACTGGACCGCGGCGAGGACCCGACGCGCGAGAGCTGACCCACCCCGCACAAGGGCAACCCCTGAGAGCTGACCACCCCGCACAAGGGCGCCCGCTTGAGCTGACCCCCGCACTCACGCACTTACCGCGATACGGGACAATGGCGGGAGCGTCGGGTCCGGCGACGGCGACAACGGCGACGACAACACGGAAACACCTACGAGGAGCAACCCCCATGGCGAAGAGCGGCCACGGCCACACCCCGGCAGCCTGGACCGGTGTCATCATTGCCTTCATCGGATTCTGCGTGACCTGCGTCTTCATAGTGGCCGCCAACCCGGTGGGCTTCTGGGCCGGCATCGCACTCCTCGGCATCTCCGCCGTCGTCGGCGGCGTCATGAAGATGGCCGGCCTCGGCACCCCCAAGGACACGCCCGAGATCCAGCGCATGCGCGAGGCCGCCGCCGCCGCGACCCGCGCCCGGCTTGAGGCCCAGGCCGGCTGAACCCGGCCACCCTGCAAGGCGCAGCCCCTTCCGGGCTGCGCCTTTCCCTGTGAACGGGGACAATCACCAAGTGGACGCAGCCAAGCCGAACCCCGCCCCAGCCCCGGTGTACGCGCCCGGCGCGGGCACCCCGGCCCGCAGGCTCCTGGTGCCGCTGGGCACCCTCGGCGCGGTCGCCGCCGCCTTCGCGTACGTGGGCCTGGTCGATCCGAACCACCCTGGCCACTACCCGGTCTGCCCGCTGTTCCGGCTCACCGGCGTCTACTGCCCGGGCTGCGGCGGGCTGCGCAGCGCGCACGACTTCATCACCGGCCACTTCGCCGCGGCCGTCCACTCCAACGCGCTCGCCGTCGCCGGCTATCTGCTCTTCGCCGCGGGATGGGTCCTGTGGGCGGTGCGCTCGGCCCGCGGGCTGCCCTTCAAGATCATGCTCGGCGACCGCCACTGGTGGATCATCGGAACCGTCGTGCTGATCTTCTCGGTGGTCCGGAACCTTCCGTTCGGATCGGCGCTCGCGCCATGACGCGCCCGGCGAATCCGCAGGTGACGTCCCACTTGCTGGGACGCCCGTCAACCGGATGCGAGCCCTTCGGCCCGGTGCGGATACCATCGAGATGGCTGATCGTGACCGTTCCTGACGGTCACCCTTGTCCTGACCGACATCACCGTCCCGGAAGGGGGCCGCTCGCGTGAGTGTGCTCGACGAGATCATCGAAGGCGTCCGCGCCGACCTCGCAGAGCGGCAGGCGCGCGTCAGCCTCGACGAGCTCAAGGAGCGCGCCGACAAGGCGCCCCGGGCCCGTGACGGCGTCGCCGCGCTGCGCGGCGACGGCGTGAAGGTCATCTGCGAGGTCAAGCGCTCCAGCCCCTCCAAGGGCGCGCTCGCCGCCATCGCGGACCCGGCCGCGCTCGCCGCCGACTACGAGGCGGGCGGCGCGTCCGTCATCTCCGTACTGACCGAGCAGCGCCGCTTCGGCGGCTCGCTCGCCGACCTGGAGGCGGTCCGCGCCAAGGTCGACATCCCGGTCCTGCGCAAGGACTTCATCGTCACCGCCTACCAGCTGTGGGAGGCCCGTGCGTACGGCGCCGACCTGGCGCTGCTGATCGTGGCGGCCCTGGACCAGCCGGCCCTGGTGTCGCTGATCGAGCGCGCCGAGTCGATCGGGCTCACCCCGCTGGTCGAGGTGCACGACGAGGACGAGGTGGACCGGGCCGTCGACGCCGGCGCGAAGATCATCGGCGTCAACGCGCGCAACCTCAAGGACCTCAAGGTCGACCGCACGACCTTCGAGCGGGTCGCCCCGGAGATCCCGAACCACATCGTCAAGATCGCCGAGTCGGGCGTGCGCGGACCGCACGACCTCATCGCGTACGCCAACGCCGGTGCCGACGCCGTGCTCGTCGGCGAGTCGCTGGTCACCGGCAAGGACCCGCGCGCGGCCGTCGCCGACCTGGTCGCCGCAGGCGCCCACCCGGCCCTGCGCCACGGGCGGAGCTGACCCGTCACCATGGCCATTGCCGTCCGCCTCGCCCCCGGCTGCCGCCCCCGCGGCTGCCGCGCCCCCGCGCGCCGGGTGCACGGACGGCGCGTGCGGTACGCCATCGGCTCGGAGCCCGGCCAGGTCAACGGCATGCGATGGCGACGCCGCTGAGCTGAGCGCCCCTATAGGGGCGCGGGGAACTGCGCGACCAGCCGACGACGGCGGGCGGACGCAGAACCGCGCGCACCCGCATCGGCGCTCGGCGTACGCGACAACACGCCAACCCAGGACCCGGGGCTGCAACGCCCCTGCGAGGTAACCGCATGTCCAACGAGTTCTTCATCCCCGACCCCGAGGGCCAAGTCCCCAACGCCGAAGGCTACTTCGGCGCCTTCGGCGGCAAGTTCATCCCCGAGGCGCTGGTCGCCGCGGTCGACGAGGTGGCCGTCGAGTACGAGAAGGCCAAGCACGACCCCGCCTTCGCCGCCGAGCTGGGCGACCTCATGGTCAACTACACCGGCCGGCCGAGCGCGCTGACCGAGGTGCCCCGGTTCGCCGAGCACGCCGGCGGCGCCCGGGTCTTCCTCAAGCGCGAGGACCTCAACCACACCGGCTCGCACAAGATCAACAACGTGCTCGGCCAGGCGCTGCTCACCAAGCGCATGGGCAAGACCCGGGTCATCGCCGAGACCGGAGCCGGCCAGCACGGCGTCGCCACCGCCACCGCCTGCGCCCTGTTCGGCCTCGAATGCACCATCTACATGGGCGAGATCGACACCCAGCGCCAGGCACTGAACGTCGCCCGCATGCGGATGCTCGGCGCCGAGGTCATCCCGGTCACCTCCGGCAGCCGCACCCTCAAGGACGCCATCAACGAGGCGTTCCGCGACTGGGTCGCCAACGTAGACCGCACCCACTACCTCTTCGGTACGGTCGCGGGACCGCACCCCTTCCCCGCGATGGTCCGCGACTTCCACCGGGTGATCGGCGTCGAGGCCCGCCGCCAGATCCTGGAGCGCGCCGGGCGGCTGCCCGACGCGGCCGTGGCCTGCGTCGGCGGCGGCTCGAACGCCATCGGCCTGTTCCACGCCTTCATCCCCGACACCGGCGTACGCCTCATCGGCTGCGAGCCCGCGGGGCACGGCATCGAGACCGGCGAGCACGCGGCGACCCTGACCAAGGGCGAGCCCGGCATCCTGCACGGTTCACGCAGTTACGTCCTCCAGGACGAGGAGGGCCAGATCACCGAGCCCTACTCGATCTCCGCGGGCCTGGACTACCCCGGCATCGGCCCGGAGCACTCCTACCTCAAGGACACCGGCCGCGGCGAGTACCGCGCGGTCACCGACGACGCCGCGATGCAGGCCCTGCGCCTGCTGTCGCGCACCGAGGGCATCATCCCGGCCATCGAGTCGGCGCACGCGCTCGCGGGCGCCCTCGACGTCGGCAAGGAGCTCGGCAAGGACGGACTGATCCTGATCAATCTGTCCGGGCGCGGCGACAAGGACATGGACACGGCGGCCCGCTACTTCGGCCTGTACGACACGGAGGAAGCGAAGTGAGCGGGAACGTACAGCTCCTGAACGACACCCTCGCCAAGGCGAAGGCCGAGAACCGGGCCGCGCTCATCGCCTACCTCCCGGCCGGCTTCCCGACCGTCGACGGCGGCATCGAAGCGGTCAAGGCCGCCTTCGACGGCGGCGCCGACGTGGTCGAGGTCGGACTCCCGCACAGCGACCCGGTGCTCGACGGCCCGGTCATCCAGACCGCCGACGACATCGCTCTCAAGGGCGGCGTGAAGATCGCCGACGTGCTGCGCACGGTCCGTGAGGCCCACGCGGCCACCGGTAGGGCCGTCCTGGTCATGACGTACTGGAATCCCATCGACCGCTACGGCGTCGAGCGTTTCACCGCCGAGCTGGCCGAGGCGGGTGGCGCCGGCTGCATCCTGCCCGACCTGCCGGTCGAGGAGGCCGGGGTGTGGCGCGAGCATGCCGAGAAGCACGGCCTCGGCACGGTCTTCGTGGTCGCGCCCAGCAGCAGGAACGAGCGCCTCGCCAAGATCACGGCGGCCGGTTCCGGCTTTGTGTACGCGGCCTCGCTGATGGGCGTCACGGGCACCCGCGAGTCGGTCGGCGCCTCGGCCGAGGACCTGGTGCGCAGGACCAGGGCCACCACCGAACTCCCGGTCTGCGTGGGCCTCGGCGTCTCCAACGCGGTCCAGGCCAAGGAGGTCGCGGCCTTCTCCGACGGCGTGATCGTCGGCTCGGCCTTCGTCAAGCGGATGCTGGACGCACCGGACGAGGCGGCGGGTCTGGCCGCGGTACGGGAACTGGCGGCCGAGCTCGCCGAGGGCGTTCGCCGGGCCCGGTAGCGCGCCGATCACACAGATAACCCGTACGAGTGGAACTGGGACCGGGGAGGCACGACCGTGCCTCCCCGGTTCGTTGCTGCGGGTGTGAGTGACAACCGTGATGCGAAACGGGCCGCGCGAGACCGGCTCATCAAAGAACGCGAGCAGCAGAAGGCGGGCGAGCAGCGGCGGCGGCAGCTGATCGTGGCCGGCGCCGTCGTGGGCGTGCTGGGCCTGGCCGCCGTGATCGGAGTGATCGCCGCCAACGCGGGCGGCGGCGACAGCGGCAAGAGCGCCACCGCCAGACCGCCGGTGTCCCCGGCCGGGGCCGACGAAAAGGAAAGCCTCGCCATCCCGGTGGGCGCCGCCGACGCACCGTCCACCCTCACGGTGTGGGAGGACTTCCGCTGCCCGGCCTGCGCGGCGTTCGAGAACGGCTTCCGGACCACCGTCCACGAGCTGGAGAGCAGCGGCCAGCTCCGCGTCCAGTACCACCTGGCCACCCTCATCGACGGCAACATGGGCGGCAGCGGCTCGCTGCGCGCGGCCAACGCGGCGGGCTGCGCGCAGGACGCGGGCAAGTTCTCCGCGTACCACGACGTCCTCTACACCAACCAGCCGGAGGAGACGGACGACGCCTACGCCAAGAACGGCAAGCTGATCGAGCTGGCCGGGAAGGTCCCGGGTCTGGACACGCCCGCCTTCCGCTCCTGCGTCAACAACGGCACGCACGACAGCTGGGTCGTGAAGTCCAACCAGGCGTTCCAGGCGGGCAAGTTCAGCGGGACACCGACCGTTCAGCTCAACGGCGAGTCGGTCTTCCCGAAGAAGGGGAACGAGAACATCACCCCGGCCAACCTGAAGAAGTGGGTGACCGAGGCCAACAAGGGCAAGCACCCGGGCAAGGCCACCCCGGCGGCCACGCCCCCGGCGTCCTGAGCACCCGGTCTCCCGTTACTCATAAGTTGCCGGGCGGGTTCCCGTTGTGCCCGCCCGGCACGGTAGCGTCGACCCTGCCATGACACTTGCCTTCATCCCCAGCCCGTCGACCGGGGTGCTCCACCTCGGACCGATCCCGCTGCGCGGCTACGCCTTCTGCATCATCATCGGTGTCTTCGTTGCCGTCTGGTACGGCAACAAGCGGTGGGTCGCCCGCGGCGGCCGCTCCGGCACCGTCGCCGACATCGCCGTCTGGGCGGTCCCCTTCGGACTCGTCGGCGGTCGGCTCTACCACGTCATCACCGACTACCAGCTGTACTTCAGCGAGGGTGAGGACTGGGTCAACGCCTTCAAGATCTGGGAGGGCGGCCTCGGCATCTGGGGCGCGATCGCGCTCGGCGCGGTCGGCGCCTGGATCGGCTGCCGCCGCCGCGGCATCCCGCTGCCGGCCTGGGCCGACACCCTGGCCCCCGGCATCGCCTTCGCCCAGGCCATCGGCCGCTGGGGCAACTGGTTCAACCAGGAGCTGTACGGCAAGCCGACGGACGTGCCGTGGGCGCTGAAGATCAGCGAGGGCCCGAACCGGATCGCGGGCACCTACCACCCGACCTTCCTGTACGAGTCGCTGTGGTGCGTGGGCGTGGCGTTCCTGGTCATCTGGGCCGACCGCCGCTTCAAGCTGGGCCACGGCCGGGCGTTCGCGCTGTACGTCGCCGCGTACTGCGTGGGCCGGTTCTGGATCGAGTACATGCGGGTTGACGAGGCCCACCACATCCTGGGCCTGCGCCTGAACGACTGGACGGCGGGCGGGGTCTTCCTGCTGGCGGTCGCCTACATCGTGATCTCGTCGAAGCTGCGCCCGGGCCGCGAGGAGATCGTCGAGCCGGGCGCGCAGGCGGCGGAGGGCGAGGGTCCGGGGAAGCCCGACGCCGGCGAGCAGCCCGACACCACCGAGCCGACCGCCGACACCGAGACCAACGCCAAGGCCGACTCGGCGCCGCGCCACCCGGAGCCAAAGGAAGCCTGAGGCTTCCGCGCCGGGCGGGGCAAAATCAGGCCTCTCCGGTTGGCGCCGGGCGGGGCAAAATCCAGCCCCTCATGGGGGTCCCCCCTGGACCTTTAGTCCTTGGGGGAGTCTGAGGAGCGGGGGTTCGGGGGCGGAGCCCCCGCGGTACTGGCCCCCTGCGCAACGCGGGGCAATCAGCGAACCCCCCGCCACAACCTCAGGCATCGATCTCCGCCCGGTACGGCATCGATGTGGCCGCCCCCGGCCGCTGAACGGACAGCGCCGCCGCGGCAGAGGCCCAGGCCAGCGCGTCAGTCATCGGGCGGCCCTCGCCCAGCGCCACCGCGAGGGCGCCCACAAACGTGTCGCCCGCCCCCGTCGTGTCCACCGCGGTGACCGGCGGGGCGAGCACGGCGACCGGCTCCCGCTGCGCCCTCGACGCGTACAGACAGCCTCGCGCACCGAGCGTGATCACGACCTCGGGCACGGTGGCGAGGAGCGCCCCGGCGGCCCGCTCGGGGTCGCCGGAGATGCCGGTGAGGGTGGCCGCCTCGTGCTGGTTGGGCACCAACAGGTCGGTGACGGCGAGGAGTTCGGCGGGCAGCGGCTGGGCGGGCGCGGGGGTCAGGATCGTACGGACGCCGTTGCGGCGGGCCACCTCGGCGCCCGCGACGACCACGCTCATCGGCAACTCCAGCTGGAGCAGCAGGGATTGGGCCTCGGCGATCAGCGCCCGGTCGGCGTGGCTGAGCGAGGTGACCGAGCCGTTGGCGCCGGGGATGACGACGATCGCGTTGCCGCCGTCGCCGTCGACCACGATATGGGCGGTGCCCGAGGGGCCCTCGGTGGTGCGGAGCAGATCGATGTCGACGCCCGCCTGTTCCAGCGAGGTGCGCAGCCGGTCGCCGAAGTCGTCCGTGCCGACCGCGCCGATCATCGACACCTCCGCCCCGGCGCGGGCGGCGGCGACGGCCTGGTTGGCGCCCTTGCCGCCGGGGGCGGTGCGGAACTCGTGCCCGGTGACGGTCTCGCCGCTGCGGGGCGCGGTGGTGACGTACGCGACGAGGTCCATGTTGGTGCTGCCGAGCACGGCGATACGGGTCATGCGGGAATTGTCCACCCTGGGCGGCCGCTTCGGCGGGTGCGGGCGGCCCGGCGAGTTCACCGGGACCGGTGCCGACGCCCTCGGGTCCCGACTGAGCCCCACCTCACTAAGTAAGGCCTTGCTTGCTGGCGCGGGCCTTACATCGAGCGTAATTTCGACTCTGTTGAGGGGTGCGGGACGCGAACGGTGCCCGCTGCTGAACGCAAGGGGATAGCTGTGTCCATCATCGATACCGAAGCGACGCTGCACGAGGCGCACCGCGACAACCACACCCACCGCGATGTCAACGGTGGCTGGCTGCGCCCGGCCGTGTTCGGCGCGATGGACGGCCTGGTCTCCAACCTCGCCCTCATGACCGGCGTCGCCGGCGGCGCGGTCGCGCAGCAGACCATCATCATCACCGGCCTCGCCGGACTCGCGGCCGGCGCCTTCTCGATGGCGGCCGGAGAGTACACCTCGGTCGCCTCGCAGCGCGAGCTCGTACAGGCCGAACTCGACATCGAGCGGCGGGAGTTGCGCAAGCACCCGGCCGACGAGGAGCGCGAGCTCGCCGAGCTGTACATGTCCCGGGGTGTCGAGCCCGGCCTCGCCCGCGAGGTCGCCCGCCAGCTGTCGCAGGACCCCGAGCAGGCGCTGGAGATCCACGCCCGTGAGGAGCTCGGCATCGACCCGTCCGATCTGCCCTCGCCCACCGTGGCCGCCGTGTCGTCGTTCGCCTCCTTCGCGCTCGGCGCGCTGCTGCCCCTGCTGCCGTATCTGCTCGGCGCGACCGCGCTGTGGCCGGCGGTGCTGCTCGCGTTGGTGGGCCTGTTCGGCTGCGGCGCGGTGGTCGCGAAGGTCACGGCCCGCTCGTGGTGGTTCAGCGGGCTGCGGCAGCTGGTCCTCGGCGGCGCGGCGGCCGCGCTGACCTTCGGGCTCGGCGGCCTGTTCGGTGCGGCCGTCGGCTGACGGGCACCGCGGCGCAGGACACGGGGTGGGGCCGTCGGCCCCGCCCCGTGTGACGTACGTCCTGCGCGGTTTCCGGCTCCGCGCCGTAGAATGGCGGAGTATGCAAGCGGCCACATAAATAACCGTTACTCGGCGGTTTCGCATCTTTTACCGCTGGGCATAGGCCCGTACACACCCGAGAATCGCACCCCCGTGCGCCCCCGTGGGCAATGGAGCCCGCACCCCTCGGTGTCCGCATGCTGGAACGGACTATCCAGTTCCCGAGATGCGTTCCATCATGTAACCTGCACGAAATTTCGCAGAGGGCCAACGTCGTCCCTCGGCACTGCTTCCCCAAGTTCTCGACTTCGCTCGAGCAGGGGAGGCCCCATCTGCCAAGACGACGACGGGAGAGCCGATGCGTTCCGACGCCTGGTCGCCCATGGACGGTCGACCCGCCCAGCAGGGGATGTACGACCCCCGTAACGAACACGACGCCTGCGGCGTAGGGTTCGTGGCCACCCTCACCGGTGTTGCCAGCCATGAGCTGGTCGAACAGGCGCTGACCGTACTGCGCAACCTCGAACACCGGGGTGCCACCGGCTCCGAGCCCGACTCCGGTGACGGCGCCGGCATCCTGCTCCAGGTCCCGGACGCGTTCCTCCGCGAGGTCACCGACTTCGACCTGCCCGAGGCGGGTTCGTACGCTGTCGGCATCGGCTTCCTGCCCCTGGAAGAGAACGCCGAAGCCGTCTCGAAGATTGAGACGATCGCCGGCGAAGAAGGCCTCACCGTGCTGGGCTGGCGCGAGGTTCCCGTCACGCCCGCACTGCTCGGCAACGGCGCCCGCGCCACCATGCCCGCCTTCCGCCAACTGTTCGTGGGCGACGGCAGCTCGTCCCAGATCGCGCTCGACCGCAAGGCCTTCGTGCTGCGCAAGCGCGCCGAGCGGGAGGCCGGTGTCTACTTCCCGTCGCTCTCCGCCCGGACCATCGTCTACAAGGGCATGCTGACCACGGGCCAGCTGGAGCCGTTCTTCCCGGACCTCTCCGACCACCGCTGCGCCACCGCCGTCGCCCTCGTGCACTCGCGGTTCTCCACCAACACCTTCCCGTCCTGGCCGCTGGCCCACCCGTACCGCTTCGTCGCGCACAACGGCGAGATCAACACGGTCAAGGGCAACCGCAACTGGATGGTGGCTCGCGAGTCCCAGCTCGCCTCCGGTCTTTTCAACTCCGGCGCCGGCAAGCTCGACCGCATCTTCCCGGTCTGTACGCCGGACGCCTCCGACTCCGCGTCCTTCGACGAGGTGCTCGAACTCCTCCACCTCGGCGGACGCTCGCTGCCGCACTCGGTGCTGATGATGGTCCCCGAGGCGTGGGAGAACCACGAGTCGATGGACCCGGCACGCCGTGCCTTCTACCAGTTCCACGCCACGATGATGGAGCCCTGGGACGGCCCTGCCTGCATCACCTTCACCGACGGCACCCAGGTCGGCGCGGTCCTCGACCGCAACGGTCTGCGGCCGGGCAGGTACTGGGTGACGGACGACGGCCTCGTGGTTCTCTCCTCCGAAGTCGGTGTTCTCGACATCGACCCCGCGAAGGTCGTCCGCAAGGGCCGCCTCCAGCCCGGCAAGATGTTCCTGGTCGACACCGCCGAGCACCGCATCATCGAGGACGACGAGATCAAGGCGGCGCTCGCCGCCGAGAACCCGTACAAGGAGTGGCTGGAAGCCGGCGGGATCGAGCTGGGGGACCTGCCCGAGCGCGAGCACATCGTGCACACGCACGCTTCGGTCACCCGCCGCCAGCAGACCTTCGGCTACACCGAGGAAGAGCTCCGCGTCATCCTCGCGCCGATGGCCCGCACCGCGGGCGAGCCGCTCGGCTCCATGGGCACCGACTCGCCGATCGCGGCGCTCTCCGAGCGCCCCCGGCTGCTCTTCGACTACTTCACCCAGCTCTTCGCGCAGGTCACCAACCCGCCGCTGGACGCCATCCGCGAAGAGCTGGTGACGAGCCTGCGCTCCACGCTCGGCCCGCAGGGCAACCTGCTGGAGCCGACCGCCGCGTCCTGCCGCAGCGTCACGCTGCCCTTCCCGGTCATCGACAACGATGAGCTGGCGAAGCTGATACACATCAACGCCGACGGCGACATGCCGGGCATGAAGGCCGTCACGCTCTCCGGTCTCTACCGGGTCTCCGGCGGCGGCGACGCGCTGGCCGCCCGCATCGACGCCATCTGCAAGGAGACCGACGCGGCGATCGAGGGCGGCGCCCGCCTGATCGTCCTGTCCGACCGGCACTCCGACGCCGAGCACGCGCCGATTCCCTCGCTGCTGCTCACCGCGGCCGTCCACCACCACCTCATCCGCACCAAGCAGCGCACCCAGGTGGGCCTGCTCGTCGAGGCCGGTGACGTGCGCGAGGTGCACCACGTCGCGCTGCTCATCGGCTACGGTGCCGCGGCGGTCAACCCGTACCTCGCGATGGAGTCCGTCGAGGACCTGGTCCGGGCCGGCACCTTCATCGAGGGCCTGGAGCCCGAGCAGGCCATCCGCAACCTGATCTACGCGCTCGGCAAGGGCGTCCTCAAGGTCATGTCCAAGATGGGCATCTCGACGGTCGCCTCCTACCGCGGCGCCCAGGTCTTCGAGGCCGTCGGTCTCGAAGAGGCCTTCGTCCAGAAGTACTTCATCGGTACGGCCACCAAGATCGGCGGCGCCGGTCTCGACGTCGTCGCCAAGGAGGTCGCCGCCCGGCACGCCAAGGCCTACCCCGCCTCCGGCGTCCCGTCCGCGCACCGCGCCCTGGAGATCGGCGGCGAGTACCAGTGGCGCCGCGAGGGCGAGCCGCACCTGTTCGACCCGGAGACGGTCTTCCGCCTCCAGCACGCCACGCGTACCAAGCGGTACGACATCTTCAAGAAGTACACCGACCGCGTGAACGAGCAGTCCGAGCGCCTGATGACGCTGCGCGGGCTCTTCGGCTTCAAGAGCGACCGGGGCCCGATCCCCATCGCCGAGGTCGAGCCGGTCTCCGAGATCGTCAAGCGCTTCTCGACCGGTGCCATGTCGTACGGATCGATCTCGCGCGAGGCGCACGAGACGCTCGCCATCGCCATGAACCAGCTGGGCGGCAAGTCCAACACCGGTGAGGGCGGCGAGGACGCGGACCGCCTGTACGACCCGGCGCGCCGCTCCGCCATCAAGCAGGTCGCCTCGGGCCGCTTCGGCGTCACGTCCGAGTACCTGGTCAACGCGGACGACATCCAGATCAAGATGGCGCAGGGCGCCAAGCCCGGCGAGGGCGGCCAGCTGCCCGGCCACAAGGTCTACCCGTGGGTCGCCAAGACCCGGCACTCCACCCCGGGTGTCGGTCTGATCTCGCCGCCGCCGCACCACGACATCTACTCCATCGAGGACCTGGCTCAGCTGATCCACGACCTCAAGAACGCCAACCCGGCCGCCCGCATCCACGTGAAGCTGGTGTCCGAGGTCGGCGTCGGCACGGTCGCCGCGGGTGTCTCCAAGGCGCACGCGGATGTCGTCCTCATCTCCGGCCACGACGGCGGTACGGGCGCCTCCCCGCTCACCTCGCTCAAGCACGCGGGCGGCCCCTGGGAGCTGGGCCTCGCCGAGACCCAGCAGACGCTGCTGCTCAACGGCCTGCGCGACCGCATCGTCGTGCAGACCGACGGCCAGCTGAAGACCGGCCGAGACGTGATCATCGCGGCGCTGCTCGGCGCCGAGGAGTTCGGTTTCGCGACCGCGCCGCTCGTCGTCTCCGGCTGCGTCATGATGCGCGTCTGCCACCTGGACACCTGCCCGGTCGGCATCGCCACCCAGAACCCGGTGCTGCGCGACCGCTTCTCGGGCAAGCCCGAATTCGTCGTGAACTTCTTCGAGTTCATCGCCGAAGAGGTCCGCGAGATCCTCGCCGAGCTCGGCTTCCGTACGATCGAGGAGGCCGTCGGCCACGCCGAACTCCTCGACACCGACCGGGCCGTGACGCACTGGAAGGCCCAGGGCCTCGACCTGGAGCCGCTCTTCTACGTCCCCGAGCTGCCCGAGGGTGCCGTGCGCCACGCGGTGACCGCGCAGGACCACGGCCTTGCGAAGGCGCTCGACAACGAGCTCATCAAGCTCGCCTCCGACGCCCTGGAGGCCGACTCCGCCGAGGCCGCCCAGCCGGTCCGCGCCCAGATCGCGATCCGGAACATCAACCGGACCGTCGGCACCATGCTCGGCCACGAGGTGACCAAGAAGTTCGGTGGTGCGGGCCTGCCCGACGACACCATCGACATCACCTTCACCGGTTCGGCCGGCCAGTCCTTCGGCGCCTTCCTCCCGAGCGGCGTGACGCTGCGCCTGGAGGGCGACGCCAACGACTACGTCGGCAAGGGCCTCTCCGGCGGCCGCGTCATCGTCCGCCCGGACCGGGGCGCCGACCACCTCGCCGAGTACTCGACCATCGCGGGCAACACGATCGCGTACGGCGCGACCGGCGGCGAGCTGTTCCTGCGGGGACGCACCGGCGAGCGGTTCTGCGTCCGCAACTCCGGGGCGACGGTCGTCTCGGAGGGCGTGGGCGACCACGGCTGCGAGTACATGACCGGCGGCCACGCGGTGGTCCTCGGCGAGACCGGCCGCAACTTCGCGGCGGGCATGTCCGGCGGCATCGCCTACGTGATCGACCTGGACCGGGACAACGTCAACTCCGGGAACCTGAACGCCGTCGAGGCCCTGAGCGACACCGACAGGCAGTGGCTGCACGACGTCGTGCGCCGCCACTTCGAGGAGACCGGCTCGACCGTCGCCGAGAAGCTGCTCGCCGACTGGTCCGTGCACGTGGACCGCTTCAGCAAGATCATCCCGACCACGTACAAGGCAGTGCTCGCCGCCAAGGACGCCGCTGAGCTCGCCGGTCTCTCCGAGCAGGAGACCACCGAGAAGATGATGGAGGCGGCGACCAATGGCTGACCCCAAGGGCTTCCTGACCACCGGGCGCGAGGTCGCCACGACCCGCCCGGTGGGCGAGCGCCTCAAGGACTGGAACGAGGTCTACGTTCCCGGTTCGCTGCTGCCGATCATCAGCAAGCAGGCCGGGCGCTGCATGGACTGCGGCATCCCGTTCTGCCACAACGGCTGTCCGCTGGGCAACCTCATCCCCGAGTGGAACGACTACGCCTACCGCGAGGACTGGTCGGCCGCCTCCGAGCGCCTGCACGCCACGAACAACTTCCCGGAGTTCACCGGGCGGCTGTGCCCGGCTCCGTGTGAGTCGGCGTGCGTGCTGGGCATCAACCAGCCCGCCGTCACGATCAAGAACGTCGAAGTCTCGATCATTGACAAGGCGTGGGACACCGGCGACGTCAGGCCCCAGGCGCCCGAGCGCCTCTCCGGCAAGACCGTCGCGGTCATCGGCTCGGGCCCGGCGGGCCTGGCCGCCGCCCAGCAGCTGACCCGGGCCGGCCACACGGTCGCGGTGTACGAGCGCGCCGACCGCATCGGCGGTCTGCTCCGTTACGGCATCCCCGAGTTCAAGATGGAGAAGGTGCACATCAACCGCCGCATCGAGCAGATGCGCGCGGAGGGCACCAAGTTCCGCACCGAGGTCGAGATCGGCCGCGACATCGACGCCGCGAAGCTGCGCAAGCGGTACGACGCCGTGGTGATCGCGGCGGGCGCGACCGTCTCCCGCGACCTGCCGGTCCCGGGCCGCGAGCTGACCGGCATCCACTTCGCGATGGAGTACCTGCCGCTCGCCAACAAGGTCCAGGAGGGCGACTTCGTGGCCCCGCCCATCACGGCGGCGGGCAAGCACGTGGTCGTGATCGGCGGCGGTGACACCGGCGCGGACTGCGTGGGCACCGCCCACCGCCAGGGCGCTGCCTCGGTCACCCAGCTGGAGATCATGCCGAAGCCGGGCGACGAGCGTGCGGCGGGCCAGCCCTGGCCGACCTTCCCGATGCTCTACAAGGTCACCTCCGCGCACGAGGAGGGCGGCGAGCGGGTCTACTCCGTCTCGACCACCCACTTCGAGGGCGACGAGGACGGCAACGTGCAGTTCCTGCACCTCGTCGAGGTCGAGTTCGTCGACGGCAAGCTGACCCAGAAGCCGGGCACCGAGCGGAAGATCCCCGCCCAGCTGGTCACCCTCGCCATGGGCTTCACCGGCACCGACCAGGCCAACGGCCTCGTCCAGCAGTTCGGCCTGGCGCTGGACGAGCGCGGCAACGTGGCCCGCGACGCGGAGTTCGCGACCAACGTCGACGGCGTGTTCGTCGCCGGAGACGCGGGCCGCGGCCAGTCCCTGATCGTGTGGGCGATCGCCGAGGGCCGCTCGGCCGCCCGCGGCGTCGACCGCTACCTGACGGGCGCGAGCGACCTGCCGGCCCCGATCCGCCCGACGGACCGGGCCCTCACGGTCTGAGTCCGCTCCGCACAGACGTCCCGTACAACGACGTACGGAACTGAGCACGGCGCCTGCCCAACTGTCCCCGACCGGACGACAGGGCGGGCGCCGCGCGCGTTCCGGCCCGGCCGTGGGCCACCCCTGCCCGCTCTATTGACTAAAAGTCAATTCCGCTCCACTCTCGGGACGAGCCGCCGTCCGCCACCGGGAGGTCCCGTGAGCAACGAAGCGCTGTCGCAGTTGAGTACGGAGCTGGGGGCGGCGCCCCCGGACGGATTCGCCAAGCTGACGGAGAGTCAACTCGCCCTGCTCGCCGACGCCTTGCGCACGGAACGCGAGGCGCGGGCCGCCGGGCTCGAAGAGGCCGCCGAAGCGGCGCTCACCCTCGTGCCCGCCCTCGCCCGCGGTCCCGTCCGCCGCATCCTCTTCAAGTGAGCCGGGTGATCCAGATGGACAAGCTCCGCAACCGGGCCGAGACCGAGAAGATCGCCGCGCTGCTCGGCGCGGACCCCGACCGCCTTGCCTTCCTCGACGCCCTGCCCGCCGACGACGTACGCACGCTGCGCGAGCAGGCCGTCGCCGCGCTGTTCGACGGCACGCCCGACCTGCTGGACCGGATCGCCAGGGCCACCAGACTGGTCCCGGCTGGCGTCGCCGCCGCCATCTCGCAGAAGGCTTTGGGGCCGCGCCTCGCCGCCGCCGTCGCGGGCAAGCTGGAACCGGCGCGGGCCGCCGACATCATCGAGAAGCTCCCGGTGCCGTTCACCGCCGAGTCCTGCGCCCACCTGGACCCGCGGCGCATCGCGGGGATCGTGGACCGCCTGGACGAGAACCTCCTGGTACGGATCTCGGTCGCGCTCGCCGAGCGCGGCGACCACCTCACCATGGGCCGGTTCGTCGGCCATCTGCGCGACTCGGCGCTGATCCGCATCCTGCCCCAGGTCGGCGACGCCGTCGTCCTGCGCACCGGCTTCGCCATCGATCTGCCCCAACGCCTCGGCAGGATCATCGAGTTGATGGGCGAGGAGCGGCTCGCCGAGGTCGTCGCATCGGCCGCCGACGGGCTGTGGCCCGAGGCGCTCGCCGTCGCCGCGATGGTGCCCGGGGAGCGGCGCGGCAAGATCGCCGCGCTCGCCGCCCGGCAGCCCGAGGACCGGCTCGACTCGCTGGTGCGGACGGTCGCCGAGCAGGACCTGTGGGAGTCCCTGCTCCCGCTGGTGGCGCTGCTCGGCGAGGAGGACCGCCGGGCCGTCGCCGTACTGCCGTCCCTGGCGGATCCCGCCGTGCTCGCCGGGATCGTCCCGGCGGTCGTGGCGACCGCGCTGTGGGCGGAGTTCCTGCCGCTGGTCGAGCTGCTGCCCGAGCGGTCCCGCAAGGTCATGGCCGACGTGGCGGGCGCCCTCGCGGACGAGGACCTGGACGCGCTGGCCCGCGAGATCGACAAGCAGAACCTGTGGGAACCGGTCATGCCGCTGGTCGAGTTGATGGACGACGCCGCCAAGGAGCGGATCTTCGCGCTGCCCGCCTTCCAGGGCTAAGGGGTGTCCGATGGGTCAGGGTCGGACCCCGGCCATGACCCGCCGGACACCCCCTGGGCGGGGTAGCGGCCGTGGTGGCCCGGTGGCGTAACCTCACCACTCCACCGGCTGCTGCGGAAGGGATCGTACGGTGAGGATGCTGCGGGCCACCGACAGGACGGCCGTGCCGTGGAAGAACGGCGGCGGTGTGACGCGGAGCATCGCCGCCCACCCCGAAGGCGCCGGGACGGCCGACTTCGAGTGGCGGGTGAGCCTCGCCGAGGTCGGCGCGGACGGCCCCTTCTCCGGCTTTCCCGGCGTGGACCGGATCCTGACGGTGGTCGAGGGCGCCGGAATGGACCTCACCGTCGGCGGCCAACGACGGCTGGTGGACGAGCAGTTCGCGCCCCAGAGCTTCCCGGGCGACGCCCCCACCGAGTGCCGTCTCCTGGCCGGGCCCGTCGTCAACTTCAACGTGATGTACCGCCGGGGGCGCCCCGCGCCGACGGTCGCCGTGGTGCGGGGCGCCCTGACGGTCGCCGGGCCCGCGCTGGTCGTCGCGCTCGACGCGCCCGCACGGGTCGACGGCGTGACCCTCGACCGGTACGACGCGGTGCTGACCGACGAGGGCGGCGCGACGGTACGGGCCGAGGGGCGCGCCGCCGTCGTCACGTTGCCGCGCTCGGGCGAGGTCGCGTCGCCGATGCAGTAATCAGGACAGAGCTTGTCCGCTGTCTGCGGTTTGCTGGAACCATGGCATCCAACGAGACAGCGCGCACGGCGGTCGGCTGGTCGGACTTCCGCGGTGCGGAGCCGCAGTTCGCAAAGACCGTCGAGGCGCGGTTCAAGCAGTACAAGCACCATGTCCTCGCGACCCTCCGCAAGGACGGCTCGCCCCGGGTGACCGGCCTGGAGGTGGAGTTCCGGGACGGCGAGCTGTGGCTCGGCATGATGCCCAACTCGATGAAGGCGCTCGACCTGCGCGGCGATCCGCGCTTCGCCGTCCAGGCGAACCCCGGCCCGGACGCCGAGATGGCCGACGGCGACGTACGCGTCAGCGGGCGCGCAGTGGAGGTCACCGACCCCGCGGTGCTGGCACGGTTCGCCTCCCAGGTGGCGCCGCCCGAACCCTTCCACCTCTTCCGCGCCGAGCTGACCGAAGTCGTGCGCACCGGTGTCGAGAACGGTGAACTGGTCGTACGGGCCTGGCGACCCGGCGCCGCCCTGCGCACCCTCAGGCGCGGCAACAGCGACGAGGGAGTCCGCGAGGACGCCTGAGCCCTGGCGCCCGAGGGGCGGCGAGCTCAGCCGGCCAGCACCTCGGCCCGGCACTCGCCGGGCGACCCCCACGCCTCCCGCAGCGCCCGCGCCTTGCGCAGCCACAGCGACAGGTCGAGCTCGTCGGTGTAGCCGACCGCGCCGTGCAGTTGCAGTGCGGTGCGGGCGGCGGCGTACGCGGCCTCTCCCGCCGTCACCTTCGCCGCCGCGACATCGCGCGGCGCGAGCGACAGCGCCGCCCCGTAGAGCAGCGGCCGCGCGAACTCCACCGCGACCAGCGTGTCCGCGAGCCGGTGCTTGACCGCCTGGAAGGAACCGATGGGCGTACCGAACTGGGTGCGCTGCTTGACGTACGCCACCGTCCGGTGCAGCAGGGTCTCGGCGACCCCGAGGCACTGCGCGGCCGCCGCGAGCCGCGCCCACCCCGTGGCATGCGCGACGGCATCCGCCAACTGCGGTGCGGTGGCGATGAGTTCACCGCCGGGCAGTGGCCGGGACAGGCGCCGGGCCGGGTCGATGGAGGGCTGGACGGGCCCGTGCCCCGGGGCGAGCCGCAGCTCACCGCCGCCGACGGCCAGCACCGCATCCGCCGCGTCCGCGTCGAGCGCGTACGGGCCCCGGCCCGGGAACAGGACGCTCGCCACGCACTCGCCCGCGACCATCCCCGGCAGCAGCCGCTTGGCCGGGCCGCTCTCGCCCAGCTCCGCGAGCCGGGCGAGCAGGCCCGTCGCGGCGACCGTCTCGACCAGTGGACCCGGCACCGCGTGGCGCCCCAACTCCACGAAGGCCACGGCCAGTTCGACGGGCAGCGGTCCGACGCCCTCGTACGCCTCGGGCGCGGCGAGCGCGAACACCCCGGCCCCGGCGAGGCGGGACCACAGGGCGCGGCCGGGCCCGGGATTCCCCGCACCCCACTCCCGTACCACCGAAGGCGTTTCGGCGGCGGTCAGCATCGCGTCCAGGGAGCGCGCGAAGTCGAGCTGTTCCGCATCGAGCAGGAACCTCATCAGCGCCGGCCCTTCGGGAGGCCGAGCAGCCGCTCGGCGATGATGTCGCGCTGGATCTCGTTCGTACCGGCGTAGATTGGACCGGCGAGTGAGAAGACATAGTTTTCCGACCAACTGCCGTGTGCAGGAGCCTCGTTGGCGGCGTCGGACAGTTCGCCGTAGGGGCCGAGGAGGTCGAGCGCCGTCTCGTGCAGGGCGATGTCGTAGTGCGACCAGAACACCTTGTTGAGGCTGGACTCGGCGCCGATCGACTCGCCCGCCGCGAAGCGGGAGGCGTTGGCGCAGGTGAAGAGCTGGTAGGCGCGCGCCCCGATCACCGCGTCCGCGACCCGGTCCCGCAGCGCCGTGTCGGCCGGATCGCCACTCGCGCGCCACAGTTCCATGAGGCGCGCGGCGCAGGCGAGGAAGCGGCCGGGGGAGCGCAGCATCAGACCCCGCTCGTTGCCGGTGGTCGACATGGCGATCCGCCAGCCCGCCCCGGGCTCGCCGATCACGTCCTCGTCCGGGACGAACACGCCGTCCAGGAAGAGCTCGGCGAAGGCCGGTTTGCCGTCGAGGCGCCCGATGGGCCGGACCGTCACCCCCGGTGCCCGCAGGTCGAACATCAGATAGGTCAGGCCCTGATGGGGCTTGGCCGCGTCCGGATCCGTACGGAAGATGCCGAAGGCGCGGTCGGCGAACGCGGCCCGCGACGACCACGTCTTCTGCCCCGACAGCAGCCAACCCCCTTGAGTGCGCACGGCCTTGGACCGCAGCGAGGCGAGGTCGGAACCCGCCTCCGGCTCCGACCAGGCCTGTGCCCAGACCGTCGCGCCGCTCGCCATGTCCGGCAGGATCCGCGCCCGCTGCTGGGGCGTCCCGTGGTCGAACAGGGTGGGCGCGAGCAGGTTGATGCCATTCTGCGAGACGCGGCCGGGGGCGCCCGCCGCGAAGTACTCCTCCTCGAAGGCCAGCCACGTGAAGATGTCGACGCCCCGGCCCCCGTACTCCTTGGGCCACGACACGACCGACCAGCGGTCCGCGGCCAGCTCCGCCTCCCACGCGCGGTGGGCGGCGAAACCGGCCTCGGTCTCCAGGGAGGGGAGCGGGGCGGCGGGGACGTGCGCGGCGAGCCAGTCCCGCGCCTCGGCCCGCAGGGCCTCCTGGTCGGGGGTGGGGTCCAGGTCCATGGTCGGGGTGCACCATCCTTCCCTAACAAGTGTTTGGTAGGTTAGCGTGGCGCCGTGACGGACAACAAGGCCCGGTACGTGCCGGGACACGGGCTGCTCGACGGCCGCACCGCCGTCGTCACGGCGGCGGCCGGCGCCGGAATCGGCGGCGCCACCGCCCGCAGGCTCCTGGAGGAGGGCGCCCGGATCGTCATCGGCGACGCGCACGCCCGCCGCCTCAAGGAGACCGAGCAGGCGCTCGCCGGAGAGTTCGGCCCGCACAACGTCGCCGCCCTGCCGTGCGACGTGACGGACGAACAGCAGGTCGCCGCCCTCTTCGCGCTCGCCGCCCGCGAACACGGCGGACTCGACATCGTCGTCAACAACGCGGGCCTCGGCGGTACTTGCTCACTTCTCGACATGACCGACGAGCAGTGGTCCAAGGTCCTCGACGTCACCCTGAACGGCACCTTCCGCTGCACCCGCGCGGCCCTGCGCGCCTTCAAGGACTCCGGCCGCGCCGGCGTGATCGTCAACAACGCGTCCGTCGTCGGCTGGCGCGCCCAGGCCGGCCAGGCCCACTACGCGGCGGCCAAGGCGGGCGTCATGGCGCTCACCCGGTGCGCGGCGATCGAGGCCGCCGGCTTCGGGGTCCGGGTCAACGCGGTCGCGCCGTCCCTGGCCATGCACCCCCACCTGGTGAAGGTCACCTCCGCCGAACTGCTCGAAGAGCTCACCGCCCGCGAGGCGTTCGGCCGGTACGCCGAGCCCTGGGAGGTCGCCAACGTCATCGTCTTCCTGGCCAGCGGCTACTCCTCGTACCTGACCGGCGAGGTCCTCTCCGTCAGCAGCCAGCACGCCTGACGGGAGCAGCACAATGGTCGGGTGCCAACGAACAAGAAGAAGACGCAGGTGACCGCCTCGCCCGAGCGGCGCCGTGAACTCCTCGCCACGGCGGCCGAGGTGTTCGCCGCCCAGGGGTACAACGCCACCACCGTCCGCAGGATCGCGGACGAGGCGGGCATGCTCGCGGGCAGCCTCTACTACCACTTCGACTCCAAGGAATCGATGCTTGACGAGATCCTCTCGGCTTTCCTGAACGAGCTCTGGGAGGGGTACGACACCGTGCTCGCCGCCGGGCTCGGCCCCCGGGAGACCATCGAGGCCCTCGTCACCGAGTCCTTCCGGGAGATCGACCGGCACCGCGCCGCCGTCGCGATCTACCAGAAGGAGGCCAAGCACCTGGTGGACCAGGAACGCTTCCACTACCTCGCCGACTCGCAGCAGAAGTTCGAGAAGGCATGGCTGGGCACGCTGGAGCGCGGGGTCGCCGCCCACGCCTTCCGGGCCGACCTGGACATCCGGCTCACCTACCGCTTCGTCCGCGACACCGTGTGGGTGGCCGCGTCCTGGTACCGCCCCGGCGGCCGGCACAGCCCGGAGGAGATCGCCTGTCAGTACCTCTCCATGGTCCTGGACGGAATCGCCGTACGTACGTAACTCAACTGTGTGGATGGGGAGTTGGCATGGCCGAAGCCTACATAGTCGAAGCGGTACGCACCCCGGTGGGGCGGCGCGGGGGAGGGCTCTCGGCGGTCCATCCCGCAGACCTCGGCGCCCATGTGCTGAGGGCGCTGATCGAGCGCTCGGGCATCGACCCGGCCGCCGTCGAGGACGTGGTCTTCGGCTGTCTGGACACGGTGGGCCCGCAGGCCGGCGACATCGCCCGGACGGCCTGGCTGGCGGCCGGACTCCCCGAGGAGGTGCCCGGCGTCACCATCGACCGCCAGTGCGGCTCGTCCCAGCAGGCCGTCCACTTCGCGGCCCAGGGCGTCCTGTCCGGCACCCAGGACCTGGTGGTCGCGGGCGGCACCCAGAACATGTCGATGATCCCCATCGCCTTCGCCTCCCGGCAGGCCGCCGAGCCGCTCGGCCTCGCCGAAGGCCCCTACCTCGGCAGCGCGGGCTGGCGGGCCCGGTACGGCGACGCACCCGTGAACCAGTTCCACGGCGCCCAGCTCATCGCCGAGAAGTGGGGCATCTCGCGCCGGGACATGGAGGAGTTCGCGCTCGGCTCCCACCGGCGCGCGATCCGCGCCATCGACGCGGGCCGCTTCGAGCGCGAGACGGTCCCGTACGGCGAGGCCACGGTGGACGAGGGACCGCGCCGGGACACCACCCTGGAGAAGATGGCGGGCCTGGGGCCCGTCCTGCCCGGCGGCACCATCACCGCGGCCTGCTCCTCCCAGGTCTCCGACGGAGCCGCCGCCCTGCTCATCGCCTCCGGGCGTGCCGTCGCCGACCACGGACTGACCCCACGCGCCCGCATCCACCACCTCTCGGTACGCGGCGAGGACCCCATCCGGATGCTGTCCGCGCCCATCCCGGCGACCGCGTACGCCCTGAAGAAGACCGGCATGAAGATCGACGACATCGATCTGGTCGAGATCAACGAGGCCTTCGCGCCGGTGGTGCTCGCCTGGCTCAAGGAGACCGGCGCCGATCCGGCCCGGGTCAACGTCAACGGCGGCGCGATCGCGCTCGGCCACCCGCTCGGCGCGACCGGCGTCAAGCTGATGACGACACTGCTGCACGAGCTGGAGCGCACCGGCGGCCGCTACGGCCTCCAGACGATGTGCGAGGGCGGCGGCCAGGCCAACGTGACGATCATCGAGCGGCTGTAACCGGCGTCACGGCTGCCCCGCGCGGCGGCATGCTATCGTGGGGGCTGTTGCAGTTTTGGTACCCATATACTTTATGTGCGCCTGACGGGAATGCTCCTCAGGCGCATATTTGTTTTCCGGGTTTCTCCGGATGGGCTCAATGCGGCGACGAGGAATCCGTAAATCCGCGGATTTCCGGAACTGCCCCTGTCTTAGGAGAAATGACATGGCTACTGGCACCGTGAAGTGGTTCAACTCGGAAAAGGGCTTCGGCTTCATCGAGCAGGACGGCGGCGGCCCCGACGTCTTCGCCCACTACTCCAACATCGCCTCCTCCGGCTTCCGTGAGCTCCTTGAGGGCCAGAAGGTCTCCTTCGAGGTCACCCAGGGCCAGAAGGGCCTGCAGGCGGAGAACATTCTCCCCGCCTAATCGCCGACGAGGCGTATTTTGCAGCCGCGCACGCCGCGGTTCGCGAATTTCGCAGCCGGGGCCCGCACCCTCAGGTGCGGGTCCCGGCTTGTGCTGTCTTGTCCCAGGAAGGCAAAACCGTATGACGCGCATGACCAGCAAGCGCTCGGGCTCCGGTGCCGGCACCGGCTCCCGTTCCGGTTCCGGCTCCACCTCCGGTCCCCGCAGGGGCTCCGGCCGACCCTCCGCCAAGCCCGCCAAGGGCAGGACGATGGCGCCGCAGGGCGAATTCAAGCTGCCGGAGTCCCTCACCCCCGCGCTGCCCGCCGTCGAGGCCTTTGCCGACCTGGACATGCCCGCGGCGCTCCTCAAGACGCTCGACGCGCAGGGCGTGACCGAGCCGTTCCCGATCCAGGGCGCCACCCTGCCGAACTCGCTCGCGGGCCGCGACATCCTCGGCCGCGGCCGCACCGGCTCCGGCAAGACCCTCGCCTTCGGCCTCGCACTGCTCGCCCGCACCGCGGGCCGGCGGGCCGAGCCCAAGGCGCCGCTCGCGCTCGTCCTCGTACCCACCCGGGAACTCGCGCAGCAGGTCACCGACGCGCTCACGCCGTACGCGACGTCCGTGAATCTCCGCCTCACCACCGTCGTCGGCGGGCTCTCCATCACCAAGCAGGCGAACGCGCTGCGCCGCGGCGCCGAAGTGATGGTGGCCACCCCGGGCCGGCTCAAGGACCTCATAGAGAGGGGTGACTGCTCGCTGGAGAACGTGGGCATCACCGTCCTCGACGAGGCCGACCAGATGGCCGACATGGGCTTCATGCCGCAGGTCACCGCGCTGCTCAAGCAGGTCGAGCCGGACGGCCAGCGGATGCTGTTCTCGGCGACCCTGGACGCCAACATCGACCGCCTGGTCCGGATGTTCCTCACCGACCCGGTGGTGCACTCCGTCGACCCGTCGGCCGGCGCGGTCACCACGATGGAACACCACGTGCTGTACGTGCTCGACGAGACCGACAAGAAGGCCGTCACCACGCGCATCGCGGCCCGCGACGGCCGCGTCATCATGTTCCTGGACACCAAGCGCTCCGTGGACCGGCTGGTCAAGCGGCTGCTCGCGAGCGGGGTCCGCGCGGCCGGGCTGCACGGCGGACGTTCGCAGCCGCAGCGCAACCGGACCCTGGACCAGTTCAAGAACGGCCAGGTCACCGCGCTGGTGGCGACGAACGTCGCGGCGCGCGGCATCCACGTGGACGACCTGGACCTCGTGGTGAACGTCGACCCGCCGACGGACCACAAGGACTACCTCCACCGCGGCGGGCGCACCGCGCGGGCCGGGGAGTCCGGCAGCGTCGTCACGCTGGTGCTGCCCGACGAGAAGCGCGAGATGACCAAGCTCATGTCGTTCGCGGGGATCCGGCCGCGGACGGCCGAGGTCAAGTCGAGCTCCGAGGAGCTCGTGCGGGTCACGGGGGCGCGGGAGCCGTCCGGTGTGCCGGTGGTCATCGAGGTGCCGGTTCAGCCGGAGCCGAAGCGGGCGCCCTCCGGGGGGCGTGGCCGGGGCCGCCGCGGCGGCCAGGGCACGCGTGCCCAGAGCTCCGGCGCCGGCTCCGGCCAGGGTGCGCGTACGCAGAGCTCCGGGCAGGGCGCTCGTGCGCCGCGTGCGCAGGGCTCCGGCCAGGGCGGCCGTCCCCAGGGTTCTGGTCAGGGTGGCCGTCCCCAGGGCGGTCGCGGGCGCGGCCAGGGCGGCGGCGCGGGCCGGGGCTGATCTTCTAACGCCGGCGAGGCTTAACTTCTTCAGCCCGTCCGGCGATTGAGGACTGGGGGTCTGGGGGCAAAGCCCCCAGTTCGGGAAGGGGCGGGGTGGGGAACGACTCCTCACCCGGCCAGCGTCGCCAGCACCTCCGCCGCCTCCCTCATCACCCTCCCGAGCAGCTCCTCGCAGCTCGGGAGGTCCTCGATCACCCCGGCGACCTGGCCGGAGGCCATCACGCCGAGGTCCGTGCGACCCTCCACCATGGCCGCCCGCAGCAGCATCGGAGTGTTGGCGGCAAGCAGCACCTGACTCCATGTCAGATCCTTGCCGTGCTTCAACGCCAGGCCGTCCCGGACCAGTTGGGCCCAGGACAGCCCGGAGAGCTTCCGGAACCCCGCCGCCCGCCGCACCGCCCGCGACAGCGCCACCGCCCGCCCCGCCCCTTCGAGCGAGGCGACGAGTTCCGTACGGAGCATGCGGTGCGGCAACCCGTCCACGGCCGTCGTGACGGTGATGTCCCTGACCGTCGCCGCCAGATACGCGGCCTTCACTGCATCGGGCACGGTCGAGTCCGAGGTGAGCAGGAAGCGGGTGCCCATCGCGATGCCCGCCGCCCCGTAGGCGAGCGCGGCCACCAGGCCCCGCCCGTCATGGAAGCCGCCCGCCGCGACGACGGGGATGTCCACCGCGTCCACAACCTGCGGGAGCAGCACGGTAGTTGCCACCTCCCCGGTGTGGCCGCCGCCCTCGCCGCCCTGCACGATCACCGCGTCCGCGCCCCACGCCGCGACCTTCTCGGCGTGCCGTCTGGCGCCGATGGACGGGATGACGACGACGCCCGCGTCCTTCAGTTCGGCGATGAGCCCGCGGGAGGGGGCGAGCGCGAAGGACGCCACCTTCACGCCCTCGGTGACGATGATGCGCACCCGCTCCCGCGCGTCCCCGGCGTCCGCCCGCAGGTTCACCCCGAACGGCGCGTCCGTACGGGACCTGACCTCCCGGACCGCCTGCTTCAGCTGCGCCGTCGTCATGGTCGCCGAGCCGAGGATGCCGAGCGCGCCCGCGTTCGCGGCGGCCGAGACCAGGCGCGGGCCCGCCACCCAGCCCATGCCGGTCTGCACGACCGGATGCCGGACGCCGACGAGTTCGGTGAGCGCGGTCTCGATGCGGTCAGGAGCGGGCGCCGTCATGGCCCCACCTCGCGGTCGCGCAGGTTCTCCGGGTCGATCACGTCGCGGATGAGGTGGAGTTCCTCGGGTGTGGGGGCGCGGGTGTACGGGATCTCGTCGGCCGTCGCGAGCTCGAACGCGGTCGCCTCCCGCACCTGCTCCACCGTCACCCCGGGATGCAGCGAGGCAAGCCGCATCGCGTGGTCCGGTGTCGCGAAGTCGAAGACGCCCAGATCGGTGACGACCCGCGGGATGCGGTGGAAGCGGGTCGCGGAGGGGCCCGCGGCGGCCGCGCTGTCGTAGCCGACCCCACTGATCATGTCGACCTTCGGCACGAAGACCCGGGTCGAGTGCCTGGGCACCCAGTAACTCACCGGATTGTTCAGGGTGTTGACCGGGGCGCCGCGCACCCCGAGGAGCTGGCGGGCGGGCCGGGACCAGTCGCCGATGCAGGAGATGTTCTGGTTGCCGAAGCGGTCGATCTGGCCGGCGCCCATCATGACGTGCCGCCGGCCGCCGGTGACCATGGCGAGGTGCTGGCGGTACGGCAGCCAGCCCTCCGGCTCGCCGTCGGGGCCGACCAGCAGCGCCTCGCCGTCGGTGAGCAGCAGATCGGGGGAGAAGGTGCGCCGGGCCAGGCGGGCCCCGACCGAGGGGATCAGGCCCATCGGGCTGGCGAGCACCTCCCCGTTGTCGCGCCAGGCCTCGGCGCAGGCGATCACGCAGTACTCGGCGCGGGTCACGGCCGTCACCTCCGTACTCACACCCGTCCTCACTTCCGCTCCTCGTGCCAGGCCTGCACGGCCGACTGGTAGGACTTCTCGTCGGGCCCGGACAGGAAGCGTTCGGCGAACTCGGGCCAGGGCGTGGTCGCGTATAGCTTCTGGAAGGGCTCGTCGCGGCCGTAGTCGGGGGCGCAGGAGGTGAAGTGGGCGCCGTTCGGGGTCTCCACGACTCCGGTGACGGCGTACCGCTTGACCAGGAGGGTCTGCGGCACGGCGTCCCGGAAGCCGTCCACGACGCGCTCGCAGGAGGCGTACGCGCTGTCGGCGGCCGCGCAGAACAGGTCGTCGAAGTACGGGTCGGGGCCCAGGTACTGGCCGTTGCCGAGCCGGTCGGCCCGGTTGAGGTGGACCAGGGCCGCGTCCATCCGCAGGGCGGGCATCGCGACGAAGCGCTCGCCGTCCTCGTACGGTGAAGTGACCGTGCGCAGCTGCGGGTTGACCCGCATCACGTCGGAGCCGAGGCCCGCGCGGACCGGCAGGAACGGCAGCCGGTTGGCGGCCGCGTGCAGCCCCCACATGAACATCGCCTCGTCCACCTCCATCAGCTCGAAGGCGCCGGTCTGGCGGGCCGTGCGGAAGTGCGGCTCCAGGGGGATCGAGTCGAGCGTGGCGAAGGGGGCGACGAGCTTGCGGATCCGTCCGGCGGCCGCGAGCAGGCCGACATCGGGGCCGCCGTAGGAGATCACGGTGAGGTCGGTGACCGGGGAGCGGAGCAGCGCCCGCACCAGCGCCATGGGTTTGCGGCGCGAGCCCCAGCCGCCGATGCCGATGGTCATGCCGCTGCGCAGCCGCGCGACGACGTCCTCGGGCGTCATGGTCTTGTCCGTCACCGGTCAGCCTCCTCGGTGCCTGACGCTGCGAACGTGTCGCGGACGCGGTCGGCGACGCCGCTGAGATTGGCTTCGAAGGTGAAGCCCTGCTCGAAGCGGTAGCTGCGGCGTACGTCGACGGGGTCGATGCCGTTGATGGCGGCCTTGGCGAGCCGGATGAGGGTGCCGTCCTTGCGGGCGATCTCACGCGCCAACTCCAGCGCGGCGGCGGCTAGTTCGGCCCGTGGGACGACTTTCCACACCGAGCCGTGGGTGTGCAGCTCCTGGGCCGTCGCGGTGCGCGAGGTGTAGTAGAGCGCGCGCATGAGGTGCTGCGGGACGAGCCGGGCGAGGTGGGTGGCGGCGCCGAGCGCGCCGCGGTCCAGCTCGGGCAGGCCGAACACGGCGTCGTCGCTCGCCACGATGGCGTCCGCGTTGCCCACCAGGCCGATGCCGCCGCCCAGGCAGAACCCGCCCACCGCCGCGACGACCGGCACCTCGCACTCGTACACCGCGGCGAAGGCCTCGTAGCAGCCCCGGTTCGCGCCGATGAGGGCGGTGTGGCCGCGGTCGCGCTGCAACTCCTTGATGTCGACCCCGGCGTTGAAGCCGCGGCCCGCCGCGGCCAGCACGACGCAGCGGACCTCAGGGTCGCGGCCGGCCACGCGCACCGCGTCGGCGAGCTCGTACCAGCCCCGTACGGGAAGGGCGTTGACGGGCGGGAAGTCGACCGTGACGACGTGAATGCCCTTCTCGGGGCTTGCGGTGGAGACACCCATGGGCGGATCAGCTACCTTTCCACCAAACGTTTGTTAGGTGAGGAAGGTAGCAGCGGATGGAGCTGGCCGGGAAGGCAGTCGTCGTCACCGGTGGCACCCGGGGCGTGGGCGCGGGGATCGCGAGGGCGTTTCTCGACGCGGGCGCGGACGTGATCGTGTGCGCCCGCAGACCGCCCGGCGCGGCCGTCGAATCCGGCGGCCGCCGGGCCGAGTTCCGCCCGCTCGACCTGCGCGAGCCGGACGCCGTACGGGACTTCTTCGCGGCGGTCGCGGCCGACCGCGGGCGGCTGGACGTGCTGGTGAACAACGCGGGCGGCACGCCGTACCGGCTGCTGGGTGAGGGCGAGGCGGAGCACCATGTGAGGGTCATCGCGCTGAACCTCACCGCCCCGCTGAAGGCATCTCTTGCCGCCCGGCCGTATCTTCAAGCCTCCCGCGGCTCGATCGTGATGATCGGCAGCGTGAGCGGGGCGCGGCCCTCGCCGGGCACTGCCGCGTACGGCGCCGCGAAGGCGGGCCTGGAGAACCTGGCCCGTTCGATGGCGGTGGAATGGGCGCCCGAAGTCCGCGTCAACACCCTGGTCCTCGGGATGGTCCGCACCGAACTGAGCGCGCTGCACTACGGGGACGCGGAGGGTGTCGCCGAGGTGGCCAGGACCGTGCCGCTGGGCCGGCTCGCCGAGCCGGCGGAGGTCGGCGCGGCCGCGGTCTTCCTCTCCTCCGCGCGGGCGTCCTACATCAGCGGCGCGTCCCTCCTGGTCCACGGCGGCGGCGAACGCCCCGCCTTCCTGGACGCGGCCAATGTCAACAAGCCTGAAGGGGACGGAAGATGAGCGGATTGTGCGAGGGCCGGGTCGTCATCGTGACCGGCGCGGGACGGGGGCTCGGCCGTGCGCACGCGCTGGCGTTCGCCGAGCAGGGGGCCAGGGTCGTGGTCAACGACCTGGGTGTCGGACTCGACGGGGCGGGCGGGTCCGGCGGGCCCGCGCAGTCGGTGGTGGACGAGATCCGCGCGGCGGGCGGCGCGGCGGTGGCGCACGGCGGCGACATCGCCACCACCGAGGGCGCGGCCTCGCTCGTCACGACGGCGGTCGAGACGTTCGGCGCGCTGCACACGCTGGTCAACAACGCGGGGTTCCTGCGCGACCGGATGCTGGTCAATCTGGAGGAGGACGACTGGGACGCGGTGATGCGGGTCCACCTGAAGGGCCACTTCCTGCCGCTGAAGCACGCCGCCGCGTACTGGCGCGCCGAGGCGAAGGCGGGCCGCGAGGCCGCGGCGCGGGTGGTCAACACCAGTTCCGGAGCTGGCTTGTTGGGCTCGGTGGGCCAGGGCAACTACAGCGCCGCGAAGGCCGGGATCGTGGGTCTCACCCTGGTCGCGGCGGCCGAGATGGGCCGCTACGGAGTCCAGGTCAACGCCATCGCCCCGGCCGCCCGCACCCGGATGACCGAGCGGACCTTCGCGGACACCATGGCGGCGCCGGGTGCGGCGGGGGCCTTCGACGCGATGGCCCCCGAGAACGTCTCACCGCTCGTGGTGTGGCTGGGCTCGGCCGCGAGCGCGGGCGTGACCGGCCGGGTCTTCGAGGCGGAGGCGGGCCGCATCACCGTGATGGAGGGCTGGCGCCCGGGCCCGACCAGCGACAAGGGGGCGCGCTGGACCCCGCGGGAGGCGGGGGATACGGCACTGAAACTTCTGGCCGAAGCGGAGCCGCCGGGGGCGGTGTACGGCTCGCAGCACAGCCGCGGATGATCTTAGGTTGCGTACGGCTTAAGATGCGGCGGCGCTTGCGTTACGCGGTCGGCCCGCTTGGTTAACAGGTAGAAAAATCAACGGAGTTGGCGTTGACGGCCCCCGCTCTACGCGCGTCATCATGGTGCACATGACAATCCCCCCACGCATCGCAGCCCTCGGCGGCGCCTTCGCCGTAGCCGCCGCCCTCCTCGCCGGACCGGTCGCCACAACCGCGTCGGCCGCCCCCGTGGCCACCGCCGCCTCCGTATCCGTGCAGTCCGTCGGCAGCGTCTGCTACTCGGCGCTGCCCTCCCAGGCGCACGACACCCTCGACCTCATCGACCAGGGCGGCCCGTTCCCGTACCGCCAGGACGGCGTCGTCTTCACCAACCGCGAGCAGGTGCTGCCGAGCCAGAGCAGCGGCTACTACCACGAGTACACCGTGATCACGCCGGGTGCGCCGACGCGCGGCGCCCGCCGGATCGTGACGGGTGAGCAGTCCCAGGAGGACTACTACACCTCCGACCACTACGCCACGTTCAGCCTCGTCGACTTCGGCTGCTGAGCCGGCAGCCGCAGCAACTCGGGCCCGCTCCGTCCCCTCCCAGGGGTGGGGCGGGCCTTCGTTGTTCGTGCAGCGCCGCGCTCGGACGGGCCTCGGCCGCGTGACGCCCCCTCACTGGGGCGCTTCCGCCCTCGCGCGGGTCTCCTCCTGTGCCGTCTGCCGGAGGCGGCGGTTGACCGCGTCGATCGCCGCGCACGAGCGCTCGCCGTCCTCGACGCGCTGCCGGTAGTCGGACCAGTCCGCGTCGGTCCAGCGGTCGAGGGCGGCCGGGAACGACGTGTCGTCGGTGGTCACGCGGTCACCGCCGGTACCCCGTACGCGCCCGCGCAGGTCCCGCAGGCGTGCAGGTTCGCCGAGCCGCGCAGTATCGGCACCGGGAAGCGCTCGTTGGCCCAGGCCGAGCACCAGCAGCATGACCGACCGTCCTTCTGCGCCGCGCTCAGCGTCTCGGCACGGACAGTCGGCGCGTCGACGAGCCCGCGCCGGGTGGGGGATGTACTGCGCGGCTTGGTCATGACGTGGTGTCCTCGGGTTCTTGCGCCCGGCGCTGGAGAAACCGGACGAGGCCCTGCTCGGCCCGTTTGAGAAGGCTGCGTGAAGGCGCACCGAAGGCGTTCCAGGTCTGTTCATCCGGGGCGCGGCGCGGGGCGCTCTCGTCCGGCATTCTGCGAGGGAGGGGGCTGGTCATCCGGACTCCTACGGGCGGCAGATGGGAGCCGCCCAGGGCGCTGGGGGAGCCGGGTTCAGTCGGCTCCCCCGGGCGGCTGTCGCCAGTCAACGGCCCAGCCGGGAGGCAAGGAGACCCCAAGTCGGGTGACTCCAACTTGAGGTCGGGGAACAGCCGGAGGTCATACCCTGGAGTGCACTTCTGCGAGGGGTTTTTGATGGAACGTCAAGTACCGGACATTCGCGAGATTGTCGCCGGGATGCTCGGTGACCAGCGGCTCCTTGCTGCCTGTGCTGCACGGGATGCCGGTGCTCTGTTTCGGTTGCTGAACCACCGAGGCGTGGGCACTCGGCGCATCGCGGCGGCCGTAGATGTCACGCAGGGACGTCTCTACGACTACATGAATGGCAAGAGCCGAGTGGAGAAGCTCGCGATCTTCGAGCAGATCGCAGACGCCTTCCACATCCCCGGTCATCTGCTGGGTCTCAGTCGCCGTCCCTGGGAGCCAGAGAGGGCCGAGTCGCGCAGCGCCGTCCCTGAGAGCGTCTCGCTCCGTGATCCGTTGGCGGTGGACGCCGCCGCTTGCGCACGCTTCACCCGCCTCATCGCGATGGAACGCGGACGAGACAGTGGTCGAGCAGCTTGACTCCGATGTCGCCCGTCTCGCCCGCCAGTTCGTCAGCCACCCGCTCTCGGAATTGTTCGCCGAGATCCGAGGGCTTCGAGATGAGACGTTCGAGCTGCTGAGGGGGCGCCAATTCCCCCGGCAGACCACGGACCTATACATCATGGCGGGACGGTTGTGTGGGCTCTCGGCCCATGTTTGCCTGGACGTCGGAGACTATGCGTCGGCGAAGACGCACGCCCGTACGGTGTGGGCTTGCGCGGAAGCGGCCGAGAACAATGAACTACGGGCATGGGTGCGGTCCGTCGAATCTCTCATTGCTTTCTGGAACGGGAGGCCCAGGCAGGCCGCTCAACTCGCCAAGGCCGGCCAGGAGTTTTCGAGCCCGGGGAGCATCGGGGTCCGGCTGGCGAGCCTGGAGGCGCGCGCGCTCGCGGTATCCGGTGATGCGGCGGGGGCCGCAAGCGCGTTGGAGACGGCCGACCGCGCCCGTGAACGGGCAGGTGGCGGCGACGAAGATCCGGGCATCTTCAACTTCCCCATGGCTAAGCAGTACGCGTACGCGGGAACAACCCACCTGGCGATAGGAGGGCGCTCCAGCGTCCTGACGGCGATCGACTGTGCACAAGCGGCTGTCGACCTCTACCGCCGAGCAGCCGATGACGATCAGTCGACCGGTGACCTGTTCGCCGCCCACCTCGACATCGCGCGTGGCCACATGCTGAACGGCGACCTCGACGGCACCGAGTCCCTTGTGGGCTTCGTGCTCGACAGTCCGCCGGGCAAGCTCTCGGCCAGCATCCTGACGCGATTGGACGCCCTCGGTCGCGAGTTGGGAGCCCCGCAGTACCGTGGTGCCGTGCAGGTCACGCGCCTGCGCGAGCGCATCAAGTACGCCGCTACCCCCGCAGCCCCGCCCACCGCTGACCTTCCGGAGCCGCCGACGTGAGCGACCTGTCCGCCGAGCACGACGCAGCCGTGACCGACCGCGCCATCCTGACCACGAGCGCGTACAGCACCGACCGTGACCTTTCGGCCCGCCAGTCGCTATACCAGTTTCAGACGCCGCGCTACGACCTCCCGGGGCTCGTCGCCGAGCAGCTTCGCGAGGTGCACGGGACGGTTGCCGACATCGGGTGCGGGAACGGCAAGTTCCTGTGCCGCCTGCGGCAGGATCGCCCCGATCTCCGCCTTCTCGGGCTCGACGTCTCGCCGGGCATCCTCGCTGGAGTGCCCGGCCCCGTAGCGGCGGCGGACGCCGCGCGGCTCCCGCTGCGGTCCGCAAGCCTTGATGCCGCGCTGGCGCTCCACATGCTGTACCACGTCGAACACATCCCGGCGGCGGTCAGCGAACTCGCCCGCGTGGTGACCGAGAACGGGATCGTGATCGCGTCCACGAACAGCGAGCGCGACAAGGCTGAGCTGGACCGGCTGTGGGAGCGTGCCGCCGGCGATGTACTCGGCATTGAGAAAGGCCCGTCGAGGATCTCGCTCAGCGCTCGGTTCTCGCTGGAGGAGGCGCCCCAACTGCTCGGTGAAGAGTTCGCCAGGATCGAGACCATCGAGCTGCCGGGGACCATCAATGTCCGCGAACCCGGTCCGGTAATCGCGCACATGGCTTCTTACCGGGCGTGGGCGGGCCATCATGAGGTGCCGTTCGACGAGACGATTCAACGAGCGCGGGGCATCCTCGCCGACCACATCGACCAGCACGGCACGTTCGAGATCACGTGTCTGGGCGGCCTGTTGATCTGCTCCCGCTGAAGGCGCCCGGCCTTGCGTACGGCCCGCGTGGCGGAGGCAGACCAGCACCCCTTCCGGGGCGGGGCGGGACGGGGCGGGCCCCGCCGTAGCTCCCCGGGCTCATTCCTCGCCGAACCGGCGTCCCAGCGCGCTGGTCGCCGTCGAGTTGTGCACCGTGAACGCCACCGTCCCCGGCAGATAGCGGTCCTGCGACCACTCGACCGGGGTGCCCGCCGGGTCGGTGGAACGCCGCCGCTCGCGCAGCAGCGCCTGTCCGGACGGGCAGCCGAGCAGCTCCGCGTCGTCCGGGTCCGCGTGCACCACGTCGATGGTGTGCTGGGCATCGGTGAACAGGACGCCGTGCAGCTCCAGTTGGTCGGTGTGCGACACCGCGTCGGGCGCAAGTGCGGCCACCAGCTCGCCGATCCGCTCCGGATAGGTCGTCCGCTCCACCATCACCGGCGCGCCCGACAGCGTGCGCACCCGGAGCACCCTGAACACCCGTGTCCCGGTGGGCAGTTGGAGATGGAGGGCCTCCTCCTCGTCCGCCGCCGCCGGGTCTGCGGCGACGGTCCGGCCGCCCGGCTCCTCACCCAGCGAGCGCGCCCAGCGGGCGAACGAGCTCAGCTCCGCGAAACTCTGCAACCGGGCCGACCCGCCGAGCACCACCCGGCGGGCGCCGCGCCGCGAGGTCACCAGACCGTCGACGCGCAGCGCGGCCAGCGCCTGGCGGACCGTGCCCCGGGACACGCCGTAGCGCCGGGCGAGTTCGTCCTCGGCGGGCAGCCGCGCCCCCGAACCGTACTCACCGGCCGCTATCGCGGTCCGCAGATCCGCGGCCACCTTCCGGTAGAGCGGCGACTTGCTGGACACCCCGACCCCCTCAACTGCCGATCAGTGAGCGGAGCAAGGTGAGGTCCGCCTCCTCCAGACTAGTCAGGACCGTCCGGCCGGGGGCGGGCGCTATGGGTTCCACCGACGGCACCGCGAGCACCGCGCAGCCCGCGGCCTCCGCCGAGGCGACCCCCGTCGCGGTGTCCTCGACCGCCACGCAGCACGCCGGGTCCGCGCCGAGCGCCGCGGCCGCCGCGAGGTAGGGATCGGGGGCGGGCTTGGTGCGTTCGGTGTCCTCGGCCCCGTACACCGCGTCGAAGCGATGGCCGTCCAGCGAGGTCGCCACCCCGCGCACGACGGCGCTCGGCGACGCCGACACCAGCGCGGTGAGCACCCCTGACTCCCGCAGCGAGCGCAGCAGCCGGAGCGCCCCGGGCCGGGGCTCGGCGCCGTCGGCGACGCGCGCCGTGAAGTCCGCGCCCAGTTCGGCGGCCAACTGCTCCCGCTGGGCGCCCAGTTGCTCGTACAGCAGCTCGGCGGTGTCCTCGACGGAGCGCCCGTACACCGCCCGGCGGCGCTCGCCGGCCAGCTCGTGGCCGTAGCGGGCCGCGACCTGCTCGACGACCTCGACCCAGGCCTCCTCGGTGTCGACGAGGGTGCCGTCCATGTCGAACAGGACCGCTCGCAGCCCGCTCACGCGTCCTCACCCGCCGCGAGCACGGGACGCGGCTGCGGCCGTACGGTGACGCTCTTGCCCGCGCCGAAGGAACCGGCGGCGTGCGACGGCAGGTCGGCCTTGACCTCGGTGCCGTCGGCGAGGCGGACGCTGAGCCGGGTACTCGCGCCGTGGAAGGAACTGCCGGTCACCGTGTCCGGTCCGCCGTCCGTCACCTCCAGGGCCTCCGGGCGCAGCAGGAACACCGAGCCCGTCGCGGGGCCGTCCACCGGGAGGCGCACGCCGAGCACGTCGGCGCGGCCGTCGTCGGTGACCTTGCCCGGCACGCGGTTCATCGTGCCGATGAAGGACGCCACGAACGCGGTCGCCGGACGGTCGTACAACTCGGCGGGGGCCGCGCACTGTTCGAGCCGCCCGCCCCGCATCACCGCGACCCGGTCGGCCATCGAGAGGGCCTCCTCCTGGTCGTGGGTGACGAAGACGGTGGTGATGCCGAGTTCGAGCTGGAGGCGCCGGATCTCCTCGCGCAGCTGGACGCGGACCTTGGCGTCCAGGGCCGAGAGCGGTTCGTCCAGGAGCAGCAGCCTTGGTTGGAGGGCGAGCGCGCGGGCGAGCGCCACGCGCTGCTGCTGGCCGCCGGACAGCTGGTGCGGGAAGCGGCCGCCGTGCTCGGGAAGCCCGACGAGCTCCATCAACTCGGCGGCCCGCGCGCGCCGTTGGGGGGCCGGGACCTTGCGCATCTTCATGCCGAAGGCCACGTTGTCGGCGGCGCTCAGATGCGGGAAGAGGCTGTACGACTGGAAGACCATCCCGGTGTCGCGCCGGTTGGCCGGCACCGGCACGATGTCCTCGCCGTCGAGCAGCACCTCGCCCGCGTCGGGGCGCTCGAAGCCCGCGAGGACCCGCAGTGCGGTGGTCTTGCCGCAGCCGGACGGGCCGAGCAGCGCCAGGAGTTCACCCGGCGCGACATCGAGGTCGAGCCCGTCGAGGGCCACGGCGGACCCGAAGGTGCGGCGCAGCCCCCGGATCGTGAGGGCGGTGCCGGTGCGCGGCGGTGCGGTGGTCATCAAACGGCTTCCTTCTTGCGAGACGTACGGGTGCCGCGCGGGCGGGCGAGGGCGGTCACCACGAGGAGCAGCCCCCAGGTGAGCAGCAGGCTGAGCAGCGAAACCGCCACCGACAGCTGGGCGTTGGAGCCGGAGGCCTGCACGATCCACACCGCGAACGGCTGGAATCCGAGCAGCGAGGCCACGGTGAACTCGCCGAGCACCAGCGCGAGCGCCAGGAACGAGGCGTTGAGGAGCGCGGTGCGCAGATTGGGCAGGACGACGGCGAACAGCGCGCGCGGCCAGGACGCGCCCAGGTCGCGGGCGGCCTCGACGAGCGTGCGCACATCGACGGCCCGCAGCCCCGCGTCCAGCGAGCGGTACACGAAGGGCAGCGCCATCACGACGTACTCGAAGACCAGGACCAGCGGGAAGCTCGGGTTCTGGACCGCGGCGAACGTCGCGTACAGCGGGGTCGCGGCGAGGTGGTCCGGGCCCCATTTGAGGACCGTCCCCAATCCGGCCACCAGCGCCACCGGCGGCACCACCAGCGGCAGCGTGCACACCACTTCGAGCACCGCCCGCAGCCGCCCCGAACCCGAGAGCCGCACCGCGAGCGCGGCCGGCAGGGTCAGCAGCAGCGCGAGCGCGACCGTGCACAGGCCGAGCCCCAGCGACCGCAGCAGCGCTGCGGTGAAGCCGTCGGCGGCGAAGATCTGGGTGTACGAGGAGAGCGTGAAGCCCGTCCCGGGGACGTCCACCGTGAAGACGAGGGAGGCGAGCAGCGGGACCAGGAAGTAGGTGCCCGCGACGAGCAGGACCGCGCCGCGCCACGGGCGCAGGGGATGTGTCAGGCGAGCCATCGGGCGCTCCTTCGCTGAAGGGGCAGATGGACGGCCATCACCAGGAGGGCGACGATCACCATGTCGAGGCTGAGCGCGAGCGCCACGTTCTCCTGGCCGACCAGCACGTTGCCGGACAGCGCGTCCGCGATCTGCAGGGTGACCAGCGGCACCGAACTGCCCACCATGGAGGCGGCCGTGGCGTACGCGGCGAACGCGCTGCCGAACAGCAGGACGAAGCCGCCGAGCAGGGTGGGCAGCAGCACCGGGATGCCGACGTGGCGCCAGTACTGCCAGGCGCTGGCCCCGTTGTTGCGGGCCGCCTCGCGCCACTGCGGGCGGAGCCCGTCGAGCGCCGGTGCCACGGTGAGCACCATCAGCGGAACGAGGAAGTACAGATAGGTCAGGGCCAGTCCCCAGAAGCTGTAGAGGCTCCAGCCGTGCTCGGCCAGACCGAGCTTGGTGGTGAGGACGCCCGCGTTGCCGAGGGTGGCGACGAAGGCGAAGGCGAGCGGGACGCCGCCGAAGTTGGCGAGCACCCCGGAGGCGGTGAGCACGGCCTCGCGCAGCGCCTTGCCACGCGAGGTGACGACGGCCTGCGCGAGCAGCAGCCCGAGCACGGCGGCGATGGCGGCGGTGGTGGCCGCGAGCTTCACGCTGCCGAGCAGGGCGGTCCAGTACGCGCCCTGGAGGGACTGGCTCAGATTGCCGAGCCCGTACGAGCCGTCGACGGACAGCGCCCCGTTCAGCATGGCGAACGCGGGCAGGCCGAAGGCGAGTGCGACGAAGGCGAGCAGCGGGAGGGCGGCGAGCCAGGCGCCGGGGTGCCTGCGGGCCCGGCGCTGCTCCGTGCGCACAACTGCCGTGGTGGCGGCGGGGGTTGAAGTGGTGGCGACAGTCATGAGGTGATCAGCCCGAGATCGCCTTGGCCCAGCCGTCGGCGAGGACCTTCTTCGCCTGGGTGTTCTGCGCCTCGGTGGGGAAGGTGGGGGTGCCGGTGACCTGGGGGAGCTTGGCGGCCGCGGCCTTGTCGAGCGTGCCGTCCTTGTCCATGGCGGCCATGAGCGCCGGGCGGGCGTACCCCTTCAGCCACAGGTTCTGGCCCTCGGCGGAGTACAGGTACTCCTGCCACAGCCGGGCGGCCGCCGGGTGCGGGGCGTCCTTGTTGATGGCCTGCGAGTAGTACTGGGCGTAGACGCCGTCGGAGGGGACGACGGTCTTCCAGTCCAGGCCCTTGGCCTTGAACTCGTCGGCGTAGCCCGCGTTCAGGTAGTCCCAGTCGATGGAGATCGGCGTCTCGCCCTTCTCGACGGTGGCCGGGGTCGACTCGACCGGGTTGTAGTTGCCGGCCTTCTTCAGCTTGGCGAAGAAGTCCAGGCCGGGCTGGATGTTGTCGAGCGAGCCGCCGTTGGCGAGCGCTGCCGCGTACACCCCGGCGAAGGCCGAACCGGACTTGGTGGGGTTGCCGTTGAGCGCGACCTTGCCCTTGTACTCGGGCTTCAGGAGGTCCGCGAAGGTGGCCGGGCACACCTTGACGCGCTGGGCGTCGCAGCCGATGGAGACGTAGCCGCCGTAGTCGTTGAACCAGCGGCCCTGCGCGTCCTTCTGCTTCGCGGGGATCTTGTCGAACGCCTCGACCTGGTACGGGGCCGTCAGGCCCTGCTGGCCGGCGGACTGCGCGAAGGAGGCGCCGAGGTCGAGCACATCGGGGGCGCGGTCCTGGCCCTTGCGGGTCTTCACGGCGTTGATCTCGTCGGCGCTGGTCCCGTCCGGGTTCTCGACGGACACCTTGACGCCGTACTTCTTCTGGAAGCCGTCGATGACCGCGCCGTAGTTCGCCCAGTCGCGCGGGATGGCGATCGCGTTCAGCGTGCCTTCCTTCTTCGCGGCGGCGGCCAGGGCGTCCAGGCCGCCCGCGTCCTTCGCCGAGGCGGCGGTCGCGGGGCTCTTGCCGCCCTTGCCGGCGTCGGCCGCGCCGGTCGAGGCGCCGGGCTTGGCGCCGCAGGCGGCGAGGGTGAGCGCGGAGGCGGCCAGGGTCACGGCGAGGCCTGCGGTGCGTATGCGTGGGGCGATCACGGGAGCTCCAAGTTGTACGGACAACTGTTGTACAGACAACTCCATTACGGGGGTGGTGGATGACCCGGCGGTTAACGCCGGGCGACGGGCGCGATGCCGTTGGCGTACGGATCCGGTCAGCTGATTTCAGCCACGCGGGGCGGGGTGCCCGGCGCGGGTCGTGTGCTCGGAGCGGGGCGGGCCGCTCAGGAGGCGGGGTCGCTCGGGTGGCGGTCGCCGCCGCCGCGGCGCAGCAGTCCGTATGCCCAGCGTTCGTTCAGGCCCGCGAGAAAGCCGATCGTGCCCCAGAAGAAGAACGCCTTGATCAGGGCCTCGTGGGCGTCCAGGGACAGCGGGCCCACGCCGCACAGGCCCGCCGGGGTGGCGGGCGGCGCGAAGATGGTGAGGACACCGCCGTTGATGAGCAGGAACAGCGAGGTGGCCAGGAACCAGCCGACCACCACCCGGTACCAGCCCTCCTGCCGCATGATCTGGGCCAGCTGGCGGGGATCGGCGGGTATGTTCTGCACCCCGCCGCGGCCCGGCGCCCGCTGCATCAGCTGGTAGGCGTTGCGCAGCCGGACGATCACGCTGAACACCGCGCCGAGCGCCCCGCCCGCGAAGCACACCAGCGCGTGCATCAGACTCAGCTGCTCCGGGCAGGCCAGTTTGCTGTGGAACAGCGCGGGCACCGCCTCGCCCACGGCGAAGACCAGGACCAGCACGACCGGGCTGAGCACCATGCCGAAGGCGAGCCCGGTGTTGAGCCCGCGGCCGCTGGCCAGCGCCGCGTCGGCGTCCAGCCGCCGGGCCGCCGCGTCCGCCTCGTCCTTGAGGCGCTCGGCGCCCGCGGCGCGCGTCTCGGCGTGCTCGACCGCGGCCATCCGCACACCGCCCCGCACCGCCTGCTCCAGGGCCCGGCACACGTCGTCGCGGGTGCGCCGCTCGAAGGCCCGCTGGGCCGCCGCGTACAGCTGCTCGATCCGGTCGAGCTGCTGCGGCTGCCACCGCCACAGGCGCTGCAGTTCGGACGCGTTCTCGGCGAGGCCGAGCGCGTCGGACAGCGTTCTCGGCTCGGGCGCCGGTGCCCCGGTGAACCACTCCCTGACCCGCCGTGCCCGGACCGTCCGCTGCGCACTCATGCGTCCCACCACCCCATCGCTCCCCGGGGCAGTTCCCTCGTCACAAGCCCCCTGCCAGGAAGCCTAGTTGGCGTTCGGCGGGCTCCTCCCCACGAGGGCCCCCGATCAGGTGTCGCACTCCAGCACCGTGCGGCACAGACCGCAGCGGGCCCGGACCCGGCCGCGCACCGGCACCCTGATCCGCTGGCGGCAGGTAGGGCAGGCGAAGCAGACCCGCAGGCCGTTCGGTCCCGGCTCGAAGGAGTAGGGGGAGCCGGCCCGGTCCCAGGTGCCGCCGTGCTCCCGCGCATACCTGCGGTCCTGGGCGTAGCGCCGCCGCCCCGCCCAGCCGGCCGCGACGAGCGGGGGCCGCTGCCCATCGCCGCGCGAGCGGGCCGCGCCCGCCGTGTACGCGGGATACGCCTGCGGGCTGGTGAACCACGGCGAGGGGTCCTCGCCGAACAGCTCGGCCCGCTTGGCGAGCACGTACCCGAACTCCTCCGGGGTCAGATAGCCCAGCTTCTGGCTGGAGACCCCGTCCTCGCGGAACGCGTCGAGCAGCAGCCAGCCCGCGCCGAGATACGTGGTCGCGGTGTCGGTGAGGATCTCGTTGTCGCGGGTGCCGGGGAACGCCAGGTCCAGGCGGTGCAGGAGCACATGGGTGATCTCGTGCGCGAGCGCCGCCCCGATGTCCCTGCGATGGCGGCGGAACCGGTCGTTCAGCTCGATGAAGTACTCCGGCCCCGCGGCCAGTTCGACGCTCGCCGCGTGCTCCATCTCGCGGAAGCTGACGATCATCCGGGCCTCCGGCAGCCGCAGGTGCTGGACCAGCGCCCGGGCCACCCGCTGGGCCCCCAGATACAGGTCGTCGTGGTCGGCGAAGGCCACGTCGGCGGGGAGCACGCTGGTCGCGTACCCCTGGAGCCCGTCGTAGGACAGCCGCCGGTGCAGCGCGGTGATCGCCGCGCGCACCGTGTCGAGGTGCGGATAGCCGTGCACGACCGGACTGCCGGCGCCCACGCTGCCACCCCCGTTCCGAACCGCGGACCGGATCCCACTGTACGGGCGCCGGGCCCGGCGGGGGACCGGCCGGGGCGACCGTCGCACCGGCGGCGAGCACCCTGGAGGGGGTGTCCGGCCGGGCGCCCCGAATTTGCGGGCATCCGGCCCAACCTGCTCATATAGGGTCATGTCTCTCACAGTGGTCATCGCGGACGACCAGGAAATGGTCCGGACCGGCTTCCGCATGATCCTGGAGAGCAGGCCCGACATCGAGGTCCTGGACGACGTGGTCGACGGGCTCGCCGCCCTCGAAGCCGTCGAACGCCTCGACCCGGACGTACTGCTCCTCGACATCCGGATGCCCGGCCTCGACGGCCTCGAAGTCACCCGCCGCCTGGCCGGCCGCGACCGCCCCCGCATCGTCATCTGCACCACCTTCGACCTCGACGAATACGTCCACGCCGCGCTGCACGGCGGCGCCTGCGGCTTCCTCCTCAAGGACGCCAGCCCCGAAATGCTGGTCGAAGCGGTGCGCGCGGCGGCCGCCGGAGACGCCCTCGTCTCACCCGCGATCACCGTCCGGCTCCTCAAGGAACTCGCCTCGGCCCGCCCCGCCGACGGCGGGCGCCGCCCCTCCGAACCCCTCACCGAACGCGAACGCGACGTCGTGCGCTGCCTGGCCCGCGGCGCCACCAACGCCGAGATCGCCGGCGAGCTGTACGTGTCTCTGTCCACCGTGAAGACCCACCTCGCCAACGTCCAGGGCAAACTCGGCGCCCGCAACCGCGTCGAGATCGCCGCCTGGGCCTGGGAGAGCGGACTCGCCACGAGCGCCGCGTGAGGCGCCGGTGAGCCCCGTACGCAGCTGGTTCGGGCGCCATCCGCGCGCCGCGGCCACCGCCCCGCTGCTGCTCGCCGCCGTCCTCGTCACCCTCGTCACCTACGAAGGCGTCGCGCTGGCCCGCCAGCCCACCCGGCCGCACGCCATCGTGTGGAGCGCCGGGATCATGGTGTGCGTCTGCGCGGTGCCCTGGCCGAAGATCCCGCTCATCCCGCGCGCCTGGACCGCGGCCGCCATCAGCTGGACCGCGACCGGCCTGCTCTTCGCCGGGCGGCCCGAGATCGTCTGGGGGATGGGCGAGGCGATCGCCCTCCTGGTGCTGCTGTCCTCCGTGCTCCTGTACGCCCCGGCCCGCACCGCCGCCGTCCTCGGCCCGCTGCTCGGCCTCGGCTGCACGGCGGTGCCGGTACGCGACGCCAACCCCGGCCGTTTCACCCTGCTGTTCGCCGTGCTTGCCGTCGTGGTCAGCGCGTACTCGCTGCTGATGCGCGCCCAGTTGGGCCAGCGGGTCCGCGACCTCGAAGCCGTCCGCGCCGCGGAGCGCATCGAACTCGCCCGCGAACTCCACGACTTGGTCGCCCACCACGTCACCGGCATCGTCGTCCAGGCCCAGGCCGCCCGCTTCACCGCCGTCTCGGGCGAGCGCGCCGCCGCGTCCTTCGCCCGGATCGAGGAGGCCGGCGGCGAGGCCCTCGGCGCGATGCGGCGCCTGGTGCGGGTGCTGCGCGAGGGCGCCGCGGAGACCGAGCCGGTGGCCGGCATCGCCCAGGTCCGCGCGCTCACCGAACGCTTCTCACGCGCCGGGCCGCCCGCCGTGCTGTACGTGGCGGCCGGCCTGGAGGAGTGGCTGCCCGGCGACGTGGCGGCCGTCGCCCACCGGGTGGTGCGGGAGTCGCTGACCAACGTCCGCAAACACGCGGCGAACGCCACGGCGGTACGCATCGGCATCCGCGTCACCGGCGGCGGACTCGAAGTGCGCGTCGCGGACGACGGATCGAGCGCGGTGAAGCTCGCCGAGCAGGCCCGCGGCGGCCGCTTCGGCCTGGCCGGCCTGACCGAACGGGTCACCGCGATGGGCGGCGAACTCGCCGCGGGCCCCGCCCCCGAAGGCGGCTGGCAGGTCACCGCGGTCCTGCCGCTGGACGCCGAGTAGGCACCCACGGATCCAGCAGGCGCCCGCCCCCCTGCCGCTGGACGCGGAGCCCGCCGGACCCCTTTAGTCCAACACCTGTCCCTCCTTTGTCCATGGGCGCACCCGCGCACCTCGGCCCATCGTGGCGTGCACCCGAAGCCGTCACGAGGAGGAGCGAGCGTGAACGCCGAACTGCACGGGCCGAAGCGGAGGACGGTGGTCGCGGCCACCGCGCTCGCGGGAGCCGGAGCCGCCCTGGGCATCCCCTCGACGGCGCTCGCCGCCGCCCGCACGGCCGGGGAAGCCGTGGTGCGCTCCGCCGCACTCGACGTGCGCGTCGACACCGCATTCCCGCGCGTCGTCTCGTACACCGACCGCGCGAGCGGCGCCGTACTGCACGGCCAGGAGGACACCGTCACCGACGTCCTCATCGACGGCGCCCCGCGCACCCCCCGGGTGACGTCGCGCCCGGGCACCGACCGCATCGCCTACACCCTCGCCTTCGACGGCGGCACCGAGATCGGCATCGAGATCCGCGCCGACGGCCATCGCGTCGACTGGCGCGTCACCCGCATCGACGACACCGCGGCCCTGCGCGTCGGCACCCTCCAGATCCCGGGCCTCGCCCTGCTGTCGGTACGCAGCGACCAGAGCGGCGCCCAACTCCTCGCGGCCAGGCTCCAGTTGGACAAGTCCAAGAGCGGCGACACCCTGCTCACGCCCACCGCCACGACCACCCCGGACGCCGCGCCCACCGGCTGCGCGTACGCCGTCCTCGCCCACCACGCACTCGGCGGCGCCATCGAGACCAACACCGTCTACGACAAGCCAGACAGCAGCCCGGGGGCCACCTGGGAGAACGGCCGGCTGTGGCGCCAGACCCTCAAGAGGGACGGCTACGTCAAGGCGCAGCTGGCACCCGGACAGTGGACCCACCGCGCAGCGACCGCCGCCACCGGCGACACCGAGCCGCTCCCGTACGCCACCGTCATCATCACCGGCGACCGCAATGGCGACGGCGTGGTCGACTGGCAGGACGCCGCCATCGCGTTCCGCGACATCATGGTCACCCCGCTCGGCGCCGACGAACAGCACCTCAGGGTCGTCCCGCACATCCCCTTCAACTTCGCCTCGCAGGCCACCAACCCGTTCCTGGCCACCCTCGACAACGTGAAGCGGATCTCGCTCGCCACCGACGGGCTGCGCCAGTACACCCTGCTCAAGGGCTACCAGTCGGAGGGCCACGACTCCGCCCACCCCGACTACGCGGGCAACTACAACAAGCGGGCGGGCGGCCTCGCCGACCTCAACTCCCTGGTGCGCGAAGGCAAGAAGTGGAACAGCGACTTCGCCGTCCACGTCAACGCCACCGAGTCCTACCCGGTCGCCCACGCCTTCTCCGACACCCTCGTCGACAGGACTGACCCGCAGTGGGACTGGCTCGACCAGTCGTACCGCATCGACCAGCGCCGCGATCTCGTCTCCGGTGACATCGTCCGGCGCTTCGCCGATCTGCGCCGCGACGCCGACCCGGCCCTGAACGCCGTCTACATCGACGTGTTCCGCGAATCCGGCTGGACCTCCGACCGCCTCCAGCGCGCCCTGCGCGACCAGGGCTGGCTGGTGGCCTCCGAATGGGCCCACGGCCTGGAGCGCTCCTCGGTGTGGTCGCACTGGGCGAACGAGACGGACTACGGCCCCGACACCTCGCGCGGCATCAACTCCCAGCTGATCCGCTTCATCCGCCACCACCAGAAGGACGTCTTCGCCAACAAGTGGCCCACCCTGCTCGGCCACGTCCACATGGGCAACTTCGAGGGCTGGACCGGCAAGACCGACTGGAAGACGTTCTACGACCTGATCTGGACCGAGTCACTGCCCGCCAAGTACCTCCAGGCGTACCCCATCCAGCGGTGGACCGACCACGAAGTCACCTTCTCGGGCCCCACCCGCACCTCCGTCTCCGACGCCTCCGGCGCCCGCCGCATCACCACCGACACCCGGCTGGTGTACGACGGCGGGACCTACCTGCTGCCGTGGGAGCCCCGCAACGCCACCGACCCGGCGAAGCTCTACCACTACAACCCGGCGGGCGGCACCAGCAGTTGGCGGCTGCCGCGCGGCTGGTCGGGCCTGCGCAAGGTGGCCCTGTACCAGCTCACCGACCAGGGCCGGGTGCACGTCCGCGACCTTGCGGTCCGGGCCGGCCGGATCACCATCGACGGCGCGGCGGCGGGCCGGCCGTACGTGGTGTACAGGGACCGGGCCCCCGCCCAGGGCGACCCTGGCTGGGGCCAGTTCACCCCCGTCCACGACCCCGGGTTCAACTCCGGCTCCCTGAACGGCTGGCAGGTCACCGGCACCGCGAAGGTCGCCCTCAGCCCGCTCGGCGACTACGAACTCGTGCTGCCCGGCGCGGGCGCGGCGGCCGTCTCCCAGCGCCTGGCCCGGCTGGCCCCCGGCACCTATGTGGCCTGCGTCCAGGTCGAGGTCGGCACAAGCGCGGGGGAGCGGCGCCGGGCCGCCCTCGACATCCGCACCGCGGACGGGGTGACCGCCACCAACTGGACGGACACCTCCACCGCCGGCAACTACGTCGCCGCCGACCGCAAGCACGACACCCGCTTCCAGCGCATGTCCACCCCCTTCACCGTCCCGGCCGGCGGCGGCCCCGTCACCCTCACCCTGCGCGCCGACGCGGGCGCCGCCCGGGTCCGCTTCGACAACGTCCGCGTCGTCCCCGCCACCCCCACCACCAAACCGGGCACGCTCGCGTATGAGGACTTCCAGAACGTCCCCCAGGGCTGGGGCGTCTTCGTCAAGGGCGACGCGGGCGGCTCCACCGACCCGCGCACCCACATCGCCCAGCGGCACGCCCCGTTCACCCAGCGCGGCTGGAACGGCAAGGCCATCGACGACATCGTGGACGGCACGGAATCCCTGAAGTCGCGGGGCGAGAACGACGGCCTGGTCTACCGCACGGTCCCGCACACCGTCCGCTTCCAGCCGGGCCGCCGCTACCGCATCTCGTTCCGCTACGAGAACGAGAAGGCCGGCCAGTACGCCTGGATCACGGCGGTGGACGAGCCCGCCCCGCGCGAACTGACACGCTCCGCCCTCCCGGCCGCGACCGAACCCACCCTGTTCTCCTACGAGTTCACGGCGCCGGGGGCCGGGGAGGCCTGGGTCGGCTTGCGCAAGGTGGGGGCCGACGGGGCGGCGGAATTCACGCTGGACGCCTTCGAGGTGAGGGAGATATAGCCCCCAGAAGTTAAGCCCCTCATGGGGGTCCCCCTGGCCCTTAAGGCCTTGGGGGAGTTTGAGGAGCGGGGTCTGGGGCGGAGCCCCAGGACCACCGGCCCGCACCGAATCTCACCCCCGGAGGGTCTCGGGAAGGGGCGGGTAGGGGAAAGTCAGCCCAGCGTCACCCCGCCCACCTCCACCGCCCCCTCCAGCTCAAGCACCCACACCTCATTCGCCCCCGCCCGCAGTACCGGCCCCGGCACATGCAGACCCCGCTGCGGCCCCACCCACCAGTACCGCCCCAGGCAGAACCCGTTCACCCACACGAACCCCCGCCCCCACCCGGGGAGTCGAAGCTCCGCAGAGGAAGCGGAAACCGCGTCTGTCGGCAGATCGACCCACCCCCGGTACAGCCCGACCGCCCCCGCCCGCGACGGCTCCCGGAACGGCACCTTCGCCACCCCCACCGCCCCGACCGCATCCAGCCGCAGCCCCCGGGCCCGCACCCCGTGCAGATACTGCCGCTCATGCAGCACCCCGCCCGTGATCCCCTTCGGCTCACCGCTGCGCGGCCCGTAGTTGACCCGCCCGAGCGACTCCACCCACAGCTCGACCACCGCGCCCCCCGGCACCGGATCCGGCAGCGTCGCGTCCTCGCTGTCCAGCACCCCGGCCCGCTCCCCGTCGACGTACACCGTCGCCAGATCACGCAGACCGAGCACGCCCAGCGGATACGGCTGCCGGGGCCCGGGAACGTCCAGGCGGTAGCGGACCAGGCCCCGGTCGACGTCGAGCTCCTCGAACGTCGGCGGGACCGGCGATTCGATCTCGTCGCCGCCCAGGACGTCCAGGACATCGCGGAGCGGCGCCCAGCCGTCCAGCCGCACCGGATGCGTACCCGCCAACTCCACCGGCTCCGGCGGCAGTTCGGGCAGCGGGCCCTCCTGATACCGAGCGAGCACCTCGCGGAAACGCCAGAACTTCTCCGTGGGCCGCCCCGCCTCGTCGATCGGCGCGTCGTAGTCGTACGACGTGGCCGTCGGTTCGAGCGCGCCCACATGCAGCTCACCGGCCCGGTTCGCACCCGACCAGCCCGCGAAACTGGTGCCGCCGTGCGCCATGTAGATGTTGACCGACGCCCCGCACTCCAGGATCTCGCGCAGCGTCGCCGACGCGTCCACCGCACCGCGTACGACATGCTCCGCACCCCAGTGGTCGAACCAGCCGCACCAGAACTCCATGCACATCAGCGGCCCCGACGGCTGATGGCGGCGCAGCACCTCGAACGCCTCCCGCGCCCCGCTGCCGAAGTTCGCCGTGGCGAGCAGACCGGGCAGCGAGCCCCCGGACAGCATGTGGTCCTCCGGCCCGTCCGAGGTGAACAACGGCACCGTGATCCCGCACTCGTGCAGCAGATCGGCGAGATGGCGCAGATAGCCCCGGTCACTGCCGTAACTGCCGTACTCGTTCTCCACCTGCACCATCAGCACGGGCCCGCCCCGGTCGATCTGCCGTTCGGCGACCTGGGGGAGCAGGGCGCGGAACCAGCGGTTCACATGCACCAGGTACTCCGGGTCGTCCGTCCGCACCCGCCGCCCCAGCCGGCCGGTCAGCCAGTGCGGAAGACCGCCGTTCTCCCACTCGGCACAGATGTAGGGCCCCGGCCGCACGATCGCCCACATACCCGCCTCGTGCGCCGCGTCCAGGAACCGGCCCAGCGCCCCCACATCCTCGTACCGGCCCAGGAACGGCTCGTGCACGTTCCACGGCACATACGTCTCCACGCAGTTCAGGCCCATCGCCCGCAGCATCGCGAGCCGGTGCCCCCACTGCGCCTCGTGCACCCGGAAGTAGTGCAGCGCGCCCGAAAGCAGCCGCACCGGCCGCCCGTCGAGCAGAAAATCCTCGTTCCCCACGGTGAAGTCGGCCACCGGCCAGCCCGCCCATCTCTCTGGATCACAACGCCCGGCCACTCTCGCCCCTGGCGCGGTGCCGGTCCATGGACAAAGATCGGCGCTGATTGGACACAAGGGGGACACGGGAGAGGGCGAACCGCCATGTATCACACCTGGATGCGGTATTTCACCCCGAGTCCGGCCCACCACCGGCTCGGCCTGGTCTGCCTCGGCGTGGGACTCCAGCACGGCACCCTGCCCACCGTCGGACCCCGCACCCTCGACCACCACGTCGCCGTCGTCATCGGCGCGGGCAGCGGCTGGTTCCGCGGCGCCGACGGCCGCCGGACCACCGTCACCGCACCCGCCCTGATCTGGCTCACCCCCGGTGTGCCCCACCACTACGGGCCCGACCCAGCCACCGGCTGGGACGAGTCCTTCGTCGACTTCACCGGCCCCGCCACCGCCACCTACACCGAACTCGGCTTCATCGAACCCGACCGCCCCGTCGTCCCCCTCGGCGACACCGTCGGCGCCCGCGCCGCCGTCGGCCGGATAGCCAGAGCCGCCCGCCGCGGCAACCCGCTCCTGGAGGTCGAGACCGCGGCCGCCGTCCACGAACTGCTCGTCGCACTGCGCCGGGCCCGCGCCGACGAAGCCCCCGACGGCGACCCGGTGCTCCAGGCCCTGGCCCGCGACGCCTGCCGGCCCCTGTCGGTCGCCGAACACGCCGCCCGGCACGGCATGACCCCCGCCGAACTGCGCACCGCGGTACGCAGGGGCGCCGGATGCAGCCCCAAGGACTACCTCCTCGGCATCCGGCTCGGCCGCGCCAAGGAACTCCTCGCCGCCACCGAACTGCCCGTAGCGGCCATCGCCCGCCGCGTCGGCTACGACGACCCCGCCTACTTCTCTCGCCTGTTCACCCGCCGAGTGGGCCTCGCCCCCGTACGCTTCCGCGAGCAGCAGGGCCGCGCCGTACCCGGAGGCTGGAGCAACCGGATCCCGCATCCTGAACATCCGCCTACCATCGCGGGCCCCGCCACGTAAGCTCGATGACCATGACCACGATCGACCCCTCCGTGCAGGCAGAGCTGACCAGGCTCCGCGACAGCATCGACAACATCGACGCGGCCGTCGTGCACATGCTGGCCGAACGCTTCAAATGCACCCAGCAGGTCGGCCACCTCAAGGCCGCACACAAACTCCCCCCGGCCGACGCCTCCCGCGAAGCCGAACAGATCGCCCGGCTGCGCAGCCTCGCCGAGAACGCCAAACTCGACCCGGCCTTCGCCGAGAAGTTGCTCAACTTCATCATCGCCGAAGTCATCAGACACCACGAGACGATCGCCAAGTCCGCCTGACGACAGCGGCCCGCTGCCCCGCCCGACGCAGTGGGCCCCGGCCGCCTCGCATACCGGCGCCCGGCGCCCGCACCGCCTGATCCGGCCGGGGTCAGAACACCGGCGCCGAGCCCCCACCCCGCCCACGCCACCAATCCACTGTGCGCAACCCGCCACGTCAGGCAGCATGGCCCCATGTCCGTACTGACGCGCGACGAAGCGCAGACCCGAGCCCAACTCCTCGACATCCAGCGGTACGAAGTCGACCTCGACCTCACCACCGGCGAGGACACCTTCGACTCCCGCACCGTCATCCACTTCACCGCACGCAGCACCGGGGACACCTTCGTCGAGCTCAAGCCGGCCACCCTGCGCACGGTCACCCTCGACGGACACCACCTCGACCCGGAGACCCTCGTCGAGAACCGGCTCCCGCTGACCGCACTCACCGAGGGCCCCCACGAACTGCGCGTCGACTGCGTCATGCGCTACTCGCACACCGGCGAAGGCCTCCACCGCTTCACCGACCCCGCCGACGGCGAGAGCTACGTCTACACCCAGCTCTTCATGGAAGACACCCAGCGCGTCTTCGCCGCCTTCGACCAGCCCGACCTGAAGGCCGTCTTCGACCTCACCGTCACCGCCCCCGACGGCTGGAGCGTGCTGGCCAACGGCATCACCGAGCAGCACGGCGACGGCCGCTGGAAAGCCGCCCGCACCCCCCTGCTCGCCACCTACTTCGTCGCCGTCGCCGCAGGCCCCTGGCACTCGGTCAGCACCGAACACGCCGGACTGCCCTTCGGCCTGCACTGCCGGCGCTCGCTCGCTCCCCACCTGGACGCCGACGCCGACGAACTCTTCGAGATCACCCGGCAGTGCTACGACCGCTACCACGAGAAGTTCGAAGAGCCCTACCCCTTCGACTCCTACGACCAGGCCTTCGTCCCCGAATTCAACGCGGGCGCCATGGAGAACCCCGGACTCGTCACCTTCCGCGACGAATTCATCTACCGCTCCGCCGTCACCGACACCGAACGCCAGACCCGCGCCATGGTCATCGCCCACGAAATGGCCCACATGTGGTTCGGCGACCTCGTCACCCTGCGCTGGTGGGACGACATCTGGCTGAACGAGTCCTTCGCCGAATACATGGGCTACCAGACCCTCACCGAAGCCACCCGCTTCACCGACACCTGGGTCGACTTCGGCATCACCCGCAAGTCCTGGGGCTACGACGCCGACCAGCGGCCCTCCACCCACCCCGTCGCCCCCGCCCCCGACGCCGTCCCCGACACCGCCTCCGCGATGCTCAACTTCGACGGCATCTCCTACGCCAAGGGCGCCTCCGCCCTGCGCCAACTCGTCGCCTGGCTCGGCGAGAAGGACTTCCTCGCCGGCATCAACACCCACATCGCCCGCCACAAGTTCGCCAACGCCACCCTCGCCGACTTCATCGACAGCCTCGCCTCCGCCACCGACCGCGACGTCCACGCCTGGGCCGAGGCCTGGCTGGGCACCACCGGCGTCGACACCCTCACCCCCCACATCGGCGAAATGGAAGGCGGCTGGCACCTCACCGTCGACCAGACCGGCAGCCGCCCCCACCGCATCACCGCCGGCGCCTACGACACCGACCCCGCCGACAACAGCCGCCTGATCCAGCGCGAACGCTTCGAACTCGACGTACCCCAGGGCGAATCTGTCGCACTGCGCCCCGGCAGCCGCCCCGCCCTGCTCCTCCTCAACGACGGCGACCTCACCTACACCAAGGTCCGCCTCGACGCCGACTCCTGGGACACGGCGCTGCGTTCCCTGTCCGGGCTCCCCGACCCCCTGACCCGCGCCGTCATCTGGAACGCCGCCCGCGACATGGTCCGCGACGGCCAACTCGCCCCCGCCGCCTACCTGGAAGCCGCCCGCACCCACCTCCCGCGCGAACACGACCTCGCCATCGTCCAGGGCGTCCTCCTCTTCGCCCGCACCCAGATCGCCGACCGCTACCTGCCCGCCACCGACCGCCCCGCCGCCCTCGCGCTGCTCACCGACCTCACCCGCGACCTGATCCGCCGCACCGAGGACGGCTCCCACCCCGGCCTGCGCCTCACCGGCGTACGCCACTTCATCGCGGCGGCCGCCCAGCCCGACACCCTGCGTGCCTGGCTCACCGACGGCAGCGTGCCCGGCGGCCCCGAACTCGACCCCGAGCTGCGCTGGCGCATCCTCACCCGGCTCGCGGTGCTCGGCGCCGGCGACGAGCGGGAAATCGCCGCCGCCCTCACCGACGACCCCAGCGCCACCGGCGAGGAAGGCGCCGCCCGCTGCCGGGCCGCGCTGCCCACCGCCGCCGCGAAGGAAGCCGCCTGGTCCGCGATGTTCACCGGCGACGCCCTCTCCAATTACCTGTTCACCGCCACCGCCCAGGGCTTCTGGCAGCCCGAGCAGGCCGAACTGCTCCAGCCGTACGTCGCCCGCTACTACCAGGACGTCGTCCCCCTGGCCACCCGCCGGGGCCCCGCGATCGCCGAGGCAGCGGGCCGCCACGGCTTCCCGCTGTACGCGGTGGACAAGGAGACGCTGGCCCTGGGCGAGGCGTGCCTGACCCAGGACGACCTCCTCCCGGCCCTCCGCCGCAAACTGGCCGACCAGGTGGACGACCTACGAAGGGCACTGAAGGTACGGGGCGCGTAACCCGAGCTTTCAGCTGAGCTCAGCCAAAAATCAAGCCCCTCCGGCGTTTGAGGAGCGGGGTCTGGGGCGGAGCCCCAGTTCGGGAAGGGGCGGGTAGGGGAACAAGCCCCGCAGGGCCATAGCACCCCCCACCCACCCCAACTCCCCCCAACCGCAAGGCAGTACCACTTTCGGGTAGAGATCGTTGCGTACGACGGCCACACCAGCGCCCCCCACCCCACGCTGGAGCAGCCGAGCTGCGCACACCCGAAGGAACCCCCATGCACCCGCCCCTCGCCGGAGGCACCGCAGGCCCCACCGCCCTGCGCCCCCTCCTCGACGTCGTACTCGACGCCCTGCACCAGGGCGCGCGAGCCAGGGGCGGCCCGCTCCCCGGCGGCGGGGCCGAAGCCGTCGCCCAGCGCGTACGCCAAGCGGCCCACGCCGTGTTCCCCCCACACGGCACCGGCGCCGAAGAAGCCCTCGCCACCCTCGTCCGCACCCTCGCCGAGGGCGCCGCCGACCCCGCCGAACCGCACTGCGCCGCCCACCTCCACACCCCGCCCCTCGCCCTCGCGGCCGCCGCCGACCTCGCCGCATCCGCCCTCAACCAGTCCCTGGACTCCTGGGACCAGGCCCCGGCCGCCTCCACGCTGGAAGCCCTCGTCACCCGGACCCTGGCCGCCGAGATCTGGCCGGACGGCGACGCCCTGGTCACCACCGGCGGCACCGAGTCCAACCAGCTCGCCCTCCTCCTCGCCCGAGAACGACACGGCCCCGTCCAGGTCGTGTGCGGCGCCCACACCCACCACTCCGTCCACCGGGCCACCTGGCTGCTCGGCCTGCCCGAACCCGTCGTCCTGCCCGCCCCCGCCGGCACCGTCGACCCCGCCGCCCTCGACGCCGCCCTCCACCACCCCTCCCCAAGCTCTCGGCTTCTTCCCCAAGCCCTCAACTCCTCCCCCCACCCCACCCTCGTCGTCGCCACCGCCGGTACCACCGACACCGGCGCCATCGACCCGCTGCCCGCCATCGCCGATGTGTGCGCCGCACATGGCGCCGAACTCCACGTGGACGCCGCCTACGGCGGGCCCCTCCTCTTCAGCGACCGGCACCGACACCAACTGGCCGGCCTGGAACGCGCCCACTCCGTCACCCTCGACCTGCACAAACTCGGCTGGCAGCCGGTAGCCGCGGGCCTCCTCGCCGTCCCCGACCCGGGACGCCTCGCCCCTCTCGCGCACACCGCCGACTACCTCAACGCCGACGACGACACCGACGCCGGCCTGCCCGACCTCCTCGGCCGCTCCCTGCGCACCACCCGCCGCCCCGACATCCTCAAAATCGCCGTCACCCTGCGCGCCCTGGGCCGCGACGGCCTCGCGGCACTCGTCGACCGCGTCTGCGCGGCCGCCTGCGAACTCGCCCAACTCATCGACCAGCACCCACAGTTGGAGCTCTACGAAACCCCCGCCATCTCCACCGTCCTGTTCCGGCCGTACGGCGCCGACGACGACACCGTGGCCCACATCCGCCGCACCCTGCTCACCGACGGCACCGCCGTACTCGGCCGGGCCCGCGCCGACGGCCGGCTCTGGCTCAAAGCCACCCTGCTCAACCCCCACCTCACCCCCCACGACCTGCACACCCTCCTCGATGCGGCACTCAGTACCACCGCACCCCCCATCCACGCGGAAGGCAGCCCCCGATGACGCCCCAGCCCCCCACCGCCGAAGAACAGCCCCACCACCTCGTCGGCATCGGCATCGGCCCCTTCAACCTCTCCCTTGCCGCCCTCGCCCACGGCGTACCCGGCGGACTCGACACCGCCTTCTACGAACAGCGCCACGCCTTCCACTGGCACCCCGGTCTGCTCATCGAAGGCACCACCCTCCAAGTCCCCTTCCTCGCCGACCTGGTGACCCTCGCCGACCCCGCCAGCCCCTGGTCCTTCCTCAACTACCTCAAGCACCGCGACCGGCTCTTCCCGTTCTACTTCGCCGAAAAGTTCCACATCGAACGCACCGAATACGACGCCTACTGCCGCTGGGTCAGCGAAAACCTCACCGACCTGCACTTCTCCCACCAGGTCGACGCCGTACGCTGGAACGGCGAACGCGCCCTGTTCGAAATCGACTTCACCCAGCTCGACGTCAACGGCGAAGTCGAAGCACTCGGCCGCAGCTACGCCCGCAACCTCGTCCTCGGCATCGGCACCGAACCGTACGTACCCGAACCCCTCAAACCACTCGCCGACGCCCCGGCCGTCCCTGTCATCCACTCCGCCGACTACCTCAAAAACCGCGAACGGCTCCTGGCCGCCGACCACATCACCGTCATCGGCTCGGGCCAGTCGGGCGCCGAAGTCTTCCTCGACCTCCTCAGGAACCGGCCCGTCGGCGCCGAGAAGCTCACCTGGCTCGCCCGCACCGAAGCGTTCGCACCCATGGAGTACTCCAAGCTGGGCCTCGAACACTTCACCCCCGACTACACCCGCTACTTCCACGCCCTGCCCGAACCCGTACGCGACCAGCTCGTGCCCCGCCAATGGCAGCTCCACAAAGGCATCGACGCCGACACCCTCGCCGCCATCCACGACGAGCTCTACCGCCGCACCCAGCACGGCGGCTGGCCCGACGCCACGCTCACCCCCGGCGTCACCGTGCGCACCGCCGGACGCGTCGCCACCACCAAGGTCGAACTCCACGTCGAACACATCCAGCAGGGCACCCGCTCCCGCCTCACCACCGACGCCGTCGTCCTCGCCACCGGCTACCGCGAACGCCCCCTCGGCCGGATCCTCGCCGGACTCGACCCGTACATGCGCTACGACGCCGGCGAACGCCCCCGCGTGGACGAGGAGTTCAGGCTCGTCCTCGACCCCCACGTCACCGGCTCCGTCTACGTCCAGAACGCCGAGAAGCACACCCACGGCGTCGGCGCCCCCGACCTCGGCCTCGCCGCCTGGCGCAGCGCCGCCATCCTCAACTCCGTCACCGGCAAGGAGCCCTACCCGCTGCCGGCCCGCACCGCCTTCACCACCTTCGGCCTCGACAAAAAAGACCAGACCCGCCCGGCACGGCAGCCGGAGGGCCTGGTCCCGCTCGTCGAACAACGGTGAGTCGAACAACGGTGATTCAAACAGCGGTGAGGAGTCCGCGAGCGGCTCAGAACACCGGCACACCGTTCTGCGTCAGCTTCCAGTCCACCGAAGCGAACTCCGCCTGATCGATGACACCCTTCGCCTTCACCCACGCGATCATCGTGTTACGGATCTCGTCGGAGTTCGCCCACACCTGCTTGGCGGCGGCCACCCCCGGGAAATTGCCGCCGCCATTGGCCCGGTAGTTGTTCACCGCAAGCACGAACTGCGCCTTGTCGTCCAGCGGCTTGCCCTGGAACATCACCTTCCCCACCCGCGAACCGGCAGGCTTGGCGATATCGACCTCGTACGAAACGCCGCTCACCACGTCGTAGTTGTAGTCCGGCGTGTTGTTCGCGTTGGTGATCGCGGCAGGATCGACCTTGCCCGTCGTCTGCACGTAGTAGTTCGCCGAGAACTCCAGATACGCCCGCATCTGAGCCCCCGTCAGAAGCCGTGCCTCCAGGGTGTTCTCGTACACATACAGGCCCGCGACGTCCTTGATCGTCACCTTGCCCGCCGGAATCACCGCCGACCGCGAGAAACACGCCGCCTGCGAAAGCACCGGCAGCGACGCGTACGCCGTCGACGCCAGCGCCGCCTTCACCGTCTCCGCCTGAATGTGATTGATCAGGTCGATGATCGGCACATCCTTGTACGGAGCCTCGGTCGACCGCATCACCGCACCATTGGTGCCCACCACCTGATTGACGTACGCCACGACCTTGTCGTGCTCCGCCTTCACCAGCTTCGCCACCACCGGATCCTCGGCCACCGCGTTCGCGTTGCGCACATCCGCCGTCACCGACGTCACGTGCCAGCGCCCCTTCGAGAACTCCAGCGCGAAGTCGAAGACACTCAGCCGCATGCCCCACATGTACGGCTCCGACAGCACCACGGACTTCCCGGTCTCCGCGTTCACCACCGTCCGCGACGCCACCTCCTTGTGCGTGTGCCCCACCAGAATGGCGTCGATACCCGGCACCTGCTCCGCGACCAGCGACGACGCGTTCTCCGGATACGGCAGCGCATCACCGTAGGACGTACTGCCGTCCAGACCCGAATGATCCGTACAGATCACCACGTCACAGCCCAGCGCCCGCAGCTTCGGCACATAGATCTTCGCCTGCTCCACCAGACCCGGGAACGTCATCTGCCCCTGCACATTGGCCTTGTCCCAGATCGCGATGCCGGGGTTGGTCAGACCCAGGATCCCGACCTTCACATCCGGACCGTGCGGCACCTTCAGACGGCGCACCGTGTACGGAGGAAACGCCGGCTTCAGCGTCTTCGCGTGCAGCGCGTTCGCGCCGAGCAGCGGGAAGTCCAACTGCTCCTGGAACGCCCGCAGCGTCGGAATGCCGTAGTTGAACTCGTGGTTGCCCAGCGCCGCCGCGTCGTACCGCATGTGATTCATGGCCAGCGCCATCGGATGCTTGGGGCCCCGCCTGCCGCCCGAACCCGTGATCGGCTCCACCCGCGCGTAGTAGTACGACAGCTGGGTGCCCTGGATGATGTCACCCGCGTCGATCAGCAGCGTGTTGCGGTGGCCCTTCTCCTTGCGGACCTGCTCCACCAGCGTCGAGATCTTCGCCAGACCGACGTCGTTGTGCGCCGCGTCGTCGTACTCCTTGTCCGTGAAGTAGTCCCAGTTGAAGACGTGACCGTGCAGATCCGTGGTGCCCATCACGGTGAACGCGTACCGCTTCGGCGCGTGCCCGTGCCCATGGTCCAGGTCACGGTCCCGGTCCTTGGCCTCGGCGGGCAGCGCGGTGCCCGTGGCGACGGCGACACCGGCCCCGGCGGCGGCCGTACGGCCCAGGAACGTCCTGCGGTTCAGCGGCATGGTCTCTCCCTGAAGTCGTGTGACGCGCGTAGAAGTTGCACGGAGACGGCGACGCGCGTAGACCCCCGGATTCTGACGCAGAACCAACCCCCCGCAACACCCCCAGCAGGTTTCTATCTGATGACCGGACCCTGACAGAACCGGATGCCACAGTGAACCCATGACGACCACCCAGCCCTACGGAACCCCCGACGCCCCCCGCCTCGCCGTCCACGGCGAAGCCCACCTCGAAGCCGACCCCGAAATCGCCCGCATCACCATCACCGTCACCGCACGCGGCACCGACCGCCGCACCGCACTGGACGACCTCACCCGACGCAACACCCACGTCACCGACCTCATCAAGACCTACGGCGACGCCGTCGACAAACTCGAAACCAGCGCCTTCTCCCTCAGCCCCCAACTCACCAAACACGGCCGAGGCGAACGCGTGAAGACCTACCACGGCACCGCCCACATCACCGCCGACCTCACCGACTTCACCGCACTCGGCGAACTCACCACCCGCCTCGCCGACCTCGAACTCACCCGCGTCGACGGCCCCTGGTGGTCCCTGCGCCCCGACTCACCCGCCCACACCGAAGTACGCCGCCGAGCCGTCCACGAAGCCGTCGCACGCGCCCGCGCATACGCCGACGCCCTCGGCGCCACCCTCACCGCCCTGGTCGAACTCTCCGACCCCGGCGCCGAGAACACCACCCCCCTCTACGGCCGCCCCGCCCCAGGCGGCATGGCCTACCGGGCCGTCGCCGGCGCGGCCCCCGAACCCGTCCCCGCCCTCGACCTCGAACCCCAACGCCAAACGGTCCACGCCCGCATCAACGCCCGCTTCATCATGACCCCGCCCGCGCTGTAGCGAACGCCGTGGTGCAGCTGACGCCGTTGTGAAGCCCGCACGCCGGGCGCCCCGAAATGCTCATCGGAGCGCCCCCGCGCACAATTCAACACTTGTCAATAACCCTTCACGCAAAGGTTGTTGAGTAGTAACGCGCGACCAATTCTCTACCCGCCGGTAAGCCCTAGGCTCGAACCATGCGCCGAGCCAAAATCGTCTGCACCCTAGGGCCAGCCACCGACACATACGACCAGATCAAGGCACTGGTCGAAGCCGGAATGGACGTAGCCCGCTTCAACCTCAGCCACGGCACCTACGCCGAACACGAGGAGCGCTACCAACACGCCCGCAAAGCCTCCGACGAGACCGGCCGCAGCATCGGCATCCTCGCCGACCTTCAAGGCCCGAAGATCCGCCTCGGACGCTTCCGCGAAGGCCCCGTACTCCTTGAACGCGGCGACGAGTTCACCATCACCGTCGAAGACGGCACCCAAGGCGACCGCCACCTCTGCGGCACCACCTACCCCGGCCTCGCCACCGACGTCACCACCGGCGAACGCATCCTCGTCGACGACGGAAAAGTCGCCCTCCAAGTCATCGACGTCGACGGCCCCCGCGTCCACACCCTCGTAGTCGAAGGCGGCATGGTCTCCGACCACAAAGGCCTCAACCTCCCCGGCGTCGCCGTCTCCGTCCCCGCCCTCTCCGACAAGGACCAGGACGACCTCCGCTGGGCACTGCGCACCGGAGCCGACATCATCGCCCTCTCCTTCGTCCGCAGCGGACGCGACATCGAAGACGTCCACCGCATCATGGACGAAGAAGGCCGCCGCCTCCCCGTCATCGCCAAAATCGAAAAACCACAAGCCGTCGACAACATCGACGACATCGTCGCCGCCTTCGACGGCATCATGATCGCCCGCGGCGACCTCGGCGTCGAAATGCCCCTCGAACAAGTCCCCATCGTCCAAAAACGCGCCATCAAGCTGGCCAAACGGAACGCCAAGCCAGTCATCGTAGCCACCCAAATGCTCGACTCGATGATCGACAACTCCCGCCCCACCAGGGCCGAAGCAAGCGACGTCGCCAACGCCGTCATCGACGGCACCGACGCCGTCATGCTGTCCGGCGAAACCAGCGTAGGCAAATACCCCATCGAAACCGTCAAAACCATGGGCCGCATCGTGGAGGCAGCGGAAGAAGACGTACTGGCCAAGGGCCTCCCACCCCTCACCGAACGCAACAAACCCCGCACCCAAGGCGGCGCCGTCGCCCGCGCAGCAGCAGAAATGGGCGACTTCCTCGGAGCGAAATTCCTCGTCGCCTTCACCCAGTCCGGCGACACCGTCAAACGACTGTCGAGGTACCGCTCCCCGATCCCCCTCCTCGCCTTCACCCCCGTCCCCGCCACCCGCTCCCAGCTCAACCTCACCTGGGGCGTAGAAACCTTCCTCGGCCCCCACGTCGAATCCACCGACGAAATGGTGGCCCAAGTGGACGAAATGCTCCTCACAGTAGGCCGCTGCCAGAAGGGCGACGTCGTCGTCATCACCGCAGGCTCCCCACCCGGAGTCCCCGGCTCCACCAACCTCGTCCGAGTCCACCACATCGGCGAGGACGACAGCCCGAAGTAGCGTGTTACGCACGGGAGTTGGGGCCTCATGCAGGCCCCACTCCCGCACAACGTCATGCTCCCTACGGCGTGACGATCGCGAACGACGGATCCGGCTTGTCCAGCACACCAAGCAAGGTAGTCAGCAGCGAAACATCACCCGACACCCCGATCCCACCCAACCCCTTCCCGCCCAACAGAGCGAGCAACTGCGGCTTGGTCATCGTCAACGTCACCCCAGCCGCCTTGTCGGGCCCGCCCGAACTCCGATACGTCAACACCCCGTGCCGCAACCGCAAATGCCACACCCGACCAAGCGACGGCAACACCCAGTCCATGGTCAGCGCCACATCCCACGCACGCGGCCCATTGACACGTATGGCAACCGAATCAATGAGCTGATCGACCGACAACGCCATCAGCATGTCCACACCCGCCGTGGACGCATCAGGAACCCTCACCCCATGCCGCAACTCCTGCGCCCCGGTGAGATAGAAATTCCGCCACACCGCATTCTCAGTGGCGACCCCCAACCGATCGTAGACAGACGCCAGTTGAGACTTGGCGTCCCGATCCTCCGGATCGGCGAACACACAATGATTGAGCAGCGTCGCGGCAAACCGCAGATCCCCATCCGCCACGAACCGCCGCGCCTTGACGACAGTGGCCCGCTGCCCACCCATGGCCCGCACATACCGCTTCGCCTCATCGACGGGCGGATGCTCCCACAGATGCGCGGGGTTCCCATCGAACCAACCCATGTAGCGCTGGTAGATCCCCTTGACGTTATGACTGAGCGAACCGTAGTACCCCCGATTCGCCCACACCTGTGAGAGCGCCGGCGGCAACTCGATCTCCTCCGCGATCTCGCGGCCCGTCAACCCCTGATTGATCATCCGCAAGGTCTGGTCATGCATGTACGCATACAGGTCCCGCTGCACCCCGAGCAGCGAAACGATCCCCGCACCACCCCACGTCGGCCAGTGATGCGACGCGAAGGCGACATCGACCCGGCCCTCGAACAACTCGATCGACTCACCCAGATAGTGCGCCCACTGCCGCGCATCACGCACCTGCGCACCCCGCAACGTGATGATGTTGTGCATCGTGTGCGTCGCGTTCTCCGCCATGCACACCGCCCGCAGATCCGGGAAGAGGAAGTTCATCTCGGCGGGCGCCTCAGTACCGGGCGTCATCTGAAACTCGATCCGCACCCCGTCGACCGTCTCCACCTGCCCGGTCTTCGACACGTAACGGGTAGGCGGGATCAACCCGATCGTCCCGTACGAAACACCCTGACCCAGCCCACAACCGATCTGCCCCGCCGCCCCCTTCGGGAGCTGCGCGCCGTACATGTACACCGAGCGGCGGGTCATCGCCGTACCGGCGTACACGTTCTCGGAGACGGCATGCTCCATGAACCCCTCGGGCGCGAGAACCGGCACACTGCCCGGCCCGTCCGGCAGCACCCCGCGACAGCCCCCGAAGTGATCGACATGAGGGTGGGTGTAGATGAGCCCGGTGACCTTCCTGTTGCCACGGTGCTTGCGATAGAGGGCCAGGGCGGCGGCCGCTGTCTCGGCGGAAATGAGGGGGTCGATGACGACGATGCCGGCGTCACCCTCGACGATGGTCATGTTGGAGAGGTCCAGCCCACGGACCTGGTAGATCCGATCCGTGACCTTGAACAGGCCCTGCTTTCCCGTGAGTTGGCTCTGGCGCCAAAGGCTGGCGTTGGCCGTGCGGGGAGCTGCGCTCTGCTTCAGGAAGCCGTACGCATCGCTGTCCCACACCACCTTGCCTCTGGCGTCCTTCACGACGCCGGGGGTGAGGGCGGCGATGAACCCCCGCTCGGCATCGGCGAAGTCGTCCTCGGCCGGTGCGGCGGCGGCCGTCTGCGGATTCAGCGCGATGGCCGCGGCGGCGGCCCCGGTGGCGGCGACGAAGCCGCGGCGATTGATGGGGGTCATGCGCCGAAGATCGCGCGGCGGCGCGGGGGCTTCAAGGGTTCTGGCGCTATTTGGAAAAGCTCCCTGGCAGGGGGCTGAGACACTGTGACGGGTCACATGGCGGGGTGGTCCGTACGGTCAGTACTTGGAGCCTATGTGCTGGTCCATGAGGGCGACGGATGCCTTGCGGGCGACCGAGATGTTGTACGGCTTTCCGTGCCGGGTGCAGTGCTTCCAGTCGATGCCGAGCTTGTCGAGAGTGTCGGTGTAGAGCTGGCGGATGTCGTCCGAAACGTTGGTGAACCAGTACCGGGGGTATTCGTACCGCTTCTTCTCGCCGCCTACGACGCGAGTGGTCCAGTTCATGTTCCGACACCCGTCGGAGTGCACGAGCCCCCGGACGAACGCCCAAGGGTGCGCGTCGACGATCTGCTGCTGCCAGGCTTCCAGCCTGATCTCACGTTCGTGCTTCTTGCCGGGCCCGTGCTGAGGGAACATGCAGGGGAGGTGCTTGGAGTACACCTTGATGTTGTGGCAGCCGATTCTGCGAACGCGGCAGGTGGCGTTGTCGGGGAAGACTGCGCGTAAGGCGGCCTCCGCTTCGGCCTGCACCCCGGGCCACGCGTCATCGAGGGTGATCATGAGGTTGGGTGCTCGGTGTGCCGAATATTGGCTGATGTGGCCGTCGCCGAGATAGAGCCCCAGCAGGTACGCGTAGGCGTGGTGGTCCAAAGCCCGACCGTCGCACCGGGGACACTTCGGGTTGTGCGCGCCTGGACATTCGCCGCGCTTGGACCGGTCCATGTGGAGCCAGTAGCTAATGGTGCCGGGAGGTACGTTCAGCCGCCGCGCCACATCCGCATTCTTCGCCCCGCCCCGCAGCAGCGTGAGCGCCTTCTGTCGCACCTCTGTGCCATGGAAGTTCATGCGGCAACCCTGCGTGACAGATCGTCGCTCCAGGTAGCAAAAAGCGGAGGTTCACGCGAACGTGGTCCTCCGCTTACAAAGAGTGCCGGGTGCGGGATTCGAACCCGCACGTCCTTTCGGACAGATGTGTTTGAGACATCAGCGTCTGCCATTCCGCCAACCCGGCAAGGTTGTTGGCAGGAGCATACCCGTTCACCCGCTGCGGTAGCAGCTAGGTACCCTTCAGGGGAGCAGCAACCTGCCCCGCACCGAGGAGCCCCCGTGACCGCCCCCGAGTCGCCCCAGCCCGTCGCCGACGACGATGCGTCGCACGTTCCGCCGCTGACGACCCGTGTCGTCATCGCCGAGGACGAGGCGCTCATCCGCCTCGACCTCAAAGAGATGCTCGAAGAAGAGGGCTACGCGGTCGTGGGCGAGGCGGGTGATGGGCAGCGGGCCGTCGAGCTCGCCCGGGAGCACCAGCCGGACCTGGTGATCCTGGATGTGAAGATGCCCGTGCTGGATGGGATCTCTGCCGCTGAGTTGATCGCGAAGGAGTCCATCGCCCCGGTCCTGATGCTGACCGCGTTCTCGCAGCGGGATCTGGTGGAGCGGGCTCGGGACGCCGGTGCGATGGCGTATCTCGTGAAGCCGTTCTCGAAGAGCGATGTGGTGCCTGCCATTGAGATGGCGGTGTCGCGGTTCACGGAGTTGAAGGCGCTGGAGAAGGAGGTCGCGGACCTCTCGCAGCGGCTGGAGACGCGGAAGCTGGTGGACCGGGCGAAGTCGATTCTTCAGACGCAGTATGGGTTGTCGGAGCCTGCGGCGTTCCGGTGGATTCAGAAGACGTCAATGGATCGGCGGATGTCGATGCAGCAGGTTGCCGAGGCGGTTATTGAGGACGCTGAGGAGAAGAAGGCGGCGAAGGGGGAGTAGCTCCCGGGGTACGTAAGGGAGTGGCCCGCATCCGAGTTCTGGATGCGGGCCACTTTCGTACCATCGTCGTGTCAGTCTTCGCCGAGGTAGGCCTTGCGGACGGATTCGTCGTGGAGGAGGTCCTGGCCGGTTCCGGAGAGGACGATTTTGCCGATTTCCATGACGTGGCCCTGGTCGGCGAGGGAGAGCGCGGCTTGGGCGTTCTGTTCGACGAGCAGGATGGTGGTGCCTTGGGCTTTGAGTTCGGTGATGGTGGCCATGATTTTCTGCATCATGATCGGGGACAGGCCCATGGATGGTTCGTCCAGCATGAGCAGTTTCGGCTGGGACATCAACGCGCGGCCCATGGCGAGCATTTGTTGTTCGCCGCCGGAGAGGGTGCCTGCGGCTTGTTTGCGGCGTTCGCCGAGGATGGGGAAGAGGTCGTAGGCGCGTTGGATGTCTTTTTCGATGCCGGGTTTGTCGTCGCGGAGGTAGGCGCCGAGGCGGAGATTGTCCTCGATGGTCATGCGGGGGAATATGTGGCGGCCTTCGGGGGAGTGGGCCATTCCAAGGGCGACGATTTTGTGTGCGGGGACGTTTTTGAGTGGTTTGCCGTCGAATCTGATGTGACCGGCGAGGGGTTCGAGGAGGCCGGAGAGGGTGCGCAGGGTGGTGGTTTTTCCGGCGCCGTTGGTGCCGATGAGGGTGACGACCTGGCCTGCTTCGACGCTGAAGGAGATGCCTTTGACGGCTTCGATTTTGCCGTAGGCGACCCGGAGGTCCTCGACTTCGAGGAGTGCGGTCACGGGGTGTCTCCTTCGGTGCTGGTGGTGCTTTGTGCCGTTTCGGCGGCTTCGACTTCGGCTATTTCCTCGTCTCCGGGGGCGCCTTCGAAGGGGGTGCCGAGGTAGGCGGCGATGACGCGTTCGTCGGCTTGGACGATGTCGGGGGTGCCTTCGACGAGTTTTTCGCCTTGGACGAGGACGGAGACGCGGTCGCAGAGGTTCATGATGAACCGCATGTCGTGCTCGATGACGAGTACGGCGATGCCTTGGTCGCGGATGGCGAAGATGAGTTCTTCGGCGGCGCGGGTTTCTTGGGGGTTCATGCCGGCGGTGGGCTCGTCGAGGAGGAGGAGTCCGGGTTCGCTGGCGAGGGCGCGGGCGATTTCGAGCTTGCGTTGTTCGCCGTAGGGGAGGTTGCGGGAGAGGTGTTCGGCTTTGTGGGCGAGGCCGGTGAACTCAAGGAGTTCCATGGCTCGTTCGGTGGAGGCTTGTTCCGCTTTTTTGAAGCCGGGGAGGCGTAGGAGGGCGGACCAGAGGCCTTCTTTGGTGCGGGTGTGGCGGCCGACGAGGACGTTTTCCAGGACGGTCATGTTGGGGAAGAGCCGGATGTTCTGGAAGGTGCGGGCGACGCCGGCTTTGGTGACGAGGTGGGGTTTGGGGGGAAGGATGGTGTCCTTGTAGGTCACTTTTCCTTCGGTGGGGACGTACAGGCCGGTGAGGCAGTTGAAGAAGGTTGTTTTGCCTGCGCCGTTGGGGCCGATGAGGCCGACGATTTCGCCGCTGTTGACGGTGAGGTCGACGTTGCGTACGGCGGTGAGTCCGCCGAAGCGCATGGTGACGCCGCTGGCGTGGAGGACGGTGGTGGTCGTGGTGGTGGTCATGCTGGTCACGCCCCCGCCTTGGTGACGCCGACGGGTGTGTCGGTGAGGCCTTGTTCTGGGATGTCGAGTTGGCCGGTCTCGTGGAATTCGAGCTTCTTCCTGCGGTCGGCGACGATGCCTTCGGGGCGCAGGCGCATGAGGACGATGAGGGCGACTCCGAAGAGGAGGAGCTGGTAGTCCTGCATGAATTGGAGTTTGGCCGGGATGAGGTAGAGCAGTGAGGCGCCGATGAGGGGTCCGCTCATGGTTCCCATGCCGCCGAGGATGACGGCGGCGAGGAGGAAGGCGGAGTTGGGGGGTACGGAGCCGGCGAATTGGTACTGCTCGGGGGTGACGGTGCTGGTGAGGTGGCCTTGTACGGTGCCGGCGAGTCCGGCGAGGGTGGCGCCGAGTGCGAAGGCGATGAGTTTGACGCGGAAGCCGTTGATGCCCATGGCGGTGGCGGCGGTTTCGTCTTCGCGGATGGCGACCCAGGCGCGGCCGATGCGGGAGTCGGCGCTGCGTCGGAAGACGGTGACGACGATGAGGGTGATGACGAGCATCAGGAGGTAGTAGTTGCCGGGTTTGCCGAGGGTGAAGCCGGCTACGTCGTGGGAGGTGCCGAGGTCGTATCCGAAGATGGTGATGTCGGGGATGGCGGGGATGCCTCGGGAGCCGTTGGTGACGTTGGGTCCGCTGTTCCCGTTGAGGTTGTTCATGGTGATGCGGAAGATCTCGCCGAAGCCGAGGGTGACGATGGCGAGGTAGTCGCCGCGTAGCCGCAGGGTGGGGGCGCCGATGAGGACGCCGAAGACGAGGGATGCGCCGGCTCCGGTCAGTACGGCTGCCCAGAACGGGAATTGGATGCCGATGCTGGATTGGGTGGCGCCGGAGACGAGGGCTGCGGCGTAGGCGCCGACGCCGAGGAAGGCGACGTAGCCGAGGTCGAGGAGGCCGGCGAGGCCGACGACGACGTTGAGGCCGAGGGCGACGGTGGCGAAGATGAGGATGTTGGCGCCGATGAGGGAGTATTCGTCGCTGTTTTGGGTGAAGGGGAAGCCGATGGCGGCGACGAAGGCGGCGCTGAGGGTGACGGTGCGGTGTTGTGCGGTGAGTTGGGAGAGGCGGGCGATGAGGCCTGCTTGGGTGAGTGCGGCGAACGCGAACACGGCGGTGATGAGGAAGCCGATGAAGAGTTCGGAGTATGCGGTGTCGATGCCGTAGGCGAAGGTGTAGAGGCCGATGGCGAAGGCGGCGACGATGATGAGGATGCCGGCCCAGTCGGGGATGGGCCTGGCGCGGCGGGGGGTGGGGGCGGCGAGGGTGTGGCGGATGCGTTGCCAGAGGTTGTCGCCGGTGGTGTCGGTGGGGTGGGTGTCGGCGGGTAGGGCGAAGGCGCCGGTGGTGGCGAGGAGGGCGCCGATGCCGGAGATCCAGGCGCCGGGTTCGAGGTTGACGATGCCGCCGAGTTCGGTGGAGATGGCGCCGAGGGTGTAGCCGGTGGTGCCGAGGGTGCCGAGGGCGAGCAGGCGGAGGGGGGCGTTGGTGGCGGCGGGGGTGAGCCAGCGCAGTCCGGGGATGTCGTATCCGGAGAGTGCGAAGAGGATGGTGAGGGCGGCGCTGGTGAGGGTGAGGAGTTGGAGGCCGCCGGGGTAGCCGGTGACGGTGAGGTCGCCGGGGAAGTTGGCGGTCCAGGTCCAGGCCATGAAGGTGCCGATGAGGGCGAGGGCTGCGCCTGCGGTGGTGGTGTGGCGGGCGAGGGTGGCCGGCAGCGGGATGAGCGGGTTCGCGCTGTCGGTGCGGGTGGTGGTGTCGGTCATGGTGTTCACGCCCTGTCCGCGACGCGTTCGCCGAGCAGGCCTTGGGGCCGCACGAGGAGGACGACGATGAGGAGGACGAAGGCCCATACGTCCTTCCAGGCGCCGCCGCCGAAGAGTTCCATGCTGGGGATGTTGCCGATGTAGCCGACGGCGAGGGATTCGGCGAGGCCGAGGACGATGCCGCCGAGCATGGCTCCGTAGATGTTGCCGATGCCGCCGAGTACGGCGGCGGTGAAGGCTTTGAGGCCCATGATGAAGCCCATGCGGAAGCCGACTTGGCCGTTGTGGAGGCCGTAGCCGACGGCTGCGATGGCTGCGAACGCGGCGCCGATGGCGAAGGCCATGACGATGATGCGGTCGGTGTTGATGCCCATGAGTTTGGCGGTGTCGGGGTCTTGGGCGGTGGCTTGCATGCCGCGGCCGGTGCGGGTTTTGGTGACGTAGAACCCGAGGGCGATCATGCAGACGGGGGCGGCGATGAGGATGAAGAGGTCGCCGCGCTGGATGTTGGCGCCGAGGATGTGGAAGGGGGCTCCGTCGAACTGGGGGAAGGAGCGGTCCTTCTTGGCGTCGGGGTACCACTTCCATACGGCTTGCTGGAGGGCGAGGGAGAGGCCGATGGCGGTGATGAGGGGGGCGAGGCGGGGTGCGTTGCGCAGGGGCCGGTAGGCGAAGCGCTCGGCTGCGGTGGCGACGAGGACGGAGACGATGACTCCGCCGATGATCATGAGTGGGATGGCGGCGAGGAGTGAGAAGCCGGCCGGGAGGGCGAGGAAGACGGTGAGGGCCCCGAAGCCCCCGACCATGAATATCTCGCCGTGGGCGAAGTTGATGAGCTGGACAATGCCGTAGACCATCGTGTAGCCGATCGCGATCAGTCCGTACATCGCGCCGAGGATGAGTCCATTGGCCAGCTGTTGCGGCAGTTCGTGCACCGCGGGGCCTCCGTGAAGTGATCGGATATGGCACCGCGCGGGAGCGCTGGTGGCGCTCCCGCGCGGTCCTTTGAGTGCGTGTGGCGGGATGTCGCCGGGTTACGGCTTGTAGGCCTCGCTGAGCTCGGGCTTCCAGGCGCCGCTGGTGACCTTGTAGGCGGTCATCATGGTGTTGGTGGTGTCGCCGTATTCGTCGAAGGAGACGGGGCCGGTGACTCCGTCGAACTTGACCTTGCCGACGGCGTCGAGGACCTTGGCGCGCAGGTCGCTGCTGGGGACCTTGCCGTTGTTGGCGGCGACGACGTCCTTGACGGCCTGGATGATGGCCCAGGTGGCGTCGTAGGTGCCGCCCCCGTAGGCCTCGTAGGCGTCCTTGTATCCGGCGGTCTTGTAGTTCGCGATGAAGGTCTTGGCGGAGTCGAGCTGTTCGACGGGCTTGCCGACGGAGGTGGCGAGGTCGCCTTCGGCCTTCTTGTTGAGCTTGATGAAGTCGGCGCTGTAGATGCCGTCGCCGCCCATGAGCGGGATGTTGGTGCCGCTGTCCTTGAGCTGCTGGGACAGGGGGCCGGCGGCGGGGTATTCGCCGCCGTAGTAGAGGGCCTTGGCGCCGGTGCTCTTGACCTTGGCGACGATGGCGTTGAAGTCGCGGTCGTCGGGGTTGATGTGGTCGGAGCCGACGATCTTGCCGCCGAGTTTGGTGAAGGTGTCCTTGAAGGAGGCGGCGAGGCCGGCGCCGTAGGTCTTCTGGTCGTCGATGAGGTAGACCGAGTCGAGCTTGGCGTTGTTGAACAGGTACTTGGCGGCGAAGGCGCCCTGGACCTGGTCGGTGGTGGCGGTGCGGAAGAACGTCTTGTAGGGGCGCTTCTTGGTGCCGGTCTTCCAGCCGTCGCCCTGGGTCAGCTCGGTGCCCGTGTTGGCGGGGGATATCTGGGTGAGGCCGGCGTCGTTGAGCGGCTTCTGCATGGACTGCGAGACGCTGGAGTTCAGGGGGCCGACGACGCCGACGACGGTTTTGTCGCCGATGAACTTGGTGGCGTTCTGCTGGCCGACGGACGGCTGGGCCTGGTCGTCGAGCGGCTGGGTCGTGAACTTTACGCCGGGCACGAGGTTCTGCGTGTTGGCCGTCTGCGCGGCGAGGTCGGCGGAGTTCTTGATGCCGAGGCCGAGGGCGGACAGGTCGCCCGTGAGGGGTGCGTCGACGCCGATGACGACCGTCTGCTTCGTGCCGCTGCTGTCGCCGCCGCCCTTGTTGTCGCGCGACCCGCAGGCGGTGAGCGTGAGTGCGCCTGTGGTGAGCACTGTGGTGAGTATGAGCAAGGAACGGTGTCGCACGGTGGGTCCTTTCCCTGGCGCGGCCTCCTCGTGATGAGGTGCCGTGTCGTCGCCGGGCCGTACTGGGTGGTAGAGCCGTGCAGCAGTCGCACCCGGCGGCGCGGTGACTGGCCGTGACTCTAAGCCCGGCCGGGGAGGGTGGGGAGCGGCCGGGACAGGATGTGACTTTCTTGTTATGCCAAGGCCAAACCCTGCCGGTGCAGTGTGGACAATTTGTACATTTTGGTACGCTCGGATTTCTCGCATGATGAGAACGCCCAGTTCCGCTAAGGGGCTTGAGGGGATCATGCTGCTGACAGGCTGCTGGGCGTCCGGATGCCGGTCGGTGGCCGGGAGGGCGTCGGTCGGTGGCCGGTATCCGCCCTCGGCGGTCGGCGCGAATGTTACGGAGCGTCACGGCGATCCGGATGGGGTGGGGAGCTTCGTCTGCGCCCAAGGGTCCGTCGTCGGGGTGCCGTTGCGGTAGCGCTCGGCGCAACCGCGCTGCGCCTGCTGCTCGATGAGCCGGTCCCCGGCGGCCGCGCCGTGGGCGGCGCGCTCCTTGCGGGCGGCGGTCAGCGTGGCCAGCAGGATCTCGTTCTGCCCGTCGGACAGGCCCTTCTCCTGGTAGTCCAGACCGGAACCCTGCCCCGCGTCCAGCTCCTGCTTCGCCCAGTAGACGATCAGATGGGTGCAGAGGTCCTGGGGTGAAGTGGGCTGCGCGGAGGGCGAGTTGGGGGAGAGGGAGGGGTGTGCGGGGGCTTCGCTCGTGGTGGAGCAGCCGGTCAGGGCGGCCGATACGGCCAGTGCGGCCGATGCGGCGAGCGCGCCCGCCAGGATCAGCCGTTCCCGTGACTGTTTCCGTGCCCGTGACCGCACTTGGGTCCCCATGGAACGACGTTAGAACGCGGGGTGTGACATGACAATGGCCGGTGAGTCGTCAACTCACCGGCCAGGAAGCGGAGTTGGGCGATCCGGGATGCCCGCAGTGGGGCGGCCCGGGGCTCAGTCCTTGAGGCCCTCGGCCTCGCGCAGCAGGCAGGTCAGCCGGGCCGTGCAGACCCGCTTGTCCTGCTCGTCGGTGATGACGATCTCGTACGTCGCCGTCGAGCGCCCGCGGTGCACGGGGGTGGCCACCCCGGTGACCAGGCCGCTGCGCACCCCGCGGTGGTGGGTGCAGTTCAGGTCGACGCCGACCGCGATCTTGGTGAGGCCGCCGTGCAGCATCGAGCCGACCGAGCCGAGGGTCTCGGCGAGCACCGCGGAGGCGCCGCCGTGCAGCAGCCCGTACGGCTGGGTGTTTCCCTCGACGGGCATCGTGCCGACGACCCGGTCCGCGGAGGCCTCGATGATCTGCACGCCCATGCGGTTGCCGAGGTGCCCGGCGGAGAACAGGGCGGGCAGGTCGACACCGAGGGCCGCGTACTCGTCGATGACTTCCTGCGGGAACTTCACGCTGCTCTGCTCGCCCATGGGCTCCGGCTCCGTTCATCTGCGGTGACTGCGCTGTGGGCACCGTCATATCAGATGCCCTGAGCAAACGCTTAGGACCCAGCTCTCATGGCGGACCGCGGGCGCCCACCGCTCCCGGCCGTACCGGGGGCGCCCACTGTTCGCTGCCGTACCGCTCCGTGCGGCTACTCGGCGCGTCTTCCTCGGTTGCGGCTACTCCTGGGTGCGCTCGAAACGTACGACCACCGACTTGCTGGCCGGGGTGTTGCTGATGTCGGCCGTCGAGCCCAGCGGCACCAGGACGTTGGTCTCCGGGTAGTAGGCGGCGGCACAGCCGCGCGCGGTCGGGTAGTGGACGACGCGGAAGCCGGGGGCGCGGCGCTCCACGCCGTCCTTCCACTCGCTGACCAGATCCGTGTACGAGCCGTCGGCCAGGCCCAGTTCGCGTGCGTCCTCGGGGTTGACCATGACGATGCGGCGGCCGCCCTTGATGCCGCGGTAGCGGTCGTCCAGGCCGTAGATGGTGGTGTTGTACTGGTCGTGCGAACGCAGGGTCTGCAGCAGCAGCCGGCCCTCGGGCAGCGCCGGGAACTCGACGGGCGCGGCCGTGAAGTTGGCCTTGCCGGTGGCGGTGGGGAAGCGGCGCTCGTCGCGCGGGCCGTGCGGCAGCTGGAAGCCGCCGGGGTGGGCGACCTTCTTGTTGAAGTCCTCGAAGCCGGGCACGACGCGCGCGATGCGGTCGCGGATGGTGGCGTAGTCCTTCTCGAACTCGGCCCAGTCGACGGCGGACTTGGTGCCGAGGGTGGCCTGGGCCATGCGGACGACGATGGCCGGCTCGGACAGCAGCCGGGGGCCGGCGGGGGTGAGGTTGCCGCGCGATGCGTGCACCATCCCCATGGAGTCCTCGACGGTCACGAACTGCTTGCCGCTCTTCTGCACGTCCTTGTCGGTGCGCCCCAGGGTGGGCAGGATCAGGGCGCGGCGGCCGGTCACCGCGTGCGAGCGGTTGAGTTTGGTCGAGACGTGGACGGTGAGCGAGGCCTGTCGCATCGCGGCCTCGGTGACCTCGGTGTCGGGGGTGGCGCCCACGAAGTTGCCGCCCATGGCGAAGAACACCTTCGCCTTGCCGTCCCGCAGGGCTTCGATGGACCGCACGACGTCGTAGCCGTGGTGGCGGGGCGGGGCGAAGCCGAACTCCTTCTCCAGGGCGTCGAGGAACGCGGGCGCGGGCCGCTCGAAGATGCCCATGGTGCGGTCGCCCTGCACGTTGGAGTGTCCGCGCACCGGGCAGACTCCGGCGCCGGTGCGGCCGATGTTGCCGCGCAGCAGAAGGAAGTTGACGACCTCGCGGATGGTCGGCACGGCGTGCTTGTGCTGGGTCAGGCCCATCGCCCAGCACACGATGGTGCGCTTGGAGGCGAGCACCATGGCGAGGGCCCGCTCGATCTCGGTGCGGCTCAGACCGGTCGCGGCGAGCGTCTCGTCCCAGTCCGCTTCCTGTGCCGCGGCCTTGAACTCCTCGTATCCATGGGTGTGTTCGCGTACGAACAGCTCGTCGACGGCGCCTTCGGTTTCGAGGATCAGCTTGTTGAGGAGGCGGAAGAGGGCCTGGTCGCCGCCGATGCGGATCTGCAGGAACAGGTCGGTGAGGGCGGCGCCCTTGATCATGCCCTGCGGGGTCTGCGGGTTCTTGAACTTCTCAAGTCCCGCTTCCGGCAGCGGATTCACCGAGATGATCTTCGCTCCGGCGGCCTTCGCCTTCTCCAGGGCGGACAGCATCCGGGGGTGGTTGGTGCCCGGGTTCTGCCCGGCCACCACGATCAGGTCGGCCTGGTGGAGGTCCTCCAGGGAGACGCTGCCCTTGCCGATGCCGATCGTCTCGGTCAGTGCCGAACCGGACGACTCGTGGCACATGTTGGAGCAGTCCGGCAGGTTGTTGGTGCCGAACTCGCGGGCGAACAGCTGCAACAGGAAGGCGGCCTCGTTGCTGGTGCGGCCCGAGGTGTAGAAGAGGGCCTCGTCGGGGGAGCCGAGCGCGTTGAGCTCCTCCGCGATGATCTCGAAGGCGCGCTCCCAGCTGATGGCCTGGTACTTCTCGGCGCCCTCGGGCAGCGCGCCTCTTTCAAGCAGCATCGGCTGGGTGATGCGGCCCTGCTGGCCCAGCCAGTAACCGCTGCGGGTGGCGAGGTCGGCAAGGGGGTGCGCGGCGAAGAAGTCGGGGGTGACCCGGCGCAGGGTGGCCTCCTCGGCCACGGCCTTCGCCCCGTTCTCGCAGAACTCCGCCGTGTGCCGCTTGTCGCCCTCGGGCCAGGCGCAGCCCGGGCAGTCGAAGCCGTCCTTCTGGTTGACCTTCAGCAGGGTCTGCGCGGTGCGGCGCAGGCCCATCTGCTGCTGAGCCATGAGCAGGGTGTGGCCGATGGCGGGGAGGCCGGCGGCGGCATGCTTCGGCGCGGCGACCTGCGGCGCGTCCTGGACCGGATCACCTGCGGGCGGCTTGCTGACCATGGCGCTGCTCCCCTTCGAGCGAACACTTCGGGCGACTACGTTGATCGAACACTGCGAGCGGGCACGTCGTGTCCGCACGTCGTGCGGTCATCTCGTGCGAGCACCTCGTGCGGACACGAGATGTGTACGTATCCGATCCTGTCACGCGGCACTGACAGCCGCGTCGGACAGGTCGGACAGGGTCGGCCGGGTCCGGGACTGGCCAGGATTGTCAGTGGGGCGTGGCAGGATCGGGGCATGGCTGAGACAGCATCGAAGAAGACCCCGGACAACCGACCGCGCCTGCTCCTCATGGACGGGCACTCCCTGGCGTACCGGGCGTTCTTCGCGCTGCCCGCGGAGAACTTCACGACGGCGGCGGGTCAGCCGACCAACGCCGTCTACGGCTTTATGTCGATGCTCGCGAACACCCTGCGTGACGAGGCGCCCACGCACTTCGCGGTGGCGTTCGACGTGTCGCGCAAGACGTGGCGCTCCACGGAGTTCCCCGAGTACAAGGCGAACCGGTCGAAGACCCCGGACGAGTTCAAGGGCCAGGTTGAGCTGATCGGCGAGCTGCTCGACGCGATGCACGCCGACCGGTTCGCGACCGACGGCTTCGAGGCCGACGACATCATCGCCACCCTCGCCACCCAGGCCGAGGCGGCGGGCTTCGAAGTCCTCATCGTCACCGGCGACCGGGACTCCTTCCAGCTGGTCTCCGAGCACGTCACCGTCCTCTATCCGACGAGGGGCGTCTCCGAGCTGACCCGCTTCACGCCGGAGAAGGTCGAGGAGAAGTACGGCCTCACCCCGCAGCAGTACCCGGACTTCGCGGCGCTGCGCGGCGACCCGTCGGACAACCTGCCGGGCATCCCCGGTGTCGGTGAGAAGACCGCCGCGAAGTGGATCAACCAGTTCGGTTCGTTCGCGGAGCTCGTCGAGCGCGCCGAGGAGGTCAAGGGCAAGGCGGGGCAGAACTTCCGGGACCACCTGGACGCGGTGAAGCTCAACCGCCGCCTGACCGAGATGGTCAAGGACGTCGAGCTGCCCAAGGGCCCGGCCGACCTCGCGCGTGCCCCGTACGACAGGGCCGCGGTGACCGGCGTCCTCGACGTCCTGGAGATCCGCAACCCGTCGCTGCGCGAGCGGCTGCTCGCCGTCGACCCGGGCGCGGGCGAGGAGGAGGCGTCGGCGCCGGCCGCCGGGGTGGAGCTGGACGGCGCGGTCCTGACCGCCGGTGAGCTGGCCCCCTGGCTGGCCGAGCACGGCGGGCAGCCGCTGGGCGTGGCCACCGTCGACACCTGGGCGCTGGGCACCGGCAGTGTCACCGAGATCGCGCTGGCCGCGGCTGCCGGTGCCGCGGCCTGGTTCGACCCGGCCCAGCTCGACCCCGCCGATGAGCAGGCCTTCGCCGCCTGGATCGCGGACGCCGCGCAGCCCAAGGTCATGCACAACGCGAAGGCCGCGATGCGGGTCTTCCCGGAGCACGGCTGGAGCATCGCGGGTGTCACGATGGACACCGCGCTCGCCGCCTACCTCGTCAAGCCGGGCCGCCGCTCCTTCGCGCTCGACGCGCTGTCCGTCGAGTACCTGGGCCGCGAGCTGGCACCGGCCGCCGCCGACGGGCAGCTCGCCTTCGGCGCGGACGACGAGGCGGAGGCCGACGCGCTGATGGCCCAGGCGCGAGCCGTCCTCGATCTGGGCGGCGCGTTCACGGAGCGGTTGCAGGAGGTCGGCGCGGCGGACCTGCTGCACGACGTCGAACTGCCCACCTCCCTTCTCCTCGCCCGTATGGAGCGGTCCGGCATCGCGGCCGACCGGGCCCATCTCGACGCGATGGAGCAGCAGTTCGCGGGTGCGGTGCAGCAGGCCGTGAAGGAGGCGCACGCCTCGGTGGGCCACGAGTTCAACCTGGGCTCGCCCAAGCAGCTCCAGGAAGTCCTCTTCGGTGAACTGGCCCTGCCCAAGACGAAGAAGACCAAGACCGGCTACACCACGGACGCTGACGCGCTGGCGTGGCTGGCCGCCCAGACCGAGCACGAGCTGCCGGTCATCATGCTGCGCCACCGCGAGCAGGCGAAGCTGAGGGTCACCGTCGAGGGCCTGATCAAGACGATCGCCGCGGACGGCCGCATCCACACCACGTTCAACCAGACGGTCGCGGCGACGGGCCGCCTCTCCTCGACCGACCCCAACCTGCAGAACATCCCGGTCCGTACGGACGAGGGCCGCGCGATCCGGCGGGGCTTCGTGGTGGGTGCGGGCTACGAGTCGCTGCTCACCGCGGACTACAGCCAGATCGAACTGCGCGTGATGGCCCACCTGTCCGAGGACGAGGGCCTCATCCAGGCGTTCGCCTCCGGCGAGGACCTGCACACCACGGTCGCCTCGCAGGTCTTCGGCGTGGCCAAGTCGAAGGTCGACCCGGAGATGCGGCGCAAGATCAAGGCGATGTCGTACGGCCTCGCGTACGGTCTGTCGGCCTTCGGTCTCTCGCAGCAGCTGAACATCGAGGCGGGGGAGGCGCGTGGCCTGATGGACACGTTCTTCGAGCGCTTCGGCGGAGTGCGGGACTATCTGCAGCGGGTGGTGGAGGAAGCGCGCGCGACGGGCTACACGGAGACGATGCTGGGCCGGCGCCGCTATCTGCCCGACCTCAACAGCGACAACCGCCAGCGCCGCGAGATGGCCGAGCGGATGGCGCTCAACGCGCCGATCCAGGGCACGGCGGCGGACATCGTGAAGGTGGCGATGCTGAACGTGGACCGCGCCCTGACCGAAGCGGGCCTCGGCTCGCGCCTCCTCCTTCAGGTCCACGACGAAATCGTCCTGGAAATCGCGCCGGGCGAACGCGAGCGGGTGGAGGAACTGGTCCGCCGAGAGATGGCCGGAGCGGTGGAACTCCGCGCCCCGCTGGACGTGTCGGTGGGCGCGGGCAACGACTGGGAGTCGGCGGCGCACTGACAAGGATGGGCGGCGGAGCCTCGCTGGGGGCTCCGCCCGCGGATTCACCGCCCCCGCCAACGGCATGATTGTCCGGGGCGGTTCGCGGGACCCGGCCGGGACCGGGTTGGCCGCGGCGGGGGTCCGGCGCGGCTCGCCCCGGCCGAGCTGGCCTGACTCCCTCGGCGAGAACCAGCCAATCAGGGGCCGGATCCCGGCCCGCTGTCAGGTGCGGCCCGCGAGCGCCCGTGAACGCCAGGACGCCCTCGGTAGCAGCGCGACCAGCGGTTCCCGCAGCGGCAGCCACGGCGCGACGAGGGCGTACGCGGTCAGGACGTCCACGGTGACGACGCCGAGCGCGGAGTGCGTGACCCGGCCGAACCCGGCCGAACCCGGCCGAACGGCATGCGGCCCTCGTCGATCGGTGGACGTCAACTGCCAGGTGACAGACAGAATTTACCCGCCAGCGATCAACAACGTTCGATATCCGGAACGGGTTCGCCAACGATCAACAGGCAACGCACAGGTGGCGAATCAGTGAAAACCGGTCAGACCGCGGTGTCATAGCGCCGTCGGTTGCCGTAGTGTCACCTGAGTTCTCGCGCTGGGGAGCGCGGACAGCCGAGTACGGGGAGGGACTTGACGTATGGCACCGCACATGGGCCGACGACTGCGCAAGGGAGCGGGCACCACGGCGGTGGCCGCGGTGGCGGTGGCGGCGCTTTCCGCATCGCAGGCGCCGGGGATCGTGCACGCGAGCAGCCCGGGCGACCAGTCGGCCTCGGACGCGACGCCGACGCCCACCCCCAGCAACCCGGCCTCCGGCAACTCCCCGTACTACACGGACCTTCCGCCGCTCGTGTCGCCGACACCGCCGAATCCGACGGCGTCGGCGACCAACCCCGTCGGCGGTGACCAGCAGGGCATACCCGCGACCGTCCTCGACGCGTACAAGAGGGCGGAGGCGGCGCTCGCGACGGACCGGCCCGGCTGCCACCTTCCCTGGCAGCTCCTCGGGGCCATCGGCAAGGTCGAATCGGGGCACGCCAACGGCGGCCGCGTGGACGCCAACGGCACCACCCTCACCCCGATCCTCGGCCCGGTGCTCAACGGCGCCGGGTTCGCCAACATCCCCGACACCGACAACGGCAAGTACGACGGCGACAAGGTGCACGACCGGGCGGTCGGGCCGATGCAGTTCATCCCGTCGACCTGGGCGACCTCGGGCAAGGACGGCAACGGCGACGGCATCAAGGACCCCAACAACGTCTACGACGCGGCGCTCGCCGCAGGGTTCTACCTCTGCGCGGACGGTCGCGACCTCGCGGTGAAGGCCGATCTGGACAAGGCGATCCTGAGCTACAACCAGTCGCAGGAGTACCTGACCACGGTCATGACGTGGTTCGACTTCTACCGGCGCGGCGGCTACCAGGTCCCCGACGGCACGGGTTCGCTGCCCGGCCGCCGCAGCGACCAGTCCGCCGGCACGCCGCCGGTCACACCGAAGGCGCCGCCGAGCACGAAGCCGACCCCCAAGCCGACCCCGACCCCGCCTGCCCCGCCGGTGAAGTCGCCGGTGCCGCCCGCCAAGCCGGGTGGCGGCGGCACCCCGAACCCGACGCCCGTACCGCGGCCGACGACGTTCGAGGACGCGGGCACCAAGGAGCTGACGGCCTTCGCGGGCGGCGCGTTCGGCGGGCAGCCGACCGCGCGGGTGAAGGACGCGTCCGGCAAGGCGATGGCGAAGGTGCCGGTGAAGTTCGAGATCGTCGGCGACACCGACACCCGTTTCACCGGCGGGGCCACCACCGTGACCGTCGCCACCTCCGCGGACGGCACGGCCGCCGCGCCGGCGCTGACGGCGGGCGAGAAGACCGGCACGTTCACCGTGCGGGCCACCGTCGTTGACGCGACCCTGTCCGCCGTGGAGTGGAAGGCGACGGTCGTCGCCCGGCAGGCCGACAAGCTGGCCCGCAGCGACACCAAGGAGCTGACGGCCGCGCCGAACGGCGAGTTCGCGAACCAGGTGTGCGTCAAGGCGACCTTCAAGGGCGCGGCCGCCTCCGGTGTCGCGGCCTCCGCGGCCATGATCGTGACGCCGGCGGCCGGTGCCGACCCGAAGGCCGAGCCCAAGGTCAACGACAAGGGCCCGTACTTCAAGGACGCCAAGGGCAACCCGGTCCGCGAGCTCAAGGACCTCAAGACGGACGCGAACGGAGAGCTGGTCCTGCCGAAGATGTACGCCGACGGCCAGACCGGTACGTTCCTGCTCCGCCTCACCACCGACGGCGGCGCCACGCTCACCGTCCAGCTCAAGGTGGCCACCGCCCTCAAGGTGGCCACCGCCTCCTAGGCCCGCCTGGTCCCCGTTTTTCCCAGCAGCCCCTCCGCCGCCCGTCGGCAGAGGGGCTGTTCGACGTGTTCTCATCTTGGCCGGGCGTTGCTACGGTGCCCCCTCCTGACGACCCATCAGCTCCACGGAGGCCGAGCATGCGCGCCCTCATAGCCGCCGCGATCGGGCTGGCCGCCGCCCTCGCCATCGTCCTGACCGTCTCGGCCATCGGCGCCCCCGCGGGCAAGACCTCGCCCAAGCCGCTGCTCACCACGGTGCCGAGCGCCCCCGGGAAGATCACCCAGACCAAGTAGAGGGAGAGCAGGTCCATGCGACGCAAAGCCAGTCTCGTCCTGCTCGCCCTTGCCGTGTTCTTCGGCGCCCTGTCGCCGCTGCTGCGCTGGTACGCCTTTCCCCGGCTGGCGAAGATCCCGCCCAGCCAGTACCAGGAGGCCGTCCTCGAAGCGAAGGACGCCACCCTCATCGACTACGGCACCATGCAGTCCAAGCAGGTCCCCAAGGTCACCGTCGTCCAGACGCTCAAGGGCAATGTGGAAGCGGCCAGAGAGATCGAGAAGAGCGCCGGCAAGGACGTCGTCGTCTGGGACACCCTCTCCTACATCCAGGGCCCCGACGGCAAGATGGTCTCCCAGATCCCCGAGCGCTACATCTTCGACGCGCACAGCCAGGCACCCGTCCACGCCACCGGCGAGATGGTCGACGGAGACCCGGTGCAGCGCAAGGGCATCGAGTTCAAGTGGCCGTTCCTGACCGAGAAGCGGGACTACGAGTACTTCGACTTCCAGGCCCGCGCCTCCGCGCCCATCCACTACCAGGGCACCCAGAAGTTCCACGGCCTCGACGTCTACTACTTCGAGCAGACCATCCCGTGGACCAAGGTGCCCTACCCCAAGAAGATGCCGCTGCCCGGCGTCGACTCCAGCACCCTGGAGAAGACCACCGGCACCACCCTCTGGTACACCACCCAGCGGAGGTTCTGGATCGACCCGGTGACCGGCGCTCCGGTCAACGGCGAGGAGATCAACCACGAGGAGCTGCGGGGCGGCACCCTGCTCGGGGGCCGGGACAAGGTCACCGTCTTCGCGGGGGACGTCAAGATGCGTGACGACTACGTCAACTACACCGTCGACCTGGTCAAGAAGAACCGCACCCTGGTCCTCCTGCTCACCTCCTACCTTCCCTGGGGCTTCCTCGGTCTCGGTATCGCTCTGCTCTCCCTCTCCCTGTGGCTGGAAGCGCGCAGCCGCCACCCCAGCGACCCGCCCCCTGTCGTGACGGAGCGGCTCGAACCCGTCATTGCCTGATCCGCGCCTTCGTGAACCGCGTCGCCTCCGCCGCCGTCGGATCCTCCGGCCACGGGTGTTTCGGGTAGCGGCCGCGCAGCTCGGCGCGGACCGCGCGGTAGCCGTCGCGCCAGAAGTTCGCCAGGTCGGCGGTGACGGCGGCGGGCCGCCCCGCCGGGGAGAGCAGATGCACCAGCACCGGCACACCGGCCACCTCGGGCGTGCCGTCCAGACCGAACATCTCCTGCAACTTCACTGCGAGGACCGGCTGTTCACCCCCGTACTCCACCCGGATCCGCGATCCGCTGGGCACCTCGATGCGCTCCGGGGCCAGCTCGTCGAGCCGGGCCGCCTCCCCGGTCGCCCACGGCAGCAGCCGGTTCAGTGCTTGCCCCGCTTCCATCCGCCCGAGGTCGGCCCGGCGCCGGGCCCGTGAGAGCTCGGGCTCCAGCCACTGATCGGCCCGGCCGAGGAGTGCGGCGTCGGAGACATCGGGCCAGGGCTCCCCGAGCACCCGGTGCAGAAACGCGAGCCGTTCCCGCAGACCCTGCGCCTCACGGGTCCAGCGCAGCAGACCGAGCCCGTCACGCCCCAGACCGTCGAGCAGTGCCGCGCGGACGAGGGCGGGGCCGGGGTTCTTCAGCGGGCGTACGGATATGTCGACCGCGCCGAGCCGGGCCGCCCGGCGGGCCACGACATCGCCGTCCTCCCAGTGCACCTCCTCGCTCTCCGTCAGCAGATGCCCGGCGGCGAGCCGGGCGGTCGGCTCGTCGATGACGGCGGCGAGGCGCACCCGCGCGGAGGCTGCTTGCACGGGCCGGTCCGCGACGGCCACCGCCAGCCAGCCCGCACTGCGCAGCCCGGAACCCTGCGCCACCTCGGCCCCGGTGCCGGACACCATCAGGAAGGAGCCGCCGCCGCGGGCCCGCGCCACCCGTTCGGGGAACGCCAGCGCCGCGATGAGCCCGGCGGCGGCCTCGGCGGACCCTTGCCCGGGGTGCTTCCCGGCGAATGCGGCGAGGCGGCGCACCTCCTGCAACCAGCGTGCGGCGTAAGCGTCCCCGCCCCGGCGCGCGGTGCGCCAAGCCGCCGCCAGGTCGTCCCCGTACTCCCGGGGTGGCTCCTCGCTCAGCAGCGCCACGACTTCGGCGGCGCGCTGCCCGCCGACCTCGGCCGCACCGTCGAGGAGGGCTCGGGCGAGCCGCGGGTGCAGGCCGAGCCGGGCCATCCGGGCGCCGCGGTCGGTGGCCCGGCCGCGCTCGTCCACCGCGCCGATCGCCGCCAGGACGGAACGAGCGGCGGCCATCGCGCCCGCCGGCGGCGCGTCGAGAAGGGCGAGGCCCTCCGCCGACGGGTCGCCCCAGCAGGCGGCCTGCAACGCGAAGGCGGCCAGGTCGGCGACCCGGATCTCGGGGGCCGGGAAGCGCGTCAGGCGCAGGTGCTCGGCCTCGGTCCAGCAGCGGTAGACCGCGCCCGGGGCTTCGCGCCCGGCCCGGCCGGCGCGCTGGCGGGCCGCCGCCCGCGAGGCCCGTACCGTCGTCAGCGCGCCGAGGCCCCGGGCGTGGTCCACGCGAGGCTCGCGGGCCAGACCGCAGTCCACGACCACGCGCACCCCGGGCACGGTCAGTGAGGACTCGGCGACCGAGGTGGCGAGCACCACCCGCCGCCCGTCGGATCCGGCAAGCACCGCGTCCTGTACGGAGGCGGCGGCCCGCCCGTGCACCTGGAGCACCTCGATGCCGGGCAGCTCGCCCAACTGCCGTGCCACGCGGGCGATTTCGCCCACCCCGGGCAGGAAGCAGAGCACATCCCCGTCCCGCTCGGCCAGCGCCCGCCGTACCGTCGAGGCCACGTGGGTGAGCAGGGCCGGATCCACCCGCATGCCGTGCGGCGGTCGCACCGGCTGTGCGGGCGGCGCCCACACCACCTCCACCGGGTGCGCGACCCCGGCCGCCTCGACCACGGGCGCGTCCCCCAGCAGCCGGGCCCAGCCCTCGGCGTCCGTCGTCGCGGACGCCGCAACCAGGCGGAGTTCCGGCCGCAGCGCTGCCCGGACGTCGAGGAGGAAGGCGGCCACCGTGTCCGCGTCGAGGTGGCGCTCGTGGCACTCGTCGAGGACGACGACGTCGACTCCGCTCAACTCCTGATCGCGCTGCAGGCGTTGGAGGAGCACGCCGGTGGTGACGACCTCGACAACCGTGCCCGGCCCCACCGACCGCTCGCCGCGCACGGTGAAGCCGACCCGCTGACCGGTCCGCTCGCCGAGCAGCCACGCCATCCGGCGAGCGGCCGCGCGGGCCGCTATCCGGCGCGGCTCGGCGACCACGACCCGGCGCACCGGGCCGCCCCCGATGAGCCCGGCGAGCACGAGGGGCACCAGCGTGGTCTTGCCGGTGCCGGGCGGCGCGCACAGCACGGCCGTCCCGTGCCCGTCGAGCGCGGCGAGCAGCTCGGGCACGGCGTCGCGTACCGGGAGGACGTCGAGTGCGTCGGTTCGGATCATGTGTTCAGTGTCGTACGTCCCGCCGGTCGGCGTGACGCTCTGTCCACAAGGGTGGTGGGCTTGTATGACTAATGGGGCTGTGTGGCAGCGGAATGGCTGCCGCCGCACGGCGCGCCGAACGTCCAGAGCCTAGTAACCGACCGTGAAGTGCCTGTCTTCGCGCGGGCTCTCGAGTTCGTCGACGACGGCCAGGGCGAGGTCTTCGGCTGAGATGCGGGACGTGCCGTCGGCGCTGGTGATGAGCGTGATGGTGCCGCGCCGGTACGTTCCGGTGCGGCGTCCGGGTTCGAGGACGGCGGGCGGGCTGAGATAGACCCGGTCGGCCGCGTGTGCCCGGCAGGCGTCCAGTTGCGCGGCGCTGGCGACGGCGACGGCGCGCCACTCCTGCGGCATGTACTCCGGGCTGTCGACAACGCGCCGGCCGGGGCGCCCCGGGATCTGCAGGGGACCTGGCGCCGCCGACAACGAGGATGCGCGTCCGGGCCGTCGCGGCCGCGTCGCGTACGTCATCTGGAGCCGCTTCGGCCGCACGCCGGCGGCGACCGCATTCCTCGCCGTTCTCGGCATCACGGGACAAGACCGACCCGACTCGTGAAGCGCCTCGGAACCCTCCGCCGCGAGCGGGCAGCCCCGCCACAAGGGATGCGGCACAGCGACCGGCCCCGGGCAACGCCTGCCCAGGGGCCGGTCGGGAGTGCGCCCCCGTCAGTCCCGTACGCACACGAAGACGGCGGTACCGGGGATCAGATTGCCCCGCAGCGGGGACCAGCCGCCCCACTCCTGGGTGTTCCAGGCCGGCCACTCCGGCTCGACCAGGTCCTCCAGGCGGAAGCCGCCCGCGACCACGTCCCGCACCCGGTCGCCCAGCGTGCGGTGGTGCTCCACATAGACCGCTCTGCCGCTCTCGTCCTGCTCGACGTACGGCGTACGGTCGAAATAGGAGGCGGCGACGGACAGGCCTTCGGGGCCCGGTTCGTCGGGGAACGCCCAGCGGATGGGGTGGGTGACCGAGAAGACCCAGCGGCCGCCGGGGCGCAGCACCCGCCGCACCTCGCGGAAGACCTTCACCGGGTCCGCCACGAAGGGGACCGCGCCGTACGCCGAGCAGGCCAGGTCGAAACTGCCCTCCCCGAAGGGGAGCGCGCCCGCGTCCGCCTCGATCAGCGGGAACGTGCCGCCGTCGATGCGCAGCGCGTGCTGAAGCTGGCGGTGCGAGAGGTCCAGGGCCACCGGGCGGGCGCCCTGGGCGGCCAGCCAGCGTGAGCACTGGGCCGCGCCCGCGCCGATCTCCAGGACGTCGAGCCCCTTGAGGGACTCGGTCGGGCCCAGGAGGCGGGCGTCCGCCTCGTCCAGGCCCTCGGGTCCCCAGACGAACCGGTCGTCCCCCAGGAACGCTCCGTGATCGGTCTGGTACTCGTCGGCGTTCCGGTCCCACCAGCCGCGGCTCGCCCGACTGCTCTCCGTGTCGCCGGCGGCACGCCGGGTCGCCGCGGGCTCGGATTCGGGCCCGTTCCCGGACTCGTACGCTTGGATCTCTTGGCTCATCGTGTCCGTCGTTGTAGTTTGCGCGGAACGCGACCTCGTGTTCCTGAAAGAGGTCTGCGGGGCCCATCGTGGCCTCGGGGAACCTTAATTGTGCCGGGATTGCGGGGATCCGCCCCGGGTGTGCGCCTTCGCGCATTGACCGTGTCCGGCTGCCCCCGTATGCTACAAGTTGCGCTGCGAGCCTGCGCACCTCAGACGTAGCAGGCGCGCTTCCATCTGTTGTATGTCCCCTCGGTTGTCGAGGCGCCATCCGGACCGACCCGGACAGGCGCTTCCCAGGCTGTCCGGCTTCTGCAGAGGCGATACGGGCTCTCGGCGTGGCAGTACCTACGACTTTCTGTCCGTAACCGGAGCCCTTTCCCACATGACGAGCAGCACCGAGACCACCGCCACCACCCCGCAGGTTGCGGTCAACGACATCGGTAACGAGGAAGCCTTCCTCGCCGCGATCGACGAGACGATCAAGTACTTCAACGACGGCGACATCGTCGACGGCGTCATCGTGAAGGTCGACCGGGACGAGGTCCTGCTCGACATCGGTTACAAGACCGAAGGTGTCATCCCGAGCCGCGAGCTCTCGATCAAGCACGACGTCGACCCGAACGAGGTCGTCAAGGTCGGCGACGAGATCGAGGCCCTGGTTCTCCAGAAGGAGGACAAGGAAGGCCGCCTGATCCTCTCGAAGAAGCGCGCTCAGTACGAGCGTGCCTGGGGCACCATCGAGAAGATCAAGGAAGAGGACGGCATCGTCACCGGCACCGTCATCGAGGTTGTCAAGGGTGGTCTCATCCTCGACATCGGCCTCCGTGGCTTCCTGCCGGCTTCTCTCGTCGAGATGCGCCGCGTCCGCGACCTCCAGCCCTACGTGGGCAAGGAGCTCGAGGCGAAGATCATCGAGCTGGACAAGAACCGCAACAACGTGGTCCTGTCCCGCCGTGCCTGGCTCGAGCAGACCCAGTCCGAGGTTCGCCAGACGTTCCTCACCACCCTGCAGAAGGGTCAGGTCCGCTCCGGCGTCGTCTCCTCGATCGTCAACTTCGGTGCCTTCGTGGACCTGGGTGGCGTCGACGGACTCGTCCACGTCTCCGAGCTGTCCTGGAAGCACATCGACCACCCGTCCGAGGTTGTCGAGGTCGGCCAGGAAGTCACCGTCGAGGTCCTCGACGTCGACATGGACCGCGAGCGTGTCTCCCTGTCGCTGAAGGCGACGCAGGAGGACCCGTGGCAGCAGTTCGCCCGTACGCACCAGATCGGGCAGGTTGTTCCCGGTAAGGTCACGAAGCTCGTTCCGTTCGGTGCGTTCGTGCGCGTCGACGAGGGCATCGAGGGTCTGGTCCACATCTCCGAGCTGGCCGAGCGCCACGTGGAGATCCCGGAGCAGGTCGTCCAGGTCAACGACGAGATCTTCGTCAAGGTCATCGACATCGACCTCGAGCGTCGCCGGATCTCGCTGTCCCTGAAGCAGGCCAACGAGTCCTTCGGTGCCGACCCGGCCTCGGTCGAGTTCGACCCGACCCTGTACGGCATGGCCGCGTCCTACGACGACCAGGGCAACTACATCTACCCCGAGGGCTTCGACCCCGAGACCAACGACTGGCTCGAGGGCTACGAGACCCAGCGCGAGGCGTGGGAGGGTCAGTACGCCGAGGCGCAGTCGCGCTTCGAGCAGCACCAGGCCCAGGTCATCAAGTCCCGCGAGGCCGACGAGGCCGCTGCTGCCGAGGGTGCTGCCGCCCCGGCCGGCGCCCCGGCGGGCGTCTCCGGCGGTTCGTACTCCTCGGAGTCGGACGACAACTCCGGCGCCCTGGCGTCGGACGAGGCGCTGGCTGCCCTGCGCGAGAAGCTGGCGGGCGGCCAGAGCTGACGCTCTGACCCCAGCTGGTAGATAGCTGAAAGTAAGGCCCGCTCCCCATGGGGAGCGGGCCTTACTTCATTTCCCCCGCCAAGTGCCGCACCCCTCTTGGGGGGTGACGCCGTTGCGGCGTACCCGCACTTGGCCGCTCCCGTCGGGTGGGCGTCGGCGGCCTTCGCCAACTCGGCTCCCCGGCACGGAGGTTGGCCGATGCGGCGCCCGGACCGCCTTCCGCGCGGGAGGCACTGGACAGTTCGCCGCCGCGAAGTCGTCCGCACGTGGCGAGGCTTTCGGGGAAAGCGGCGCGGACGGGAATGCCCGCGTCCCTGCGGTCGTTCTTCCTGGTGAACACGAGGAGGAGTGGTAATCGTGCTTGATCCGCAGGATTTGTACGAATGGGAGCCGAAGGGCCTCGCCGTCGTCGACATGGCGCTCGCGCAGGAGTCGGCCGGCCTGGTCATGCTCTACCACTTCGACGGCTACATCGACGCGGGTGAGACCGGCGAGCAGGTCGTCGAGAAGCTGCTGGACACGCTGCCCCACCAGGTGGTGGCCCGCTTCGACCACGACCGTCTGGTCGACTACCGCGCCCGCCGCCCGCTGCTGACCTTCAAGCGGGACCGCTGGACGGAGTTCGAGGTCCCCGCGCTGGAGATCCGCCTGGTCCAGGACGCCACAGGCGCGCCCTTCCTGCTGATGTCCGGCCCCGAACCGGACGTCGAGTGGGAGCGCTTCGCGCTCGCCGTCCGCCAGATCGTCGAGCGCCTCGGCGTGCGCCTCTCCGTCAACTTCCACGGCATCCCGATGGGCGTCCCGCACACCCGCCCCGTCGGCATCACACCGCACGGCAACCGCACGGACCTGATGCCCGGCCACCGTTCGCCGTTCGACGAGGCGCAGGTGCCCGGCAGTGCCGAGTCGCTGATCGAGTACCGCCTGATGGAGTCCGGCCACGACGTCCTGGGCGTCGCCGCGCACGTCCCGCACTACGTGGCGCGCTCGTCCTACCCGGATGCGGCACTGACCGCCCTGGAGGCGGTCACGGCGGCAACGGGCCTGGTCCTGCCGAGCGTTGCGCACGGCCTCCGTACGGAGGCGCAGCGCACGCAGACCGAGATCGAGCGGCAGATCGGCGAGGGCGACGAAGATCTGGTCAGCCTGGTCCAGGGCCTGGAGCACCAGTACGACGCGGTGGCCGGCGCCGAATCCCGCGGCAATCTCGTCGCCGAACCGGCGGACCTGCCATCGGCGGAGGAACTGGGCCGCGAGTTCGAACGCTTCCTCGCGGAGCGGGAGGGCGACGCGTAGGGGCGGCCGCCCAGGGGGGCGCACCGGCCAGGCCGGGTTTACGGGCATCCCCTTAAGGGGGTGCCCGGTGGTTCATGGCCGGGGTCGCGGCGTCCAGCACGGCACCCCCTAGGCTTCCGCTCATGCTGAAGGTGGGCCTGACCGGCGGTATCGGCGCCGGCAAGAGCGAAGTTTCACGGCTTTTCGTCTCGTACGGAGCCGTGCTGATCGACGCGGACAGGATCGCGCGCGAGGTCGTCGAGCCCGGGACTCCGGGCCTGGCGGCGGTGGTCGAGGCGTTCGGCCCCGGCGTCCTGTCGCCAGACGGCACGCTGGACCGCCCCAAGCTGGGCGGCATCGTCTTCTCCGACCCCGGCAAGCTCGCGATCCTCAACAAGATCGTGCACCCGCTGGTCGGGGCGCGGTCCGCGGCGCTGGAATCGGCCGCGGGTCCCGACTCGGTCGTCATCCACGACGTACCCCTGCTGGCGGAGAACGGCCTGGCGCCGCTGTACGACCTGGTGGTGGTCGTGGACGCGGCCCCTGAAACCCAGCTCGCCCGGCTCGTGCGCCTGCGCGGCATGACCCCCGACGAAGCCCGGTCCCGCATGGCCGCCCAGGCCGACCGCCCCCGGCGGCTGGCCGTGGCCGACGTCGTCATCGACAACGACGGCCCCTTGGAGGCGCTGGAGCCGCAGGTGCGGAAGGTGTGGGAGGGGCTGGTGGAACGGGCGGGGCGGTAGGTCCGCGAGCGCCCCAGAGCCGCGCCGGGGTGCGCGAGCGGCGCGGCTCTGGGGCGCGAGAAGCTGGCCCATAGGTGGCCCAGTGCATAGGCGGACCCGGCACATGCGTGGGCACATACGCGGCCCCGGCGCACTGCGGGCCGCACCGGTCTTGGGGGCGTGAACCCGGCATCCACGTGAACCGGCGCGTACACGAACCGTACGGATTCCTCTGCACGCCGGGTTTCCGCAACTTGGGCCGCCGTCCTGACCCGGTGCGGATTACGATCCGACTGTGCTCTTCATACTGGCGGGTTTCACAGTGCTCGGCGGACTCGTGGCGGTGCTCGCCGGGGCGTACGGGCTGCGGGAGACCCGGCGCGTGGAGGCGGCGGGCGCGCTCACGTGGGCGCTGGTGAAGCCGGCGCCGCAGGGCTCGGGGCGCCCCCTCCTGCAGTACGAGACGGCTGACGGCCGCGTCCTCGAACTCCCTTCGCCGGTCCCTCCCAACCGCCGGGAGCCGCTTCCGCCGGGCGCCAGCGTCCGCCTGTCCTACGACCCGGCGGACCCGCGCACCGTCGTCCTCCTCGGCCGCGAACGCACCGCCCTGGACCGGGCGTTCATGGTGGCGGGAGCCGCCATCGTGCTGCTGGGGCTGACCTTGGCGACGGCCGCGCTCTGAGTCACGCCGTCCCGGGGGCGACCGCGTTCGTACGCGTACGGAATACACGAGCTGGGCATGGCGTTGACAACGCGCAGCGAGGGAAAGGACATGCACGTGGCGGAGAGCACCCCTGAGACGCACGTCATCGACTACCGCGCGGCCGAACAGCTCCTGGCCGCCCGGGACCCGCGCGGCGCCGTCAAACTTCTTGACTCGGTCATCGCCGCCCATCCCGAGAACACCGCGGCCCGCCTGCTGCGCGCCCGCGCCTTCTTCGCCTCGGCCCAACTCCGTTCCGCTGAGCTGGAGTTCCAGCTGGTCCTGGAGCGCGAACCGGACAACGCCTTCGCCCACTTCGCCCTGGCCCGCACCTACGAACGCGAGTCCCGTCCCGCGCAGGCAAAACGCCACTTCCGCCTCGCGGCAGCCCTGGACCCGAAGCCGGAGTACCTCGCGGCGGCGCGGTTCGAGGGGGAGTAGCGGGGGCGGGGGGTGGCGGCCGTCGGTTTGCGGGGCCGTCGGCGCCGGAGTTCGTACGGGATCGTCGTTCGCCCAGGCATCGTGCGCCCCTGCTTCGCTCTCGCGAGTGGCTGCCACGCTGTGTGCCGGCGGCTGTCGGCCGAGCAACGGGCGCAGCGGCTGGAGGCGGCTCGGGTCGCGCGGCGAGAGCCGTAGGGGCTCCGTCCGGCGCGTGGCGAGCTCTGGGCGGCGTCACGGCCAGCGCGTGCTTGGCGGCTCGTACGGCGGGATGTCGCGGCCGGGCTGATAGTGCGGACCCTGCCGGATGTGGCGGATGATCATGATCAGGTCGACGACGATCACCACGGTCAGCACCGCGCACGCCGCGGTCCAGCCCGGCCGACCTTCCAGAGCGAAGCCCGCCGTGCCGCCGAGGGCCCAGATCAGGCCCCAGATGCTCAGCCACAGCCGCATCCGCAGGGGGCTGCGGGCGGTGATCGGTTCGTTACCGGTGCGCAGCATGATGATCGCCTCTAAGAGGGGTTTACCCGCTGCGGCGAGTGTGAAAGCGGGAGAGGGGAGCGGATCCCTGGGGCCCGGCGCGTGGGGCGCGAGGCGGAGGGAGCGGATTCCTGAGGCCGGGCGCGTGGGCGCGCCCGGAATTGCCCGGGTGTACCGGGAGCGGGATGGCTAGGGTGACGCGCATGCTGCTCGTCGACGACCTCCCCGAGACACTGCTCGACCTCGCCGTCCCGCACGAGGACATCAACGAACTGACCGCGCTGGCCGCCCGGTTCACCGCCGAACCCGAGCTCGTCGAGCTGCTGGAACGATCGGCGCGGGTCCTTGTGCAGGACATCGGGACCATCGGACTCCGCCCCGAACCAACCGCGCTGCCCGCCGGGTTGGGGGAACTGGAGCGCTGGTTCCCCGTGTACGTCGCCATCGCGGCGCTGCCGCACATCAGGGCGTACCACCGTCGGCGAAGCATCCCCGAGGACATCGCCCGCCGTACGCTCGCCGACCTCGGCCGGCACATCGCGGTGCACCGCAGGCGGCGCGGAAACGGCGGGCTCGCCGCGCCCGGCTGGCTGCGGCTGCACTTCCGCGGGGAGATCTACCAGCTCGGCCGGCTCCAGTTCCAGCGCTCGCGGCTCGGGGAGCCCACGAGCCGGGCCATCCGGGCCGCCGGCCTGGAAGCGGACCCCGGCGACACCTGCCTGAGTCTTCATATCCCTGACTTCCAGGGCCCGTTGACGCCGCGCGCCTGCGCCGACGCCATCGCCGAGGCCAAGGAGTTCTTCGCGCGCCATTACCCCGAGGAGCGGTACCAGCTGGGCGTCTGCCACTCCTGGCTGCTCGACCCGCAGTTGCGCGACTACCTCCCCGAGCGCTCCAACATCCTGCGATTTCAAGGTTTGTTCCGTAGCGCATACAAAGACGACGAGCCGATCGACCGCGACCTGGTCGGCTTCGTGTTCGGCGACCCGGAACTCCCCGTGGCGCAGCTTCCGCAGCGCACCCGGGTGGAGCAGGCCGTCGCCCGACATCTGCTGGACGGTGGCCACTGGTACGCAGGCCATGGATGGCTTGAGCTCTAGCGGTGAGCGCCGGGGACTCCGGCGAGCAGTGGGGGCCCGCTTGTCCGCCCGGTATGGTCCGGCACGCCTCAGTGCACAAAGGTGTAGCTGCGCCAAGGCGCGGCCTTCGGTGCCACGTTGTCGGCGAACTTGCTGCCGATGTACGTCGTCACCTTGCCGGTGCAGTCCGGCGTCGGGTACATGACCATGTCGACCAGGGTGTTGTTGTTGACGTATGTCGCGCCGGTCGGCGGGAGCCGGTGGCAGCCCCGCACCTTCGGGCTGGTCAGCGTGACGGCCTGCGCCGTGCCGGTCGAGTAGGAGACGGTGCCGACCGCCGTCCGGTCGAGCTCCGAGCAGGCCGCGGTGGCGAGGGCGAACAGCACGGTCCCGGCGACGATCGCCGTGCGACGGCGGCGCGAAGCCGGGGTGCGGGGCTGGGACGCGGGCACGGACATGATCGGTCCTCGTCTGTACGGCATGGCTGCGGCGGTCAGTGTCGCCAGCCTGCCCCCTGTCCGTGGTTCCGGCATCCGGTGTGCGGCGTCGATAGCCCGCCCGGGCGACCGGGCCGCGCAGCCCGCACTTCCCCGTCGTCACGGCGCTGCTGCTGGGGCTGCCGGGCGGGGGCGGTGTAGCGAGCGCCGCCGGGCCGCCGGGGATCCCTCTTACCTGTCGCTGGAGGCGAGCTACGGCGCGAGAACCGTGACCAACGGCTGGGAGAAGGTCGAACGCCGGCCTTTACGCACGGGCCGGCGGCAGGGTACGAGAGATAGCGGTGCCCGGAACCGGGCACGCGGTTCATGTCGAACGTCCCCGAGGAGTTCGGCGCGGCACTGCTCGAAACCCTGTCGGAAGGCGCACGAACCTGATGGAACCCATCCGTACGACCCGCCAGGGCGCTGTGCGAGGACGGCTCGTCGCCGACGACGTGGCCGCCTTCCTCGGCATCCCGTTCGCCGCGCCCCCCTTCGGGGAGGCACGCTTTCGCGCACCGTCGCCGGCCGCCTCCTGGGACGGCGTCCGCGACGCGCTCTCCTATGGAGCGAGCGTCCTCAGAGCCCCGTACGCGCCGCCCTTCGACACCCTCATGCCGGACGACGGCCCCCAGGGTGAGGACTGCCTCAACCTCAACATCTGGACACCCCACCCGGCCCCCGGCAGCGGACTCCCCGTGATGGTGTGGATCCACGGCGGGTCCTTCTCCAACGGCTCGGGATCGGCGTCCGCGTACGACGGAAGCGCCTTCGCCCGCGACGGTGTGGTGTACGTGAGCATCAACTACCGGCTCGGCACCGACGGCTTCCTGCGGCTGCCCGACCGGCCCGACAACCGGGGGCTGCTCGACCAGATCGCCGCCCTTGAATGGGTCCGCGACAACATCGAGTCCTTCGGCGGCGACCCCGGCCGGGTGACCGTCTTCGGCGAGTCCGCGGGTGCCATGAGCATCGGCGCGCTGCTGTCACTGCCCGGCACGCGCGGACTGTTCCGGCGTGCCATCCTGCAGAGCGGCGCCGCCCACCACTTCCTGCGGCCCGCCTCGGCCGAACTGATCACGGCCAGGCTCGCCGAGAAGCTCGGCATCGGGGCGACGGCGGAGGAGTTCGCCGCCGTACCCCTCGAAGAGCTGCTGCCCGCGCAGGCACAGCTGCGGGGCGAGATCGGCGCCCGCCCGGATCCGGCACTGTGGGGCGAGGCGGCGCTCAACATGATGCCGTTCGAACCCGTCCTCGACGAGCTGCCGCTGCCCGCGCCCGACTGCGCAGTGGAGCTTCTGGCCGGCAGCAACCGCGAGGAGTACCGCCTCTTCCTGGTGCCGACCGAACGCATCGACGTACTGCCGCAGCCCAGGCTCCGGCTGGCGACGACGGCGTACGGACTCGACCCCGACAAGGCGCTGCCCGTGTACGCGGAGCGCCGGCCGGGCGCCGTGCCCGGTGAGCTGTTCGACGCGGTCACGACCGACTGGTTCTTCCGGATCCCGGCCATCCGGATCGCCGAGTCGGTGCCCGGCTCGTACATGTACGAGTTCGCCCGCCGCTCCCCGGCCCACGGCGGCAGACTCGGCGCCTGCCACGCCTCCGAGCTGGCCTTCGTCTTCGACCGGCTCGGTGATCCGCAGTACGCCCCGATCCTCGGCGAGCGGCCTCCGCAGGCGCTCGCGGACGCGATGCACGGGGCCTGGGTGTCCTTCGCGAAGACCGGCGATCCGGGCTGGGCTGCGTACGACCGCGAGACGCGGACGACCAAGGTCTTCGATATCGCGCCGACCGTCGAGAGCGACCCCCGCGGCGAGGAACGTGCCTTGTGGGAGGGGGTGCGCTGAGGCCGCGGGGCGCATTGTCAGACCCCGCCCGTAAGGTCGTAGACCAGTCGTGGACCACGCGATGAACGACGACCTGCGGACGAGGGAGGTGACCGGCCACATGACCCAGCCGACACCGACGCGATATCCGGAGCGGGGGCCGGTGGCCTCCCGCGCCTGGCGGGAGCAGCCCGAGCACGGGCATGGGCCGGAGCCCCGCCACGGCTTCGCACGGGAGCACGAGGCGGGGTCCGCGGAGTCCGGGCCCGCCGCGCGTCCGTGGGCCTGGACGGCCGCGGCCGCCGTGTTCCTGCCCGCCGGACTGCCGCGCGACGGAAAGATCGCCTTCTGGGACCCAGCCCAGGGGCCGGTGCCGCAGGGGCTGCCGGGCGAGGCGACCGAGCTGACCGTGGTGCGCCGCCACGGCACGGGCGCCCGCAGCCGCAAGGTCCCCGCTCTCCTCGTCCCCGTCGCCGACGCCCTTGCGGCGCTGATCGGGGCCCGCCGCCACCCGGCCGCACACCCCGCGGCCGCCTGCTGGGGCGCCGCCGCCCTGCACGCCCTGCACCTCGTCGCCCGCGGCAGGCTGCTTCCCGGGCTCACCCCGACCAGCCACGACGCCTGGCGGGCCGGACCGCTGGACGCCGCCGACATCGCCCAGCTGCGAGCCATCGCCGCCGCCATGCCGTACGAGGCGTACGCCGTCCCCGTCCCGGGCCGGGGCGCGCTCCAGCTGCCCGATCCCGAGGCGTTGGTGCGGTCCTTCCTGGACGCGGTCGCGGACAGCCTGCCGCGCACCCCGGCCGCGGCGTACGCGGCGGGAGCCCCGTTCGCCGCGCCCGCCGCCCAGCACCTGCCCGCCGCCCGGGCCTGGGCGGCGGAGGCGGCCGCGGGCATGGACGCGGGCGTACGGGTGTCGCTCCGTCTGGATCTGTCCGGATACGAGTTGTTCGACACGGCGTCCGAAGAAGAGGGCGAGGCCCGGCGCGCGGGCTCGGCGATCGTCCAGGTGCACAGCCTCGCCGACCCGACCCTCATCGTCGACGCGGCCCGCCTCTGGGCCGACGACACGGAACCGGGGGGCCGGGCCCGAAGCGGCGTCCGCACACGAACCGGCGGAACCGGCGCCGGAGTTGACGCCTTTGGCCCACGGGCCCGGATCGACGCGCTGCTGGCCCTGCGCCGCGCGGCCCGCGTCTGGCCGCCGCTCGGACTGCTCCTGGAGCGGAGCGTCCCCGATGTACTGCCGCTCACCGAGACCGAGTTGTACGAGCTGCTCGGCGAGGCATCCGCGAGGCTGGACGCGGCGGGCGTCGCCGTCCACTGGCCGCGCGAACTGGCCCGTACGCTGAGCGCCACCGCCGTCGTACGGCCGGCGCCCGGCTCGGCGACCGACGGCACCTCGTTCTTCGACGCCGAGGAACTCCTCGCCTTCAACTGGCAGTTGGCGCTCGGCGGGGAACCGCTCAGCGACGCCGAAATGGATGTGCTCGCCGAATCCCACCGCCCGATCGTGCGGCTGCGCGACCAGTGGGTGGTGGCCGACCCGGAGCTCGTCCGCAAGGCCCGCAAGCGCGACCTGGGCCTGCTCGACCCCGTGGACGCGCTGTCCGTCGCGCTCACCGGCACGGCGGAGGTCGACGGCGAGACGGTCGAGGCGGTCCCGGCCGGCGCGCTGGCGGTGCTGCGCGACCGGCTCCTCGAAGGACCCGCGACGGCCGAGCAGCCGCCCGGCCTGGACGCGACACTGCGCGACTACCAACTGCGCGGCCTGGCCTGGCTGGAGCTGATGACCTCGCTGGGCCTCGGCGGTTGCCTCGCCGACGACATGGGCCTCGGCAAGACGATCACCGTGATCGCCCTGCATCTGCGCCGGGCCCGCACCGAGCCGACCCTGGTGGTCTGCCCGGCCTCACTGCTCGGCAACTGGCAGCGGGAGATCACCCGGTTCGCGCCGGGCGTCCCGGTCCGCCGCTTCCACGGCAGCAGCCGCACCCTGGAGGACATCGAAGGCGGCTTCGTCCTCACCACGTACGGCACGATGCGCGGCAGCGCGCCCCAACTGGCCGCCCACACCTGGAACATGGTGGTCGCGGACGAGGCCCAGCACGTCAAGAACCCCTTCTCGGCGACCGCGAAGGCGCTGCGCACCATCCCCGCACCGGCCAGGATCGCGCTCACCGGCACCCCGGTGGAGAACAACCTCTCCGAGCTGTGGGCGCTGCTCGACTGGACCACTCCCGGGCTGCTCGGCCCCCTGAAGGCGTTCCGGGCCCGGCACGCCCGGCTGGTCGAGAACGGCGAGGACGACGACGCGGCGGCCCGCCTCTCCCGCCTGGTCCGCCCCTTCCTCCTACGGAGGAAGAAGTCCGACCCGGGCATCGTGCCCGAACTGCCGCCGAAGACGGAGACAGACCATCCGGTGCCGCTCACCCGCGAACAGGCCGCCCTCTACGAGGCGGTGGTCCGCGAGGTGATGACGGCCGTCGAGGCCTCCGAGGGCATCGCCCGCCGCGCCCAGATCATGAAGCTGCTCACCGCGCTGAAACAGATCTGTAACCACCCCGCGCAGTACCTGAAGGAGGAGGCTCCGCGCCTCCCGTCCCGCTCCGGGAAACTGGCCCTGCTTGAGGAACTGGTGGACACCATCCTCAGCGAGGACGGCTCGGTACTGGTCTTCACCCAGTACGTCGCCATGGCCCGGCTGCTCTCCACGCACCTCACCGCCCGCGGCGTGCCCTCCCAACTGCTGCACGGGGGAACGCCGGTGACCGAGCGGGACCGCCTGGTCGACGCCTTCCAGTCCGGCGAGGTCCCCGTCTTCATCCTCTCCCTGAAGGCCGCCGGGACCGGTCTCAACCTCACCCGCGCGGGCCATGTCATCCACTACGACCGCTGGTGGAACCCGGCGGTGGAGGAACAGGCCACCGACCGCGCCTACCGCATCGGCCAGACCCAGCCGGTCCAGGTCCACCGCCTGATCGCGGAGGGCACCGTCGAGGACCGCATCGCCGAAATGCTGGAGCAGAAACGGCAGTTGGCGGAGGCAGTCCTGGGCTCCGGTGAAAGTGCCCTGACCGAGCTCACCGACCGGGAACTGGCCGACCTGATCTCGCTGCGGAGGACGCCATGACCCCCCGCCCGCCCGTTCGCGCCCCGCGTCACGACGATCGCCGCCGTACCTATCCCGCACTCGGCGCGCGCTCCGAGCGGGCCGGGACCTGGTGGGGCGACGCCTGGGTGGAGGCCCTGGAGGAACTCGCCCTGGACCCGGCCAGGCTGGCGCGCGGGCGCGCCTACGCGGCGGCCGGCAACGTGGACGCGATCACCGTCACGCCCGGCCGGATCACCGCCTACGTACACGGCTCCCGCCCGCGCCCGTACCGTACGGAACTACGTCTGCGCACCCTCCCCGACCAGGCCTGGGAGGACTTCCTCGACACCGCGGCGGCGGCGCCCGCCCACATCGCCGCGCTCCTCGACAAGGACCTTCCGCACGTACTGGCCGATGAGGCGGCCCTGCTGCCCGCCTCCGGAGACCTGATCCCCGACTGTTCCTGCCCCGACGACGGCTATCCGTGCAAGCACGCGGCGGCGCTCTGCTACCAGACCGCCCGGCTCCTGGACGAGGATCCGTTCGTGCTGCTGCTGATGCGGGGGAGGGGCGAGCAGGAAGTCCTCGCCGCGCTCACCCGGCGCAATGCCACCCGCATGGCCGTCGAGCGGGTGGCCCCCGCCCCTCAACTCCCCACCGTTCAGGCCCGTACGGCGGTCCAGTCGCGCACGCTCCCCGCTCTCCCGCCACCGTTCCCCACGCCGCCGAGGCCTGGCCACCCGCCCGCCTTCCCCGAGGTGCACGGAGGGCCCGACCCGCTGTCCCTCGACCTCCTCGCCACCGAGGCGGCCATCCGCGCCCACACACTCCTCAGCACCGGAGAGGACCCGATCGCCCCGCTCTCCACCTGGCAGGACGCCGTCCGCCTCGCCGCCGCCCACCCCGGCTCCGGCCTCACCTCGGCCACCCGCGCGCTCTACACCTCCCTGACCCGGGCCACCGACCGCACGCCCACCGACCTGGCACGCGCGGTGGCCGCCTGGCGGCAGGGCGGCATAGCGGCACTCGCCGTACTGGAAACCCCCTGGGACCCGCCCGCGGGCCCCTTCGACCGAGCCCGCCCCGCCCTGACCGCCGCCGGATTCCCGGACTTCCGCCCCAGCCGCAACCGCCTCGCCACCCCCACCACCCAACTCCGCTACGGTCGCGACGGGCTCTGGTACGGATACGAATCGGACCCGGCACGGGAGGACTGGTGGCCGCGCGGCACTCCGGACGCGGATCCGGTGGGGGCGCTCACGGCACTGCTCGGCTGAGCCGCGAGGCCTGAACGGGTGCCGACCCAGGGGCCGTTGTGCCTTGGCGGCCGGCCTCACACGTTCGCCGCCCACTGGGTCAGCGTCCTGAAGTCCGCCGCACGCAAGCCTTGCCGGGGGTGTACGCGCACCAGGAGTGCGGGCGAGTCATGGTTGTCGCGCACATAGGTCTCGTCCAGGTCGGTGATCATGTCGTCCACCCAGGCGAACGGGCGGCCCGCGGCCCACTTCAGCAGGGGTCTGGTCTTCCAGTACAGGCCGTCGGGGTCGGTGGCGAAGAGCTCGGGCCAGGCTATGAAAGGGAGGTCGGGCGGGAGGCCGATGACCGGGGCGATCATTTCGTTCGCCTCGTTCATCCAGGTGGTGGCCCAGACCAGTTCGTAGGGGAGGGAGCAGAGGCGTGGGCCGTGGGCCGCGTTGAGATACACGCGCAGGCCCCACCTGTGCGCGCGGGACCCCGGCGTCTGGCGGGAGAGCCAGGACGACGGGTGGAGGCGGTGGGTGCGGTAGCCGCGCAGCTGGGGGAGTCGCGCGGCGTACGGGTTGAGCGGGCCGTCCACGTCGAGGAGCAGCAAGGGGCGAGCCTGCGCAGTCGTCATGGGGGAGGGATACCCAGGAGGATGCCTCAAGTATGGTGCGAGGAAGGGCAGTTGTGGAGGTCGGCAGTCCGCTCCTGCTCTCGCCCCTCCGTGCGCTACACAGGGGGAGGCCCGGCTTCCGGGGCCCAGGAGGCCAGTACCGCGTCAATGGCCGCCGCGACCCTCGCCCGCGCCCGGTTGTGCGGAACCCGGGCCATGAGCAGCGCGTCGTACTCCGTGTCCAGATGCCGGACGGAGGCGCGTACTGCGGCCGTCACGGCGGCTTCGTCCAGCGCGCGGCCCGCCGCTGACCGGCCCACCCTGCCGCTGCCGCGCACCGAGGTGTGTACCGCGATGTCGCGGGCCCGTTCGGCCGGGCAGCGCGGAAACAGGCGCAGGATCTCCGCGGTCAGCGCGGCGGTGAAGCGTACGTCCTCGGCGGCCCGGCGCTCGGCGTCCCGGGCGCGCCGCCGGGCGCGGGCCTCGGCGTCGGCCAGGCAGGCGGCCTCGGCGGCGGCGAGGGCCGGCTCCTCGACGAAAACGCCCTGGCGCTCATAGCGTCGTCGGCGCCGGTTGAAGCGGACCACGACGGCGGAGAGCGAACTGCCCGCGCGGGCCCGCCGGGTCAGCGCGGTGTCGCCGCGCGGCAGGAAGACCAGATGGCCGAGGTCCGAGCAGTCCAGGCAGCGGGGGGAGCCGGATTCCAGGACGAGATGGCGCAGCGGGGCGCGGTCGCAGTCGGTGCAGCGATGGTGCCGCCGGGGTTGTATGACGAGGATGGGGCAGCCTCCTTCTTCACGCCGCCCTGGGCGGCGCCCGACCCTGCCTCCGCGACACCCCCCACAGGGCTCTCTTCGCGTACTCGCCCTTCTTTGATTCCCCGATCAATAACCGGTGGAACAGGTCGGATTGGGCTTGCTACGTTTCATCACGTGGCGAAACTCAATCAGATCATCGCAGTCGAAAAGGGAATCAAGTCGAAGTCCCATCAGGACCTGACGGCCGCTCAGTACGGGCTGCACAAGCCCGCGTTGCTGGCCGGAATCTCCCGCACCTATCAGCCCAAGGACGAAGAGGGCGAGCAGTTGCCGCCCGAGTCCACCCGGGTGCAGGTCAAGTCCGAGGACGTGCTGCGCGAGACGGCCGCCACGCTGACCCGGCTGTTCGACGTGACCGCCACCAAGGACTGGGCGAACTGCGAGGCGCGCGCCGACGTGACGATCGACGGGCGGGTCCTCATAGCAGCGGTGCCGGTCTCGTACCTGCTCTTCCTGGAAAAGCAGCTGACGGACATCAACACCTTTGTGCGCAAGCTTCCGGTGCTCGACGCCGCCGAGTCGTGGGTGCAGGACCCCTCCACCGACTCCTGGAAGACCGAGCCGGTACGGACGCTGCGCACGAAGAAGGTGCCGCGCAACCACGTGAAGGCGGAGGCCACCGACAAACACCCGGCGCAGGTCGAGGTGTACTACGAGGACGTACCGGTCGGGTACTGGACGACCGTGAAGTTCTCCGGTGCGCTGCCCGCCCGGCGCGTCAATGAACTCCTTGGCCGCATCGAGAAGTTGCAGCAGGCCGTGAAGTTCGCGCGCGAAGAGGCCAACGGCATCGACGTCACCGACCAGCGGGTGGGCGACGCCGTATTTGGCTACCTTTTCGGCTGAGTGCCGGGTAGTTTTCCCAAGACTCCCGGTTGTGCGTCAGCACGGCCGGGTGCGCGAGGAGCGCAAAGCTGAAGCTGAAGCTTGTCGTGACGGTGCGGCCGCAACTCAAGCGTGCCGCCATCAATCTCAGACTCTCGCTCCAGACTCAGCATTCGCCGCCGATCGCCGGAACAACCGGGCCCAGGCCCATGTGCGTCGAGTTGCCGGTTCAAGTCCGGCCCGCGGAGCTCCAGTCGAGTTCCATTCCGATCCGCGGTGGTCCAAAGGCAGGACGCGACGGCTTAAGACTGACCTGGGCTCTCAAGCGGGCCGGCGTGTGCAGTTCGGTGGCATCACTCAGGGCCCGGGGGCCGGCTACGCCTCCGGGCCCGCTCCCATTGCCGCGGCTCAGGCACCGCGCATGATGGAGGCGTGCGACTCGAAGCGATCACCTGGGAACGGCTGACCGGGGCCCTCACCGAACGAGCCATGGACCTGAAGGCGGCCGACGGCAGCCCCTGGCTGCGGGTCGGCATCGACGGCGCCCCGGCGGCCCGCCCCGCAGAGCTGGCGGAACGCGTTGCGGAATCGCTCCGCCTTCGCGGCAGATCCGTTCTCACCGTCTCGACCGAGGGCTTCCTGCGCCCCGCCTCGTTGCGCTACGAGTACGGCCGCGAGGACCCGGACACGTACTACGACGGCTGGTTCGACACCGGCGCGCTGTGGCGGGAGGTGTTCGGGCCGCTGGAGCCGGGCGGCACCGGCCGGGTACTGCCCGACCTCTGGGACCCGGCGACCGACCGGGCGACCCGGAGCCCCTACCAACTCCTCCCCGAAGGAGGCGTGCTGATCGTCCACGGCCCCCTGCTCCTCGGCCGCTGGTTCCCCTTCGACCTCACCGTGCACCTCGGGCTGTCCGCTCCCGCCTTGCGGCGCCGCACGGACGAGAGCGCCCGCTGGACGCTCTCCGCCTTCGAACGCTACGAAGCCGAGGTGCGGCCGGGGGACGCCGCCGACGTTGTCGTACGCGTCGACGATCCTCGGCATCCGGCTTGGGCGACCACCCCTTAGGGGGTTCCTGGTGGCCTCCCTCCCACCACCCCCACCGCCAGCGCCCCCGCCCGGCACCCCGCCTCCGCCGCCTCCCTCGGGGACGCTCCGGTCAGGCGGGCGGCGAGGAAGGCGCCGGTGAAGGCGTCGCCCGCGCCCGTGGAGTCCAGGGCTGTCGCCTGCGGCGCCGCCGCCTCCGCGACGACCTCCCCGGCAGCGGCCACCAGCGCTCCGGCGGCGCCCAGGGTGACCGCGACCAGGGGGAACTGGCGGCTCAACTTGGCTGCGGCATCGGCTGGTTCGGGCAGTCCGGTCAGGAAGCTCGCCTCGTCTGCGTTGGGCAGCAGGACGTCCGTGCCCTCGGCCATGGCCAGGAAGCGGTCGACGCCCAGCGCGTGGATGAAGCCGGTCGATGCCGGATCCAGGCTCACGGTGACTTCGGCCAGCCGGGCCGACTTCCTTGCGGCGAAGGCCAGTTCGCGGCTCGGGCCGGCGAAGAGCAGGTACCCGGAGAGGTGGAGGTGGGAGACGCCGTCCAGGAGGGCGGGCGACCAGTCGGCGGGGTTCATGCGGTGGACGGCGCCGCTGTCGGTCAGGAAGGTGCGCTCCGCCGTCGCCGTGTCGACCAGGGCGATCACGGTTGCGGTGGGTGCGTCTGCGTCCGGGATCAGCAGGGGGCGTACGCCTGCACGACGTAGCCGGAGATCGTGCCAGCCGGCCGAGTCCCGGCCGACCCGGGCGAGGAGGCGTACGTCCGGACAGCCCGAATGGGCCGCCCAGCAGGCCGCGTTGGCGCCCGCGCCGCCCGGCACCGTACGGATGTCGGCCGCGGTGTCCGTGGCGGATGCGAGGGGGCCGCGATGCCGGGCGACCACGTCGGTGACCACGTCCCCGACGACAAGGAGCCCGCCGCCCACGCCGGACGGCCCACCGTCCGCCCCGGCCCCACGGTCAGCCGCTCGCGCTTCCGCCGCATCCCTCACAGCGCCGCCGCGATGTCCGCGGCGAGCCGGACGTTGCCGCGCACCGCCGCCACGTTCGCCTCCAGCGAGGCCCCGTCCGTGTGCTCGACCAGGTAGCTGAGGAGGAACGGGGTCACCGCCTGGCCCGTGACGCCCGCGGACCGGCAGGCGGCGAGGCCCGCCGCGAGCACCTCGTCGTGCAGTCTCGGATCGAGTTGTTCGGCCTCAGGTACGGGATTGGCCACGATCAGCGCCGAGTTGAGCGCGAGTGAATGATGGGCCCGCAGTACGTCCGCGGCCTCCTGAGGCGTGCGTACCGTCCAGTCGACCGGCTCGCCCGAACTGGAGAGGTAGAAACCGGGGAAGTGGTCCGTGCCGTAGCCGAGCACGCCGATTCCCAGTGTCTCCAGGCGCTGAAGCGTGGCCGGTACATCGAGGATGGACTTCACGCCCGCGCACACCACGGCGATAGGTGTCCGGGCGAGCAGTCGCAGGTCCGCCGACTCGTCCTGCGTCTCGGTCCATTCGCGGTGCACGCCGCCGAGCCCGCCGGTCGCGAAGACGCGCAGGCCCGCCCGCGCCGCCAGGAACGCGGTCGCCGACACGGTCGTCGCCCCGCTCGCGCCGGTCGCCAGGGCCATCGGCAGATCGCGGTGCCCCAGCTTGCGCAACTCCTCGTTCGCCACCCGCTCCAACTGCGCCTTGTCCAGGCCCACCAGGGGCCGCCCGTCGAGGACGGCGATCGTCGCGGGAACGGCACCCCTGGCCCGCACCAGTTCCTCCAGCTCGGCGGCGACGCGCAGATTGCGCGGCCGGGGGAGGCCGTGCGAGATGATCGTGGACTCCAGGGCGACGACCGGGCGGCCTTCGTCGAGGGCGGTCCGTACTTCGTCCGACACCTTGCTCGCATCAGGTACGTCGTCAAAGGGCATGCCCCATCCCTGGCACGTCCGGAAGCCGGGTAAACGTTCTGCCGCACGGGGCTGGGGGCCAGGGCTGCTGATCTCGACGCGCCCGCCTCCAGGAGTAGCCCGGCTTCGGGCAGCGGCCCGGACCGGGCCGCCCGCTCCGCTGTCTCAACTCCGTCCTGGCGAAGCCGGTTTGAAATACGGCGTACGAGCTAAGGGGGCGCGCTGGACAGACTGTCGCGGAACGGCGGGCAGACCTGGCCGGACTGCCGGTCGGAGCCGTTGCCGTACGCGGCTAGATTGACCGGCCATGAGCACCATGGACCAGGCCCACACCGCCCCCGACTCCCTTGCCACTCCCCGCTCCCTCGTCGCACCCGCGTCCTTTGCCGTGCGTATCGCCGACGCCGAACTGGAGCCGGAGCCGCTCGACCCCGAACAGATCATCTCCGGCACCCCGGAGGTGACCGGGAAGGTGCTGTGGGAGTCGGCGGACGGGAAGCAGATCCGGGGCATCTGGCAGATCACCCCGGGCGTGGTGACCGACACCGAGGCTAGCGAACTCTTCGTGGTGATCAGCGGCCGCGCCACCATCGAGGTGGCGGGCGGCGACACGCTGGAGGTCGGCCCGGGCGACGCATGCGTGCTGCGCGAGGGCGACCGTACGACCTGGACCGTCCACGAGACGCTGCGCAAGGCCTACCAGATCAGCCTGTAGCCGGGCCCCGAACCGTTTCCAGGCCCGGGCCGCGAAGCGTTCCCCGGGTCCGGGCCCCGAACCGCTTCCGGGTCCGGGTCTTGACCATTTCCCCGGGTCCGGGTCTTGAACCGGGGCCGAAACCTGTCCCCCGCCGTTTCCTAAGCCGGGCCCTGCGCCGCGTGCCGACGGGACGTGAACAGGGCCAAACCGGCCATCGGCAGCAGCAACGACGCGCCCACCGCGTTCAGCCAGCCGTAGCCCGCGCGGGCCACGATCAGGCCGGCCGCGAGGCCGCCCAGGCCCGCCGCCACGTTCATGGTCAGATCGCAGAGGCCCTGCACGGCGGCGCGGGCGGGGCCCGGTACGGAGTCGGTCAGCAGGGCCGAACCCGAGACCAGCCCCGCCGACCAGCCGAGGCCCAGCAGGAAGAGCCCCGCCATGGTCTGCCTGTGGCTCGCACCCGCGGTGCCCGCCAACAGGGCGGCGCAGCACAGCAGTCCGGCCGCCAGACCGATCACCGAGAGCCGCCCGAGGCGGTCGGAGAGCCAGCCCATCACCGGCGAGAACGCGTACATTCCGGCGATGTGGATGCTGATGACCAGGCCGATCAGCTCGATGTCCGCGCCGTGACGGGTGAGCGCCACCGGCGTCATCGACATGATCGAGACCATGGCGGTGTGCGAGACGGCCACGGTGACCAGCGCGAGGCGGGCCCTCGGTGACTCCCTGACCGCCGCGACCCCGGCCCGCAGCGAGCGGGCCGCCGGAGGCTGCGCCGCGCTGCCGTCCAGTTCGCGGGCGGTCAGCAGGGGGTCCGGGCGCAGCAGTACCGCAACGAGGACCGCAGAAACCAGGAACACCCCGGCCGCCCAGACGAACGGGCCCGCGGCCGCCGGTATGCCGAGGCCGGTGACGCTGCGCCCGGCGGGTGCGGCGATGTTCGGGCCGAGCACGGCGCCGATCGTCGTCGCCCAGACCACGGTGGAGATGGCCCGGGCCCGCCGTCCGGGCTCGGCGAGGTCGGCGGCGGCGTACCGGGCCTGGAGGTTGCCCAGGGAACCGGCCCCGAAGACGGCCATGCCGCAGAGCAGCAGCGGAAAGCTGTCGAGCACCGCACCGGTGACCACGACCACGGCCCCCACCACGCCGAGGAGATAGGCGAGCACCAGGCCGGGGCGGCGGCCGCGCTTGGTCATCAGCGCGGCCAGCGGCATCGCAAGCAGCGCGGGCCCGGCCACCATGGACGCCGAGGCGAGCCCCGACAGGGCCTGGCTGCCGCTGATCTCGGCGGCCAGCACGGCGGCCAGCGCGATCCCCGTGGCGTTCGCGAGTCCGCCGAGTATCTGGCTCGCGATCAGCACGGCGGTTATTCGTCGCCGCAGCGCGGGCAGTGCGGCCCTGTCGGGCACACGGCCGGTGTCGGAGGTGTCCGGGAGCGTAGTCACTGGCGCAGTGTGCCAGCCCGTACCCGCGCACGATACAAACGGCCCCCGGGCCGCAGTCGGCCAGAACAGCGGCCCCGGCAGCCCCTCCCCGCACCCGGTCAGAACAGCGGCTCCGGCAGCACCCCCTCAAGGGCGAGGAGGCGCCGCTTCGTTTCCAGACCGCCGCCGAATCCGCCGAGCCCGCCGCCGCTCTCCACCACGCGGTGGCAGGGCACCACCACCGGCAGCGGGTTGGCCCCCATGGCCGCGCCCACCGCCTGGGCCGCCCCGGGCTGGCCCACCCGGCCGGCCAGATCGCCGTAGCCCACCACCGTCCCGTAGGGAACGCCCGTCGCCAGCTCGCGCAGTACCTGCCGGTTGAAGCCGGACACGAGCGACCAGTCGAGCGGCAGCGTGAACTCCCGCAGCCCGCCCGCGAAGTAGGCCCCGATCTGACGTATGGGCTCCTCCAGCGGGCCCGCGCGGCCGGGCACGGCGGGGGCCGGCTCGGTGCCGAACCGGGCGGCGAGGGCCCGCACGGCCCGGTCGCGCACCGCTTCATCCGCGTGGAACACCACGTTCACCAGGCCCTGGCCGGTGGCGGCGAGGAGCAGTGGGCCGATGTCGCTCTCGACGACGGCCCATTCGACGAACTGCGCACTGCTGTCCATGTCGACCACCGTACGACCGCCCACTGACAGCGCGGCCCGCCCGCGAGATGTGCGAGGGGTGGAGATTCGCGGCACCAAAGCGAACGGATCCGCTCAGACCGGAACTCCCAGGTGCCCGGAGTCGATAAATTGCCCGAAAAATGTTTGCCTGTCGCGCAGCGGGCCCTAAGGTCGCCCCGAACCAGGGCCGCAACGGGGGTAGGGCCTCTTCAGTCGGTACGGGGTGAAGGGCACACGGGTATGCACGGGACGGTCGACGGATTCACCTATGGCCTTGTGACGCCGGTCGCGGCGTTCATCATGGCTTGCCTCGGCGGAGCACTGGGACTGCGCTGCACCGCCCGGTCGCTGCGGACCGAGCGCTCCTTCAAGGCCGCCTGGCTGGCCCTCGGTGCCACGTCCATAGGGTCGGGCATCTGGACCATGCACTTCATCGCGATGATGGGTTTCACGGTCCATGAGGCGCCGCTCGGCTACGACCGGGGCATCACCTTCGCCAGCCTCGCCGTCGCGATCGTGATGGTGGGCATCGGCATCTTCATCGTCGGCTACCGGGGAGCCACTCCCATGGCGCTGGTCACCGGGGGGACGATCACCGGTCTGGGCGTGGCCACCATGCACTACCTGGGTATGGCCGGGATCAGGATGAACGGGCAGTTCGAGTACAACACCCTCGTCGTCAGCGTCTCCGTGGTGATCGCGGTGGTGGCCGCCACCACCGCGCTCTGGGCCGCCGTCTCCGTGCACGGCTTCCTGGCCAGTCTGGGGGCCAGCCTCGTCATGGGCGTGGCGGTCAGCGGCATGCACTACACGGGGATGGCCGCGCTCAGCGTCCAGCTGCACGGCACTGCCACCCCGGGCGGCGGGGAGTCGCCGGCCGCCCTGCTCGCACCGATGCTGATCGGTCCCGTCGCCTTCCTGCTCCTCGCCGGGGTGGTCGTGATGTTCGACCCGCTGGTCGTGATGGGCAAGCCGGACTGGGACAAGCGTCCGCCCCGCACCGTCCCGGTGCCCCGGCACCGCCCGTCGTTCCCGGAACGCACCAGCTGGGCGGCCTCCGAGCCCCACCGCGAAGGCTCGGCCTCCCCGCACGACTGGTAACCGGGACGCGATCGGACCCCGGTTGTCAGTGGCGGGTCGTACGGTGGTTGCATGCGGCCCGTTTCCAAGATCGAACGTACGGTGGCGCCTTTCGAGGTCGTCAGCCCCTACCAGCCCAGCGGTGACCAGCCGGCGGCCATCGCCGACCTGGAGAAGCGCATCCGTGCAGGTGAGAAGGATGTCGTCCTCCTCGGCGCCACGGGCACCGGAAAGTCGGCGACGACTGCCTGGATGATCGAGAAGCTCCAGCGCCCCACGCTCGTCATGGCGCCGAACAAGACCCTGGCCGCCCAGCTGGCCAACGAGTTCCGCGAGCTGCTGCCCAACAACGCCGTCGAGTACTTCGTGTCGTACTACGACTACTACCAGCCCGAGGCGTACGTCCCGCAGTCGGACACCTACATCGAGAAGGACTCCTCGATCAACGAGGAGGTCGAGCGGCTGCGCCACTCCGCGACGAACTCGCTGCTGACCCGCCGCGACGTGATCGTGGTCGCCTCCGTCTCCTGCATCTACGGCCTCGGCACCCCGCAGGAGTACGTCGACCGGATGGTCCAGCTCAAGGTCGGCGACGAGATCGACCGCGACCAGCTGCTGCGCCGCTTCGTGGACATCCAGTACACCCGCAACGACGTGGCGTTCGCCCGCGGCACCTTCCGGGTGCGCGGCGACACCATCGAGATCTTCCCGGTCTACGAGGAACTGGCCGTCCGCATCGAGATGTTCGGCGACGAGATCGAGGCACTCTCCACCCTCCACCCGATCACGGGCGAGATCATCAGCGAGGACCAGTCGCTCTACGTCTTCCCCGCCAGCCACTACGTGGCGGGCCCGGAGCGCATGGAGAAGGCCGTCAACGGCATCGAGAAGGAGCTGGAGCAGCGCCTCGCCGAGCTGGAGAAGCAGGGCAAGCTCCTGGAGGCCCAGCGGCTGCGCATGCGCACCACGTACGACATCGAGATGCTCCGCCAGATCGGCAGCTGCTCCGGCGTCGAGAACTACTCGATGCACTTCGACGGCCGCGAGCCGGGCACCGCGCCCAACACCCTGATCGACTACTTCCCCGAGGACTTCCTGCTCGTCCTGGACGAGTCGCATGTGACCGTGCCGCAGATCGGCGCGATGTACGAGGGCGACGCCTCCCGCAAGCGGACCCTGGTCGACCACGGCTTCCGGCTGCCGTCGGCGCTGGACAACCGGCCGCTGAAGTGGGAGGAGTTCCTCGGCCGCGTCGGCCAGACCGTCTATCTGTCGGCCACCCCCGGCAAGTACGAACTGTCGCGCGGCGACGGCTTCGTGGAGCAGATCATCCGTCCCACCGGCCTGGTCGACCCGGAGGTCGTGGTCAAGCCCACCGAGGGCCAGATCGACGACCTGGTGCACGAGATCCGCAAGCGCACCGAGAAGGACGAGCGGGTCCTGGTCACCACCCTCACCAAGAAGATGGCCGAGGACCTCACCGACTACTTCCTGGAACTGGGCATCCAGGTGCGGTACTTGCACAGCGATGTCGACACCCTGCGCCGCATCGAGCTCCTTCGCGAACTGCGGGCCGGCGAGTACGACGTGCTGGTCGGCATCAACCTGCTGCGTGAGGGCCTCGACCTGCCGGAGGTCTCCCTGGTGTCGATCCTCGACGCCGACAAGGAGGGCTTCCTGCGCTCCGGCACCTCCCTGATCCAGACTATCGGCCGAGCGGCGCGCAACGTCTCCGGCCAGGTCCACATGTACGCCGACCGCATCACTCCGGCGATGGAGAAGGCCATCGAGGAGACCAACCGGCGCCGCGAGAAGCAGGTCGCGTACAACAAGGAGAAGGGGATCGACCCGCAGCCACTGCGGAAGAAGATCAACGACATCGTGGCGACGATCGCGCGCGAGGAAGTCGACACCGAGGAGCTGCTCGGCTCCGGATACCGCAAGGGCAAGGAAGGCAAGGCGCCGGTGCCCTCGCTCGGCGGCAAGGCGGCGAAGGGCGGCAAGAAGGAGCTCACCGACCGGCCCGCGGCCGAACTGGCGGGAATCATCGAGGAGATGACCGACCGGATGCGGGCCGCGGCAGCGGACCTGCAGTTCGAGGTGGCGGCCCGACTGCGCGACGAGGTGGGCGAGTTGAAGAAGGAGCTCCGCCAGATGAAGGAGGCGGGGCTCGCCTGACCGGCCGTCCGCGGGCGCCGGTGCCGCGCGTTGGCGGTGTGTTGCAACACCGCCACAAAAGACACCCGCGGGGCGGCGTGGTCCGGGCCACTGCGTAGGGTCGGCCCGAGAACGCAGCGGAACGCAAAGCACATCAAGAACGACACATGGGGAGAGGGGACAGCGCGTGACGGTCAATCTGTCCAAGGGCCAGGCCATCAGTCTGGAGAAGCAGGGTGGCGGCACCCTGACCGCGGTGCGGATGGGGCTCGGCTGGCAGGCGGCACCGCGCCGGGGCCTGTTCGGCAAGCGGACGCAGGAGATCGACCTGGACGCGTCGGCGGTGCTCTTCGCCGACAAGCAGCCCGTCGACGTGGTCTTCTTCCGCCACCTGATCAGCGACGACGGCTCGGTCCGGCACACCGGTGACAACCTCGTGGGCGGCGCGGGCCAGGGCGGTGACGACGAGTCGATCCTGGTGGACCTCTCGCGCGTGCCGGTCCACATCGACCAGATCGTCTTCACGGTCAACTCGTTCACCGGCCAGACGTTCCAGGAGGTGCGGAACGCGTTCTGCCGCCTGGTCGACGAGACCAACGGCCAGGAGCTGGCCCGCTACACGCTGGACGGCGGCGGCCAGTACACCGCGCAGATCATGGCCAAGGTGCACCGCGTGGGCGCTGGCTGGCAGATGACCGCCATCGGCAACCCGGCCAACGGCCGCACCTTCCAGGACCTGATGCCGGCGATCCTGCCGCAGCTCTGACCGCACCGGATCACCGACACCGCAGCTCCCGGAGGCCGGCGCCACCGGGAGCTGCCTCACAACCGCACCCGCACCACCATCAACTCGACGAGGGGACAGAGGCGATGACGGCCGAGCTGGTACGGGGACAGAACCACCCCCTGCCCCGGACCAGACTGGAGATCCGGGTGTCGGTCGGCACCCCGATCATGGTCGGCGCCACGCTCGGCGACGAGCAGGGCAGGGTGTGCGGCGCGGAGCGGGTCGCCCACCCCGGCTCGCCGGCCCTGCCCGGAATCGAGGTCTCCGGACAGGCCGCCGCCGACCACCGCCTGGCCGTGGACCTGGCGGCCCTGGGCGAGGAGGTGCACCGGGTGCACGTGCTCCTCGCGCTGCCGCTCGGCACCCCGGGCCCCAGCCGCTTCGCCGCCGTCGCGGCCCCCTTCGTCGCCGTCACCGGCCACGACGGCACCGAGATCGCCAGCTACACCGTCACCGGTCTCAGCACCGAGTCGGCGGTCGTCGCCCTGGAGCTCTACCGCCGCCGGGGCGGCTGGAAGATCCGTGCCGTCGGGCAGGGGTACGCGGGCGGCCTCGCCGAAATGCTCGCCGACCAGGGCCTGCCCGAGGCGCAGCAGCTGGCTGCCGTCATCCAGGACGCGATCGCCCTCGGCGCCTCCCGTTCGGTGGCGGCGCCTCCACCATGTACCAGCGACGACGCCCGGGTACGGACGTTCGCGCCCGGACCGGCCGGCGGGACCGGGCCCGCGGACGGCCAACTGCCGGTCACCGCACCCCAGTCCGCGGTCGGCGGTGCCATCGACTACGCGCATCCGCGCCGCCGGACCACCGCGCCCCCGCCGCCCCCGGTCGTACCGCCCGCCGCTCCCGGCGAGCCCGTGCGGCCCGTCGCGGGTGACGCCGGCGGCTGGTCCATGGACGAGCGGCTGTACAACCAGGTGTGGGGCATGTTCGAGGACCTGGCCCGCACCACCGCCGCCTATCGCAGCGCCGTCGACTTCGCCGACTCACGGATGGAGCAGGAACTGGACCGCGTCCTGTCCGACCCGCACAGCCGCATCGGCTCCGCCGGGCACCAGGCGCGCGAGCAGGCCCGCACCAAGCGCGAGCAGCTCGTGGACCGGGCCCGGGAGGTTCTCGACCGTGATCTCGCCCAGCTGACCGCCGAGTCGGAGGTCGTCGAGCCCGCCCTGCCGCCCGCGTACGCCCGCTGGGACAACCCGGTGTGGCACGCCTACCGGGCCCCGATGGAGCTCCCCATGGCGCTGCGGATCGGCGATCTGCATCTGCCCGAGCGGCCGGAGCTGCGCATTCCGATGCTGGTCCGGCTGCCGCTGGAGCGGGGGCTGTGGATCGATTCCGGCCGCACCGGCTCCGAGGCGGCGGCGTTCATGGACCCGGACCAGGTCAAGGGTCTGGCGTTGGACACGGCGGTGGCGGTCGCGGCCCGGCTGCTCGCGGTCTACCCGGCCCATGAGTTCGCGGTCCAGGTCATCGACGCGGCGGGCTCGGCAACGGCCCGCCTCGCGCCGCTCACCGGTGCCGGGGTGCTCGCCGCTCCGCCCGCGGCGGGCGCGTCGGGTGTGGCTGAGGTACTCGCCCGGCTCACCCGGCGCGTGGACCTCGTACAGATGGCGGTCCGGGGCGGCGCGGGCGCCGACGCGCTGCCGCCCGGCGTGGACACCGCCGAACAGCTCCTGATCGTCAACGACTTCCCGCACGACTTCGACGACCGCGCCCTGAACCAGCTGCGCTACCTGGCCGACGAGGGGCCGTCGGTGGGCGTACACCTCCTGATGGTCGCCGACCGCGCGGAGGCCAGTGAGTACGGGCCGGTCCTGCAGCCGCTGTGGCGCTCGCTGCTCCGGCTGACCCCGGTGCCCGACGACCACCTCGCCGACCCGTGGGTCGGCCATGCCTGGACGTACGAGCCTCCACTGGCGCCGCCCGGCAGCCGGATTCTGGAGCAGGTCCTCGGTCAGGTCGGCGAGGCCCGCGACGCCTGGCCACGCTAGGGCCCCTGATCCACCGGGCATGCGTCGGCTCTCCGGCCGATGGCGAGGCCCGGGTGGCCCCGCCAGAGGGACCAGCGCGACCACCTCCGACCTGGTAACTTGGCTCGACTTTACCAATCTCTTTACTGTTTCTTGGTTGTTCGGGTAGGCTGCCTCCAGCGGAGGGGAGTACTCCCGGCTGCGGCGTTCCCGTCACTACGGACCCATGGGACGGGTCCCGGGGCGCCGGCCCGCGGCGCGAGGGAAGGCGCCCGGGCGGAAGAGACCTCCGGCAGCGACGACGCTGATCAGTAGCCGTACGACGCCGGAGGCGCAGTGGACGTTTCAATGACCCTGTGGGTACTGACCATTCTCGGTCTGTGTGCCCTGATCGCGGCCGATTTCTTCATCGGGCGCAAACCCCATGACGTGTCGGTCAAGGAAGCCGGCGTCTGGACCGTGGTCTGGATCGGGCTGGCCGCGCTCTTCGGCCTCGGCCTGCTGATCTTCGGCAACAGCCAGGCGTCGGGCGAGTTCTTCGCGGGCTTCATCACCGAGAAGTCGCTGTCCGTCGACAACCTCTTCGTCTTCATCCTGATCATGGCGAAGTTCTCGGTGCCCTCCCAGCTCCAGCAACGGGTGCTGCTGTTCGGCGTGTTGATCGCCCTCGTGCTGCGCGCGATCTTCATCGCGGCCGGCGCCGCGATCATCGCCAGCTTCTCCTGGGTCTTCTACATCTTCGGCGCGTTCCTGATCTACACCGCCTGGAAGCTGATCCAGGAGGCGCGCTCCGACGAAGAGGAAGCGGAGTTCGAGGAGAACCGCCTGCTCAAGTCCGTCGAGAAGAAGTTCGGCGTCGCCGACAAGTACCACGGCACCAAGCTGTTCGTGGAGAAGAACGGCAAGAGGATCCTCACCCCGCTGATGGTCGTCATGCTCGCCATCGGTACCACCGACGTGCTGTTCGCGATGGACTCGATCCCCGCGATCTTCGGCCTCACCCAGGACCCGTACATCGTCTTCACCGCCAACGCCTTCGCGCTGATGGGTCTGCGCCAGCTGTACTTCCTGATCGGCGGACTGCTCAAGAAGCTGGTGCACCTCAGCTACGGGCTCTCGGTCATCCTCGGCTTCATCGGCGTGAAACTGGTGCTGCACGCCCTGCACGAGAACGGGGTGAACGTTCCGGAGATCTCCATCCCGGTCTCGCTCGCCGTCATCTGCGGAGTGCTGGTCATCACCACCGTCACCAGCCTGGTGGCCACCAAGAAGCAGTCGGCGGCCGAGGCGTCCCGGAAGGACAGCATCGACGCCTGACCTGCGTCCGCCCCGCAGGGCGAGGCGGCCCGTCACGCCGGGGCGGCCTCCGGCTCCGCCCCGGGGCCCGGCTCCGCCACCGGCGCGGGCCGGGTCTCCGGAAGCAGTGCGAAACAGCCCAGGCTCAGCAGCCCGATCCCGGTCAGATAGGCGGCGACACCCCACGGCGGGCCCTCACCGCGAGACAGCGAAGTCGCCACGATCGGGGTGAGCGCACCGCCCAGCACCCCGCCCAGGTTGTAGCCGACCGCGGCTCCCGTGCAGCGCACCCTCGGCTCGTACAGCTCCGCCAGATACGCCGCGATCACCGCGAACATCGAGATGAACGCCAGCATCGCGCCGAGGAATCCGGCGAACATCAGAAGCGGCTCGGCGGTCCCGAGCAGCGCCACCATCGGGAACATCCACACGACCGTCGCCGCGCACCCCACCAGGCAGAGCGGCCGCCGCCCGTAGCGGTCGCCGAGCAGTGCGGCGAGCGGCGTCAACGCACCCATGACCGCGACGGCCGCCATGATGCAGACCAGCATCACCGTGCGGTCGACCCCGAGCTGTTCCGTCGCGTACGCCAACGACCAGGTCGACACCGCGTAGAAGACGGCGTACCCGACCGCGAGGGCCCCCGCGGTCAGCAGCACCAACCGCCAATGCCCGCGCGCCACTTCGAGCACCGGCAGCCTGGCCGGCTCGCCCATCTCGCGGAACTGCGGGGTCTCGGCCAGCGAGGTCCGCAGCAGCAGCCCGGCCAGCGCGAGCAACCCGGCGCCCCAGAACGGCACCCGCCATCCCCAGTCGCGGAACTGGGCGTCGCTCAGCCCGGCGGACAGCGCGAGCATCACCCCGTTGGCCAGCAGGAAGCCGGTGGAGGGCCCGATCTGCGGGAAGCTCGCCCACAGCGCGCGGCGGTGGGCGGGCGCGTGCTCGGCCGTGAGCAGCACCGCGCCGCCCCATTCGCCGCCGAGCCCGAGCCCCTGAAGGAACCGCAGCACAAGCAGCAGTGAGGGCGCCGCGATACCGATCGTGGCGTACGGGGGCACACAGCCGACGGCCACCGTCGCGAGCCCGGTCAGCGCGAGCGAGGCGAACATCACCGGGCGGCGGCCGTAGCGGTCGCCGATGTGCCCGAAGACGACCGAGCCGAGAGGGCGGGCCAGGAAGCCGACCCCAAATGTGGCGAAGGCGGCCAGAGTTCCCGCGAGCGCGGAGAACGTCGGAAAGAAGAGCGGGCCGAGGACGAGGGCGGCCGCGGTCCCGTACACGAAGAAGTCGTAGAACTCGATGGCGGTACCCGCGAGTGAGGCGGCGGCAAGACGGACCATCGAAGGAGCGGCTGGGGCGGTGGTGGTGCGCATGTCGCGCCAACTACCCCGCGTGATCACCGGTTACGGGGGCGCTCGGAAGCTCACCGGACGGCGGACGGGCGCACTCCCGCGCCCTCGATTGTCAGTGGCGGGTGCCACGATCGAGGCATGGACCTCTCCGACGCTCCGAGCACGCCCGTCATCGCGGGGGCCGCACCCGCCGCCGCGCGGCTACCAGCCCCGGGCGTGCCACTCCGGCAGGTGCGGACGCTCGTCACCGAGGGTGGTGTCGTTGCCGTGACCGGGATACACCCAGGTCTCGTCCGGCAGGGCGTCGAAGAGCTTGGCCTCGACATCGCGGATGAGGCTGGCGAAGGCCTCCGGGTCCTTCCCGGTGTTGCCCACACCGCCCGGAAACAGGCAGTCGCCGGTGAACACATGGGGGTGGCCGTGCGGGTCGTCGTAGACCAGGGCGATCGAGCCGGGCGTGTGGCCGACCAGGTGGCGCGCGGTCAGCTCGACGCGGCCGACGCTGATCGTGTCCCCGTCCTCGACGGGGATATCGGTCGGCACCGGGATGCCCTCGGCGTCGTACCGGCCGGCGTAGGTGCGCGCGCCCGTCGCCGCGACGACCTCGGCGAGCGCCTGCCAGTGGTCGCCGTGGCGGTGCGTGGTGACGACGGACGCGATGCCGTCGTCACCGATCAGCGTGAGCAGCGTCCCGGGCTCGGCCGCCGCGTCGATGAGCAGCTGCTCGCCGGTGTTCCGGCAGCGCAGCAGATACGCGTTGTTGTTCATCGCCCCGACCGCGACCTTGGAGATCATCAGGTCCGTCAACTCGTGCACATCGGCCGGGCCGCCGACCTTCACCGCTCCGCTGTACGTCATGGGCTCAGCCTATCGCCGGGATCACAGCGGGGGCAGTGCGGGCAGCGCCCCGCCGGTCGTCTTCAGGGCGGCCCCGTCGCGCCGCCCCGCGAGCCAGCCGACGATGTCCGCAGCGGGGCCCGTCACCTGGACCGAGCCTCCATCGGCGCCGCCCCCGGTGGTCCAGCTCCGCCCGGTGTCGTCGGTCAGGGCGATCGACGGGAGGTTCTTGTGCCCGGTGAACCGGTCGGCGAGGAATTCGATCTCGCGGCGGACGAAGTCCTCGGGCAGATCCTCCAGTTCGTATCCGATCCCGAGGTCCACGTGGTGCAGCTCGACCTCCACGAGCCGCCTGAAGGGCACGCGGGCGGCCGTGTCGGTCACGCCGTTGCGCAGCTCGACCGTGCGCGACCAGTCGGCGGGCCGGTCGCCCTCCGCCTGGAAGGCAGCCGCGCTGTCGCGCACGTCCGCGAGCTGGACCGCCGGCGGACGCGGTGCGTCGCGCTCGATGTCGGCGTCCCGGGCCTCGGCGCTCGCATACATGGGCCGCCCGGCCAGCACGTTGACGAGCGCATCCGCGTTCCGTGCGATATGGGCCAGCACATGGCCGCGGCTCCAGCCGGGAAGCCGTGACGGCCCGGTGACGGAGGCGTTGTCCAGTGCGGCGGCTGCGCTGAGCAGCCGTTCGGTGGCTTCGCGTACAGAGTCCAGGTCGCGCGCGTGATCAATCATGGCGCCGACGATAGCCCCGCCACCCATTCGGGTGAAGGTGGCTGGACGAGTCCGTAAATCGAATGCGCGTGCTATACGCTCGGTGGGGGATCGCTCATCGGCTTCTCGCTGAGCCGCACTGTTCCCCGAAAGCTGTTCCCGATGACTTCACCGACAGCAATCCGGCGCCCCCCATACCCTGGGACGGGGGCTCCTGGAGCTCCCTCGCTTCTCTCTAGAAAGGTGCGGACCGGCGTGGCCGATCGTCTCATCGTCCGTGGCGCGCGCGAGCACAATCTCAAGAACGTCTCGCTCGACCTCCCGCGCGACTCCCTCATCGTCTTCACCGGGCTCTCGGGGTCGGGCAAGTCCTCCCTCGCGTTCGACACGATCTTCGCCGAGGGGCAGCGCCGGTACGTCGAGTCGCTCTCGTCGTACGCCCGCCAGTTCCTCGGCCAGATGGACAAGCCCGACGTCGACTTCATCGAAGGTCTGTCGCCCGCGGTCTCCATCGACCAGAAGTCGACCTCGCGCAACCCGCGCTCGACGGTCGGCACCATCACCGAGGTCTACGACTACCTGCGTCTGCTCTTCGCGCGCATCGGCAAGCCGCACTGCCCCGAGTGCGGCCGGCCGATCTCCCGCCAGTCGCCGCAGGCCATCGTGGACAAGGTCCTCGAACTGCCCGAGGGCAGCCGCTTCCAGGTCCTCTCGCCGCTGGTCCGCGAGCGCAAGGGCGAGTTCGTGGACCTCTTCGCCGACCTCCAGACCAAGGGCTACAGCCGGGCCCGGGTCGACGGCGAGACCATCCAGCTCGCCGAGCCGCCCAAGCTGAAGAAGCAGGAGAAGCACACCATCGAGGTGGTCATCGACCGCCTCACGGTGAAGGAGTCGGCCAAGCGCAGGCTCACCGACTCCGTGGAGACCGCACTCGGCCTCGCCGGCGGCATGGTCGTCCTCGACTTCGTCGACCTCCCGGCCGACGACCCCGAGCGTGAGCGGATGTACTCCGAGCACCTCTACTGCCCGTACGACGACCTCTCCTTCGAAGAGCTGGAGCCGCGCTCCTTCTCCTTCAACTCGCCGTTCGGCGCCTGCCCCGACTGCACCGGCATCGGCACCCGCATGGAGGTCGACCCCGACCTGATCATTCCGGACGAGGAGAAGTCCCTCGACGAGGGAGCGGTCTCGCCGTGGTCGCTCGGCCACACCAAGGACTACTTCGCCCGCCTGGTCGGCGCGCTCGCCGACGAGCTGGGCTTCCGCACCGACATCCCCTGGGCCGGTCTTCCGCAGCGCGCCAAGAAGGCGCTGCTCCACGGCCACAAGACCCAGATCGAGGTCCGCTACCGCAACCGGTACGGCCGCGAGCGCGCGTACACCACCTCCTTCGAGGGCGCGGTGCCGTTCGTCAAGCGGCGCCACTCCGAGGCGGAGAGCGACGGCGCCCGCGAGCGCTTCGAGGGGTATATGCGCCAGGTGCCCTGCCCCACCTGCGAGGGCACGCGCCTGAAGCCCTTGGTCCTCGCGGTCACCGTGATGGAGAGGTCCATCGCCGAGGTCGCCGCGATGTCGATCAGCGACTGCGCGGACTTCCTGGCCGAGCTGAGGCTCAACGACCGCGACAAGAAGATCGCGGAGCGGGTCCTGAAGGAGGTCAACGAGCGGCTGAAGTTCCTGGTCGACGTCGGCCTCGACTACCTCTCGCTCAACCGCGCGGCCGGCACGCTCTCCGGCGGCGAGGCCCAGCGCATCCGGCTCGCCACCCAGATCGGCTCCGGCCTGGTCGGTGTGCTGTACGTCCTGGACGAGCCCTCGATCGGCCTGCACCAGCGCGACAACCACCGCCTGATCGAGACCCTGGTACGCCTTCGCGACATGGGCAACACCCTGATCGTGGTCGAGCACGACGAGGACACCATCAAGGTGGCCGACTGGGTGGTCGACATCGGCCCCGGCGCCGGTGAGCACGGCGGAAAGGTCGTCCACAGCGGGCCGTTGAAGCAGCTCCTCGCCAACAAGGAGTCGATGACCGGGCAGTACCTGGCGGGCAAGAAGTCGATCCCGCTGCCCGACATCCGGCGCCCCATGGACCCGACGCGCCGGCTCACCGTGCACGGCGCGAAGGAGAACAACCTCCGCGACATCGACGTCTCGTTCCCCCTGGGCGTCCTGACCGCCGTCACCGGAGTCTCCGGCTCCGGAAAGTCGACGCTGGTCAACGACATCCTCTACACGCACCTGGCCCGGGAGTTGAACGGCGCGCGCAGCGTGCCCGGCCGGCACACCCGGGTCGCGGGCGACGACCTGGTCGACAAGGTGGTGCACGTCGACCAGTCGCCCATCGGCCGCACCCCGCGGTCCAACCCGGCGACGTACACCGGAGTCTTCGACCACGTCCGCAAGCTGTTCGCCGAGACGATGGAGGCCAAGGTCCGGGGTTATCTGCCCGGCCGCTTCTCCTTCAACGTCAAGGGCGGCCGCTGCGAGAACTGCTCGGGCGACGGCACCATCAAGATCGAGATGAACTTCCTGCCGGACGTGTACGTCCCCTGCGAGGTCTGCCACGGGGCGCGCTACAACCGGGAGACCCTGGAGGTCCACTACAAGGGCAAGTCCATCGCCGAGGTCCTGGACATGCCGATCGAGGAGGGCCTGGAGTTCTTCGAGGCCGTCCCGACCATCGCCCGGCACCTCAGGACGCTCAACGAGGTCGGGCTCGGCTACGTCCGGCTCGGGCAGTCCGCGCCCACGCTGTCGGGCGGTGAGGCCCAGCGCGTGAAGCTCGCCTCCGAGCTCCAGAAGCGCTCCACGGGACGCACGGTGTACGTCCTGGACGAGCCCACCACCGGTCTCCACTTCGAGGACATCTCGAAGCTGATCAAGGTGCTCTCGGGACTGGTCGACAAGGGCAACTCGGTGATCGTCATCGAGCACAACCTGGACGTCATCAAGACCGCGGACTGGGTGGTCGACATGGGCCCCGAGGGCGGCAACGGCGGCGGTCTGGTCATCGCCGAGGGCACGCCCGAGCAGGTCGCCTCGGTGCCGACCAGCCACACCGGCAAGTTCCTGCGGGACATCCTGGGGGCCGACCGGATCAGTGACGCGGCGCCGTCGCCGGTGCGCAAGACGGCGAAGAAGGCTCCGGCCAAGAAGGCGGCCCCGGCCAAGAAGGCGGTGGCTTCGGCAGCCGCGGCGAAGGCTGCGCCCGCGAAGAAGGCGGCCCGGGCGCCGAAGGCCTGAGTCTTCCCCACCCCGCCCCTTCCCGAAACCCTCCGGGGGCGGGTGGGGGAGGGGACGTGCGGCTCGGTGGGCACGGGGCTCCGCCCCGGCTCCTCAAGCTCCCCCAAGGCCTCAAGGGCCAGGGGGACCCCCATGAGGGGCTTGATCGTGCCGCAGGGGTGAGGGAGGTGCGGGGCCGCGCTGTGCCGCTGTGTGCGGGGCCCAGTTGGGCCGCAGATGCTTCATGTCGCGACGTCGGAGACCGCCGCCAGCTCCGTCGCCAGGGGCGGCTGGGCGCCCTCTCTGGCGCAGGTCAGGGCCGCTGCTCTCGCCGCGTAGCGCAGAATGTCCGGCCAGTCGGCCGTTGCCAGGGGGGCGGCTGCGAGGCGTTGCAGCAGCGCCGCGTTCACCGTGTCGCCCGCGCCGATCGTGTCCACCACGTCGACCCGCTCGCCGGGTGCGGAGTGCTCCGCACCCTCGGCGGTGCGTACGGTCAGCCCCGCCGCGCCCCGGGTCAGGACCACCGCGCGCGGCCCCGCCGCAAGCCATTCCTCGACGGTTCCGCCCAGCCAGGCGGCGTCCTCCTCGGAGAGCTTCAGGAGCGAGACGTACGGCAGCCAGCTCCTGAACCGCGCCCGGTAGGCCCCGGCGTCCGGGATCAGGCCCGGCCGGATGTTGGGGTCGAGCAGGGTGAGGACACCGCGGGCGGACTCCCTGCGCAGCAGCGCCTCGTACGCGCTCGCCCCGGGTTCGAGCACCAGCGAGCAGGTGCCGAACGCCAACGCGCTGACGGAGGGCGGCAGTTGAGGGGGCAGCTCGAAGAGCCGGTCGGCGGTGCCGTCCGCGTAGAAGCCGTAGCCCGCGGAGCCGTCCGCGCCGAGCGTGGCCACCGCGAGCGTCGTCGGCTCCGGGCCGCGCTGCACCAGGGACGTGTCGACCCCGGCCGAGCGCAGCCCGCCGAGCAGGGCCTCGCCGAAGCCGTCCGTGGACACCCGGGAGCAGAAGGCGGCCCGTGCGCCGAGCCGGCCGAGGGCGACCGCGGTGTTGTACGGGCCGCCGCCGGGCCGTGGCGCCAGCGGCCCCAGCGGTTCCCCCGGCTGCTGCGGCACCAGGTCGATGAGGGACTCTCCGGCGACGACGATCACGGCCCAGAACGTAACCCATCGCGGGCGGTCCGGGCAGCCCCCTCGAAGGGCCCCCTCGAAGGGTGCGCGATCTGCGCCGGTATCGTCGGTTCCGCAACCCCCGAGTCGGGTGTGCGCCGACCGGGTCGGCCGCGCGGACGACCGACCGAGACCAGTGATCAGTGGAGAACCCATGACCGGCCAGCCCGCCGCCCGCCGCACCGTGCTGAAAGGCGCCGCCCTCGCCGGAGTGGCGGGGATCGGCGCGGCCGCCTGCTCCACCGAGTCCAAGCTGGGTCACGCCGAGACGCCCACCCCGACCGCGCCCGAGCCGCTGGGCTCGCCCGACGCGGTCCCGGTGGGCGGCGCCAAGCTCTACCGCGAGCAGCGGGTCATGGTGGCCTGCCCGGCCAAGGGCGAGTACAAGGCGTTCAGTGCCCAGTGCACGCACGCCGGCTGCCTCCTGGAGAAGATCGTGGACGGCCACGCGAACTGCCCCTGCCACGGCAGCCGCTTCAACGTGATGACCGGCCAGCCGGTGCAGGGCCCGGCCACCGTGCCGCTGCCCTCGGTGCCGGTGAAGCTGAAGAACGGCGAGCTCGTCGCGGGGCCGGACGCGTAGCGGCTCACTCCCACTCCCAGTCGATCCCCAGGATCCCCGGCCGCACCCCCTGCTCCACCAGGTGCACCGTCCGGTGCCGCCCGCTGAGGGTGAGGTCGCTGCGGCCGGAGCGGGTGGCGCCCGTCGAGGTCTGGGCGAAGCGGTGGCAGCGGGCCGGCAGGGCCGCCTCGTCGAACCGCACCTGAAGGACGTACTGGCCGCCCGCGAAGCTGAAGCCGCGCACGTACTCCCGGCCCGGCCCGCCGGTGCCGTCCTCGAAGCCGTAGCCGAAGAGATACGTTTCTCCGGCCCGCAGCCGGGTGTCGAAGAGCAGCTCGGCGACCAGCACCCCGGTCCCGGCGTCCCAGCGGACGCGGCCGGTGCGGCAGTTCTCGCCCGCCCGCACCTCCACCCGGGCCGGATCGCAGCCGGCGTCCCCGCGGTGTATGGCCAGATAGCGGTCGACGCCGTCGCGGTGGGCCCGTACGACGTGCTGCGAGTCGCGGCCGCGCAGTTCCCGGGCCGCTCCGATGCGGACCCGTTCGTGGTGGCCGACGGTGTGCAGGCCGCCGTCCACCGGGGACTCCAGCCCGGCGATGAGGTGCTCCACCACGCCCGACGCCTCGAGGAGCGAGCGGTAGGAGCGGCCGGCGGGCCGTTCCGCCTCGGCCGCGGAGGCGTCGTCCAGGAGCCGCAGCAGGGAGTGCGCGGGAAGGCCGAGCACCTCTTCGAGGCCGCGCACCGCGCGCAGCGACTCGGGGCGCTGCGGCCGCCGCGCCCCCTGCTGCCAGTAACTCAGGCTGGTCACCCCGACTTTGATGCCGCGGCCGGCGAGATGGTGCTGGACGCGCTGGAGGGGCAGGCCGCGTACGGCGAGGGCGGCGCGCAGCGCCAGGTGGAACGGGCCGGTGCGCAGCGCCTGCGTCAGATCGGCCTCGGTGTGGAGCATGAGGGGACTCCTCAGTGAACGTTCACGGTGGGGGGTGGGCGCGCGGTGGCGGCAGCGCCGCACAACCTGGTGGCGGGGAAGGAGTTGTTCACACTCCGGCCACCTTGTTCACACCCGCGTCCCACTCCGCATTGAAGCGCGTTGACCAGTTCCCGACAACGGCCGATGCTCAACCGCAAGCGTCCGGACGCGATCCTCCACCATCCCCAACCCCCCACCCCGCCATGGGAGGAACGCGATGCGCAACCGAAAGAGACGGCTGTCGGCCCTCACCCTCGTGGTGGCCGCCCTGTTTGCCGCCCCCACGGCAACGGCCACTGCAGCAGCCCCGCACAACGACAAGGCAGTGCCCGCCGCAGCCGCCGCGGCGAGCTCCCGGCAGCTCAACATCACCATGCAGGCCCAGCAGAAGGACAATTGGTGCTGGGCCGCGAGCGGAGACACCATCGCCACCTGGTTCGGCCGCAACTACAGCCAGAACCAGTTCTGCAACGCCGCCTTCGGCCGGACACAGGGCTACGACTGCCCCAACTGGCAGGCGGACCTGGGTAATGTGCAGAACGCCCTGGACTGGGCGGGCATCAACTCGGGCTCGTACGTGACCGGTTGGCTGCGCTACTCGACCGTGCAGACGGAGATCAACAACAACCGTCCGATCGAGACCCGCATCCAGTGGTCGAGCGGCGGCGGGCACATGAACGTGCTGTACGGCTACGACGACGCCAACAGCTGGGTGTACTGGGGCGATCCGTGGCCCTCCAACAACCGCTACAACTGGGGCTCGCACGACTGGTACGTCAACAACAACTCCTTCTCCTGGACCCACTCGCTGTACCGGATAGGGGCGTGACGACGATGAAACCGACCCGCCTCGCCCCCGCGGCCGCCGTCGCCGCCGCGCTCGTCGCCCTCGCCGCGCCGTACGCCGCGGCCGACCAGGCGCCCGCCGCCTCCGCGCAGTCGAAGGCCGCGGCCCGCCAGGCCGCGACCGCTCCGGCCACCCTCGACACGCTGTCCCGCTTCTTCGCCCGGGACGGCAAGGTCGCACTCAAGGCCGCCGCCCCGCACATCGAGGGCGACGCGGTGCCCGTCTACACGCTCTCCCCGCAGTTCGTTGCCGGGAAGGCGGGCGCCCCCGTCGCACAGCTGGAGTACCTCGCCTCCACCGCCGTCTCCTCGGACGGCCAGAAGGCCTCCCTGTGGACGGTTCAGCAGGGCTCCTCCTGGAAGGTGGTCAACATAGCCACCGGCGACGACGAGTCCCGCTACGCCGCGTCGGGCGCCGCGAAACTCCCCGGCGGCACCGTGTTCCAGGAGCCGCAGATCAACGCCTGGTACGTCCAGAAGGGCAGCAAGGTGCTGCCGCTCGACAAGGACGCCGTCAAGGCGATCGGCGCCAACGGCACCACGCTGGCCGCCTACCAGAAGCGGGTCGCCAAGGCGTACGGCGACAAGCTGCCCGGCTCGGCGTACGACGGGTCGGGCAAGGCCGGCGGCTACAACGAGACGGCCCAGGAGAGCAGGGACCAGGCCGCCCAGGCCGCGGCCGTGGCGGCCCGCCACGACGACAGCTCCCTGACGGTGGTCTCCACCGTGGCCGGCGCGGGCGCGCTCCTGGCGCTCGGTCTCACCGGCACGGCGGCGCTGCGCAGGCGCCGCCGCCCGGCCGGGCAGGCGTAGCACACGCTCCGGTGCGGGGGCCCGACGGCGTGCCCCCGCACCGGAGCGTTCACCGCCCGCCCCCAGGGGAGAGGCCGCGTTGTCAGCCCCCGCCAGTAGGGTGGTGGCCATGGCAGACCCCTCCAGCTACCGCCCCAAGCCGGGACAGATCCCCGACTCGCCGGGGGTCTACAAATTCCGCGACGAGCACCGCCGGGTGATCTACGTCGGGAAGGCGAAGTCCCTGCGCCAGCGGCTCGCCAACTACTTCCAGCCGTTGACGAGCCTGCACCCCCGCACGGCCACGATGGTCACCACGGCGGCCTCCGTGGAGTGGACGGTCGTCGCCACCGAGGTCGAGGCGCTCCAGCTCGAATACTCCTGGATCAAGGAGTTCGACCCCCGCTTCAATGTCAAGTACCGCGACGACAAGAGCTATCCGTACCTCGCGGTGACGATGAACGAGGAGTTCCCGCGCGTCCAGGTCATGCGCGGCGCCAAGAAGAAGGGCGTGCGCTACTTCGGTCCGTACGGGCACGCCTGGGCGATCCGCGAGACCGTCGACCTGATGCTCCGCGTCTTTCCGGTACGCACCTGCTCGGCGGGCGTGTTCAAGCGTTCCGCCCAGATCGGCCGCCCCTGTCTGCTCGGCTACATCGGCAAGTGCGCGGCCCCCTGCGTCGGCCGCGTCACCCCCGAGGAACACCGCGAACTGGCCGAGGACTTCTGCGACTTCATGGCCGGCCGCACCGGCGCGTACCTGCGCCGCATCGAGCAGCAGATGAAGGCGGCGGCCGAGGAGATGGAGTACGAGCGGGCGGCGCGGCTGCGCGACGACATAGAGGCGCTCAAGAAGGCCCTGGAGAAGAACGCGATCGTCTTCAACGACGCCACCGACGCCGACCTGATCGCGCTCGCCGAGGACGAGCTGGAAGCCGCCGTGCAGATCTTCCACGTCCGCGGCGGCCGGGTGCGGGGCCAGCGCGGCTGGGTCACCGACAAGGTGGAGGCCGTCGACACCGCGGGCCTGGTCGAGCACGCGCTCCAGCAGCTGTACGGGGAGGAGACCGGCGACTCCGTACCGAAGGAGGTCCTGGTCCCGGCGCTGCCCGAGGACGCGGAGGCGGTCAGCGGCTGGCTCGCCAGCAGGCGCGGCTCCAACGTCTCGCTGCGCATCCCGCAGCGCGGCGACAAGAAGGACCTGATGACCACCGTCGCCCGCAACGCCCAGCAGGCCCTGACCCTGCACAAGACGAAGCGCGCGTCGGACCTCACCACGCGCTCGCGGGCCCTTGAGGAGATCGCCGCCGCCCTGGAGCTGGACAGCGCGCCGCTGCGCATCGAGTGCTTCGACATCTCGCACCTCCAGGGCGACGACGTCGTGGCGTCCATGGTGGTCTTCGAGGACGGCCTGGCGCGCAAGAGCGAGTACCGGCGCTTCCAGATCAAGGGCTTCGAGGGCCAGGACGACGTCCGGTCCATGCACGAGGTGATCAGCCGCCGCTTCAAGCGCTATCTGGCCGAGAAGGTGCGCACGGGGGAGTGGGGCGAGGAGGAGGGCCGGGAGGACGGCGAGGAGAACGGCGGGGTGTCCGGTGAGGTGTCCGCCCTCCAGGAGGAGGACGGCCGTCCCAAGCGCTTCGCCTACCCGCCGCAGCTCCTGGTCGTCGACGGCGGGCAGCCGCAGGTGGCCGCCGCCAAGCGGGCGCTCGACGAGCTCGGGATCGACGACATCGCGGTGTGCGGGCTCGCCAAGCGGCTCGAAGAGGTCTGGGTGCCCGAGGAGGACGACCCCGTGGTGCTGCCGCGCTCCAGCGAGGGCCTGTACCTCCTGCAGCGGGTGCGTGACGAGGCCCACCGGTTCGCCATCACCTATCAGCGGGCCAAGCGGACGAAGCGCTTCAAGGCGGGGCCGCTGGACGCGGTGCCCGGCCTCGGCGACTCCCGCAAACAAGCCCTGATCAAGCATTTCGGCTCGGTGAAGAAGCTCCGGTCGGCGACAATCGACCAGATCTGCGAGGTGCCCGGCATAGGCCGCAAGACGGCCGAGACCGTTGCCGCGGCCCTCGCCGAAGCGGCCCCGGCCGCGCCCGCCGTGAACACGGCGACAGGAGAGATCATTGAAGAGGACGACGGGGGCAGCACGACATGACTGAGCACCACGAAGAAGACCGAGAAGCGGGAGTAGACGTGAGTACGGGCACGACGATCGAGGCCGGCGGGGCCGATGCGGCCATCCCCGAGCTGGTGATCATCTCCGGTATGTCCGGCGCCGGGCGCAGCACCGCCGCCAAGTGCCTGGAGGACCTCGGCTGGTTCGTGGTCGACAACCTGCCGCCCGCGCTGATCCCCACCATGGTGGAGCTCGGCGCCCGGTCCCAGGGCAATGTGGCCCGCATCGCGGTCGTCGTGGACGTGCGCGGCCGGAGGTTCTTCGACAACCTCCGCGAGTCGCTCGCCGACCTCGACGCGAAGGAGGTCACCCGGCGGATCGTCTTCCTGGAGTCCTCCGACGACGCGCTGGTGCGCCGCTTCGAGTCGGTGCGCCGCCCGCACCCGCTCCAGGGCGACGGCCGGATCGTCGACGGCATCGCCGCCGAGCGCGACCTGCTGCGCGAACTGCGCGGCGACGCCGACTTGGTGATCGACACCTCCAGCCTCAACGTCCACGAGCTGCGCGCCAAGATGGACGCCCAGTTCGCGGGCGACGAGGAGCCGGAGCTGCGCGCCACCGTGATGTCGTTCGGCTACAAGTACGGCCTGCCGGTCGACGCCGACTTGGTGGTCGACTGCCGCTTCCTGCCCAACCCGCACTGGGTGCCGGAGCTGCGTCCGTTCACCGGTCTGAACGAGGAGGTGTCGGGCTACGTCTTCAACCAGCCGGGCGCCAAGGAGTTCCTCGACCAGTACAGCGAGCTGCTCCAGCTGATCGCCACGGGCTACCGCCGCGAGGGCAAGCGGTACGTGACGATCGCGGTGGGCTGCACCGGCGGCAAGCACCGCTCGGTCGCCATGTCCGAGAAGCTTGCCGCCCGCCTCGCCTCCGAGGGGATCGAGACCGTCGTCGTACACCGGGACATGGGGCGCGAGTGAAGGTGTACCGCCGGCGTACCGTCGGCCCGGTGCTGCGCACCGGCCGCAAGCGGGGCGCCCAGCCCAAGGTCGTCGCGCTCGGCGGCGGCATGGGCCTGTCGGCCTCGCTCGCCGCACTGCGCCGGATCACCGGCGACCTGACCGCCGTCGTCACCGTGGCCGACGACGGCGGCTCCAGCGGCCGGCTCCGCGACGAGCTCGGCGTGCTGCCCCCCGGCGACCTGCGCAAGGCCCTGGCGGCCCTGTGCGGCGACGACGACTGGGGCCAGACCTGGTCCCGGGTCATCCAGCACCGCTTCCAGTCCAAGGGCGAGCTGCACGAGCACGCGGTGGGCAATCTGCTGATCGTGGCCCTGTGGGAGCAGCTCGGCGACCATGTGCAGGCCCTGGACCTGGTGGGCAAGCTGCTCGGCGCCCAGGGCCGGGTGCTGCCGATGTCGGCCGTCCCGCTGGAGCTGGAGGCCCTCGTACGGGGCCACGATCCCGGCCGCCCCGACGATGTGGACACCGTGCGCGGCCAGGCCACCGTGGCGCTCACGCCCGGCGAGGTGCTCTCCGTACAGCTGGTGCCGCACGACCCGCCGGCCGTCCCCGAAGCGGTCGCCGCGGTCCTCGACGCGGACTGGGTGGTGCTCGGCCCGGGCTCCTGGTTCTCCTCCGTGATCCCGCATCTGATGGTGCCCGAACTGCTCGACGCGCTCACCGAGACCAAGGCCCGCAAGGTCCTCTCGCTGAACCTCGCGCCACAACCGGGTGAAACCGATGGCTTCTCTCCGCAGCGTCATTTGGAGGTTTTGGGACGACACGCCCCTAAACTCGCCTTCGACGTGGTGCTGGCCGATGCGGCCGCCGTGCCCGACCGGGGGAGCCTGACCGATGCCGCCAAAAGGCTCGGAGCCGAGGTCGAGCTGGCGCCGGTGGCCAGGCCCGACGGTTCTCCGAAGCACGATCCGGAGCTGTTGGCCGCCGCGTACGACCGTATTTTTCGGATGCATGGAAGGATCGGCCCATGGCGATGACGCCGGCGGTGAAGGACGAAATTTCCCGGCTGCCCGTCACCCGGACCTGCTGCAGGAAGGCGGAGGTCTCGGCGATTCTTCGGTTCGCGGGCGGGCTGCACCTGGTGAGCGGCCGCATTGTGATCGAGGCGGAGCTGGACACCGCGATGGCGGCACGCCGGCTGAAGCGGGACATTCTGGAGATCTTCGGGCACAGCTCCGAGCTGATCGTGATGGCTCCGGGCGGCCTGCGCAGAGGCTCGCGCTTCGTCGTACGGGTCGTGGCGGGCGGCGATCAGCTGGCCCGCCAGACCGGGCTCGTCGACGGCCGCGGCCGTCCCATCCGCGGCCTGCCGCCCCAGGTGGTCTCGGGGGCCACCTGTGACGCCGAGGCCGCCTGGCGCGGCGCGTTCCTGGCGCACGGCTCGCTGACCGAGCCGGGCCGCTCCTCGTCCCTCGAGGTGACCTGCCCGGGCCCGGAGGCGGCCCTCGCGCTGGTCGGCGCGGCCCGGCGCCTCCAGATCGCGGCGAAGGCCCGCGAGGTCCGCGGTGTGGACCGGGTGGTCGTCCGGGACGGCGACGCGATCGGCGCGCTGCTCACCCGCCTCGGCGCGCACGAGTCGGTGCTCGCCTGGGAGGAGCGGCGGATGCGCCGCGAGGTCCGCGCCACCGCGAACCGCCTGGCCAACTTCGACGACGCCAACCTGCGCCGCTCGGCTCGGGCCGCGGTCGCCGCCGGGGCCCGCGTGCAGCGCGCCCTGGAGATCCTCGGCGAGGAGGTCCCGGAGCACCTCGCGGCGGCGGGCCGGCTGCGCATGGAGCACAAGCAGGCGTCCCTGGAGGAGCTGGGCGCGCTCGCGGACCCGCCGCTGACCAAGGACGCGGTCGCGGGCCGGATCCGCCGCCTGCTCGCCATGGCCGACAAGCGGGCCCAGGACCTGGGGATCCCCGGGACCGAGTCCAATCTGACGGAGGAGATGGCGGACGGCCTGGTCGGCTGACCCCGGCCCCGTCCTCAACTCGCCGTATCCGGCGCCCACTTGGTGGGCGCCGGTTCCGTTTCGGGTACGCGCTGCCGGGAACCGGGGCGGTATTGACATGATCATGAAGAGTCATGAGCCTGGCGTCTGTTCACTTTCGTGGCAGACAACAGCAAGGGGGGCTTATGAGACGCAGAGCGAGAGCGATCCTCGCCGCTGCATCACTCCTGACGGCCGGACTGGTGGCGGCACCGCTCGCCCAGGCCAGTCAGGGCTCGGCCGACGGCGAGTCCATCGTCGTCTGGAACGCCAAGGTCAGCCGCGCCCAACTGCCGCTGCTCCTGGAGGCCGGCGCCGACGCCCAGGAACTGGGCCCCGAGCTGCCCGCCAAGGGCTCGGCCGGCGTCGAGCTGTACCTCACCAAGACGCAGGCCGCCGCGCTGCGGAGCAAGGGCGTCGAGCTCACCGAGCACAAGGTCTCCGCCCAGACCCAGAACCGCCTCAAGGCCGCGGGCGACGGGGTGTTCCGGCCGTACAGCGGCAAGAACGGGCTGAAGCAGGAGATCCTCGACACCGGGAAGGCCAACCCGGAGCTCACCAAGGTCGAGTCGATCGGCAAGACCGTCCAGGGCCAGGACATCCTCGCCGTCAAGCTCACCAAGGGCGCGAAGAAGTCCAAGGACGGCTCGAAGCCCGCCATGCTGTACCTGTCCAACCAGCACGCCCGCGAGTGGATCACCCCGGAAATGACCCGGCGGCTGATGCACTACTACCTCGACAACTACGGCAAGGACCCGCGGATCACCAAGATCGTGGACTCCACCGAGCTGTGGTTCGTGATCTCCGCCAACCCGGACGGCTACGACTTCACGTTCACCCCGGGCCACCGGCTGTGGCGCAAGAACCTCCGCGACAACAACGGCGACGGCAAGATAACCGTCGGCGACGGCGTCGACCCCAACCGCAACTTCCCCTACAAGTGGGGCTACGACAACGAGGGTTCGTCCCCCGATCCGGCGAACGAGACCTACCGCGGCCCGAGCGCGGGCAGCGAGCCCGAGACCAAGGCGCTGGACTCCTTCGAGAAGCGGATCCACTTCAACTACGCCATCAACTACCACTCCGCGGCCGAACTGCTGCTGTACGGAGTGGGCTGGCAGGTCGCCACGCCGACCCCCGACGACGTCATCTACAAGTCGCTCGCGGGCACCCCCGACAAGCCGGCCATCCCCGGCTACCTCTCCGAGGTCTCCTCCGCGCTCTACACCACCAACGGCGAGGCCGACGGCCACGCGGCGAACGTCAACGGCACGATGATGTTCACCCCGGAAATGTCGACCTGCACCACCGCCTCGAACGTGGACCCCAACGACGAGTGGAACGCGGCCGACTGCCCCTCCGACTTCAACTTCCCCGACAGCGAGAAGCTGATCCAGGGCGAGTTCGAGAAGAACATCCCCTTCGCGCTCTCCGTCGCCGAGACCACCGCCCACCCCGACCGGCCCTCCTCCTCGGTCGGCATCGACGCGCCCGACTTCACCCCGGACACCTTCGCCACCTCGTACACGCGTGACGACGACCAGGAAGTGGCCGTCACCGTACGCAAGTCGGTGCGCGACAAGAGGCTCAACTACCGCATCAACGGCGGCCGTACGCGGACCGGGGAGCTGGAGCCCTGGAAGGGCGGCGGGGTCTTCGGCGGGCACGACAACATCCGCTTCGACCAGTACCGCGCCAAGGTCGAGGACGCCAACGCCGGTGACAAGGTCGAGGTCTGGTACACCGGGCGCACCGCCGAGGGCAGACCGACGTCGAGCAAGCCGTTCACGTACACCGTGGCCGACCGGCCAAAGGCGGACACCCTGGTGCTCGCCGACGAGGGCGGCAGCGCCCCGGCGAAGAACGCCGCGCTCTACACCAAGGCGCTCGCCGACAACGGCAAGAAGGCCGCCGTCTGGGACGTCGCCACCCAGGGCACCCCGAGCGCGCTCGGCGTGCTCAGCCACTTCAAGAACGTCGTCTGGTACACCGGAAGCCACCAGCCCACGGCCGCCACCACCTTCGCCGTACGCGACTTCGTCAACGAGGGCGGCAAGCTCCTCGACGCGGGCGAGCAGGCGGGCGGCAGCGTCGACCTCGGCGGCGGCAACCTGTCCGACGACTTCTCGCAGTACTACCTCGGCGCCTACAACAAGGCCGGGATCAAGGCCCCGCCGGCCTTCGCGGGAACCGGACGGCTCGCGGGCGCGAAGGCCTCGCTGGCTTCCGCACCCGGCAGCCCGCTGACCGCGGCCGGTACGTACACCGTCACGTCCGACACGCTCAATCCGCGGCAGTTCCCGCAGTTCAAGAGCGTCGCCGCCGGTGACTACCCCGGTGTCCGCACCCCGTTCGAGCCCGCCGAGGGCTCCTGGTTCGCCGCGGCGAAGCACCAGGACAACGCCTATATGAGGCTGGCCCGCACCGTCGACCTGGCGCAGACGGCCGCAGCCGCCAAGCCGAGCCTCGACTTCCAGCTCAGCTACGACACCGAACCCGGCTACGACCAGGTCGTCATCGAGGCCCACACCGTCGGCCAGGACGACTGGACGACCCTGCCGGACGCCAACGGGGGCAGCACCACCAGCGTCCCCAGCCAGTGCGAACAGGGCTTCCTGCTCCAGTCGCACCCCTTCCTCAAGCACTACCTCACGCTCGGCTCGCCCGCCTGCAAGGCGACCGGCAGCACCGGCGGCTGGAACCGTTTCACCGGCTCCTCCAACGGCTGGCAGCAGGTCTCCGTCGACCTCAGCGCCTATGCGGGCAAGCAGGTCGAAGTCGCCGTCTCCTATGTCTCCGACTCGGGCACCGGAGGCCTCGGCGCCTTCGTCGACGACACCAGGCTCGTCGTCGGCGGCACCCCGCAGGGAGCCGAGGGCTTCGAGACCTCGCTCGGCCCCTGGAGCGTGCCGGGACCGCCGGCCGGCAGCCCCGGCAACAGCGGCGACTGGGCCCGCTCCCAGGCGCTGTTCCACTCCTCGGCGGCGATCACCACGCGCAGCACCGTCCTCCTCGGCTTCGGCCTGGAGAACGTGCCCGCGGCCGCCGACCGCAAGCAGGTCATCGCCAAGGCGCTCAGCGCACTGCACCGCTGACGCCGCGTAATGGGGCCGAAAGTCCCTAGAGGCCCGTACCCGCAAGTAGGTACGGGCCTCCGGGCCGCTCCGGACCCCATTTCGGAACCATCCGGACGCGCTCGATGTCACCCCGGCGTCCCCGGGGAGGTAGGGTCGTAAGCGGTCGGGGACATCCCATACAACTCGCCGGCGTCGAAACCCGGCGTACCTAACGAGGAGATCGGTTCGTGACGATCCGCGTAGGCATCAACGGCTTTGGCCGCATCGGGCGCAACTACTTCCGCGCGCTGCTGGAGCAGGGTGCTGACATCGAGATCGTGGCTGTCAACGACCTGGGTGACACCGCGACCACCGCTCATCTGCTGAAGTACGACACCATTCTGGGTCGTCTCAAGGCCGAGGTCACGCACACCGCCGACACCATCACGGTCGACGGCCACACCATCAAGGTGCTCTCCGAGCGCAACCCGGCCGACATCCCCTGGGGTCAGCTGGGCGTCGACATCGTCATCGAGTCGACCGGCATCTTCACCAAGAAGGCCGACGCCGAGAAGCACATCGCCGGCGGCGCGAAGAAGGTCCTCATCTCGGCTCCGGCCAAGGACGAGGACATCACCATCGTGATGGGCGTCAACCAGGACAAGTACGACGCGGCCAACCACCACGTCATCTCCAACGCCTCCTGCACCACCAACTGCGTGGCGCCGATGGCCAAGGTGCTCGACGAGAGCTTCGGCATCGTCAAGGGCTTCATGACGACGGTCCACGCGTACACCAACGACCAGCGGATCCTGGACTTCCCGCACTCGGACCTGCGCCGCGCGCGGGCCGCCGCCGAGAACATCATCCCGACCACGACCGGCGCCGCGAAGGCCACCGCTCTGGTCCTCCCGCAGCTCAAGGGCAAGCTCGACGGCATGGCCATGCGCGTCCCGGTCCCCACCGGCTCCATCACCGACCTGGTGATCGAGCTGACCCGCGAGGTCACCAAGGACGAGGTCAACGCCGCTTTCCAGAAGGCCGCGGAAGGCGAGCTGAAGGGCATCCTCTACTACACCGAGGACCCGATCGTCTCCTCCGACATCGTCAGCGAGCCGGCGTCGTGCACCTTCGACTCCCAGCTGACGATGGTCGACGCCAAGACCGTCAAGGTCCTGGGCTGGTACGACAACGAGTGGGGCTACTCCAACCGCCTCGTCGACCTGACCGTCTTCGTCGGCGGCCAGCTCTGACACGGTCCGGTAGGCACCTGATGTGAGCTACAGGGCTCGGGCAGCGCAACGAAGCGCTGTACGGGCCCTGTCGCCTGTCCAGACCCCCCGTCACGTACCTCCAAGGAGTCCCCGTAATGAAGACGATCGACGAACTTCTCGCCGAAGGGGTCGCGGGCAAGCGGGTATTCGTCCGCGCCGACCTCAACGTGCCGCTGGCAGACGGCCTCATCACCGACGACGGCCGCATCCGCGCCGTGCTGCCCACCGTCAAGGCGCTCGTCGCCGCCGACGCCAAGGTCGTCGTGGCCTCCCACCTCGGCCGCCCCAAGGGCGCCCCGGACCCGCAGTTCTCGCTGCTGCCCGCCGCCGAGCGGCTCGCCGAACTCCTCGGCGCGCCGGTCGCGTTCGCGCAGGACACGGTCGGCCCCGCCGCCCACGACGCGGTCAACGGGCTCCAGCCCGGCCAGGTCGCGGTCATCGAGAACCTGCGTTTCAACGCCGGTGAGACGGCCAAGGACGACACCGAGCGCAGCGAGTTCGCCGACCAGCTCGCCGCCCTCGCCGATGTGTACGTGGGTGACGGCTTCGGCGCCGTACACCGCAGGCACGCCTCGGTCTTCGACCTCCCGGCGCGCCTTCCGCACTACGCGGGATACCTCATCGCCACCGAGGTCGGCGTCCTCAAGAAGCTCACCGAGGACGTCAAGCGCCCCTACACCGTGGTCCTCGGCGGCGCCAAGGTCTCCGACAAGCTCGCCGTCATCGACGAACTGCTCGGCAAGGCCGACCGCCTGCTCATCGGCGGCGGCATGGCGTACACCTTCCTGAAGGCCAAGGGGTACGAGGTCGGCATCTCCCTCCTTCAGGAGGACCAGATCCCGGTCGTCAAGGAGTACATGAAGCGCGCCGAGGAGACCGGCGTCGAGCTGGTGCTCCCGGTCGACGTGCTGGTCTCCAAGGACTTCCCCGACCTGAAGACCAAGGCCCCGGCCGACTTCGACACCGTCGAGGCGGACAAGATCCCCGCGGAGAAGGAGGGCCTGGACATCGGCCCCAGGTCCCGCGAGCTGTTCGCCTCGAAGATCACCGACGCCGAGACCGTCTTCTGGAACGGCCCGGTCGGCGTCGCCGAGCACCCCGACTACGCCGGTGGCACCACCGCCATCGCGCAGGCCCTGCTCGACAGCAAGGGCTTCACCGTCGTCGGCGGCGGCGACTCCGCCGCGGCCGTCCGCAACCTGGGCTTCGACGAGTCGAAGTTCGGCCACATCTCGACCGGTGGCGGCGCCAGCCTCGAATACCTCGAGGGCAAGACGCTTCCCGGCCTCGCCGCACTGGAGGACTGAACACCTGTGAGCACCCGTACCCCGCTGATGGCGGGCAACTGGAAGATGAACCTCAACCACCTCGAGGCCATCGCGCACGTCCAGAAGCTCGCCTTCGCGCTCGCCGACAAGGACTACGAGGCCGTCGAGGTCGCGGTCCTGCCGCCCTTCGTCGACCTGCGTTCCGTGCAGACCCTCGTCGACGGCGACAAGCTCAAGATCAAGTACGGCGCCCAGGACATCTCGGCGCACGACTCCGGTGCCTACACCGGCGAGATCTCGGGCCCGATGCTGTCCAAGCTGAAGTGCACCTACGTCGCCGTCGGCCACTCCGAGCGCCGCCAGTACCACGCGGAGAGCGACGAGATCTGCAACGCCAAGGTGAAGGCCGCCTACCAGCACGGCCTGACCCCGATCCTCTGCATCGGCGAGGGCCTGGACATCCGCAAGTCCGGCCAGCAGGTCCAGTACACGCTGGCCCAGCTCGACGGCGGCCTCAAGGACATCCCGGCCGAGCAGGCCGAGTCCATCGTGATCGCGTACGAGCCGGTGTGGGCCATCGGCACCGGCGAGGTCGCCACCCCGGAGGACGCCCAGGAAGTCTGCGGTGCGATCCGCGGCCGCCTCGCCGAGCTGTACTCGCAGGAGCTCGCCGACAAGGTGCGCATCCAGTACGGCGGCTCGGTGAAGTCCGGGAACGTCGCCGCGATCATGGCGCAGCCCGATGTGGACGGCGCCCTGGTGGGCGGCGCGGCGCTGGACGCCGACGAGTTCGTCAAGATCGTCCGCTTCCGCGACCAGTAAGTATGCGGTAGCGCGGATCCGTCGTACCCTTGCGGGGGCCGGTGGGGTGTTGTGGAGCACGACGCCGCCGGCCCCCCTCGTCATATCAGTCCTAGGAAGTTGGTCCAGCCGTGATTGTCGGGTTCTCGATTGCCCTGATCGTCTTCAGCCTGCTGCTGATGCTGCTGGTGCTGATGCACAAGGGAAAGGGCGGCGGCCTCTCCGACATGTTCGGCGGTGGCATGCAGTCCTCCGTCGGCGGCTCGTCGGTCGCCGAGCGCAACCTCGACCGGATCACCGTCGTGATCGGTCTGTTGTGGTTCGTGTGCATTGTCGTACTTGGTCTGCTGATGAAGCTCAAGTAAGCCGTCGTCGTTCGGCGTTTCGGGGGTGGGGTGTAACTCCAATCACTGGACGCGCGTTGGGCCTTACGTAGACTGGGGCATCTTCGAGCACCATCACGCAGGGAGTTACGACCGTGGCAAGTGGCAACGCGATCCGGGGAAGCCGGGTCGGAGCGGGGCCGATGGGGGAGGCCGAGCGGGGCGAATCCGCGCCGCGCCTCCGCATCTCCTTCTGGTGCTCGAACGGGCACGAGACGCAGCCGAGCTTCGCCAGTGACGCACAGGTTCCGGAGACGTGGGACTGCCCGCGCTGCGGATTCCCCGCAGGACAGGACCGGGACAACCCGCCGGACCCGCCGCGCACCGAGCCGTACAAGACCCACCTCGCGTACGTACGGGAACGGCGCAGCGACGCGGACGGCGAGGCGATCCTCGCGGAGGCGCTCGCCAAGCTCCGGGGCGAGATCTGACAGTTGAAGGGCCCAATGGGTGAACTCGGTTCGCCTGCGGGGCCCTTCGGTGCATCCGGGCCCCTCCGGCGCGCGCGATCCTGGCCCGAAGGATGAAAGCGCAGGTCACAGCCGATTGTCAGTGGTGCCCTCTACCTTGTGAAGCAGCCGATCACGAGGGGGAGTTGTGGCAGCAGTGCAGGCCGCGGAGAACACGGCTGCGGCGACGGCGCCGGCCTGGCGCGGGGGATTCGGAAGGCTGTGGACGGCCGCCGTCGTCAGCCGTCTCGGTGACGCGCTGCGCACGGCCGCGCTGCCGCTCCTCGCCACCACGCTCACCGCCGATCCGTTCCCCGTCGTGCTCGTCACGGCCTGCGGCTATCTGCCGTGGCTGCTGTTCGGACTGCTCGGCGGGGCGATCGCCGACCGGGTGGACCAGCGCCGCGCCATGTGGGCCGTCGATCTGGTCCGGGGCGCCCTGGTCGCCGCCTTCGCGCTGGCCGTCGCCCTGGGGCACGCCTCGATAGCCCTGCTGATCGTGCTGGCCTTCGCGCTCACCACCCTCCAGACCCTCTTCGACAACGCGGCGACCGCTCTGCTGCCCTCGCTGGTGCCCCGCGGGGCGCTGGCCGGCGCGAACGCCCGGGTGATGACCGGGCAGCAGATCGCGGGCGGCTTCCTGGCCGCCCCGCTGGTGCCGGCGCTCCTCGCGGTCGGAGCCGCGGCGCCGTACGGGGTGGACGCGGTCAGCTATGTGCTCGCCGCGGCACTCGTCGCCTCGCTGCGGCCCGAGGCGCCCCAGCGGGCGGAGCGGAAGCCCGGGTCCACCCTGCGCGGGGAGATGGCCGAAGGGCTGCGGGAGCTTTGGGGCGACCGGGTGCTGCGCGGACTGTGCGCCGCCACCACCGTGTGCAACATCGGCATGGGCGCCCTCATCGCCACCCTGGTGCTGCACGTCACCGGCTGGCTGCACGCCGGGCACGGCGGCTACGCCGCGGCCATCACGGCGTACGGAGCCGGCAGCGTGACCGGCGGGCTGCTCGCCAAACGGCTCGCCCAGCGGGCCGGGCGAATACGGAGCGTGCTCATCGCCGGGATCGTCCAGACCGGCTGCCTGGCCGCCATGGGCACGGTCCGTGAGCTGTGGGTGGCGGTCGCCGCCCTGGCGCTGTTCGGGCTCATGGGGATGGTGTGGAACGTGAACCAGACGACACTGATGCAGGAGCGCGCGCCGGAGGCCATGCTGGGACGGGTGAGCGCGGCGTTCCGGACGCTCGCCGTCGCGGGTGCCCCGCTCGGCGCGCTGGCCGGCGGCGTGGCCGCGGCGTCCTGGGGCCTCAACACACCGGCCCTGCTCGCGTCCGGCTTGTTCGTGGTCGCCGTGGGCGTTCTGATTCCTGCCCTCCCCGCCTGATCAATTAGGTTGGAGAGGCAGCGGGGCAGGTACGCACGTACGAGAAGAAGTGGGCTGATGCCGCAGATGAACGCAGGTAGCCGTACCAGGCTCAACCAGATGCCCGAGTGGATCGCACTGGGCAAGCACCGGGAGCAGTTGGGCGACACCCATCTGCGTGAGCTGTTCGCCGCCGAACCCGGTCGCGGCACCGGATACACCCTGCAGGTCGGCGATCTCTACCTCGACTACTCCAAGCATCTCGTGACCGACGAGACCCTCGGGCTGCTGCGCGAGCTGGCCGCGGCCGCCGATGTCGCCGGGCTGCGGGACGCCATGTTCCGCGGCGAGAAGATCAACACCACCGAGGACCGCGCCGTCCTGCACACCGCGCTGCGTGCCCCGCGCGACGCGGTGATCGAGGTCGACGGCGAGAACGTCGTGCCGGGCGTGCACGCCGTGCTCGACAAGATGGGCTCCTTCTCCGAGCGGATCCGCTCGGGCGAGTGGACCGGCCACACCGGTCGGCGCATCAAGAACGTCGTCAACATCGGCATCGGCGGCTCCGACCTCGGCCCCGCGATGGCGTACGAGGTCCTGAAGTCCTTCGCCGACCGGGAGTTGACGGTCCGGTTCGTGTCCAACGTCGACGGCGCCGACCTCCACGAGGCCGTCCGCGACCTGGACGCCGCCGAGACGCTGTTCGTCATCGCGTCCAAGACCTTCACCACCATCGAGACCATCACCAACGCCACCTCGGCGCGCGACTGGCTGCTGACCGAGCTGAAGGCCGGTCAGGAGGCCGTCGCCAAGCACTTCGTGGCGCTGTCGACCAACGCCGAGAAGGTCGCGGCGTTCGGCATCGACACGGACAACATGTTCGGGTTCTGGGACTGGGTCGGCGGCCGCTACTCCTTCGACTCGGCCATCGGCCTCTCCCTGATGATCGCCGTCGGGCCGGACCGGTTCAGCGAGATGCTCGACGGCTTCCACCTGGTCGACGAGCACTTCCGCACCGCGCCCGCGGAGTCCAACGCGCCTTTGTTGCTCGGCCTGTTGGGGGTCTGGTACGGCGCGTTCCACGATGCCCAGTCGCATGCGGTGCTCCCGTACAGCCACTACCTGTCCAAGTTCACCGCGTACCTCCAGCAGCTGGACATGGAGTCCAACGGCAAGTCCGTGGACCGCGACGGCAACCCGGTCGACTGGCAGACCGGACCGGTGGTGTGGGGCACCCCGGGCACCAACGGGCAGCACGCCTACTACCAGTTGATTCACCAGGGTACGAAGGTCATCCCGGCCGACTTCATCGGTTTCGCCGAGCCGGTCGCGGACCTGCTGCCGGGCCTGGTGGCCCAGCACGACCTCCTGATGGCCAACTTCTTCGCCCAGACGCAGGCGCTGGCCTTCGGCAAGACGCCGGACGAGGTGCGGGCCGAGGGCGTGGCCGAGGAGCTCGTGCCGCACAAGACGTTCAAGGGCAACCACCCCACCACCACGATCCTCGCCAAGGAGCTGACCCCCTCGGTCCTCGGCCAGCTGATCGCGCTGTACGAGCACAAGGTGTTCGTCCAGGGCGCCATCTGGAACATCGACTCCTTCGACCAGTGGGGCGTCGAGCTCGGCAAGGTCCTCGCCAAGCGCGTCGAGCCCGCCCTGACCGAGGGCGCGGACGTGCCGGGTCTCGACGTGTCCAGCAAGGCCCTGGTCGCCAAGTACCGCTCGCTGCGGGGGCGTTGAGGTAAAACGCCCCGGCCCGGTCCACCCCGTGCGGGGTGAACCGGGCCGGTTCCCAAGGCGGTCGGCGTCAGGCGGACGCCGGGGGGTACAGCGTTCTCGGGAGTTGCGAAGCGGCTGCCGAGTCCAGCAGCCACAGGGTGCGGGCACGGCCGTAGGCGCCTGCCGCCGGGGCCTGGATCTCGCCCGCGCCCGACAGGGCTATCGCCGCGGCATGCGCCTTGTCCTCGCCCGCCGCGAGCAGCCACACCTCACGGGCCGCCCGGATCGCCGGGAGGGTCAGCGAGATCCGGGTGGGCGGCGGCTTCGGGGCGCCGTGCACCCCGACGACCGTCCGCTCGGTCTCCCGCACCGCCGGCAACTCCGGGAAGAGGGAGGCCACATGGGTGTCCGGGCCGACGCCGAGGAGCAGGACGTCGAACGTCGGCACCGGCCCGTGGTCCTCGGGGCCCGAGGCGGCCGCGAGCTCCGCCGCGTAGGCGGCCGCCGCCGCATCGGCGTCACCGCCGTACGCTCCGCCCGAGGCCGGCATCGCGTGCACCCGCTTCGGGTCCAGCGGCACCGCGTCGAGCAGCGCCGCACGGGCCTGCGTGACGTTGCGCTCCGGGTCGCCCTCCGGCAGGAAGCGCTCGTCGCCCCACCACAGGTCAAGCCGCGACCAGTCGATCGCGTCCCGGGCCGGTGAGGAGGCCAGCGCCGCGAGGAGGCCGTTGCCGTTGCGGCCGCCCGTGAGGACCACGGACGCCGAGCCGCGGGCGGCCTGGGCGTCCACGATCTTCGTGATCAGCCGGGCCGCCGCGGCCTGGACCATCAGCTCCTTGTCGTGGTGGACGACGAGCTGCGGCGTGCTCACTTGGCCGCTGCCTTCTTGACCGGAGCGGCCTTCTTCGCCGGGACCGGCTTGGCGTCCGCCTCCGCGGCGGCCGGTACGGACTTGGGGTCAGCGGCCTCGCCGAGCCGGTCGACGCCGTACTTCAGCGCGGACGCGTAGGTGTCGTCCGGGTCGAGGCGGCGCAGTTCCTCCGCGATGAGCTCGGAGGTCTCGCGGCGCTTCAGCGCCACCGCGCGGTCCGGCTGGCCCTGCACGGAGAGCGTGGCGAGAGAGCCGTCGGCGCGGTCCAGGACGATCGGCCCGCCGTCCGTCTCCAGGCGTACGGCGGTGAGGCCGGGGCCCGACGACAGGGAGCGCTTGACCGGCACGCTCAGCCGGTCCGCGAGCCACATGCCGAGCAGTTCGCAGCTCGGGTTGAACTCCTCGCCCTCCACCTCGACGGCCGTCACCTTGCAGGCGATCTGGTCGAGTGCCGCGGCCAGCATCGAACGCCACGGCGTGATGCGGGTCCACGACAGGTCGGTGTCGCCGGGGGTGTACGCCTCGGCGCGGGCGGTCAGCTCCTGGATGGGCTGCTCGGCCGCGTACGTGTCGGTCACCCGGCGCTGGGCGAGGGCGCCCAGCGGGTCCTTCGCCGGGTCGACCGGCGCGCTCACCGGCCACCAGACGACGACCGGCGCGTCCGGCAGGAGCAGCGGCAGGACCACCGACTGGGCGTGGTTGAGCACCTCGCCGTACAGCCGGAGGACCACCGTCTCGCCGGTGCCCGCGTCCGCGCCGACCCGCACCTCGGCATCGAGCCGGGAGGTGGTGCGGTCGCGGGGCGAGCGCGAGACGCGCTTGATGACGACGAGGGTGCGCGAGGGGTGCTCGCGCGAGGCGTCGCTCGCCGCTCGCAGGGCGTCGTAGGCGTTCTCCTCGTCGGTGACGATGACGAGGGTGAGCACCATGCCGACGGCGGGGGTGCCGATCGCCCGGCGGCCCTGCACGAGCGCCTTGTTGATCTTGCTGGCCGTGGTGTCCGTAAGGTCGATCTTCATGGCCGACGCCAGCTCCGTCCGTCTCGTGCGAGCATTTCGTCCGCCTCGGCCGGTCCCCAGGTCCCGGAGGGGTACTGGGCGGGCTTGCCGTTCTTGTCCCAGTACTGCTCGATCGGGTCGAGGATCTTCCAGGACAGCTCGACCTCCTCCACGCGCGGGAAGAGGTTGGAGTCGCCCAACAGGACGTCCAGGATGAGGCGTTCGTAGGCCTCGGGGCTCGACTCCGTGAAGGACTCGCCGTACGCGAAGTCCATGGAGACGTCCCTGACCTCCATCGAGGTGCCCGGCACCTTGGAGCCGAACCGCACGGTCACGCCCTCGTCCGGCTGCACCCGGATGACCAGGGCGTTCTGGCCCAGCTCCTCCGTGGCGGTGTGGTCGAAGGGGGAGTGCGGGGCGCGCTGGAAGACCACCGCGATCTCCGTGACCCGGCGGCCGAGCCGCTTGCCGGTGCGCAGGTAGAACGGGACGCCCGCCCAGCGGCGGTTGTCGATCTCCAGCTTGACCGCGGCGTAGGTGTCGGTCTTCGACTTCGGGTCGATGCCGTCTTCCTGGAGGTAGCCGACGGCCTTCTCGCCGCCCTGCCACCCGGCCGCGTACTGGGCGCGAACGGTGTCCTTGCCGAGGTCCTTGGGCAGCCGTACCGCGCCGAGCACCTTGGTCTTCTCCGCCGCGAGCGCGTCCGCGTCGAAGGAGGCGGGCTCCTCCATCGCGGTCAGCGCCATCAGCTGGAGCAGGTGGTTCTGGATGACGTCACGGGCCGCGCCGATGCCGTCGTAGTAGCCGGCCCGGCCGCCGATGCCGATGTCCTCGGCCATCGTGATCTGCACGTGGTCGACGTAGGAGCGGTTCCACAGCGGCTCGAACATGGTGTTCGCGAACCGCAGGGCCAGGATGTTCTGAACGGTCTCCTTGCCCAGGTAGTGGTCGATCCGGAAGACCTCGTTGGGCGGGAAGACCTCGTGCACGACCTGGTTGAGCTCCTTGGCGGAGACCAGGTCGTGGCCGAACGGCTTCTCGATGACGGCGCGGCGCCAGGAGCCGTTCTTCTGGTCGGCCAGACCGTGCTTCTTGAGCTGCTGGACGACCTTGGGGAAGAACTTCGGCGGCACCGACAGGTAGAAGGCGAAGTTGCCGCCCGTGCCCTGCGCCTTGTCGAGCTCCTGGATGGTCGACTTCAGCATCTCGAAGGCGTCGTCATCGTCGAAGTCGCCCTGGACGAAACGCATCCCCTGGATGAGCTGCTGCCAGACCTCCTCGCGGAACGGCGTACGGGCGTGCGCCTTGACCGCGTCGTGGACCTCCTGCGCGAAGTCCTCGTCCTGCCACTCGCGGCGGGCGAAACCGATCAGGGAAAAGCCCGGCGGCAGCAGACCCCGGTTGGCGAGGTCATAGACGGCGGGCATCAACTTTTTACGGGACAAATCGCCCGTGACGCCGAAGATCACCAGGCCCGACGGCCCCGCGATACGCGGGAGCCGTCGGTCTGCGGCGTCACGCAGCGGATTGCTGCTTGACAAGGTTTACGCCTCCGCGGGTGCGAGGCGCTTGAGCTCCGCCTCGGTGGACTTGAGCAGGTCGTTCCAGGCGGACTCGAACTTCTCGACGCCCTCGTCCTCAAGCAGCTGCACGACCTCGTCGTAGGAGATCCCCAGCTTCTCGACGGCGGCGAGCTCGGCGCGGGACTGCTCGTACGTGCCGGTCACCGTGTCGCCGGTGATCTGCCCGTGGTCGGCGGTCGCCTCCAGGGTGGCCTCCGGCATGGTGTTCACCGTGTTCGGAGCCACCAGGTCGTCGACGTACAGGGTGTCCTTGTACGCCTTGTCCTTGACGCCGGTGGACGCCCACAGCGGGCGCTGCTTGTTGGCGTGCGCCTTGTCCAGGGCGTTCCAGCGGTCCGAGGAGAAGACCTCCTCGTACGCCTCGTAGGCGAGCCGGGCGTTGGCGAGACCGGCCTTGCCGCGGGCGGCCTTGGCCTCGTCGGTGCCGAGCGCGTCGATCCGCTTGTCGATCTCGGTGTCCACGCGGGACACGAAGAAGGACGCCACGGAGTGGATCTTCGAGAGGTCCAGGCCGCGCTCCCTGGCCTTCTCCAGACCGGCCAGGTAGGCGTCCATGACCTCGCGGTAGCGCTTGAGCGAGAAGATCAGCGTGACGTTGACGCTGATACCGAGACCGATGGTCTCGGTGATCGCCGGCAGACCCGCCTTGGTGGCCGGGATCTTGATGAGCGTGTTCGGCCGGTCCACCAGCCAGGCCAGCTGCTTGGCCTCGGCGACCGTGGCGCGGGTGTTGTGCGCCAGGCGCGGGTCGACCTCGATGGAGACCCGGCCGTCCTGGCCCTCCGTCGCATCGAAGACCGGGCGCAGGATGTCGGCGGCGTCCCTCACGTCAGCCGTCGTGATCATGCGGATGGCTTCTTCGACGGTGACCTTGCGGGCGGCGAGGTCGGCGAGCTGCTGCTCGTAACCGTCACCGGACGAGATCGCCTTCTGGAAGATCGACGGGTTGGTCGTGACGCCCACCACGTGCGACTGGTCGATCAGCTCGGCCAGGTTGCCGGACGTGATCCGCTTGCGCGACAGGTCGTCGAGCCAGATCGCGACGCCTTCGTCGGAGAGGCGCTTGAGTGCGTCTGTCATGAGAATTGCATCTCCTACTAGTTCGTATACCGGCGTCAGCGCGCAGCGGCTTCGAGAGATTCCCGGGCCGCGGCGGCCACGTGGTCGGCAGTGAAGCCGAACTCCTGGAAGAGGACCTTGCCGTCGGCCGAAGCGCCGAAGTGCTCCAGCGACACGATCCGGCCGGCGTCGCCCACGTAGCGGTGCCAGGTCAGACCGATACCGGCCTCGACCGCGACCCGCGCCTTGACCGACGGCGGCAGGACGCTGTCCTTGTACGCCTGGTCCTGCTCCTCGAACCACTCGACGGACGGCATCGAGACCACCCGGGTCGGAATGCCGGCGGCCTGCAGCTGCTCGCGCGCGCCGACGGCGAGCTGGACCTCGGAGCCGGTGCCGATGAGCACGACCCGAGCCTCGCCGCCTTCGGCCTCGAAGAGCACGTAACCGCCCTTGGCGGCGCCCTCGTTGGCCTCGTACGTCGGCACGCCCTGGCGGGTCAGCACGAGGCCGTGCGGGGCCCCCTTGCCGAACACCTTGGTGTAGCGCTTGAGGATCTCGCGCCAGGCGATGGCCGTCTCGTTGGCGTCCGCGGGGCGGACCACGTTGAGGCCGGGGATCGCGCGCAGCGCGGCCAGGTGCTCGACCGGCTGGTGGGTGGGGCCGTCCTCGCCCAGACCGATGGAGTCGTGCGTCCACACGTACGTCACCGGCAGGTGCATCAGCGCGGACAGGCGTACGGCGTTGCGCATGTAGTCGGAGAACACCAGGAAGGTGCCGCCGTAGATGCGGGTGTGGCCGTGCAGCGCGATGCCGTTCATCTCCGCGGCCATGGAGTGCTCGCGGATGCCGAAGTGCACCGTGCGGCCGTACGGGTCGGCCTCCGGCAGCGGGTTGTCGGCCGGCAGGAACGACGAGTTCTTGTCGATCGTCGTGTTGTTGGAACCCGCGAGGTCGGCCGAGCCGCCCCACAGCTCCGGGATGACCGGGCCGAGCGCCGCCAAGACCTTGCCCGAGGCGGCACGCGTGGCGACGCCCTTGCCGGTCTCGAAGACCGGAAGGTGGGACTCCCAGCCCTCGGGCAGCTCGCCCGCGTTGATGCGGTCGAACCGGTCGGCGCGCTCCGGGTTGGCGGTGCGCCACGCGGCGAAGGACTTCTCCCACTCGGCCTTGGCCTCCCGGCCGCGGTCGAGCGCCTCGCGGGTGTGCGCGAGAACCTCGTCGCTCACCTGGAAGGACTTCTCCGGGTCGAAGCCGAGGACGCGCTTGGTGGCGGCCACCTCGTCGGCGCCGAGCGCCGAGCCGTGCGCGGCCTCGGTGTTCTGGGCGTGCGGCGCGGGCCAGGCGATGATCGAGCGCATCGCGATGAACGACGGCTTGTCGGTCACCGCCTTCGCGGCCTCGATCGCGTTGTACAGCGCCTCGGGGTCCAGGTCGCCGTCCGGCTTGGGCGCCACGCGCTGGACGTGCCAGCCGTACGCCTCGTACCGCTTCATGGTGTCCTCGGAGACCGCGGTCTCCGTGTCACCCTCGATCGAGATGTGGTTGTCGTCCCACAAAAGGACCAGGTTGCCGAGCTTCTGGTGGCCGGCCAGCGAGGACGCCTCGGCGGAGATGCCCTCCTGGAGGCAGCCGTCGCCGGCGACCGCGTACACGAAGTGGTCGAACGGGGAGGTGCCGATGACGGCCTCCGGGTCGAACAGGCCGCGCTCGTAGCGGGCGGCCATGGCCATGCCCACGGCGTTGGCGACACCCTGGCCCAGCGGGCCGGTCGTCGTCTCGACACCGGTGGTGTGGCCGTACTCCGGGTGCCCGGGGGTCCTGGAACCCCAGGTCCGGAACGACTCCAGGTCCTCCAGCTCCAGGCCGAAACCGGCCAGGTACAGCTGGACGTAGAGGGTCAGGGACGAGTGGCCCGCGGAGAGCACGAACCGGTCGCGCCCGACCCAGTCGGCGTCCGCCGGGTCGTGCCGCATCACCTTCTGGAAGAGGGTGTACGCGGCCGGGGACAGGCTCATCGCCGTACCGGGATGGCCGTTGCCGACCTTCTGTACAGCATCCGCTGCCAGTACGCGGCCGGTGTCAACGGCCCGCTGGTCCAGCTCGGTCCACTCGAGGTCTGTGGTGGTCGGCTTGGTGCTCACCCTGAGTCAGGGCTCCTCTCCACATGTCGAATCCCGGTGACTGAGGGCGCACCGGGCGCTGTCGAGCCTACCCCTGCCGGAACGCTCACTTTTTCGACTGTCTGCCCGTTGGGACAGACACCTCCAGCGTGCCGGGGGGCGGCGGAATTCGCCTCCTGGCGAGATGCCCCCAACACGACCCCACCCCCGGGGATGGCGGCGTATGGGCAACGTCTACAGTGGCGTGGTACGCGCAAGTCTTTACCGGGCCTTCACGTCCGGTGAACGTCCGGGATCACCGGGGACTTGCTGGAATTCTTTGTCAGGGGTGTGCGTGACGGCCGTCGAGTCCCGACCCGCAGGGGTCCTCTTGACTCCCAGCCCGGGGGGCCATCGGCCATTCGGGGCCCGCGTCAAGGCCTTCGTGATGCTGACCAAGCCGCGGATCATCGAGCTGCTCCTCATCACCACCATTCCGGTGATGTTCCTGGCCGAGCAGGGCGTTCCTCCGCTGTGGCTGGTGTTCGCCACCACTCTTGGCGGCTACCTCTCCGCGGGCGGCGCGAACGCGCTGAACATGTACATCGACCGCGACATCGACGCCTTGATGGACCGCACCTCGCAGCGCCCGCTCGTGACCGGCATGGTCTCGCCGCGCGAGTGCCTGGTCTTCGGCATCTCGCTCGGCGTCATCTCGACGCTGTGGTTCGGCCTCCTGGTCAACTGGTTCTCGGCGGCCCTGTCGCTGGGTGCGCTCCTCTTCTACGTCGTCGTGTACACGATGATCCTCAAGCGCCGGACCTCGCAGAACATCGTGTGGGGCGGCATCGCGGGCTGCCTGCCGGTGCTCATCGGCTGGTCCTCGGTCACGAACTCCATGTCGTGGGCGCCGATCATCCTCTTCCTCGTGATGTTCTTCTGGACGCCGCCGCACTACTACCCGCTGTCGATGAAGGTCAAGGAGGACTACGCGCGGGTCGGCGTGCCGATGCTGCCGGTCGTCGCCTCCAACAAGGTCGTGGCCCGCCATGTCGTCCTCTACAGCTGGGTGATGGTCGCCGTCTCGCTGCTGCTCACCCCGCTCGGCTACACCGGCTGGTTCTACACGGCGGTCGCGCTGCTCTCCGGCGGCTGGTGGCTGTGGGAGGCGCACGCGCTCCAGTCCCGCGCCAAGTCCGAGGCGACGGGCACCAAGCTGAAGGAAATGCGGCTCTTCCACTGGTCGATCACGTACGTGTCGCTGCTGTTCGTGGCCGTCGCGGTGGACCCGTTCCTGCGCTGAGCACCTCGCTTTCCGACCGGAGGGGCCAGTGGCGCAAGCCACTGGCCCCTCCGGTCGCACCGGGAGCTACCCGCTAGTAGCATCGCGGCATGGCAGACACCCAGGTTGACGAGAAGCAGGCCGCCAGGGCCGAACGGCGCGCGGCCAAACTGGCCCGGCAGATCGGCTCCTTCGCCAAGGAGCACGGCGGCGCCGAGGGGCAGATCGCGTACCTCGGACAGAAGGGCGCCCGCATCGTGCTCGTCGGCGAGGACGGCGGCTGGGGCGACCTGGTGGCCCCGAGCCACGCCGTCGCGCTCAGCGCCGTCGAGAAGTCCGGGATCACCGTCCACGAGGACTTCGACGGCGAGTTCGCGGGCAAGGTGAAGACCGGCCCGTACGAGTGGACCCGCATGGCCGGCATCCAGCTCGGCGGTCCGAAGAACAGCTGAGAGCCGGTGTGCCGGACACCGCGGGCCCGGGCGGGGCTTGGACCCGGGCTCTGAGCAACACCGATCCGGGGCTCACCCGTTAGGAGTGGTGGAAGCGCGTCCATCGCAGGGAGCCCCGGATGATCGACACCCCGACCCTGGTGGACCAGTACTGCCACGGGGTCCTGCGCACGGAGCTCGGCCTCGGCACCTTCGAGACCGCGCTTGGCCGCACCGGGGCCCTGCCCGCGCCCGGCACCACGTTCTTCGACACCCAGACCGGCTTCGCCGTACGCCGCTGGTGCCCCCCGCTCCTGGGCCTCGAACCGCACTGCCCGCCGGCCCGCTATCTGGCCCGCCGCCGCGAGCTCGGCGTACTGGAGTCGGGCCGGCGCCTCCTGCGGGGCTCCGGAATCTCCACTTATCTGGTGGACACCGGACCGCCCGGAGACCTCACCGCCCCGCACGAGATCGCCGCCGCCGGCGCGGCCGACGCCCATGAGATCGTCCGCCTCGAACTCCTCGCCGAGCAGGTCGCCGACACCTCCGGGACCGTCGAGTCCTTCCTCGCCAACCTCGCCGAGGCCGTGCACACCGCGGCCGCCTCCGCCGTCGCCTTCGCGTCGGTCGCGGGCGTATGCGAAGGACTCGACCCGGAGCCGCCGGGCCCGGGGGAGGTGCGCGGGGCGGCCGGGAGATGGCTGGCGGGCCGGCGCACACACGGGCGCCTGGAGGATCCCGTACTGCTGCGCCACCTGCTGTGGAGCGCGGTCGCGTCCGGTCGGCCGCTCCAGCTCCGGGTGGGGATGGCGGACCCGATGCCGCTCGGCGGATTCGCGACCGCGACGGCCGGGCTCGGCACCGATCTGGTGCTGCTGCACGGCTACCCGTACCACCGCCAGGCCGCCCATCTGGCCAGCGTCCACCCGCATGTGTACGCCGATGTCGGGCCGGCCCTGGTGCGCACCGGGGCGGGGGCCGCGGCCGTACTCGCGGAGATCATGGAGCTCGCCCCGTTCGGGAAGCTGCTCTACTCCAGCGGCGCGCGCGGGCTGCCCGAACTGCACGTGGTGGGCGCGCGGTTGTTCAGTGAGGCGCTGGGGCGGGTGCTCGGCGGCTGGGTGGGCGACGGCGCGTGGTCGCGCAGCGACGCCCAGCGGGTCGCCGGGATGATCGCGGCGGGCAACGCCCGCCGCGTCTACGGGCTGTCGGGTTAGACGGTGTTTCCGGCGCCGGTCAGCGCGGCGTCCGGCCGGGTGGGCAGCTCGGCCGAGGTCTCCGGGCGCTCGCGCAGCGCGAGCAGGACGCGCAGCACCGCGATCCACACCAGGCAGGAGCCGAACATGTGCAGGCCGACCAGGATCTCGGGCGTCTTCGTGAAGTACTGGACGTAGCCGATCACGCCCTGCCCCATCAGGACCAGGAACAGATCACGGGCCCGGTCGCGGGGCCCGGCCGGTGCGTCGACGGCCTTCAGGACGAACCAGAGCGCGACGGTCAGCGCCACCACGACCCACGCGAGGTCGGCGTGCAGCTGCGTGATCATCGTCCAGTCGATCGGGATGCGGTACACCTCGCTGGTGTCGCCCGCGTGCCGGCCGGCCCCGGTGACGATGGTGCCGACCGCGATCAGCGCGCCCGCCGCGCCCACCAGGAGCCAGGTGAGCTGCACAACCGCCTTGCCCACCAAGGGCCTTGGCGCGCCGTCGCCCTCGCGGGTGCGCTGCCAGGTCACCACGGCGACCGCGATCAGTGCGCTGGTGAGCAGGTAGTGGGCGGCCACCGTGTACGGATTGAGGCCGACCAGGACCACGATGCCGCCGAGCACCGCGTTGCCCATGACCACCCAGAACTGCACCCAGCCGAGCCGGGTGACGCCGCGTCGCCAGGGCTCGGCCGAGCGCGCCGCGATGATCGCCCAGCCGACCGCCGCGCACAGCACGTACGTCAGCATGCGGTTGCCGAACTCGATGGCCCCGTGGAAGCCCATCTGGCTGGTCGCCGTCAGGCTCTGGTCGGTGCACTTGGGCCAGGTCGGGCAGCCGAGCCCGGAACCGGTGAGCCGTACGGCACCGCCGGTCACGACGATGACGACACCCATGACGACGGCGCTGAGGGCCGCGCGTTCCACGATCCGCTGGGTCGGCGTCCAGCGCTCAGCGATGTAGGCGAGCGGATTGCGCGCCGCTTCGGCCAGGTCGGCCCGGGTCCATTTCGGCATGCGCCCTATCGTAGGCGCCCGTTTGTGCATGTTTTCACGAGGGGGGTCCGCCCGGCCGGGACGGGAGCAAAGTCACTCCCGTACGCTCCCGGACTCACTCCCAGCGGAAGAACTTCGCGGCCGCGCCCAGGCCCAGCACCGCCCACACGGCGAGGATCCCGGCATCGCCCCACGGCATCGACGCACCATGCTGGAGCACCTCGCGCAGGCCGTCGGACAGGGCCGAGACGGGCAGCAGCCCGAGCGCGTTCTGCACGCCGCCGGGGAACTTGCCCATCGGCACGATCACCCCGCCGCCGACGAGCAGCAGCAGGAAGACGAGGTTGGCGGCGGCCAGCGTCGCCTCCGCCTTCAGGGTGCCGGCCATGAGCAGCCCGAGCCCGGAGAACGCGGCGGTGCCGAGCACGAGCAGCAGGAGCACGGCGAGCGGATTGCCGTGCGGGGACCAGCCGAGCGCGTACGCGATCACGGCCAGCAGGACGACCTGGAGCACCTCGGTGACAAGCACGGCCAGCGTCTTGGAGGTCATCAGCGCCCAGCGCGGCAGCGGTGAGGCGCCGAGCCGCTTGAGCACTCCGTACCGCCGCTCGAAACCGGTCGCGATGGCCTGGCCGGTGAACGCGGTGGACATCACGGCGAGCGCGAGGATGCCCGGCGCGAGGAAGTCGACGGACTTGCCGCCGCCGGTGTCGATGATGTCGACGGTGGAGAAGAGGACGAGCAGCAGACTCGGAATGATCACCGTGAGCAGCAGCTGCTCGCCGTTGCGCAGCAGCATCCGCGTCTCCAGCGCGGTCTGCGCCCCGATCATCCGCCCGAGCGGAGCCGCTCCCGGCTCGGGTGCGTACGTGCCGGCGCTCATGAACGCAGCTCCTTGCCGGTCAGTTCGAGGAAGACATCCTCAAGGGTGTGGCGCTCGACCGAGATGCCGTCCGGCATCACGCCGTGCTGGGCGCACCAGGAGGTGACGGTGGCGAGCAGCTGGGGGTCGATGGTGCCGGTGATGCGGTACGCGCCCGGGGTGAGCTCGGCCGCGGCGGTGCCGTCGGGCAGGGCCTTGAGCAGCGAGCCGAGGTCGAGGCCGGGGCGGCCGGTGAAGCGGAGGGTGTTCTCGGCGCCGCCCTTGCAGAGCTGCTCGGGGGAGCCCTGGGCGACGACCCGGCCCGCGTCGATGATCGCGACGTCGTCGGCGAGCTCTTCGGCCTCGTCCATGAAGTGCGTGGTCAGCACGGTGGACACGCCGTCGGTGCGCAGCTCGCGCACCAGGTCCCAGGTGGCGCGGCGGGCCTGCGGGTCGAGGCCGGCGGTCGGCTCGTCCAGGAAGACCAGTTCGGGGCGGCCGACGACGGCCATCGCCAGCGCGAGGCGCTGCTGCTGGCCGCCGGAGAGCCTGCGGTAGGTGGTGCGTCCACAGCTGCCGAGGCCGAGGCGCTCGATGAGCGCGTCCACGTCCAGCGGATGCGCGTGCAGCTTCGCCATGTGGCGGAGCATCTCGTCGGCGCGGGCGCCGGAGTAGACGCCGCCGGACTGGAGCATCACCCCGATCCGCGGCTTGAGCCGCTGGGCGTCGGCGACCGGGTCGAGCCCGAGGACGCGGACGGTGCCCGCGTCCGGCCTGCGATAGCCCTCGCAGGTCTCGATGGTGGTGGTCTTGCCGGCCCCGTTGGGGCCGAGGACGGCGGTCACGGTGCCCCCGCCGACCGTGAGGTCGAGGCCGTCCACAGCGGTCTTGGGTCCGTACCGCTTGACCAGGCCGGTGACCTGGACGACAGGCTCGCTCTTCATGACGGGCAAGTCTAGGCAGGGGCCACAGGTCCCGGTGGCGCGGGGGCCCGGGTCCCTCGACTGCTGACTTTTTCGGACAGTTGCGATCGTTCGCGGCCCCTGACGTCGAAGGGGCGGTCGAAGGGGCGGTCTTCCCGATCGCCCTGCCGATCGTGATGTTCGCCGGGGTGCTGGTGGCCGGAACGTACTGGTTCACCAGCGGCGCGGGCCGGCCCTGAGCGATCAGGCCACTCTGCGCGGTCGGCGCTGAGCGGTCAGGCCCACTCCGCCCGGGCCGTGAGCGTCAGGCCCACTCCTCGCGGGAGCGGTGCGTGGCCAGCCACGTCTGCGCGTAGGCGACCGCGTCCCGCACCGGGAACAGCCGGGACGCCGCCGCGCCCACGGTGCCGCGCACCACCGCGCGGTCCCGCTCGAAGTCCGCCCCGAGTTCGTCGAAGCGCTCACTCGTGATCGAGGTTTCCCGGACCGTCATCCGGCGTCGTCCGCCCTGCGGTGTGGTCACCGCGAACGACTCCTCCACCACCGGCGCCGGAATCCGGTACTCCGCGAGGTGGAACGACGTGCAGGAGTCGTAGCCCGCCCCCAGCAGGAGGACCCGGGCCGATGCCTCCTCCAGGCGGGCCAGCGGGCTGCGCTCGCCGAGGCGGCAGTCCAGGGCGTGCCCCGCGGTGACGCGGGCCGCGCCCGGCCCGATGGCCGCGAAGGAGGTCTGAGGGTGCGCGCTGCGCAGGGCTCCCGGCCAGGTGCGTACGGTCTCCGGGACGACTCCCATGCCCAGGGTCGGGGTGATCAGCGGGTCGTACCCCGGGGTCGTTGCCCGGATGGCCTCCCACCACTCCTCGGGCACCGGAGGGTTGACCCAGCCGGCGGGGTCGGAGTTCTCCCCGGTGTGGGTGGGGACCACGAGCGTTCCCGTTTCGCCCAGTGCGTCGAGGAGCGCCTGGACCACCGCGACCGGGCCTCCGCAGACCCAGCCGAGCGAACTCAGGGACGAGTGCACCAGGAGGGTCTCGCCGCGCCGCACGCCCAGGCCGGCCAGGTCGGCGGCGAGGGAGTCGCGGGTGCACAAAGGGCCGGTCACAGGGGGTATGGGCATAGCACGGGAGTCTGCCCCGGGGCCGTTTCCGGGGGCCACCGAATTAGCCGGGACCTGATCGATCAATGATCGTTTCCGCAGGTCAGATTAGGTATGCCTAAGTGATGCACCGCACCGCTCGCGATCCGGACGTGGGTTGTCAGGCCCCGAGGAATTACGCAACAATGGTGTTGTGAAAAACATCGGCGAGGCTCCCCAGGAGGAACTCGCGACCGGTGAGCGGTCCACCCGCAACCGGGTCGCGCGGTCCATCCTGGACCACGGGCCCTCGACCGTCGCGGACCTCGCGAAGCGCCTCGGCCTCACCCAGGCCGCCGTCCGCCGCCACCTCGACGCGCTCGTGGCCGACGAGGTCGTCGCCCCCCGCGAACAGCGCGTCTACGGGGCCCGGACCCGCGGCCGGCCGGCCAAGGCCTTCGCGCTCACCGACTGCGGCCGGGACGCCTTCGAGCAGTCCTACGACAAGCTCGCCGTGGACGCGCTGCACTGGATCGAGCAGTCCGTCGGCGGCGGCGCGGCAGGCGAGGAAGCCGTCGCCGCGTTCGCCCGGGCCCGCATAGAGGCTCAGGCGGGGACGTACCGGAACGCCATCGAGGCCGCGCGGCCCGAGGAGCGCACCGAAGCCCTGGCCAGGGCCTTGAGTGCCGACGGGTACGCTGCTACAGCACGCAGCGCACCGGTCGGCGAGCAGCTCTGCCAGCACCACTGCCCGGTGGCCCACGCCGCCGAGCGGTACCCGCAGCTGTGCGAGGCGGAGACGGAGTTCTTCTCCCGCCTCCTGGGAACACATGTGCAACGTCTGGCCACGATCGCCCACGGCGACGGCGTGTGCACCACGTTCATCCCGCACGGCGCGCCACCACAGACCACACATCAGCAAGCATCAGCAAGCACGGCCGGGAGGAACCCCGCATGACTCTCCCCACGGAGACTGCCCACCCTGAGCTCGAAGGCCTGGGCACGTACGAATACGGCTGGGCCGACTCCGACGCGGCGGGTGCCGCGGCCAAGCGCGGTCTCTCCGAGGCTGTCGTACGCGACATCTCGGAAAAGAAGAACGAGCCCGAGTGGATGCTGAAGCTGCGCCTCAAGGGTCTGCGGCTCTTCGACAAGAAGCCCATGCCGAACTGGGGCTCCGACCTCTCGGGCATCGACTTCGACAACATCAAGTACTTCGTGCGCTCCACGGAGAAGCAGGCGGAGTCCTGGGAGGACCTGCCCGAGGACATCAAGAACACGTACGACAAGCTCGGCATCCCCGAGGCGGAGAAGCAGCGCCTCGTCGCCGGTGTCGCGGCCCAGTACGAGTCCGAGGTCGTCTACCACCAGATCCGTGAGGACCTGGAGGAGCAGGGCGTCATCTTCCTCGACACCGACACCGCGCTGAAGGAGCACCCGGAGCTCTTCCAGGAGTACTTCGGCACCGTCATCCCGGTCGGCGACAACAAGTTCGCCTCGCTGAACACCGCGGTGTGGTCCGGCGGCTCGTTCATCTACGTGCCGAAGGGTGTCCGCGTCGACATCCCGCTGCAGGCCTACTTCCGCATCAACACGGAGAACATGGGCCAGTTCGAGCGGACGCTGATCATCGTCGACGAGGACGCCTACGTCCACTACGTCGAGGGCTGCACCGCCCCGATCTACTCCTCGGACTCGCTGCACAGCGCCGTCGTCGAGATCATCGTCAAGAAGGGCGGCCGCTGCCGCTACACGACGATCCAGAACTGGTCGAACAACGTCTACAACCTGGTCACCAAGCGCGCCGTGGCGTACGAGGGCGCGACCATGGAGTGGATCGACGGCAACATCGGTTCCAAGGTCACCATGAAGTACCCGGCCGTCTACCTGATGGGCGAGCACGCCAAGGGCGAGACGCTCTCCATCGCGTTCGCGGGCGAGGGCCAGCACCAGGACGCCGGCTCCAAGATGGTCCACATGGCGCCGAACACCTCCTCCAACATCGTCTCCAAGTCGGTGGCGCGCGGCGGCGGCCGCACCTCCTACCGCGGCCTGGTCGAGATCGGCGAGGGCGCGCACGGCTCCAAGTCCAACGTGCTGTGCGACGCGCTCCTGGTCGACACGATCTCCCGCTCGGACACCTACCCCTACGTGGACGTCCGCGAGGACGACGTGTCCATGGGCCACGAGGCCACCGTCTCCAAGGTCTCCGACGACCAGCTCTTCTACCTGATGAGCCGCGGTCTGACCGAGTTCGAGGCCATGGCCATGATCGTGCGCGGCTTCGTCGAGCCGATCGCCAAGGAGCTGCCCATGGAGTACGCCCTGGAGCTCAACCGGCTGATCGAGCTGCAGATGGAGGGCTCGGTCGGATAACGACCGTCCCCCGTCCGGCAGTTGAGCAGATTCTGATCTAGGAAGAGAGCACTACGACAGCCATGGCTGAGGCTCAGAACATTCCGGTGGGCTCCACCACCGCCGGGTCGATCGCGGTGGCCGCCGAGTCCACCGTCGCCACCCGCATGAGCGCCCCCCCGTCCTTCGACGCGGCCGACTTCCCGGTCCCGCACGGCCGCGAGGAGGAGTGGCGCTTCACGCCGCTCGAGCGGCTGCGCGGGCTGCACGACGGCACCGCCGTCGCGACCGGTGACGGTGTGAAGGTCGCCGTCGACGCGCCCGAGGGCGTCGTCGTGGAGACCGTCGGGCGCGACGACGCCCGGCTCGGCAGGGCCGGCACGCCGGTGGACCGGGTGGCAGCCCAGGCGTACTCGTCCTTCGAGAAGGCCTCCGTCGTGACCGTCCCCAAGGACACGGTGCTCACCGAGCCGATCCGCATCGCGGTGCACGGCGAGGGCGGCGTCGCCTACGGCCACCTGGTCGTGGAGCTCGCCGCGTTCGCCGAAGCCGTCGTGGTCATCGACCACACCGGTGACGCGGTGCTCGCCGCCAACGTCGACTACATCCTGGGCGACGGTGCCAAGCTCACCGTCGTCTCCGTCCAGGACTGGGACGACAAGGCCGTCCACGTCGGCCAGCACAACGCGCTGATCGGCCGGGACGCCGGTTTCAAGTCGTTCGTGATCACCTTCGGCGGCGATCTCGTACGCCTGCACCCGCGGGTCGCCTACGCGGGCACCGGCGGCGAGGCCGAGCTCTTCGGCCTGTACTTCACCGACAAGGGCCAGCACCAGGAGCACCGCCTCTTTGTCGACCACAACACCCCGCACTGCAAGTCCAACGCCGTGTACAAGGGCGCCCTCCAGGGCGAGAACGCGCACGCCGTGTGGATCGGTGACGTGCTCATCCAGGCCGCGGCCGAAGGCACCGACACGTACGAGATGAACCGCAACCTGGTTCTGACCGACGGTGCCCGCGTCGACTCGGTGCCGAACCTGGAGATCGAGACCGGCGAGATCGTCGGCGCCGGTCACGCCTCGGCCACCGGCCGCTTTGACGACGAGCAGCTCTTCTATCTGATGTCCCGCGGCATCCCGGCGAACGAGGCCCGCCGCCTGGTCGTCCGCGGCTTCTTCGCGGAGCTGGTCCAGCAGATCGGCCTGCCGGACGTCGAAGAGCGGCTGCTCGCCAAGATCGAGACGGAGCTGGAGGCTTCCGTCTGATGGCCTTCGTCAAAGCCTGTGCGCTGAGCGAGCTGGAGAGCGACACCCCCAAGCGGGTGGAGATCGACGGCACGCCGGTGTCCCTCGTCCGCACCGAGGGCGAGGTGTTCGCGATCAACGACATCTGCTCGCACGCGAACGTCTCCCTCTCGGAAGGTGAGGTCGAGGACTGCGCCATCGAGTGCTGGCTGCACGGCTCCAGCTTCGACCTGCGCACCGGCAAGCCGTCCGGCCTTCCCGCGACGCGCCCCGTCCCCGTATACCCCGTCAAGATCGAAGGGGACGATGTGCTCGTCTCCGTCACCCAGGAGTCCTGAGTTCCCCATGGCAACGCTTGAAATCCGCGACCTGCACGTCTCCGTCGAGGCCGAGAACGGCCCCCGTGAGATCCTCAAGGGCGTCGACCTGATCGTGAAGCAGGGCGAGACCCACGCCATCATGGGCCCCAACGGCTCCGGCAAGTCCACCCTCGCGTACTCGCTGGCCGGTCACCCCAAGTACACGATCACCAGCGGCACCGTCACCCTCGACGGCGAGGACGTCCTGGCGATGACCGTCGACGAGCGCGCCCGCGCCGGCGTGTTCCTCGCCATGCAGTACCCGGTCGAGGTCCCCGGCGTCTCGGTCTCCAACTTCCTGCGCACGTCGGCGACGGCGATCCGCGGCGAGGCCCCCAAGCTGCGCACCTGGGTGAAGGAGGTCAAGTCCGCGATGGAGCAGCTCCAGATGGACCCGGCCTTCGCCGAGCGCAACGTGAACGAGGGCTTCTCCGGCGGTGAGAAGAAGCGCCACGAGATCCTCCAGCTGGAGCTCCTCAAGCCGAAGATCGCGATCCTGGACGAGACCGACTCCGGCCTTGACGTGGACGCGCTGCGCCAGGTCTCCGAGGGCATCAACCGCGTCCGTGAGAACGGCGAGGTCGGCACCCTCCTGGTGACCCACTACACGCGCATCCTGCGCTACATCAAGCCCGACTACGTCCACGTCTTCTCGGCCGGCCGCATCGTCGAGTCCGGCGGCGCCGAGCTCGCCGACAAGCTCGAGGCCGAGGGCTACGAGTCGTACACGAAGGGTGGCGCTTCCGAGTGACGCAGCTGCCGGGCCTCCTCGACACCGAGGCGATCCGCAAGGACTTCCCCTTGCTGGACCGTGTGGTCCACGACGGGAAGAAGATCGTCTACCTCGACAGCGCGGCGACTTCGCAGAAGCCGCGCCAGGTGCTCGACGCGCTCAACGAGTACTACGAGCAGCACAACGCCAACGTCCACCGTGGCGTGTACCTGGTCGCCGAGGAGGCCACGGCGCTGTACGAGGGCGCCCGGGACAAGGTCGCCGCGTTCATCAACGCGCCGAGCCGCGACGAGGTCATCTTCACCAAGAACGCCTCGGAGTCGCTCAACCTCGTTGCCAACATGCTGGGTTGGGCCGACGAGCCCTACCGCGTGGACAGCGACACCGAGATCGTCATCACGGAGATGGAGCACCACTCCAACATCGTGCCCTGGCAGCTGCTCTCGCAGCGCACGGGCGCGAAGCTGAAGTGGTTCGGCCTGACCGACGACGGCCGGCTCGACCTGTCGAACATCAACGAGATCATCACCGAGAAGACGAAGATCGTCTCCTTCACGCTGGTCTCCAACCTGCTCGGCACCCAGAACCCGGTCGAGGCGATCGTCCGCCGCGCGCAGCAGGTCGGCGCGCTGGTCTGCATCGACGCCTCGCAGGCCGCCCCGCACATGCCGCTGGACGTGCAGGCGCTGCAGGCCGACTTCGTGGCCTTCACCGGTCACAAGATGTGCGCCCCGACCGGCATCGGCGTGCTGTGGGGCCGCCAGGAGCTCCTGGAGGACCTGCCGCCGTTCCTGGGCGGCGGCGAGATGATCGAGACGGTCTCGATGCACTCCTCCACGTACGCTCCGGCGCCGCACAAGTTCGAGGCGGGCACGCCCCCGATCGCGCAGGCCGTGGGCCTGGGCGCGGCGGTGGACTACCTCTCGGCGATCGGCATGGACAAGATCGCCGCGCATGAGCACGCGATCACCGAGTACGCGGTCAAGCGCCTCCTGGAGGTGCCGGACCTGCGGATCATCGGCCCCACCACGGCCGAGGACCGCGGCGCCGCGATCTCCTTCGTGCTCGGCGACATCCACCCGCACGACGTGGGCCAGGTCCTGGACGAGCAGGGCATCGCGGTCCGGGTCGGCCACCACTGCGCGCGCCCGGTCTGCCTGCGCTACGGAATTCCTGCGACCACGCGAGCGTCTTTCTATCTGTACTCCACGCCCGCCGAGGTCGACGCCCTGGTGGACGGTCTGGAGCACGTACGGAACTTCTTCGGCTAGGGGAGTCGAGACGTGCTGTGTCTTCCCGCGGGACAACCCCCGGATCCCCGGCCGGTAGGGCACGTGACACAACGGACATCAGGACGCGAGGTTAATCGTTGTGAAGCTTGATTCGATGTACCAGGACGTCATCCTGGACCACTACAAGCACCCGCACGGCCGGGGCTTGCGGGACGGTGACGCCGAGGTGCACCACGTGAACCCGACGTGCGGTGACGAGATCACCCTGCGCGTGAAGTACGCGGGTTCGCGCATCGAGGACGTGTCGTACGAGGGGCAGGGCTGCTCGATCAGCCAGGCGAGCGCCTCCGTGCTGAACGAGCTGCTCGTGGGTAAGGAGCTGGCCGAGGCCCGGAAGATCCAGGAGACCTTCCTGGAGCTGATGCAGTCCAAGGGCCAGCTGGAGCCGGACGACGCGATGGAGGAGATCCTGGAGGACGCGGTGGCTTTCGCCGGCGTCTCCAAGTACCCCGCCCGTGTGAAGTGTGCTCTGCTGAGCTGGATGGCGTGGAAGGACGCGACCGCCCAGGCTCTGGGCGAGGTCGCCGAAAGGAAGACGGCATGACCGAGAACGCGGAGGCGGCGATCAAGCCGGCGACCGAAGAAGAGATCCGCGAGGCGCTGTACGACGTGGTCGACCCCGAGCTGGGCATCGACGTCGTCAACCTCGGCCTCATCTACGGCATCCACATCGACGACTCCAACGTCGTCACGCTGGACATGACCCTGACGTCGGCGGCCTGCCCGCTGACCGATGTGATCGAGGACCAGGCGAAGGCCGCGACCGACGGCATCGCCAACGAGCTGAAGATCAACTGGGTCTGGATGCCGCCGTGGGGCCCCGACAAGATCACGGACGACGGCCGCGAGCAGCTGCGCGCGCTGGGCTTCAACGTCTGAGCCCGACCCGTTCGACTCCGGTTGACGGCCATGCCCTCCCCCAAAGCTCTGTGAGCAGGGGGAGGGCATGGCCGTTTTTCGCGGGATCGGCCTTGCGCTACCAGGCGCCCACCGGCGGTGCTCCCGCCGCCGGGACGCCGGCTGCTTCGGCCAGTGCGGGGGCCAGGTTCTCGCGGCGGATGCGTTGGTCGACGTAGAGCAGGCCGGCGGCGAGCTGGGGCACGACGGTCGACAGGAACTGGCTGACCGCCATGCCGATCGTGTACAGGACCACGACGACGACCACGGCCGTGATCCTGCTGCCGGTGGAGTGCGACAGCGCCAGCGGCATGGCCGCGAGGATCCCGCCGTAGGTGAACGGGAGTTGGACGACGTAGCCCATCATCCCGCTGATCATGCCGACAAGCAGCAGGATGCCGCAGGTCCGCCACCAGACGCCCCGGACCAGCCGGACCGAGCGGCGCAGCGCCTCGACGGGCCGCTGGTTCTCCAGGACCACGGCGGACGGCGCGAAGCTGAAGCGCACCCACAGCCAGACGCCTACCGGGATCAGCGCCAGGATGCCGAGCACGAACGGCACGATCAGCGCGGCCGGCGGATCGGCGTGGCCGAAGTCCGTCAGTATCAGGGACATGAACAGCGCGATGAACAGGACCATCGCGCCAAGACCGGCCAGCCACGAGAGCGCCAGTGCGCCGAGCACCGCCGGGAAGCGGGACCAGGTCCTGCGCCACACCGCGCCGAACGTCGTGCGCCGCCCGAGCACCGCCTCCTGGAGCACGACCGGCGCCGCCGTGTACATCAGCGCAGCCGAGACGAGCCACATCACCATCGCGACGAGGGCGACGAGGCACCCGGCGACGAGCACCGGCTCCCAGTCGGAGCGCACCGGGTGTTCCCCGTACGGGGGATTGAAGACCGGATCGAGGTGATCGTGGACGGCGGCCACCGCGCCCGCGCCCGCCGAGACCACGACCAGGGCGGCGGCCCCGTACGCGATCAGGGCCACGCCGAAGAGCTGCTTCCAGTAGCGGCCGAGCGCCGAGAACGCGCCACTCAGTACGTCGCCGACCTGCAGCGGACTCAGCGGGATCACGCCCGGTTTAGGCGGGAGCGGCATCCAGCCCGCTCCCCAGGCGGGCCCCCATCCCGGCGGCCCGCCCTGGGCACCGGGGCCCCACCCCATGTCCTGCGTCACTGCAAACCTCGCACTTCCCGTACGTCGCGCGTACGTCCCGTCCCCTGATCGATCGGCATACGGTAGCCCGCACCCGCTGCGGGTACGGTCGGGGGCATGCTCTGTGACCAGGCCGGACCCCCCGGAGGCCGCTGATGGCCCGCCGCTACGACCCCGACCGGCGTCGGCGCATCATCGACGCGGCGTTCCGGGTGGTCGCCGAGCGCGGCATCGCCGGTCTCAGCCACCGCAGCGCCGCCGCCGAGGCCGATGTGCCGCTGGGCTCGACCACGTACCATTTCAAGACACTTGACGAACTCCTCGTAGCGGCGCTGCGCCAGGCCAACGAGGGTTTCGCGGCGGCCGTCCGCGACTGCGCGCGGCTCGGTGAACCCGGCGCGGACCTGGCCGTCGAACTGGCCCGGCTGATGGGCGAGTGGCTGACCGGGGACCGGGCGCGCGCCGAGCTGGAGTACGAGCTCTACCTCGCCGCCCTGCGCCGCCCCGCGCTGCGCCCGGTCGCCGCGGAGTGGACCGACTCCGTCGCCGAACTGCTCGCCCGCCACACCGATCCGGTCACCGCGCGCGGACTGGTCGCCGCGATGGACGGCATCTGCCTCCAGTCGCTCCTCACCGGCGGCGCGTACGACGAGGAGTACGCGCGCGATCTGCTCGGCCGACTGCTGCGGTAGGTCTTGGCAGGTCTTGGGACAGCCGTTGTGTACGGCCGTACGCATCCTTGGGTACGCTGGTACACATGCCCTATGTCCTGCTCGGCTGCGCCATCGGCTCGGAGATCATCGCCACGTCCGCGCTGAAGTACAGCGAGGGATTCACCCGGCTCTGGCCCTCGCTGATCACCGCCACCGGCTACCTGCTCGCCTTCTACCTGCTGTCGCTCACGCTGAAGTCCCTGTCCGTGGGCACCGCGTACGCGATCTGGTCGGGCGTCGGGACGGCCGTCATCGCGGCCGTGGGCATGGTCTTCATGGGCGAGGCGATGACCGCCGCCAAGCTCGCCGGGATCGCCCTCGTCATCGGCGGAGTGGTCCTGCTCAACGTAGGGGGCGCCGCGCACTGAACGCCGCGCAGGTCAGCCGGTCGGGCGGACACGGGACCGGGAGGTGAGACCGGTTCGCCGCGGCGGGGCGCGGCCGGTTAGGTTTTGGTCATGACCGACACGACTGCTACTGCTACGACCGGCGCCGCGGCCGCCGGACTCGCCACCATCGCCGCCGACGGCACCATCCTGGACACCTGGTTCCCCGCCCCCGAGCTCGTGACCGTCGCCGAGCCCGGCCCGGCCGGCACCGAGCGCCTCTCCGCCGAGCGCGCCGCCGAACTCCTCGGCGCCGCCGCGCTCAAGGCCGTCGGCCCGGACGAGCGCCGTGGGGTCGAGGTCGTCGCCGTCCGTACGGTCATCACCTCGCTCGAAGACAAGCCCCTGGACGCGCACGACGCCTACCTGCGGCTGCACCTGCTCTCGCACCGGCTCGTCAAGCCGCACGGCCAGAACCTCGACGGCCTCTTCGGGCTGCTCTCCAACGTCGCCTGGACCTCGCTCGGTCCGGTCGCCGTGGACTCCGTGGAGACCGTCCGTCTGAACGCCCGCGCCGAGGGCCTGCACCTCCAGGTCACCTCGGTCGACAAGTTCCCGCGCATGACGGACTACGTCGCGCCCAAGGGCGTCCGCATCGCCGACGCCGACCGGGTGCGCCTCGGCGCGCACCTCGCCGAGGGCACCACGGTCATGCACGAGGGCTTCGTGAACTTCAACGCGGGCACGCTCGGCACGTCGATGGTCGAGGGCCGCATCTCGGCCGGTGTCGTCGTCGGCGACGGCTCCGACATCGGCGGCGGCGCGTCCACGATGGGCACGCTGTCCGGCGGCGGCAACGTCCGCATCGTCATCGGCGAGCGGTGCCTGGTGGGCGCAGAGGCGGGCGTGGGCATCGCGCTCGGCGACGAGTGCGTGGTCGAGGCCGGGCTCTACGTCACGGCGGGTACGCGCGTGACGATGCCCGACGGCCAGATCGTCAAGGCCCGCGAGCTGTCCGGCGCGTCCAACATCCTGTTCCGCCGGAACTCGGTGACCGGCACGGTGGAAGCGCGTCCGAACAACGCGGTGTGGGGCGGCCTGAACGAGATCCTGCACAGCCACAACTAGTCACCGGGGTCGCCCCCAGAACCCGTTCAAGTCACTCCGGGGCTTGAGGAGCGGGGTCTGGGGCAGAGCCCCAGGACCACCGGCCGCACCCGCCCCACTCACCCCCGGAGGGTTTCGGTAAGGGGCGGGGCGGGGCTAATTCCTGAGCAGAGCCTCCAGCGCCCCGCGCAGGTGGTCCGCCTCCTTCCGCCCCGCCCGCAGCAACGGCTCCCGCACCGCATGCCCCAGCAGCGCCTTCGCCGTCACCGCCCCCGGCAACCCGGATGCCATCATCAACTCCGTGAGCGGGACGGTCAGTTGGTTGAGGCGGGCGGCCTCGGCGGGGGCGCCCGCGTCGTACGCGTCCAGGACCGCCCGCAGCGCCCCCGGCGCCACGTTCGCCACCGTGCTCACATACCCCGCCCCGCCCACCGCGTACAGCGGAAGGTTCAGCTCCTCGCACCCCGAGTAGTACGCCAGTGAGGTGCGGCCGATGACCTTGGTGGAGCCGAGCAGGTCGTACGCGCAGTCCTTCACCGCGACGATGCGCTCGTGGGCGGCGAGCCGGAGCATCGTGTCGACCTCGATGCGGGTGCCCGTGCGGCCCGGGATGTCGTACAGCATCACCGGCAGGCCCGTCGCGTCGGCCACCGTGCGGAAGTGCGCCGCCACGGCTTCCTGCGGCGGCCGGCTGTAGTACGGGGTCACCACCAACAGGCCGTCCGCGCCCGCTTGTTCGGCCGCGCGGGCCAGGGCGACGGTGTGCGCGGTCGACGCGCTGCCCACGCCCGCCACGATCGCGGCACGGTCGCCGACCGCCTCTACGACGGCCCGTACCAGTGCGGTCTTCTCCTCGTCCGAGGTGGTCGGCGACTCCCCGGTGGTGCCGTTCAGGACCAGGCCGTCGCACCCGTTGTCGACCAGGTGCGCGGCGAGCTGCTGGGCGGCCACGAGGTCGAGCTCGTACGAAGCGGTGAACGGTGTGACCATGGCGCAGAGCGCGCGCCCGAACGGGCGGGGTGGGCGTGATGTCGTCATACGGCAGTTTCGCCCGGGGGAGAGTTAACGTCTACTTAGAGTTTGTGGGGGTGGGCGATAGTGCCGCTGAAATGTCGCGCCCCCGACGCCCGCGCCCCAGTCCGCTACCAGAGGTTGCGTTTCGACCACGTCGGGTCGCCCGCGTACGGATGGAAGGTGTCCAGGTTGTCCTTGGCCGGGTGGGTGCGCCCGGCCGGGCCCGCCGCGAAGACCCGCAGCAGGTTCTCCGTCACCCGCGAAGTGAACTTCGCCGTGGTGGCGTCGATGCCGTGGCCGCCGTCGCCGATGGTCGACTGGACCCAGCGCATGGTGCCGGTGTTGAAGACGCCCGCGCCCGAACTCACCGTGTAGTAGGCCGAGTTGGCGTACGAGTGGACCCCTCGGCAGGTCAGCGGGGAGTGCGAGATCACCTCGATCGGCCGGGGCGTGGTCTCCTCGCCGTTGGCGCGGTCGTACTCCGTGCCGACCAGACCCGGGAACGCCGAGCCCCGCTTGACACCGGTGCCCTCGAACAGCCAGTGGCCGGGCGAGGTGACCACGTAGTCGGCGGTGGTCGGGTTGGACTCGTACAACGTGCCGGTCAGGGAGTTCTCCGGCTGGGCGTGCGGGGGCTCGCGGAAGTTGGTGGTCGGCGGCTCGCCCTCGCGGCGGCCCGGGTCCTTGGCCCAGTCGTTCTTGTAGCAGACGATCAGCCGGTGGTCGCCGAGGCCCGTCTTCTCCAGACGGATGCGCCGGAAGCAGGCGTTCGCGCCGAGGAAGGCGATGTTGGTGCCCCGGTCGCGGACGGCCGTGACCCGCTCGCGCATCGACTGCGTCCAGTACTCGTCATGGCCGAGCGACAGCACGGCACTCGCGCCGTTCAGGAGCTGGGCGTCGCGCTCGATGTCCATGGTGGTGACGTACGCGGGCGCCAGGCCCATCTTCTCGGCGAGCGCGACGACGGGCTGCTCGTAGGTGAGGAAGAGGCCGTCGCCGTCGCGGTGGTAGGGGCGGTCGCAGCTCACCGCGCGCGAGCGGTCCGCGTCGTCGCCGCTCGGCCCGTTGTAGAGGCTGTAACCGCCCCATTCGTTGTACGCCTGCCAGGTCGCGACCGCGTTGACGATCACCACCCGGCCCTTGGTGGTGGCCGACCTGACGGTGACCGGGACGTAGCGCTGGCCGCCAGTGTCGGCGGTGAGCCGGATCAGATAGGAGCCCTCGGGCCAGTCCTTGGTGGTGACCTCGGTGCTCGCCGACCAGTCGGCGGTCACGGTGTACGTGCCCGGCTCGACCTTGGCGGCGGGCTGCCGGGTGCCCTTGACCGAGCCCGACTCCCACACCTTGCGGGCCAGCGCGCCCCCGTACCAGCCCATCCGGAACGCCTCGGCGCGGAAGGTCTTGGCGGTGGTGTGCACGTGCAGCCGGAAGGTCTCTCCGGGCGCCACGCTCGTACGGTCCGGGTAGCCCTCGACCTCGTGCTCGGCGCCGCGCCCCTTGAGCCGCCAGCCGGCGTCGCCGGGCCGGTCGTTCTCCTTCGCGGGCGGCTTCGAGGAGCCGTGGTCGGCAGCCGCGGGCCCGTCCTTGCCGGTCCCCTCGCCGGCGGAGCACCCCGCCGCGCCCGCGGCGACGACGGCCCCCGCCGTACCGAGGAACGCCCTGCGACTGAAGGCCGCGCGGTCCATCGCACAACTCCGCTCTGCTGATCGGTCCCTGACAGGGTCCAGTGTGCGGGAGTCGGCCGCGATATGCCCTGTGGCATGATCGCCGACGGGCGCGGCTGAACACCGCATGTGGGGAACAGCAGTATGAGCGAAGCACGTGTTGCGCTGGTGACCGGCTCTTCTTCGGGCATCGGCGCCGCCACCGCCCGCCGGCTCGCGGCGTCCGGCGTCCGGGTGGTGGTCAACTCCCGGTCGCCCGAGGCGGGCGAGAAGCTGGCCGCGGAACTGCCCGGCGCCGTCTACATCCGGGCGGACGTCTCGGTGGACGGCGAGGCCGAGCGGCTGGTCGGGGCCGTCATCGAGACCTTCGGGCGGCTCGACATCCTGGTCAACAGCGCCGGTACCACCCGGTTCATCCCGCACGACGACCTCGCGGCCGCGAGCCCCGAGGTGTGGCGGGACATCTTCGACGTCAATGTGCTCGGCCTCTGGCAGACCATCACGGCGGCCGCCCCGCACCTGAAGGCGAGCGGCGCGGGCGCCGTGGTCAACGTGTCCTCCCAGGCGGGCATCCGCCCGAACGGCAGCTCCATCCCGTACGCCGTCTCCAAGGCGGCCGTGAACCACCTGACCCGGCTGCTCGCCAAGACGCTCGGACCGGAGACCCGCGTCAACGCGGTGGCCCCCGGCTTCATCGAGACCCCGTGGTACGAGGGAGTCGACGGCTTCGCCGACACCAAGCGCCACGTGGAGAACGCGGTCCCGCTGAAGCGCACCGGCACCGCCGATGACGTGGCCGACGAGATCGTCCACCTCGTCAACGCCCCGTACATCACGGGCGAAGTCGTGTTCGTGGACGGCGGCGGCAACCTCGTGTGACGGCAGTGGCGACGGCGCCCGGGGTTCACTGCGAGGTGGTGCGCTCCGGGCGTACGACCAGGACGACGCGGCGTTCGGCGTCGCCGACCGGCGCTCCTCGACATCAAGCGCGCCGAGCAGGAGCTGATCGCCGCGAAGAGCGCGGCGGTCAAGGTGGCCGGGCTCACCGTGCCGCAGTACGCCGCGCTCTTCGCGCTGTCCGGCGCGCCCGGCATCTCGGCGGCCGCGCTGGCCCGGTCCTGCCTGGTCACCCCGCAGGCCATGAACGTCGTACTGAAGAACCTAGAAGAGCGCTGCCTGGTCGAGCGCACCCCGCACCCCTGGCACCGCAACGTCCTGGAGACCCGGCTCACCGGCCCGGGCCGCACGGCGCTGGCCGCCGCCGACGAGCGGGCGGTCGCCATCGAGCGCCGCATCGCCGGTGAATTCACCGTCCAGGAACGGGAGTTGCTGCGCTCGCTGCTCGGCCGGGCGGTCGCCGCGATCCGGGGCGCCGGGAGCGCTTGACCTCAAGCGGGCTTGACGTCTGAGGATGTGGTCATCGCAAGCAGCGCACCGCATACCGAGGAGCCCGCCATGACGGCCACGTCCACCCGCGTGCAGTTCAACTCCCTTCCCGACCCGGCCCGTTCGGCCTCCGGCGTGGTGAAGATCAGTACCTGGCGGGTCGGCACCCCCGAGCTGCAGCAGGCCGCCGTCGAGGCCATCGCCAGGGCGTGGGGCGCCCGGGACTGGCCGGCTGCCGGACTGCTCTCCTACAGCGTCCACACCGGCACCGACGGCAGCAGCCTGCTGCACTACTCGCAGTGGACGGACGAGCGGGTCTACCAGGACTTTCTGCTCCGCGGCTCCCGGGACGAGCGGGTCGCCGAGATCGACGCGGCCGTGCCCGGCATCGTGCGGGAGGGGCTCACCTCGTACGAGCTCCACCGCAGCGGGATGCGGACCGAGGGCGAGAGGCGGGTGCCGGGCTGTGTCGTCGTGGTGGACGTGGAGTTCGAAGGGCCGGACCCCGAGCGGCAGCGGGCCTGGGTGGACACCGTCTTCGAGGCCCTGGACAGCGACCCGACGCCTCCCCAGGGCGGGATCGCCGCCCACTTCCACACCAGCGTGGACGGCACCCGCGTCCTCAACTACGCCCTGTGGGAGAGCGAGCGGGCCCACATCGACGCCCTGGCCGCACCCGGCGCGGGCATCGGCTCGCCGACGCCCCAGTGGAACCGGGTGCGCACCTATGAGGGGCTGAAGACCAGCCGGCTGGCGCGTTACGTTCCGGCGCTGAGCCTCACCCCGGCCGACCGGTAGCCGCTACGGGCGCAAGCGGATGATCTGCGGGTCGTGGTCATCTCTGCTCTGCGCACGGGAGTTGTCACGATGTGCCGGTGGACGGAGCCCGACGGATGGGTGAACCACCGGGGGCGCCCCGTGCCGGGCGCACCCCGGCGCGCGAGCGGGCGACGGGTGCGCGGAACCGGGCGCGACGCGACCCCGCCCACAGCGTCTACGCTGGGTTCCGCTCAACCATCGCTGACCCAGCGCGACCAGAGCGCCCAGACCGTACGGCCGAGGAGTACCCCCAGATGTCCGGAGACCGCCCCATCCTGCCGCCGGTACGGCTGAACTCCGAGGCGGAGCTGGCACGGGACGCACTGTCCGCCCCGCTGCTCGCCCGCGCCGTACGGCTCGCCCGCTGGGCCGGGCCCGAAACGCGGGTCGGGGCCGGCGGCGAACTCGTCGAGGAGCAGCTGCCCGCGGCCGCCGCCGAGCTCGGCCTCGGCGACGACCAGGACGGTCCGGCCTACGCGAGCGAGGCCTGGCGGGTCGCGGTCGACACCGGCCTGGTCGAGATCGAGGACGCCGGGGGACCGGGTGAAGGGGACGCAGAGGACGCAGACGGCGAAGGCACCGCCTCCGCCGGCGAGAACCTCGCCGTGCTCACCTCCGGATCGCCGCAGGACGTCCTCGCCATCTGGCTCGACGCCTTCGACGTGGTCTTCGCGGACGCCACCGCTCCGGTCATCGACGACTTCGCCGACCTGGTCGGCGAGGACGGCGAGATCGACTTCGAGCGCCTGGAGTGGAACCCGGAGGAGGAGGCCGACTTCCTGGAGGGCGTCCTGGGCAATCTGTACGTCCTGAGCATGACCGAGTCGGGCACCCCCGAAGGGCCCGTGCCGCTGCCCGCGCTCGCCGCCTCGATGATCGTCCCCGACGACATGGGCGAGCCCACGGACGACATCCTGGAGCAGGTCTCCGACGCGATGATGCGGCTCGACGACCAGTTCCGGCTGCTTGAGCCGATCGGTCTGGTCGAGTACGAGCCCGTGGACGAGGCCCTGATGGCCGAGGAGGGCGACGAGCCCGCGCCACCGGTCGAGGACGAGGACGTCTCCCGGTACGGAATGGTCCGGCTGACCCCGCTCGGCCTCTACGGCGTGCGCGCCCGGATGCTGGAGGCGGGCGTGGACGCTCCGGCCGTCGGCGACCTGGCCGACAAGGGCGCGGACGCGCTGCTCGACGGCATCGCCTACTTCCCCGAGCTCGCCGCCCGCGCCGAGACCGAGCAGTGGCTGGCCCGCCGCGAACCGGCCGAAGCGGCAGGGGAGTTGCTCGCCGCGGCCCGGGGCGGCGACGCGGGCGGACCGCTGCGCCGGCTGCACTGCCAGCAGGCCCTCGCTCTGACCGGTGCCTTGGCCGAACCCGCCGTCCGCGAGGTGCTGCCCGACCCCGAGCTGGGCGGCCTCGCCCGGGTCTGGCTCGCCGAGCGCGGCGCCCCGGACGTGCCGCCGCCGTCCGAGGAGATGATCTTCTGGCTGGCCATCGACACGATCGCCGCACAGCTCGCGGTGGAGGGCGATCTGGAGGAACTCCAGGAGCTCGTGGAGGGCCTGGTCGGCCAGCACAGCGGGTTCTTCGACGCGGCCTGGCGGGTGGCGCACCCCGCGACCGCGGACGTCCTGGAGGCGATGGGGCGGCTGCACCCGGACAAGGCCACGGCCAAGGAGGCCCGCAAGGCGGCCTTCAAGGCCCGCTCGCGCGCGTGAATGTCCGCGGCTGAAGCAGCCTGATTCCCGCGTGCCCTGAATCGCGCGGCTGAATTCCACGCCTGCGTTTCCAGGCCGCCCGGAGGCTGTTGCCTCCGGGCGGCCTTTTGCCTGCCCTGACCCCGCGCCGAAAATACTTGGCGCGCCGTCAGGCCGTCCGCCTAAGGTCGTTCTTGTCCAGGTGCGCAGGCAGGACCTACTTCCACTGTTAATGGGGAGGTCGCGGGTTCGAATCCCGCCGCCGGTGCTCGTACCGGTGTAGCTCAGTGGCAGAGCACCAACACGTCGGTTCCGCCGCCCAGTTCTCCGGACACCACACTTCATCCGTTTGTGCACCTCCCGGTGCGCAGGCCGCGGCTACTTCTTCGCATGAAATCCGCCGTCGCCGAATTCGATCTCGGGAGGCCATTCACCATGGCTCGGTTCAACCTGCGCGCCACCCGCGCGCACACCACTTCGCCGGTGGCGTCCACCGGCCGCACCGCCCGCACGCACGAGGGCGGCGCGGGCCGGCTGCGGGACGCCAAGTCGGAACTCTTCGTCCTTGCCGTCGCCAACTTCGTTGCCCAGCAGACCTTTTACGAGACCGGCGCGGCGCGCGACGACCGGTTCGCGGCGCTGGTGCGCAAACTGGCCGTCGAGGATCCGGAGTGGACCGCCGGACTGCTCGGCTGGCTGCGCGGGGAGGGCGGACTGCGTACCGCCTCGATCGTCGGCGCCGCCGAGTACGTCAAGGCACGTCTGGACGCGGGCACTTCGGACGGCCCGGCCAACCGGCAGGTCGTCGCCTCGGTGCTGCTGCGCCCCGACGAGCCGGGCGAACTGCTCGGATACTGGACGTCGACGTACGGCCGCGCCGTCCCCAAGCCCGTGAAGCGGGGCATCGCCGATGCCGTACGCCGCCTCTACAGCGGGAAGTCGCTGCTCAAGTACGACACCCCGTCGAAGGGCTACCGCTTCGGCGACATCCTCAACCTGGTGCACGCCGCGCCCGACCCGGCCAAGCCGTGGCAGGGCGAACTGTTCCGGTACGCGCTCGACCGTCGGCACAACCCCGACACCGCGGTGCCGCCGGCCGGGGACCGGGTGCTGACAGCCCACCGGGCGCTGATGGCACTGCCCGTCGCGGAGCGCCGGGCCGTCGTCCTCGCCCCCGACGGCGCGGAGCGGCTCGCCGCGGCGGGTCTGACCTGGGAGGCGCTCGCGGGCTGGCTGCAGGGGCCGATGGACAGGGCGGCGTGGGAGGCGGTCATCCCGTCGATGGGCGCGATGGCGCTGCTGCGCAACCTCCGCAACTTCGACGAGGCGGGTGTCTCGGACGAGGTGGCGGCGGAGGTGGCCGCGAGGATCTCCGACCCCGAAGTCGTCGCGGCATCACGGCAGTTCCCCTTCCGCTACCTCGCCGCGTACCGCCACGCGCCGTCGCTGCGCTGGGCGTACCCGCTGGAGCAGGCGCTCGGCCACTCGCTGGCCAACGTGCCCGCGCTCGGTGGCCGGACGCTGGTCCTGGTGGACCGTTCGGGCTCGATGTGGTCGCCGCTGTCGGAGCGTTCCCAGCTCAACCGGGCGGACGCCGCCGCGATCTTCGGTACGGCGCTGGCGCTGCGGGCCGCCGACGCGGACCTCGTGGAGTTCGGCACGGGCAGCGCGCCGGTGAAGTACCGGGCGGGGGAGTCCGTCCTGAAGATCCTGGGCCGCTTCGGCGATCTGGGCGGCACGAACACCGCCGAGGCGGTGCGGGGGCACTACCGGGGCCACGACCGGGTGCTGATCGTGACGGACGAACAGACGTCGTACGGCGGCGACCCGACCGCGCTGGTTCCGGCCGAGGTGCCCGTCTACACCTGGAACCTGGCCGGCCACCGGGTCGGCCACGGCCCGTCGGGCGCCGCGAACCGGCACGTCTTCGCGGGCCTGACGGACGCGGCGTTCCGCATGATCCCCCTGCTGGAGGCGGGCCGGGACGCACGCTGGCCCTGGGCGCAGGGATAGCGCTGCCCGGCAGAGTCAAGCCCCTCCGGCGTTTGAGGAGCGGGGGTCTGGGGGCAGAGCCCCCAGTTCGGGAAGGGGCGGGGTGGGGAAATAGCGCCGCAGGCTCTACCGTCGCCGCCCCCGGATCACCACCGCGGCCACCAGCACCGCGGCGAGCGCTATCCCCGCCCCCACGCCGAACGCACTCGTCGCCCCCAGCGTCAGCTGCTCCGCCGGGCTGCCGGCCGAGTGCCGGGTGGCTGTGCCCGAGACCGTCACCAGGACCGAGAGGCCCAGCGTGCCGCCCAGCCACTGAAGGGTCTGGAGCAGTCCGGACGCGGCACCGGCCTGGTCCGGGGTGACCCCGGTCAGGATCGTCGCGTTGAGCGGCATGAAGCTCAGGCCCACCCCGGTCCCGAGCACCAGCATCGGACCGAGCAGCCCGGTGGCGTACGAGCCGGTGGGGCTGAGCCGGGTGAGCCAGAGGGCGGCGACGGTGATCAGGGTCATCCCGGTGACGAGCACCGGCTTCGGGCCGTGGCGCTGGAGCAGTCCGGGCACGAACCGCAGCACGGTGAACATCGCGACGGTGAGCGGCAGGAAGGAGAGCCCCGCCTCCAACGGGCCGTAGCCGAGCACGTGTTGGACGTACTGGGTGAGGAAGAAGAACGCGCCGAACATCCCCGCGGGCAGCAGCAGGATGTCGAGGTAGGCACCCGCGCGGTTGCGGTCGGCGAAGAGCCTCAGCGGGGCGATGGGCTGGCGGGCCCGCGACTCGACGTACACGAAGAGCGCGAGGAGCAACCCGGCCGCTGCGAAGGAGAGTTGGGCGAGCGTATCGCTCCAGCCGCTTTCGGCGACGCGTACGAAGGCGTACACGAGGGCGGTCATTCCGGCGGTGCCGGTGACCGCTCCGGCCGCGTCGAAGTGGCCCGCGCGGCGCGGGGTCTCGCGGACGAAGCGGGGCAGCGCGAGGGCCACGGCGGCGCCGATCGGCACATTGATCAGCAGGGCCCAGCGCCAGGAGGCCCAGGCCGTGAGCGCGCCGCCGAGCACCAGGCCGAGGGACGCGCCGATGGAGGCGACCGAGGTGTAGATCGAGAGGGCGTGGTTGCGGCGCGGGCCCTCCTCGAAGTTGGTGGTGATCAGGGCGAGCGTGCTGGGGGCGGTGAGCGCCGAGCCGACGCCCTGGAGCGCGCGGGCCGCGAGCAGCCAGCCGCTGTCGCCCGCGACTCCGCCGAGCAGGGAGGCGAGGGCGAAGACGGTGACGCCGACGGTGAGGGTGCGGCGGCGCCCCGCGATGTCGCCGATCCGGCCGCCGAGCAGCAGTAGTCCGCCGAAGGTGAGGGTGTAGGCGTTGAGCACCCAGGACAGCGCGGCGGGGCCGAAGTGCAGATCGCGCTGGATGTCGGGCAGGGCGACGTTCACGACGGTGGAGTCGACGCCGACCATCAGGTAGGCGGTGACGATGACGGCGAGTACGGCGCCGGGGCGCCCGGTCCGCCGCGCCCCGGCGGGCGCCTGGCCGGGGGGTGCGGTGGAAGGGGCGGCGGGCGTGGTCGGCATATTCAACTCCCGGTAGGAATACCCCGGTTGGTTGTGGGCAGCATGAACCGCCCGCAAACCGGGGAGTGTCTCCGCTTGATGTCAGGTAAGATACGGAGACAGTCCCCGGTTGGCAAGGAGTAAAGGAATGGCGCAGATGGGAGCGGGTGCTGCGGCCAAGCCGATGAGGGCGGACGCCCGGCGCAACTACGAGGCCATCCTGAAAGAGGCCGCGATCGCCTTCGCGGAACACGGTGAACAGGCCTCGCTCGACGACATCGCCAAGCGGGCGGGCGTCGGATCCGGCACGCTCTACCGGCACTTCCCGAACCGGCAGGCCCTGCTCGAAGGCGTCTACGTCGACAGCATCGAGGAAATCGCCGCCCGCGCCGACGAGTTGGGCGCGGGGCCCGATCCGGGTGAGGCGCTCCGCCTGTGGCTGCGTGAGCTCGCCGAGCAGATGATCCGCATCCGGGGGCTCAAGGCGCTGCTCGGCGCGGCCGTCACGGACGGCAGTTCGGCGGTCATGTCGGCGTGCAGCGAGCACCTCAAGGCCGCCGCCGACCGGCTGCTGTCCGCCGCCCAGGACGCGGGCGCGGTCCGCCGCGACCTCAAGCGCATCGAACTCCTGCGCCTCACCCACGCCCTCGCCACCGCCGCCGAACTCTCGCACGGCGGCACCGAGGACGTGGGCCGCTATCTGACGCTGCTGCTCGAAGGCATCGGGCCGGCGGCCTGAGTGCGTCTCAGGAGGAGGCCTTCGCCAGGACCAGGCTCACGTTGTGGCCGCCGAACCCGAAGGAGTTGGCGAGCGCCGCGTCCCAGGAGCCCGTACGGCTCTGGCCCGCGGCCACGTCGAGCGTGACCGCCGGGTCGAGGTTCTCCAGGTTGCGGGTGGCGGGCACGGTGCCGTCGCGCAGCGCGAGCAGCGCGGCGATCGCACCCACCGCGCCGGAGGCGCCCAGCATGTGCCCGGTCATCGACTTGGTGGCCGTGACCACCGGGTGGGTACCGATGGCCCGGGCCACCGCCGCCGCCTCGGCGAGGTCGCCCGAGGGCGTGGAGGTGGCGTGCGCGTGCACCACGCCGATGTCCGTGGGGCTCAACCGGGCGTCCCGCAGCGCCGATTCGATCGCCCGGACCTGACCGGCCACGTCGGAGGCCGTGATGTGGTCCGCGCTGGACGTGACGGCCGCACCGGCCACCGACCCGTACACCCGCGCCCGCCGCGCCCGCGCGAACTCGGCCCGCTCCAGCACGAGCAGACCCGCGCCCTCGCCCATGACGAAACCGCTGCGGTCGGCGTCGAACGGCCGGGACACCGACTCCGGGTCCTTGTCCTGCGTCGACAGCGCCTTCATCTGCGCGAACGCGGCGATCGTGAACGGATGCAGACAGGCCTCGGTGCCGCCGGCCACCACCACGTCGGCCCGCCCCGCGCGGATCAGGTCCAGGCCCATCGCGATCGCCTCGGCCCCCGACGCACACGCGCTGACCGGAGTCCGGGCCCCGCCCTGCGCGCCGAGCTCCATGGACACCCAGGCGGCGGGGCCGTTCGGCATGAGCATCGGCACGGCGTACGGGGACAGCCGCCGGGCACCGCTCTTCTCATACGTGTCGTCCTGGCCCAGCGTGGTCAGGACGCCTCCGGTGCCGGTGCCGATCACCACGGCGAGCCGCTCCGGGGCCACCTCGGGGGCACCCGAGTCCCGCCAGGCTTCGCGGGCGCCTATCATCGCGAGTTGTTCACACCGATCAAGCTTCCGCGCCTCGACCCGATCGAGCAGCGAGACCGGGTCCACGGGCAGCCCAGCGGCCACCCGCACCGGCAGCCCCAGCGCCCACTCCTCCCCGATCAGCCCCACACCGGACCTACCGGCCAGCATCCCCGCCCAGGTAGTGGCCACATCCGCCCCCAGCGGGGTGATCGCACCGAGCCCGGTGACAAGCACTTCTCCAAGATCACTCATGCCCCCGACTCTGCCAGCGGGGGGTGCTCCGCGTGGATGGGGGTGGGGTAGCGATTTGTCCTGCGGGGGTTGTGGGGTTTCTACAGGGGGGTCGTCCAGAGCGGCCACCCGGTCTTCCCTGCGGCGAACGCAGAACGCACAGAACCTCGATCGGCAGGTGTGCGGGACATGGATCAAGAACGGGGCCGGGACCCGACAGTCGTGCCCACCGCATCCAGGGCAATCCGCCACGGATAGCCCTCCGGACGGCCCTCGCCAGGCTGGTTCGGTACGAACCCGCCTTCGCCGTACAACACTGTCACCCCAGCCCGGCGCAGCGTCGCCACGGATTGCTCGAACTGCGGATGCTGCACATAGGCCGCGTTCACGCACGGCATCGCCACCGTCGGAATGTGCTTGCCAATCCCCTCAGCGACGACCCCGACGACGAATGCCGAAGTCAGCCCGAGCGCCCACGCGTTGATGCTGTTGAAGGTCGCCGGCGCGAACAGGATCACGTCAGCGGGCGGCCAAACGTCCGGCTCCCCGGGCCGCTTGTACTCGCTGCGCACCGGGTGTCCGGTCAGAGTGGCGAGGCCCCCGAGCGACTCCTCCAGCCAGTTGGCCGCGGTCGGCGTCAACCCGAGGCACACATCCCAGCCGTCGGCCTGGGCCTCCTCGATGACCCGGGCGACATTGAAGACTGGCGGGGCCGCGCTACAGAACAAGTACAGCGTCCGTGAAGTCATGAGGCCAGTGGATCACATGCAACTGCCCCCGAACCGGATGGAATCGGGGGAGGCGCGGACCAGGCCACGCGCCAGGCCCGCGCGAGTACCGTTCCATATGACGAGTAAGGAACGGAGACCAGTATGCCGAGACCGGACGACGACCACACCGGCGCGCGCATCAAAGGCCGCCGGCAACGGCTCGGAGAGCGTCAGGATCCGAGGACATCCATCAGGTGGTCATCAAGGTCCGCCACCCAGTCCTCCCGCCGCCACGGCCGCAGCTCCTGACGGGCTCGCCGCAAACGGATCGCCGGTACCCGACCACCTGTCGTCGCAGCCGCCAGCGCACACTCGTGCAGTAGGTCGGCCGCCGACCGCGGGTCGTCCATGCGGATCCGGGCCAGCGCCTGATCTGTTGCGGTGATCGCCCGCTGCACCTGCTCCCGCGGCGCCACCAGAGCGCCGGCCGCAGCAGCGAACCGGTCGTGCGCAAGCCCCGCGTCTCCGACGTACAGCTCGCAGACCCCCTCGAACCCCCGCAGATGCCCAGCGGTGAAGCTCGACGCGGACGGGTCGCCGTCATGGTCGCGCTCCATGTCTACCAGGCCAGCCCCAACGCCGCCTGAGCCTGCCGCTCTTCGCCCGCACGAGCCGCGATCTCCGCGTGCAACGCATGAGCCCTGGCCCGCACGACGACACTGGCCCCATTGCGGGCATCCCGCACAGCCGCTTCCACCAACGTCCGGGCGCCGTCGAGGCCTTGCGTCGAGTACAGTGTCGTCAGGGCGTGACTCATGTGGACGGTGGCCCGCCGCCACGGATCCGGCAGCAGCCCGGCTTCGCGGGTCGCGACGGCGTACAGGCCGCGGGAGGCGACATCGTCCCGGGTCTCGAACGCCAGACGCCCGGCCAGCGTGTGCGCTGCCACCGCGATGCCACGCAGCTGCGGGAGGACGGGCTCTGGAACGGGCCCGGCGATCAGCTGGCGGCAGGCCTCCAGGGCGGGAGCGAGCATCAACTGGAGGCGCACGAACGCCAGGCTGCCGACCTGGGCGTTGACGTCGGTGACGACCGACGACAGGCCCGACACGAGTTCTTGGTCAGCGCGCGACGGGTCGGCCATCGCCGCTGCCAGCCCGGCCTGGACGCCAGTCGACAGCAGGGCAAGCATGCCGCCGCCCTGATCCGTCGCTGTCCGCACCAGCATCGACCGCAGCTCGGCCAACTGGGCTGCGCCTTCGCCGAGATGAGTGAGCGCGTCGATCAGCTCGGCGAAGTCCGAGCCCGCGCCGAGCGCGATCGCTCCTGCTGGAGTGCGGCCGTAGAGGTGGGCGAGGAGGAGTTGGTGGCGGGCGTCGGGGCAGGCCGGTTTCGCAGCCTCCCAGCGTGCGACGGACCGTTGCAGACCGGCGACGGACGGCAGCGAACTGCGAGGCTGCCCCAGCTGTCCGGCGATCGCGATCAGGGCGCGGGCGGCTCGGCGAGCGACAGGCCACGGCGCCGACGCAACGCTTTGAGGATTGCCGCACCGGCCGCTCTGTCGCCCATGTCGCCATGGTGGCGCAAATCGCGTCTACACGGGCACGATCAGGCGCGGTTTCCCCTGCTCCGCCGTGTAGTTGATCGTCTGCCACGTCCCGGTCGACGGCTCCGTGGCGTGCGGGAAGCCGATGGTCATGGACGCGTGGTCGACCATCCACCGGTTCCGGGCGTGGTAGGCGGGCGTGTGGAGTTCTGCTGCGCGCAGCTCCACGATGTCCTCGATGCGGTCTCGCGTGCGGGTGATGGCCTGACGCGCCTCGTCAGGCTGCTGGTCGACTGTGCCCGGAGTGACGATGGTGATGTCGGCGTCGGTGTTCTCGGCCAGCCAGAGCAGGGTGAGGGAGTCGATGCCCTGGGCGCCGCCGATGTAGAAGTGCGCGTCATCGGCGAAGGGTTGGAGGTACGCCGTGAACAGGTTGGCGTAATCGTCCAGGGTGCGGTGTCCGGTCGTCCGGGTCCCCGTAATCGCCACCGCCCGCATGATCAACTCCGTGTCATAGGGTGTCATATCCCGCCCAGCCTCCCGCGTTGAGATCGTCTCTGCATGGACAGCGACCTGCAGAAACTCGCAGGCCACCTGCGGAAACGCGGACTCCACGTCGACGTCGACGACACGGAACCCCACCTGCAAGCGGCCAGCCCCCTCCACGAAATGCTCACCGAGGACATTGCCACGGACGGAGACCTCTACGTCACCTCGTTCGGCTACGAAATCGGCGAACGCGGCCACGAAGCCAGCTGCGCCGAACGCATCGCCCACCTCCTCCTCCTCGTACCCGTCCAAACCGGCCCCAGGACGGAGCAGGCCTCATGACAGCCATGAGCGGCATCAAGATCTGCCTGTACTGCGACAGGCCCATTGAAGGCGTCGCCATCAAGGTCGGCCAAGCCGACGCCCACGCCTCAACGAGCGGAGCCCGCCCGGACAACTGGCGCCACCTCAAAGGCGATCCCGCCTGCCGCGCCACGACCCACTGACTCCCTGCCTCAGCCGAACCCCACGCCTGGACCGATGCCGAAGAGCCCCGGGGAGTAGCTATGCTGCCGCCCGGAGAGAGGAGGGCCGATGGAACGAGAGTGGATCGACCCCCGCTATGCGCGCCTCGCCGCTGAACTGCGTGCACGGGAGAAGGCAGCCGAGAAGGCTGGCCTGCCCCTGAGGCCTCAGCGAGGGTTCGTCATCGTGTCGAAGACCTGACGTAGCGCCCGGCTGCCGCCGTTCCCGGCTGGGGGCGGGTTCTGCCCAGTCGCGCATCCCTCTCCAGCACCAGCTCGCGGTACAGCTTGACGTCCTCAGGCGACAGCGCCGCCCGCTCCCGAAACGCCCGGCTGGATCTCCGAGTTGATCACCGCGACAGAGCGCGCGGGGCTGCGGTCGGCAGGTGTGGCGGGCATGGATCAAGAATGGCGCCGGGCCCCGGCAATGGTGCCGCCGCGATGGCCGAACTCCCCCTGTTCCCCTGACAAAACGACGGCCTCACCCCATACCCTGACAGTGACGAGCTGCAAGGAAGGGGCAAGGCCGTAATGCGCAACAATGCTACCCCGGACCCATTCGCCGAACCCGTCGCCTTCGGGCAACGCGTACAAATCCTGCGCGACCGCCGCGGCATGAGCCGCCCCGTCCTCGCCGGCCTCCTCGGCATGTCGCCCTCGTGGCTGAAGCAAGTTGAGAATGGTCAGATCCAGGTACCGAAGCTGCCGATGATCCTCCGTATCGCGGAGGTTCTCCGTGTCCGTGACCTCGCCGACCTCACCGGCGACCAGTCCCTGGCCGTCGACTTGTTCATCGGCCCGGGACACGCCAAGCTCCCCGCTGTTCGCGACGCGATCAACGCGTTCCCGCTGTCCGTGGAGCGGCCCGTGCCGTCGGCACTCCACCTGCGACACCGGCTGTCCGGAGCATGGACGGCACGCCACACGGCCCCCAATCACCGTGAGGTGCTGGGCGACTTGCTGCCGGACCTCATCATCGACGCCCAGCTCGCGGTCCGCGCAGCCGACTCGGCAGCCGACCGCAGGGCGGCTCAGGCCGCGCTGTCCGAGGTGTACTCCCTGTCGCAGTTCTTCGTCGCCTACCAGCCCGACAGCAGCCTCCTATGGCGCGTCGCCGAACGCGGCATGGTCGCGGCCCATGAGAGCGAAGACCCGCACGCCATCGGCGTCGCCGCCTGGCTTACCGCCCAAGCCCACCGCGACAGCGGGCCGGGGCACTTCGATGTCGCCGACGCCGTAACCACCGAAGCCCTCCGTTACCTCGAACCGTTCCTCCCCGACGCGCCCGACAAGGTTCTCGCGATCTGCGGAGCCCTCCAGTTCGAAGCCGGATACACGGCTGCACGGCGCGGGGAGAACGGCGTTGCTTGGGGATGGTGGGACAAGGCAGACAAGGCCGCCAGGAAGCTCCCAGCCACCTACTACCACCCCATCACCAGCTTCTCGCGGGCCATCATGGGTGCCCACGCCGTCACCGTCGCCGTCGAACTGCGAGCCGGCGGGGAATCGGTGCGGCAGTCGGTGAAATCGGACGCCACCGCCATCCCCTCCCGGCCGCGTCTGGCCCGCCATCGGATCGAGGAGGCTCGCGGCTACCAGCTCGACAACCAGCCCGAGGTTGCGCTCGCTACCCTCGACAAAGCCCACGAAGCCGCCCCGGAGACGATCCGCTACAACGGGTACGCGCGCCGGATCATCCTGGAGGAGACCGAGGCGAAGAGCCCGGACCGGCGCCGCAGGGCTTCCGAACTCGCAGTGAAGGTGGGCCTGCTGGCAGCCTGAGCGAACACGTGGACGAGGGGCAGGATTCCTGCCCCTTCTTCATGCCCGCCGCGCTGACGCTGGTTTTCACACCAGCTGACAACGACGTGCGGGGAACGATATGACCAGCCACGAACCCAACCTTCCGGACCCCGAGTGCGCGTATTGCCCGAATCCGGGTGCCGATTGCTGTGTACGTCTGGCCGCGACAACCAGCGGTTCCCCGAGGCCCGTTTTCGCGCACCGGCGGTGCGCCGAGGACCGTGGCATCAAGCCCCTGTACGACCTGACGCGGCGGCCCGTGACAGTGGTGGCGTTCCCATGGGCGTGAGCAACGACCGACCAGCAGTCCGCACGGGGTACACCTCGGCGGAGTGCCGACTCGACGCCCACTGGCGATGCGACGGCCCGCAGGTCATCCGCGAACGGCCCGCGGAATCGCCGATCCAGACCCTCAACTCCGACTGCGCTTGCCACAGCCAGTCCCGCTGACTCCCGTCCCGGCCGAACAACTCCCTGGCAGGACCGCGGCCAGGACGGGGCCTTAGCACCGGGAAGGCCGGTCCGCCCCTGAGGCCTCAGCGAGGGTTTCGTCATCGCGCCGAAGACCTGACGTGGCGCCCCGGCTGCCGCCGTTCCCGTGGTGGCGGCCGGGGTCAGACTCTGCTCCAGCTGGCCAGTGACCGACGGGGAAACCGTTGGGAAATCGGGGCGGCAAACGCCTACCGCCCACTACGCGAATCTGATGGTTACTAATGGAAACCGGCAATATCCGTATTGCGGGCCCGACCGCCCGATGCCGGGCAGTCGGCGTGACGGTTCAAGGCGGCAGCATGGGTCCGTGACCGGCGTCAGCCCTCCGACCGGCGAAAACCTACAGCGCCTCCGCCCCGGGCTTGACCATGCCTCGGACCGTGCGGGACTTCGCGAAGGTGCCCAGGGCGGTCATTTCCCACTCTCCGGAGAACTGCCTGACCAACTTGGCCATCAGGACGCCGGTCTGCGGCTCCGCGCCCGTCAGGTCGAAGCGGACCAGTTCCTCGCCGCTCGCCGCGTCGATCAGGCGGCAGTAGGCCTTGGCGACCTCGGTGAACTTCTGGCCGGAGAAGGAGTTGACCGTGAAGACCAGGCCGGTGGCCTCGGCGGGGATGCGGCCGAGGTCGACCACGATCACCTCGTCGTCGCCCGCGCCCTCGCCCGTCAGGTTGTCGCCGGAGTGCTTGATCGCGCCGTTCAGGATGGAAAGCTTGCCGAAGTAGCAGCTGTCCAGGTGGTTGCGCTCCGGGCCGTAGGCGATCACCGACGCGTCCAGGTCGATGTCCCGGCCGCCGTACGCGGGCTCCCAGCCCAGGCCCATCTTGACCTGGGTGAGCAGCGGGCGGCCGGCCTTGACCAGCGACACCGTCTCGTTCTTCCGGAGGCTGACCCGGCCCTTGTCCAGGTTGACCTTTCCGCTACCCACAGGCGTGGGCGCGGGCGGGACCGCGGGCGTCGGCGGGGCGGGTGCGGCCAGGCGCGGGTCGGCCGGGGGAGCGGACGGCATCGGAGGCGCGGCGGCCGGTGCCGTGGGTTGCGGGGGTATGGCGACCGGCGCCGCGGGCTGCTCCTCGACCGTGACGCCGAAGTCCGTGGCGATCCCGGCGAGTCCGTTGGCGTACCCCTGGCCGACCGCGCGGGCCTTCCACGCGCCGCCGCGCAGATAGATCTCCATGACCACCAGGGCTGTCTCGGCGCCCAGTTGGGGCGGGGTGAACGTGGCGATCACGCTGCCGTCGTCGGCGTTGCGCAGGGTGGCCGTGGGTTCGATGCCCTGGAAGGTCTGGCCCGCCGCGTCCGGGCTCGCGGTGACCACGATCTTCTCGATGCCGGGCGGCACGGCGGCGGTGTCCACGACAATCGCGTCGGGCGGGGTGCCGCCGCCGGAGCGGTGGGTGACACCGGGGCCCTGCGGCTGGTTGTAGAAGATGAAGTCGTCGTCCGAGCGGACCTTGCCGTCGGCGGTGAGCAGCAGGCCCGAGACGTCGAGCCGCACGGGAGCGGCGACCTCCACCGTCACGCGGCCGGTCGGGAGCGGAAGATTCGAGCCGGGGGTCATTGCGGTCATGCCCCGGGAACGAGCGGCGCCGCTTTGCGGTTCCTTGAACCTCGGTCCAATGTCGTCAGGGTTCCGTCAGCGGGCACGCGACGGGCTCTCCAACGGAGACGGCGGCGGCGACAGTTCCGCGCCCCACCAGGCGGTTTCAATGCGGCCACATCGGCGGGTGGTCGGTGGTGAACTGGCCGCCGAGGTACGCGTGCCCCGGGTTGTCGGGGTCGAGCTCGCCCTGTTCCGCGAGGAGCTTCCCGGCGTACTGCTCGGAGTCGTCCAGCGGCTCGTATCCGAGCGCCCGCGCCGGTGAAAGGTCCCACCACAGGCGGGTGTTGGCGGAGGAGCCGTACACCACGGTGTGCCCGACCCGCTCGGCCGTGAGCGCGGCGTGGAAGAGCCGGGCCCCGTCGCCGGGGCTCAGCCAGATCGACAGCATCCGTACGGATGTGGGCTCCAGGAAGCAGGAGCCGATGCGTACGGAGACGGTTTCCAGGCCGTGCTTGTCCCAGTAGAGCTGCGCGAGGTCCTCGCCGAAGGCCTTGGACAGGCCGTAGAAGGTGTCGGGGCGGTGCGAGGTGGCAACCGGAATCAGCGGGTCCGCGCCCTGCGGGCGGGGTGTGAAGCCGACCGCGTGGTTGGAGGAGGCGAAGACGATCCGCCGTACGCCTTCCGCGCGCGCGGCCTCGTAGAGGTTGTACGTGCCTTCGATGTTGGCCCGGACGATCTTGTCGAAGGAGGCTTCGAGGGAGATGCCCGCGAGGTGCAGGACCGCGTCCACGCCGCGGACGGCCTCGCGCAGCGCGTCCTTGTCGGCGAGGTCGGCGGTGATTGCGTCCGGCTCGCCGGGGACGGGCAGCAGGTCCAGGAGCCGCAGCTCGTATCCGTACGCCGGGAGCAGCCCGCGCATCAGGGTGCCGAGTCCGCCGGCGGCGCCGGTCAGCAGGACGGTGCGGGGGGCGGGCATGGGCTCTCCTCGGTGCGCGGGGGCGGTCCAGGGAGCTCCAGGCCAGGTCGGTCAATGCCCTGATGCATCCATGGACATGGTTCACATGCGTGGAAACGCTAGGGAGTGCGGCCGAACCCCGTCAAGTGGCGCGCGCAGGCATCGAATTCGCCTGCGCGTCGGGGTTGTTCGTCTTGACCGCCGCTATTGCGACGGCTTAGCGTGGCGGAGTTCAGAAATATAGACGGCAGTCATAATTGTGCACAACGGCCTTGTTCAGGGAGCAGCCCGTGACCTCAGCCCCGCTCGCCGCCCGTCTCACTCACGTCAGCGGACCGCTGTTCTTCCCCGTGACCGCGTACGGGCCGGACGGCTCCCTCGACCTGGACACCTTCCGTGTGCACGTGAGGAACGGGATCGAGGCCGGCGCGGCCGCCGTGTTCGCCTGCTGCGGCACCGGGGAGTTCCACGCCCTGACCCCGCAGGAGTTCCGCGCCTGCGTCGGCGCGGCCGTCGAGGAGGCGGCGGGCCGCGTCCCGGTGGTCGCCGGCGCCGGATACGGCACCGCCCTCGCCGTCCACTACGCCCGGCTCGCCGAGGAGGCCGGCGCCGACGGGCTGCTCGCGATGCCGCCCTACCTTGTCGTCGCCGACCAGGCGGGCCTGCTGAGCCACTACACCGAACTGGCTGCGGCGACCCGGCTCGACGTCATCGTCTACCAGCGCGACAACGCGATCCTGACCCCCGAGACCGCCGTCGCGCTCGCCCGGGCCGACGGCATCATCGGCTTCAAGGACGGCCACGGCGACCTCGACCTGATGCAGCGCATCGTCAGCACCGTACGCGCGGCGGGACTCGACCCGCTGTACTTCAACGGGCTGCCCACCGCCGAACTCACCGGCCTCGCCTACCGCGGCATCGGCATCACCCGCTACTCCTCCGCCGTGTTCTGCTTCGCGCCCGACATCGCGCTGGCCTTCCACCAGGCCCTCGAATCGGGCGACGACGCCACCGCCAACCGCCTCCTCGACGGGTTCTTCGTGCCGCTCGTGGAGCTGCGCAACCAGGGCAGGGGATACGCCGTCTCGCTGGTCAAGGCGGGTGTACGGCTCGGCGGTCTGGAGGTCGGCGAGGTCCGGCCGCCGCTGAGCGCGCCGGCCGCCGGACACGTCAAGCAGCTGGCCGCGCTGATCGAACGGGGCCGGGCGCTGCTCGGCCCGGACGAGCCCGGGACGGGCGCGTGAGGAGCTCCGCGTTCCTCTACCCCTGGGACGTCCTCGGCGATCCCGAAGCCCCGGCCCGCATCGCGGACCTCGGCGTCCGCCAGGTGACCCTCGCCTCCGCCTATCACTCGACCCGGGCCCTGACGCCGCGCCATCCGAGCCACCGCATCGTCACGGCCGAGTACGCCGCCGTGCTGTATCCGCCGGGTGAACAGCTCTGGCAGGGACGGGAGTTGAGGCCGTACCCGGCCGGTTCCTGGGCGCCGGGCGACGCGTTCGGCCGGGCCGCCGAGGCCCTGGCGGCGGCCGGTCTCGATATCCACTCCTGGGTGGTGCTCGCACACAACTCCCGGCTCGGCGCGGAACACCCCGCGACCTCGGTCGTCAACGCGTACGGCGACCGCTACCCCTGGGCGCCGTGCATCGCCCAGCCCCGGGTCCGCTCCTACCTCGTCGCGCTGGCGGCCGAAGCGGCGGTCCGCCCCGGCGCGTCCGGTACGGAATTGGAGTCCTGCGGCTGGTACGGCCTCGCGCATCTGCACGCCCACGACAAGATCGCGGGCGTGGCGCTCGACGACACCGCGCAGTACTTGATGTCGCTGTGTTTCTGTGGTTCGTGCGGGGAGGGGTACGCCGAAGTCGGCCTGGACTCCCAGGAGTTGATGGAACGGGTGAGGGGGGCGCTGGAGCCGGTGTGGCGGGGCGGGCCGGTGGGCGCGTCCGGCGCCGAACTGCTCGCGGCCACCCTGGAGTTCCGCGCACGCACCGCCCGGACCCTCCAGGAATCGGCCGTCGCGGCGGTACGGGGGCGGGCTCGCGCAGGGTTCCGGGTGCTGCTGCACGCAGACCCGGCGGCCCACCACTGCGGGCCCAACACGGGAGTGGACCCCGCGCACATCCTCGGCGTGGCCGATGGGGTGGTCGTGCCCTGCACGGGTGGGGCGGGGCTGCTGGAACCCTTCGCCGCGAATGGCGCTCGGAGGGCGGTACTGGCCGCGAACTTCACGGTGGTGTCGGGGATGGGGGGTCGGCCGGGGGTGCTGGCGGAGGATGCGGCGCGGGCGGTGTCGCTCGGAGCGACGGAACTCCGGCTCTACCACGCGGGGTTGGCGTCGGATGCCGACCTTGAGGCGGTGCGGAGGTCGGGGGTGGTGGGATGAGGGGGCCTGCGGCGCGAATTCCCCTACCCGCCCCTTCCCGCTGTGACACTTTGCGGCTACCGCCGCGTGGGGGGCTCTGCCCCAGACCCCGCTCCTCAAGCGCCGGAGGGGCTTGATTTTTGGCTGAGGTCCGCTGAAACCGCCGGACGAGCAGGGGAAAGAACCAACCACCCCGCCACCACCAGACCCGCCGCCCCCACCACCGGCAGTGTCACCCGGTAGTCCGCCACCGCCACCAATCCCGAACCCAGCGCCAGCGCCACCGCGTTCGGGGCGAACAGCAGGGTGTTCGCCGTTGCCGTGGTGCGGCCGAGCAGCGCCGACGGCGTCGCCCGCTGCACCGACGTCAGCGTTGCGATCAGCACGCACGGCAGCCCTGCCCCCACCGAGAAGGCGCATGCGAGCGCCAACCCGTCGGAGGGCAGCGCGCGCAGGCACACCGCGACCGCGAACACCCCGGTGCCCGCCGCCCCGAACACCCTGGCGGGCAGCCGCCGCAGCAGCGGACCGGCGAGCAGCCCGATGCTCACCGACCCCGCCCCCTGCACGGCGTACAGCACCCCGATGAATCCGGGTGCGTGGCCGAGCCCCTTGTCGACCACCGCGTACAGCGCCGAACTGCCCAGGCTCGCCAGGAACATCGTGGCGGCTCCAGCCAGCACGAGCGGGCGCAGGGCCGGTGAGTGCCACAAGTGGTGGATGCCTTCCGCCGTTTCGGCTGTCCAGCTCGCGGACCGCGTGCGGGACGGGCGCTCCTCGCGCACCCGGATCAGCGCGAAGACCCCGCCTGCCAGGACGAAGGTGGTCGCGTCGAGCAGGGCCACCGCCGGGCCGCCGCAGCGGGCGTACAGACCGGCGCCCGCGAGCGGGGCGAGCAGTTTCATGCCCTCGTTGGCCGTCATCCGCAGCCCGTTGAAGTCGCCGAGCAGATCCTCGTCCAGGGCCGTCGCCACCAGGGCCGCCTCGGCCGCGTCCTGGACCACGCCGTTCACTCCGTACAGCACCAGCACGGCGAACAGGAGCCAGATCCGGTCGCGGGAGTTGGCGGCGAGGAGCAGTGGGAGCAGGGCGGCCATCGTCAGGTTGGCCGTCACCAGGAGGGGGCGGCGGCGCACCCGGTCCGCGACCGTGCCGAGCGCCGGACCGGCCAGCGTCGGCAGCCACATCGCGCACACCGTCAGCGCCGCCAGACTGTCCGAGCCGGTAAGCGACTTGACCCAGATGCCGGACGTCAGCCACATCGCGGACGAGCCGAAGCCCGAGACGACCACACCGGTCAGGAAGAGCCCGGCGTTCCGGTCGCGGAGAACCCGCGCGATCGCCCACTTCCTCGCATGTTTCACGGCGTCAAATGTGGCCAATAGGCAGGCCGCCGCGGATCGGGCGGATTCCCTACTTGTGCGCGCGCCCGCTTCCTAGTCAAGGGCGCCGACCGGGCACTTCGGCCACGTCGCGGCAGGACACAGTGCGGCAACGTTTTTGGCGTTTCCCCTGGCGGGGCGCGTGTGATGCGCGTAGACAAGCGATCATGCGCACTTTCACCAAAACCGCAGCCGCCGCCGCTGCGCTCGCCGTCACCGGTGTCGCCTTCTACGGAGTCGGCGCGGCCACCGCCGACAACGCGGCGCCGAAGTCGGACCGCGAGATCCCCAACATCACCAAGGTCGAAGACAAGATCAACGCGTACTACGGCGGTACGGCGGACGCCGCCGGGAACTACCAGGCCTCGCCCACGAGTAACTACGCCAAGCAGGTCGCGGAGATCGAGGCCCGTGCCAAGCGGCAGATCAAGCACGCCGCCGAGCACCCCGGGCGGGACGGCCGCAAGCCCGCCATCGTGCTCGACGTCGACGACACCACGCTGCTGACGTACGACTTCGAGAAGAAGAACGGCTTCGCCTACAACGCGGCCGCCTTCAACGCCTATGTGCAGCGTGCGCAGTCGATAGCCGTCTTCGGCATGCCGGACCTGGTCGACTACGCGGCCAAGAACGGTGTCACGGTCTTCTTCCTCACCGGCCGCGACGCCACCCAGCGGGACGCCAGCGCCGCCAACCTCAGCAAGGCGGGCTACCACGTACCGCTCGACGCCGCGCACTTCTTCCTCAAGGACAAGGCCAACCCGCCGGCCTACCTGAGCTGCGGAAAGCCCACCTGGACCTGTTCGACGGTCGACTACAAGTCGGGCACCCGCAAGCACATCGAGTCGCTCGGCTACAACATCGTCGCCAACCTCGGCGACCAGTACACCGACCTCTCGGGCGGCTACGCCGACAAGACGTACAAGATCCCGAACCCGATGTACTTCCTGCCCTGATCCAGCTCCGGTCCGGGGCGCCCGCCGTCTCCGCGCGCCCCGGACCGGGCCTCAACGGCACGTCTCTCACTGCGAAGCCAGCGCGGCCTTCATCATCGCCTGGGCGACCGGGCCCGCCAGGCCGTTGCCGCTGACCTCGGAGCGCGCGGCGTCGGAGTCCTGGACGACCACGGCCACCGCGACCTCCTTGCCGGTCTTCGGGTCCTTGGCGAACGAGGTGAACCAGGCGTACGGCGTCTTGGAGTTGTCCACGCCGTGCTGCGCCGTGCCGGTCTTGGCGCCGACCTCCAGGCCGTCCGTCTTCGCGTTGGACGCGGTGCCGTCGGTGACCACCGAGACCATCGCGCTGTACATCTGCTGCGCCGTCCTGGAAGACAGGATCCTCTTGCCTTCGGAGTCCCGGTACGACTGGAGCGTGGTGCCCTTGGAGTCGGTGACCTTCGAGACCATGTGCGGCGACGACAGCACACCGTCGTTGGCGATGGCGGCCGACACCATGGCCATCTGCATCGGCGTCGCGGTCACATCGAACTGGCCGATGCCCGAAAGGGCCGTCGACGACGAGTTCATGTTCTTCGGATACACACTCGCCGCGGCACGTACGGGAACGTCCAGCGCGGCGTCGTTGAAGCCGAACTTCTCGGCCATCGCCCGCACCTTGTCCTGGCCCAGGTCCACGGCCATCTTGCCGAAGACGTTGTTGCAGGAGTATTCGAGCGCCGTGCGGATCGAGGCGTTCTCACAGGGCGCGGACGCCGACTCGTTGCGCAGATCGGTCGTCGTGCCCGGCATCCGGTACGGGTTGGGGCTCGCGGTCTTGTCGTCGATCGAGGAGTAGAGCCCGTTCTCCAGCGCCGCCGACGCCACCACCAGCTTGAAGGTGGACCCCGGCGCCAGCGGCTGGCGCAGCGCCCGGTTGAGCATCGGCTGGCTCTTGTCCTCGGACAACTGCTTCCACGCGTCGCCGTCCGCCGACGAGGAACCCGCGATCTTCGACGGGTCGTACGACGGGGTGGACACCATGCCGAGGATGCGGCCGGTCTTCGGGTCCATCGCGACCGCAGCGCCCACCTTGCCGCCGAGCGCCTGGTACCCGGCTTTCTGTACGGCCGGGTCGATGGTGGTCAGGACGTCGCCGCCGGCCGCGCGCTGCAGCGTGATCGCGTCGAAGGGGTTCTGCGTGCGCGGGTCGCTGCCGTCGAGGACCTTGGAGTAGATCCCCTCCAGCTGGGTCGATCCGTACACCTGGGAGGCGAAGCCGGTGACGGGCGCGTACATCGGCCCGTCCTTGTAGCTGCGCTGATATGCGAGATCGCCGCTGTTCTTCCTCTCCGAGCCGGTGACCGGCGAGCCGGCCACGATGATGTCCCCGAGCGGCTGCGAGTACTCCGCGATGGTGTTCCGCCGGTTCAGCTTGTCGTCCGCGAGGGCCTGGCCTTTGTAGAACTGCACATAGGTGGCTCGTCCGAGGAGGGCGAGCACCATCAGCAGACAGAAGACCGAGGCGTGCCTGATTGTCTTGTTCATCCCGTACGCAAGACGGCCGGCCGGGAGCGTGAAGTTCCGGTTGCCCCGGTTTCTCAGGAAACATTCATCGGGCAGCGGTCTTGTGGAAGTCAGGTGCGGTACCGCGCCCTGAAGGGGCGCGGGGAACTGCGCGATCAGCCACGACCGGCCCGCAGCCGACGAACGCCACTTCCCGCGGAGCGCTCAGCGCGGCCGTACGAAGCCCGACTCGTACGCCGCGATCACCGCCTGGGTGCGGTCGCGGGTGCCCGTCTTGGCCAGGACCGAGGCGACATGGGTCTTCACCGTGGCCGGGCCGACGTACAGGCGGCCCGCGATCTCCGCGTTGGTGAGGCCCGTCGTCATCAGCCGCAGTACCTCCGCCTCGCGCTCGGTGAGCCGGGCCGCCCAGGCCGGGGCGGCTGGGCGGGCCGGTGAGTGCCGGGCGGCGAGGTCGCGGACCTTCGCCGGGAAGAGGAGCGAATCGCTGCGGGCGACCAGGCGGACCGCCTGGATCAGCTCCTCGGCCGCGGCCCGCTTGAGCAGGAACCCGGCGGCGCCCGCGCGCAGCGCGTCGTACACGTAACTGTCGTTCTCGAAGGTCGTGACCACCACGATCCGTGGCGGCGCCGCCATGGTGGCCAGGATCTGCTCGGTGGCGCGGATGCCGTCGATCTCGGGCATCCGGACGTCCATCAGGACGACGTCGGGGAGTCTGTCGCGGACGACCGAGACGGCCTCCGCGCCGGTGGCGGCCTCGCCGACCACCTCCAGGCCGGGCTCGGCGTCGAGGATCACCCGCAGCGCCGTGCGCACCATCCGCTCGTCGTCGGCGACCACCACCCGGATCGCGGTGCTCATCGGCCACCGTCCAGCGGGAAGCGCGCGCTGAGCCGCCACACGCCGTCCTGCGGGCCCGACTCGGCCCGGCCGCCGAGCAGCCGGGCCCGCTCGGCGATGCCGCGCAGCCCTCGGCCGCCGCCCGGCCGCACCACGGGCGCCGTATCGGACAGGGGGTTCTCCATCACCATCTCCAACTCTCCGCCACGGATGGCGACGTGCAGTGTCACGGGTGAACTCCCGCCGTGGCGAAGGGCGTTGCTCAGTCCCTCCTGGACTATGCGGTACGCCTCGCGCGAGACAAGCCCAGGCACGGCGGCCGGATCGCCTTCCAGCGTGTACGCCACCTCCAGACCGGTACGGGACAGCAGGCCCGCCAGGGCGGCCAGGTCCGGGGTCGCGAGGTCGCCGGCGTCGTCGTCCTGGCGCAACACGCCCAGTACGGAGTCGAGTTCGTCCACCGTGCGCCGGGTGGTCTCCTCGATCGCGGCGAGCGCGTCGCGGACGAACCCGGGGTCGGAGTCCAGGACGCGGCGGGCCGCGCTCGCCTGGAGGGTGACCGCGCTCAAAGCGTGGCCGATCGAGTCGTGCAGCTCGCGCGCGAGCCGGTTGCGCACGGCCAGTTCCGCGGCGCGCTGCTCGGCGACGGCGAGCCGGTCGGCGGGCGTCGGCCCGAGCAGCACCGGCGCGAGCCGGGCGAGCAGCGCGCCGGCCGCCGCCGAACACGCCGCCAGACCGAGCAGCATCGCGATCCCGGCGACCGGGGCGAGGGCGGTGCCCCAGCCGGTCGTGAGGGGGCCCGAGGTGCTGTACGGGGTCCCGCGCAGGTCCGGAAGGAGGGGAAACACGATGAGGAACACCGTGAACGGCGGCAGCGCCAGGCTCATCCCGCTCAGGATCCCGCCCGTCGCGACGTGCAGCGTGTACCAGGTGGCGGCGCGCAGCCGCGCGTCCCGGGAGCGTGCGGGCCCGTCGGCCAGCGCCGCCGGATCGACCTCGCACAGCGCCCGCACGCCGAACACCAGGAGCGGCCGGGCGATCGGCACGAGCCCGGAGACGGCGGCGAACGGCAGCGCGACGGCGAAGGAGGCGAGCGCGAGCGGGAACGAGGCGAAGGCACTGGTGCCGTGCGTGAAGGAACCGACGATGACGGAACCCACCAGGAAGTACGGCATCAACAGGGCCCCGCCCAGGACCAGATGGACCCAGCGGTGCCGCGCCCGCACCCCGAACAGCGCCCGCATCACGGCGTACGGTCCGGCTGCCGGGAGCGCTCGGCGAAGAAGTAGGCGCCGACGGTGACGGCCAGCATCCCGATGATCATCTGCACAGCGTAGGTGAGGTGCATCAGCGAGGTGGGCAGATCCCCGGGGTCGCCCGTGCTGCCGAGCGAGGCGAGCGCGAGCCAGCCGCCCCAGCAGGCGGTGGCGCCGGAACCCAGCCACGCGAGCGCCAGCGGCACCCGCAGGGGCAGCGACCTGCCGAGCCCGAAGGCGAGCATCAGGACGCCCGCCACCCCCAGGACGACGAACACGGTGAACACCGCCTCCAGCGCGTACTCGTCGCTGGTGCGCTGCTTGGCCAGGGACCGGCTGAGGCCCGCCGTCGACCCTGTGGCCCACAGCAGGTGCATCCCGGCGGGCAGCAGCGAGAGCACCGCGACGGCGACGGCGGCCGCGCGCTGTGCGGGCCGGGTGGGGCTGTCCGGCAGCTCGCCGGTCCGGCCGCGCCACAGGTGGCCCCAGCGGTCGCGGGCGTACAGCGCGAACAGGGTGCCGAGGGTGAGGCCCTGGATGATGAAGCCGCCGTAGACGATGCCGAAGACCCAGTCGTCGAGGATGGGGGCGCGGCCGGTGTCGGCGGGATTGTTGACGGTGCCACCGAGCGCGTGCACCAGGAGCTGGAGCGGGTATCCGGTCATGATCGGCGCGAGCAGGCCGGTGGCGAACCACATCGGCAGCGCGAGCACCCAGGCCTTCATGCGCAGGCCCCAGGGGCGGGTCAGGAGCAGCGCGAGCGCGATGACGCAGGCGTCCATGAGCACGGTGCCGCCGTTGGCCGCAGCCATGAAGGCGCGGTGCTCAAGGAGGACGCTGTGTTCGGGGATGCCGAGGTGGCTGCCGGAGATCCAGGCGATTTTGAGGGCGAGGTAGGGGAGGCAGGCGACGATGGTGACGGTGCGAAGTGCTGGGCGCAGGGTGGGGCGCGGCAGGGTGAGTGTGGTCATGCCCTCACGCTCCCGTGCCACCCCTGCCCCTCACCTCCTGCGGCCTGATGATCCGCCTCCGCCGTGCGGGGGAGTGCGGCTGCCGGCCAGTGGGCACGGGGCTCCGCCCCGGACCCCGCTCCTCAATCGCCGGAGGGGCTGATTTCTTGGGACCAGCGTTGCGGAGTCACAGCCGACGCGTCGCCAGGGTCAGGCGGTCCCTTGCGTCGAACAGGGCGTCCTTCACCATCTGTTCGTGGGCCGGGGTCAGCCGGGCCACCGGTACCGAGCAGCTGATCGCGTCGCGGGCCGGGGTGCGGTACGGGATCGCGACGCCGAAGCAGCGCAGGCCCAGCGTGTTCTCCTCGCGGTCCACGGCGTAGCCCTGCTCGCGGATGAGGTGCAGCTCCTCGATGAGCTTCTCGCGGTCCGTGATGGTGTGCTCGGTGAGCTGCTGGAGGGTCTCCGGGAGCAGTTTGCGCACCTGCTCGTCGCTGTGGGTGGCCAGCAGCGCCTTGCCGAGCGAGGTCGAGTGGGCCGGCAGCCGGCGGCCGACCCGCGTGAACGGGCGCAGGTAGTGCTGGGACTGGCGGGTGGCGAGGTAGACGACGTTCGTGCCGTCCAGGCGGGCGAGGTGGATGGTCTCGGTGGTGTCGTCCGAGAGCCGGTCCAGGGTGGGGCGGGCGGCGGCCACCACCTCGTCGCCGTCGATGTACGAGGTGCCGACGAGCAGCGCCCGGACACCGATCCCGTACCGGGTGCCCGTCGCGTCGGTCTCCACCCAGCCGAGCTCCACCAGGGTGCGCAGGAGCATGTAGAGGCTGGACTTGGGATAGCCGACCGCTTCCTGGACGGCGGCGAGGGAGTGCATTCCGGGGCGCCCTGCGAAATACTCGAGCAACTCGACGGTCCGCACCGCGGACTTGACCTGTGCTCCACCTGAATCGGCCGACATGCAGCTCCCCGCTCCTTCTCGCCAAGGCTTCTTGCCAAGGCGGAACGCCCGTCAATAGAGTCCCAGCATATTCAGCATCGGGAACTCTGTTCAGAATAGCGAACAAGTTCTGGTGGGCGGCAGTAGCGGAACGGCAGTGGAAGGACAACGCGGTGAGCGCAGCAGCACCAGTCTGGAGTGTCGACCCCCGAACCGGGAAGCCGCGTGAAGAGGTTGCGGTCGAAGCCACACCCGAGGAGGTCGACCAGGCGGTCCGGGCGGCCTCGGCCGCGCGCCCGGCGCTGGCCGACCTGAGCGCCCGCGCCGTGTTCCTGCGGACCGCGGCCGACCTCCTGGACGCGTCCGCCGACCACGTGGTGGAGGCCGCCGACGCCGAGACGGCGCTGGGCCCGGTCCGGCTCACCGGTGAACTCGCCCGCACCACCGCCCAGTTGAGGGACTTCGCCGAGGTCGTCGAGGAGGGGTCCTTCCTCGACGTACGGATCGACCACGCGGACCCGTCCCGCACCCCGCCGTGGCCGGACCTGCGGCGCGTCAGGATCCCGCTGGGTGTCGTCGCCGTCTACTCGGCCTCCAACTTCCCGCTCGCCTTCTCCGTGCCCGGCGGCGACACCGCGAGCGCGCTCGCGGCCGGCTGCCCCGTCGTCGTCAAGGCGCACCCCGACCATCCGGCCACCTCCGAGCTCTGCGTCTCGCTGCTGCGCCGCGCCGCGGTCCAGGCGGGACTGCCCGAGGACGTCGTGGTCCTTGTGCACGGCTTCACCGCGGGCGTCGAGCTGGTCCGCCATCCGCTGGTGGCGGCCGCCGGGTTCACCGGGTCGGTGCGCGGCGGGCGGGCCCTGTTCGACGCGGCGGCCGCGCGTCCGGTGCCCATCCCCTTCCATGGCGAACTCGGCTCCCTCAACCCCGTCGTGGTGACGGCCGCCGCCGCCGAGGAGCGCGGCGAGCGGATCGGGGCCGGGCTCGGCGCCTCGATGACCATGGGCGTCGGCCAGTTCTGCACCAAGCCGGGCTTCGTCCTCGCCCCCCAGGGCGCGGCGGGCGACGCCCTGCTCAAGGCCCTCACGGCGGCGGTCAGCGACACCGACGCCGGGGTGATGCTCGACCACCGGATGCGGGAGGCGTTCCTCGCCGGGGTCGCCGAGCGGGCCGCGCTGCCCGGTGTCGAGGCCCCGGTCACGCCCGGTGCGGGCGGCGAGCACACGGTGAGCGGCGGATTCCTGACCGTACCGGCCGCGCTGCTCGCCGGGGAGGGCGGGCACGATCTGCTCCTGGAGGAGTGCTTCGGCCCGGTGACCGTCGTCGCCCGGTACGCGGACGACCGCGAGATCGGCGCGGTGCTCTCCCGCCTCCCGGGCAACCTCACCGCCACTCTCCAGCTCTCCGCCGCCGAAGCGGAGGGCGACGGCGCGGGGCTCCAACTCCTCGCCGAACTCACCCAGTTGGCGGGCCGCGTCCTGGTCGACGGCTGGCCGACCGGGGTCGCGGTCGCCCCCGCCCAGCACCACGGCGGCCCCTACCCGGCGGCCACCTCCACCGCCACCTCGGTCGGCGCCACCGCCGTCGAACGCTGGCTGCGCCCGGTCACGTACCAGAGCACTCCGCAGGCCCTGCTGCCGCCGGAGCTGCGCGACGACAACCCGCTGGGACTGCCCCGCCGGGTGAACGCCCGCGACGGCGAGTGACCCGGCACGGGCCGGGCCCCGCGAAGGGCCCGGCCCAACGGCTCAGACGACCGGCTCCTGGAGCTCGGTCACCCAGGCGTCGACGTCCGCCGGGCACTCCAGCGTGACCTCCCTCGGGTAGCCCGCCGAGCGGTGGCCCTGCGCGTCGATCCACCGGGCCAGGACCTGCTCGGTCGTGAGCACCGCGTCCATCGAACCGCGGTGCACGACGGTCGCCGCCCGCTCGACGGCCGGCAGGTCGTGCACCCGCAGGCCGTCCAGCTCCTGCGGCGGGGCCGAGACCTGGACGCCCGCGTGCACGGTGATCGCGCCGCCGCCCTGCGGCGCGTCCTCGTAGTACGCGATGCCGGGGCCGGTCGGCGCGATTCCGGCCGCCTCCAGGCGCCGGAACAGCTCCTCGTACAGCGGCTGGATGACGGGGCTGATGTCCTGCGGCACGAAACTGGCCGCGGTGGCGGTCAGTTCGGCCACCCGGACCGCGGGCAGCTTCTTCAGTACGACGTCTTGTACGGGCATGGTGCCCTCACTCTCGATCGACCGGAGCCGCGCCTCGACCTGCACGAGCCGGGCCGCCGCTGCCGACATGGTCTCCTCCAGCTCGGCCCGCCGCAGCCGCAGCATGCCGCGCAGTTCCTCGGCGTCGAGCTTCTCGTCCAGGATCTCCTTGACCTGCTGGAGCGTGAAGCCGAGGTCCTTCAGCGCGATGACGCGGTTGAGGCGGGCGAGCTGGGCGGCGGTGTAGAAGCGGTAGCCGGTGGCGGGGTCGACATGGGCGGGGCGCAGCAGTCCGGTCGCGTCGTAGTGACGCAGCATGCGGACCGATACGCGGCCGTGCCGGGCGAAGTCTCCGATGGTGAACATGACGTCTCCGAGTTCACTGCCTGACACGGTGTGAGGGTCAAGAATCTACTTCTCGGCCGGCCGCAGTCGCAGCGTGGCCAGGGCCGACAGGGCGAACAGGGCCGCCGCGACCAGCAGGCTGGTGCGCAGACCGGGCACGAAGCCGCCGCCGCCCGCGACCAGGGTGCCGAACACCGCGATGCTCAGGGCGCCCGCGACCTGCCGGCCGGCGTTGAGCACTCCGGCCGCCAGGCCCGCCCGCTCCTGGGGCAGCGCCTCCATCATCGCGGCGGTCAGCGCGGGCACCGAGATCCCGCAGCCGAGCGCCAGCGGAACCATCAGGAACGCGGCGAGCAGCGTCGGGGTGTGCTCGTCGGCGAGCAGCAGCGCCAACAGGCCGACCAGGGCGAGGAGTTGGCCGATCAGCATGGGGACGCGCGGCCCGAAGCGGTTCGACAGCTTTCCGGAGAGCACGTTGACCACCGGGATCAGCGCCGTCATCGGCAGGAACATCAGGCCGGCCGTCAGCGCGGACTCGCCGCGCACCCGCTGGAAGTAGAGGCTGAAGGCGAAGATCACCCCGTAGAAGGCGACGCTGGCCGCGGCGCCCGCGCCGATGGCGACCACCACGGTCCGGCTGCGGAACAGGCCGAGCGGCACCACCGGGTGCGCCACCCGTCGCTCGATCAGCCAGAACGCGACCCCGGCGGCCAGCGCCACCGCGCCCGCCACGATCCGTACCGTGCCCTGCTCGATCACCGCGAAGGCGAGCGCGGCGAGCGCGACGACGGCCGCCAGCTGGCCCGGCAGGTCGAGCGGCGCGGGACGGCGCTCGGTGCGCGGGGCGCGGGCGGTCAGGGCGAGGGCCGCGATACCCAGCGGCAGGTTGATGAAGAAGATCCCGCGCCAGTCCCAGACCGTGGTCAGCGCGCCGCCCGCGACCGGGCCGAGCGCCACCGCGACCGAACCCCCGGCGGCCCACAGCGCCACCGCCTTGGCTCGCCGGGCGGGGTCCGGATACGCCTGCCGTACGAGGGCGAGCGAGGCGGGCAGCACCACCGCGGCCGCCACGCCCTGCACGACCCGGGCACCGATCAGCACGCCCAGGTCCGGGGCGAGGCCGCAGGCCGCCGAGGCGAGGGTGAAGACGACCGTGCCGAGCGCGTACGCCTTCGCCGAGCCGATCCGGTCGGCGAAGGCGCCCGTCGAGAGCATCAGTGCGGCGAAGGCCAGCGTGTAGGCGTCCACCACCCACTGGAGGCCGGACATGCCGCCGCCGAGGTCGCCGCCGATCGCGGGCAGCGCCACGTTCACCACGGAGGCGTCCAGGGTGATCAGCGCGAAGCCGAGCAGGGCGGCGGCGAGGGTGAGGGCGGGGGAGGCCCCGCGCGGCGGCCTCGGGGTCAACTGGCGGTCGGCGGGCGCGGCTTGGAGTGTGGCGTTCGGTGACATGCCCCCAGCTTGGCGAGTGGAGGCCGCGTACAGTAGTGGCCTGAATGCCATACGTCCGGAGGTTCTGGCCATGTCGCTGCACCGGGTCGCCGTCATCGCGCCCTCGCCCGTCTCGATGTTCAACCTCGCCATCCCCGAGCTGCTGTTCAGCAAGGTCGAGATCGACGGCGGGCCCGGTTACGAGGTGGTGGTCTGCACCCCGGAACCCGGCCCGATCGCCACGACCGGCGGACTCGACCTGTACGTGGGCCGGGGCCTGGAGGCGGTCGAAGGCGCCGACACCGTACTGGTCGCCGGGACCGGCCAGCGCTACGTACCCGATCCGCGCACGGTGGCCGCGGTCCGCCGGGCCGCCGCCGAGGGCGTGCGCATCGCGTCGATCTGCAGCGGCGCCTTCGTGCTCGCCGAGGCCGGACTGCTCGACGGGCGCAGCGCCACCACGTACTGGGAACTCGCCGAGGAGCTGCGCAGGCGCTACCCCTCGCTCGACCTCAAGGGCGACGTCCTGTACGTCCAGGACGGCAATGTCATGACCTCGTCCGGGTACGCCGCCGGGATCGACCTGTGCCTGCACATCATCCGCACCGACTACGGCGCCGCCGTCGCCAACAAGGTGGCCCGGCAGGCGCTGGTCGCACCGGTGCGGCCGGGCGGGCAGACCCAGTTCACCCAGACTCCGCTGCCCGCCGAGCGCGGGGTGGTCTGCGCGGACACCCGGGGCTGGGCGATGAGCAACCTCGACAAGCCGCTCACCCTCACCGACCTGGCCCGGCACGCGGGCGTCAGTGTGCGCACCCTGACCCGGCGCTTCCACGCCGAGAGCGGGGTCAGCCCGCTCCAGTGGCTGCTGCACCAGCGCATCGAGCGGGCAAAGGAGCTCCTGGAGACGACCACGCTCGCCATGGACCAGGTCGCCGAGGCGAGCGGCCTGGGCAGCGCGGACTCCCTGCGCGGCCACCTGGTGCGGCGCACCGGTCTCACGCCGAGCGCCTACCGGGCCACCTTCAGCAGGCTGGCCGCGGCGGCCTGACCCCGGGGAATGCTCCCGGTCCGGCACGTGTTGTCCAGAACGAAAACGTACGGTGTTCAACAAATCTGAGAGAAGTGACATGCGCGTCGAGATCTGGAGCGACATCGCCTGCCCGTGGTGCTACATCGGCAAGGCCCGCTTCGAGAAGGGCCTGGCGGAGTTCGCCCACCACGACGAGATCGAGGTGGTCCACCGCTCCTTCGAGCTCGACCCGAACCGAGCCAAGGGCGACATCGGCCCGGTGATCCCGATGCTCGCGAAGAAGTACGGCCGGACCCTCGAAGAGGCCCGCGAGATGGAGGCGCACGTCGCCTCCAACGCGCACGCCGAGGGCCTGGGCTACCTGGCTGACGGTCGCGACCACGGCAACACCTTCGACATCCACCGCCTCCTGCACCTCGCCAAGGCGCGCGGCCGCCAGAGCGAGCTGCTCGACCTCGCCTACCGGGCCAACTTCGCCGAGGAGCGCTCCGTCTTCGACGCCGAGGTCCTGGTGGAGCTCGCGGTCGAGGCCGGTCTGGACGCGGACGAGGTGCGCGGGGTCCTCGGCGACGCGGACGCCTACGCCGACGAGGTGCGCGCCGACGAGCGCGAGGCGGCCGAGCTTGGCGCCAACGCCGTCCCGTTCTTCGTGCTCGACCGCACGTACGGCATCTCCGGCGGCCAGCCCGCCGAGGTCTTCACGCAGGCTCTGGAACAGGCCTGGCGGTCGCACACCCCGGTCCTGAAGACGATCGAGGGCGACGCCGAGGCCTGCGGACCCGAGGGCTGCGAAGTCCGCTGACCCGGCCCCTCGCATAAGCGCCACTTGGGGGTGCCGGTTACTTTTTGTCAATTGACTTGGGGTTGCCGGGGATTCAGGGTGGAGCCATGGAACTGGACCCCCTCGCGCGCGGCGAGTTCGCGCCGCAGACCACCTACCTCAACACGGCGAGCACCGGGCTGCTGCCCGCCCGCACCGTGGCGGCCATGGGCGAAGCCGTGGCCGCCTCGGCGGCCGGACGGCCGACCGACATGTTCGGTGACGTGGAGGCGGCCCGCGCGACCTACGCCCGGCTCGCCGGTGTCCCCGTGCGCCGGGTCGCGGCCGGTGCGTCCGTCGCCGTCTACACCGGCCTCGTCGCCGCCTCGCTGCCGCAGGGCGCCGAAGTCCTCGTCGCCGAGGCCGACTTCAGCTCCGTGGTGAACCCGTTCCACATGCGCCGCGACCTGAAGGTGCGCACCGCCGCGCTGGAGAGCCTCGCCGAAGCGGTCCGGCCGGGCACCGCGCTGGTCGCGGTCAGCGCGGTCCAGTCCGCCGACGGCCGGATCGCCGACCTCGCCGCGATCCGCGAGGCCGCCCGCGCCCACGGCGCCCGGACGCTGGTCGACGTCTCCCAGGGCGCGGGCTGGTACCCGGTCGACGCCGACGCGTACGACTACACCGTGACCGTCGGCTTCAAGTGGCTGACCGCCCCGCGCGGCGTCGCCTTCCTCACCGTCCCCGACGACCTCGGCGGGCTGAACCCCCTGTTCGCCGGCTGGGTGGCAGGCGAGCGTCCCTGGGACAGCTGCTACGGCCCCGTCGAGGAACTCGCCCACTCCGCGCGGCGGTTCGACGAGAGCCCCGCGCTCCTCTCGTACACCGGGGCCCGGCACTCCCTCGCGCTGATCGAGGAACTGGGCACGGAACGCATCCGCGCCCACAACACGGCGCTCGCCGACCGCTTCCGCGCCGGGCTGGCCCCGCTGGGGCACGAGCCGGTGGCCGCGCCCGGCTCGGCGATCGTCTCGGTGCCGGGACTCGGTCACCGCCAGGAGGAGTTGAGCCGCGCCGGACTCGAACTCTCCAACCGCGCGGGCAACTTGCGCGCGGCCTTCCACTTCTACAGCTCGGCCGACGACGTGGACCGGCTGCTGGAGCTGCTGCGGGCGCACTGAGCGGGGTCGCGGGCGCGCGAGACGCCGGGAGCCGTCGCCGGGAGCGTCGTCCGCAATGCAGTCAGCGGGCGGCCGCGCCCTGGCCGAGCGGTTCGCCGTACCAGCGCCACCGCTCCGGGCGGGGCCGCCCCGGCAGGTCCGCCCGGCCGGTGGCCCACCGCAGCACCCGCCAGCGGTCCTGGTCGGCCGGTACGTCCCGGAAGAGCCGGGCGAGCACCCGGTCGCACAGGCCGCCGGGCGGGGCCCAGGCAAGTCCGAGCCCCTGGGCCACGTCGTGCGTGTGCAGCAGGGTCTCCACGATCCCCATCGCTCCGAAGCCCTCGGGGTCCGAGACGCCGAAGCTGTGGTGGGCTCGTACCTCCGGCGAGGTCGTGCGCACCATCGCGGTGAGCAGGGCGCCGCTCGCCTCCAGGGTCTGGAGGAGTCCGGCGGGACCGGCGGCGCGGTCGGCGTGCACCGCGTTGCGGGGGCCGCCGGGACGTTTCGCCTCCCACAGGTACGGCACCTCGCCGTCGAGCGGCGGCTGCGCGGGGCCCAGCTGCACGGCGTACGCGAAGAGGTCGTCCGAGAGGTGCTCGACGGTCTCCCAGCAGTCCCACTCCAGCGGGCCGGCCTTCACACTCCAGTCCGCGGTGAGCCCGGCCCGCAGCGCGGTGACGGACAGCCGCACGGCGTGCTCGACATCGGCGCCGGTGACGGGAGTCCGTGAAGATTCATCAGCCATGGGGGCGACCGTACCAACGATCTCTGCGCGAATGATCAATGAGGTTGTGATCGTTGTGCGAACGCTCAGCGATGGGCCGACGGGGCGGCGGACGGGCGGGAGTTGCCCGCCCGCCAGCCACCCCTCGGGGCCGCTTACCGCACCGGCGTGAAGTCCCGCGCCCCGATGCTGTGTCTCCCGGGGGACGACCCCCGGACCCCCGGCCGGGGGCGGCTCACCGCACCGGCGCGAAGTCCCGCGCCCCGACGAATTCCGGGCGGCGGATCGGGGCGGCGAAGGGCTCTACCGCCGCGTTCTCCACGCTGTTGAAGACGATGAAGACGTTGCTGCGCGGATACGGGGTGATGTTGTCCCCGGAGCCGTGCATCGCGTTGCAGTCGAACCAGGTCGCCGAGCCCGCCCGGCCGGTGAACAGCCGGATGCCGTGCCGGTCGGCCATCTTCGTGAGCGCCTCGTCGGACGGCGTCCCCGCGTCCTGCATCTGAAGCGACTTCTTGTAGTTGTCCTTCGGGGTGGCGCCCGCGCAGCCGAGGAAGTCCCGGTGCGAGCCGGGCATGATCATCAGGCCGCCGTTGGTGTCGTGGTTCTCGGTCAGCGCGATCGAGACCGAGACCGTCCGCATCCGCGGCAGGCCGTCCTCCGCGTGCCAGGTCTCGAAGTCAGAGTGCCAGTAGAAGCCCGAGGCGCCGAAGCCCGGCTTGACGTTGATCCGGGACTGGTGGACGTACACCTCGGAGCCCAGGATCCGGCGGGCCGTGCCCACGACCCGCTCGTCGCACACCAGTTGGGCGAAGAGCTCGCTGATCCGGTGCACCTCGAAGACCGAACGCACGGACTGCGACTGCGGCTCGATGATCGACCGCGCATCTGCACGTACGGAAGGATCGGCGATCAATCGCTCAAGTTCCGAGCGGTAGACCGCGACTTCGTCGTCCGTGAGCAGTTGGTCGATCGCGAGGAAGCCGTCCCGGTCGTACGATTCGAGCCCGGCGGCCGGTCCCCAGACGACCGGGTCCTGGCGGGGGGTGATCACCTCGGCGGTGCCACGCGTGGGGTACAGATCCTGGGCGGTCATGGTCAGCCCTCCTCGGGTTCGGTCAACAGGGGGTAGACGCCGTTCTCGTCGTGGTCCTCCCGTCCGGTGACGGGCGGATTGAAGACGCAGACACAGCGGAAGTCGGTCTTGGGGCGCAGGGTGTGGCGCTCGTGGCCGTCGAGGAGGTACATCGTGCCGGGCGCGATCCAGTGGGTCTCGCCGGTCTCCTCGTTGGTGAGCTCGGCCTCGCCCTCGACGCACAGCACCGCCTCGATGTGGTTGGCGTACCACATGGCCGTCTCGGTGCCCGCGTACAGCACGGTCTCGTGCAGGGAGAAGCCGACCTTCTCCTTCGCGAGGACGATCCGCTTGCTCTCCCAGGTGCCGGAGGCGGCCTTGACATGGCGGTCGGTGTTCTCGATGTCCTTGAACGATCGGACAATCACGGTGAGTTGGTGCCTTTCTGTATACGTCGGTGAACCGGGCGATCGGTCAGACGGTCGCGGCGACCGCGCGGGCCAGCGTCCGCAGCCCCTCGTCCAGTTCCTCGGGCGTGATGGTCAGCGGCGGCAGCAGCTTGACCACCTCGCTCCGGGGCCCCGAGGTCTCCAGGAGCAGCCCCAGCTCGAAGGCGCGGGCGCAGACCTCGGAGGCGCGGGCCGGGTCGGCGAACTCCAGGCCCCACACCAGGCCCCGGCCCCGGTAGCTCGCGCCCAGCCGGACGTGTTCGGCGCACAGCGCGAGCAGCGCCTGCTCGACCTGCTCGCCGCGCGCCAGGGTGTGCTTCTCCATCTGCCCGTCGGCCCAGTACGCGTCGAGCGCGGCGGTCGCGGTGACGAACGCCGGGTTGTTGCCGCGGAAGGTGCCGTTGTGCTCGCCCGGCTCCCACACGTCGAGCTCGCCCTTGAACAGGCACAGCGACATGGGCAGGCCGTAGCCGCTGATCGACTTGGAGACGGTGACGATGTCCGGCACGATGCCCGCCCCCTCGAAGGAGAAGAACGCGCCGGTGCGGCCGCAGCCCATCTGGATGTCGTCGACGATGAGCAGCATGTCGCGGCGCCGGCACAGATCGGCGAGCGCGCGCAGCCACTCGGCGCGGGCCACGTTGATGCCGCCCTCGCCCTGCACGGTTTCCACGATCACGGCCGCCGGCTTGTTGAGCCCGGAGCCCTGGTCCTCCAACAGCCGCTCGAACCACAGGAAGTCGGGCACCCGGCCGTCGAGGTAGTTGTCGAACGGCATCGGCGTGCCATGCACGAGCGGGATCCCGGCGCCGGCCCGCTTGAAGGCGTTGCCCGTCACCGCGAGCGAGCCGAGCGACATGCCGTGGAAGGCGTTGGTGAAGGAGACGATCGACTCGCGGCCCTTCACTTTGCGGGCCAGCTTCAGCGCGGACTCGACGGCGTTGGTGCCGGTCGGGCCGGGGAACATCACCTTGTACGGCAGGTCGCGCGGCCGCAGGATCACGTTCTGGAAGGTCTCCAGGAACGCGCGTTTCGCGGTGGTCGCCATGTCCAGGCCGTGCGTGATGCCGTCCCGCTCGATGTAGTCGATCAACGCCCGTTTCAGTACGGGGTTGTTGTGGCCGTAGTTGAGTGAGCCGGCCCCGGCGAAGAAGTCCAGGTAGCTGTGGCCGTCCTCGTCGGTGAGGCGGGCACCCTGCGCACGGTCGAACACGGCGGGCCAGCCGCGGCAGTAGCTGCGCACCTCCGATTCGAGCGACTCGAAGACACTGAGGGCCGGCGGGGTGATGGTCACAGCGATTCTCCCTGGGGGTGGAGGGGGCCGATGCGGTAGAGGACCTCGGGCTGGTGCCCGTCGTCGGGGAACAGCCCCGCATCGAAGAGGAGTTCACGACTGAGCACGGCGCCGCGCCGCTCGGCGTACGAGGTGAAGAGCCGGTCGGAAGGAGTGTTGTCCGGCGACACCGTCGTTTCGACCCGGGTGATCCCGTGCGAGGCGGTCACCTTCGCGGTCAGCGCTTCGAGCAGCAGTCCCGCAAGCCCCCGGCCCCGGTGGGCGCGGTCGACGGCGACCTGCCAGACCACGAGGGTGTCCGGCCGCTCGGGCCGTACGTAGCCGGTGACGAACGCGATCGGCTCACCGGCGCCGTCCCGGGCCACCACGGAGGTCCGGGCGAAGTCGCGGCACCAGAGCAGATAACTGTACGAGGAGTTGAGGTCGAGCACCTCGGAGTCACGCGCGATGCGCCAGATCGCGGCTCCGTCCTCCACTCGTGGGCTTTCGATAGGGACTGCTGTTTGCGCGGCGGTCATGCCGAGGGAATTTACCGACCGGAAATTGAAATCGCATTCCCGCCAGGGGGTGTGCCCGGAGGGTATCTGTGTTATCACGCGAGCATGCGCGCGAACCGAAATTTCCCGGTATTACCGGGCAAAAGGGCGGGATTGTGGAGTCGATCACACCCCGGTGAGCGTCCCGGAATCTTGATGAAACGTATGCGTTTGAGGTCGGGGAGCCGGGGCAGAAGAAAACGGGAAGCTGCGTTGGATAAGCAGCTTCCCGTTGTATGGATTCGTTGTGCGGAATGTTTTATGGAATTCGGTCGCTCTTTACGTGGCGGAGGACTGCCGGAAAAGTCTCACCAGGTTTCGGAAACGGCCTTGCGGGCAGCTTCCAGGTCCACCGAGATCCCGTACTCGCCGAGCGCCGCCCCCAGCGCCGCCAGCGAGGACTGGACCGCGCCGCGGGCGGCGTCCACGCCGTAGTGGTTGACCCGGACCATCGTCGCGGACAGCGCGCCGCCGCCCGCGATGACCGGCAGCGAGGGGTCCGAGGCGAGCGCCTTCGCGACCAGATCGCGGGCGTCAACTCCCGCCGGAACACGGAGAGTCGTGGCCACCGGGGCGGCGTCGGAGGCCTCGTGGACGTACGGGGCGAGCCCGCCGCCGAGCGCGAGCGCACCCGCCCGGGTCGCGGCGGCGGCCGAGGCGTGCCGGGCCATCACGGCATCCAGGCCCTCGGACTCGATGCGCTCCACACAGGCATCGAGGGCCAGCATCTCCAACTGTGCGGGCGCGTGCAGCAGGGCCTTGCGACCGCCGTCGATCCAGCGCTGCTTCCAGTCCAGGAGCGAGAGGTAGGAGCGGCGCGGCGCCTCGGGGTTGGCGGCGATCCGCTCCCAGGCGCGGGCGCTGACCGAGACGGCCGAGACACCGGCCGGGCCGCCCATCGCCTTCTGCGCGCCGATCACGCACAGGTCCACCCCCCAGGCGTCCGGGAGCAGCGGCTCGGCGGCCACCGAGGCCACCGCGTCCAGCATGAACAGGGCGCCGTGCCGGCGCACGACCTCGCCGATCTCCGCGACCGGGTTCGTATTGCCGGTCGCCGCCTCCGCGTGAACGAGCGAAACGAAATCGATCTCCGGGTGCTCGGTGAGCGATTGATCGATCTGCTCCGCGGTGACCGCCGTGTGGAACGGCACCTCCAGATCGATCACCTTGGCCCCGCAGTCGCGCAGCCAGTTGCCGAAGGTCTGCCCGTACGGACCGGTCACGACGTTGAGCGCGGTGGAGCCGGGGTGAGCGGCGCCCCGGATGCAGCCCTCCAGGGGGAGCAGTGCCTCGCCCTGCATGATCACCACGTCCTGCTCGGTGGCGAGCAGGGCGGCCACCCGTCGCTCGATCGCCGCGAAATGGTCGGCGGTCAGCGGGGCCAGGTCCAGGAGCGGGTGCGTCACGGGGGTGCCTTCTTCGGTCACGTCGGTGTTCTTGAGCCTCTGGATCGAGGGTACCCAGCGCCTCGTACAGTGCTGACCATGAGCGATCGCGCGGTGCTGCATGTGAAGGGGCGCGTCCTTGCCGGACCCGAGGACGTACGGGACGAGTTGTGGGCGGTCGACGGGCGGATCACCTACGAGCGGCCCCCGGGCGAAGCCCTCACCCTGACCGGCTGGGTGCTGCCGGGTCTGGTCGACGCGCACTGCCACGTCGGCCTCGACCGGCACGGCCCGGTGCCGGACGAGGTGAGCGAGAAGCAGGCCCTCACCGACCGCGACGCCGGGACCCTGCTGGTCCGCGACGCGGGCTCGCCATCGGACACCCGCTGGATCGACGACCGCGAGGACCTGCCGAAGATCATCCGGGCCGGCCGGCACATCGCCCGCACCCGCCGCTACATCCGCAACTACGCCCACGAGATCGAGCCCGGCGACCTCGTCGCGTACGTCGCCCGGGAGGCGCGGCGCGGCGACGGCTGGGTCAAGCTGGTCGGCGACTGGATCGACCGGGACGCCGGCGACCTGACCGCGTGCTGGCCGCGCGGCGAGGTCGAGGCCGCGATCGCCGAGGCCCACCGGCTTGGCGCCCGGGTCACCGCGCACTGCTTCGCGGAGGACTCCCTCAGGGACCTGGTCGAGGCGGGCATCGACTGCGTCGAGCACGCCACCGGCCTGACCGAGGACACGATCCCGCTGTTCGCCGAGCGCGGTGTCGCGATCGTCCCGACGCTGGTCAACATCGCCACGTTCCCGCATCTCGCCGACGGCGGTGAGGCCAAGTTCCCCAACTGGTCCGCCCATCTGCGGCGGTTGTACGAGCGCCGCTACGACACGGTGCGCGCGGCGTACGACGCCGGGGTGCCCGTCTTCGTCGGTACGGACGCGGGCGGCTCGCTGGCCCACGGCCTGGTCGCCGCCGAGGTCGCCGAACTCGTCAAGGCGGGCATCCCGGCGCTCGACGCGCTCTCCGCGACGGCCTGGGGCGCGCGGTCCTGGCTGGGGCGCCCGGGCCTGGAAGAGGGCGCCCCGGCGGACCTCGTCGTCTACGACCAGGACCCGCGCGCGGATGTCCGGGCGCTCGCGGCGCCGAGCCGGATCGTGCTCAACGGACGCGTCGTGGGCTGACGCCCGGTACGCCGGGGGCCGCCAACTCGGTCTGCGGTGCGGTCGCTTGGCGACAGCTGGACCGCCGTCATGCCTCGCCCGGTTGACCGGACGTTACGTGTGGCGTGAGTGGGTCGTTAGAGCACTCTGTGCGTACGCCGGGGTGGTGGGGCGGCGTAGGGGGTGCGGGGCGGTGACGGGGGTGACAGTTGGGCGCTCCCGCGCCAGAAGAATCGAATGCAGGCGCGGAAACCATCCTTTGGGGTGAACTCACGGCAGGCTACTGCCAGTTCACTCTCCGTGCGTAAAGATTCCGGTGTCTCAAGTCACCGGCGCGCCCCACGATTCGCAGGAGTCCCACGAGTCCCCGTGGCGGGCGCCCGGACAGCCATGTCTCCTGTGGGGGTTCCACCACTTTGAACAGCAACAACTTCCGCCTGCCCGCGCACGGTCCGGCCGCCCGTCGTCCCGCCGGCCGCCGCTCCGCCGCGATCGCGGCCTGTGTGGCGCTCGCCGCCGGGCCGCTGCTGCTCGCCGCGCCCGCGCGGGCGACCGGCGGACCCGGCGACGGCGGCGGCCGGGCGAGCGCCGTCGTGCTGCGCACCGGGCTCGACGTCTCCCTGCTCGACAAGGCGGTCGACGTACCGCTCAAGGCCACGCTCAACGAGGTGCAGGCGCCGGCCGGGGCCGAGCAGACCGCGCTGACCGTGAAACTGGACGGGGTGAGCGGCGGTCAGCCCGTCAATGTGCTGAAGGCGGACGTCGCCACGGCCAGGGCGAGCGCCGACGCCAAGAGGGCGGAGGGCTCCACCCGGCTCGTGAACGCCCGGCTGCATGTGCCGGGGCTGCCGCTGCTCTCCCTCGTGGAGGTCGGCGAGGTGACCTCCAGCGCGGTCTGCGAGGCGGGCCGGGCGCCGGTCGCCAAGTCGAATGTGCTGGGTGCGGTGACCGTGCTCGGCCGGAAGGTCACCCTGTCCTCGGGCGGCACGACGCGGGTGCGGGTGCCCGGGGTCGGCGAGGTCATCCTCGACCTGTCGAAGACCACGACCGCCTCGCGCACCGCCGCGGCCGTCGCTCTTCAGCTGAAGGTGTCGGTCAACCCGCTCCATCTGAACGTCGCCGACGTCAAGGGCGAGGTCACCCTCGCCGAGGCGACCTGCGAAACGCCCGAGCCGCCCGAACAGCCCGGACAGGGCGGCACCACGGTGGCCAAGGGCGACCCGGCGAAGGCTCCGGCCGGTACGGATGTGAAGACGCAGAGCGTCGCGGCGGACACCAAACTGGCGCAGACGGGCGGGAGTTCGGCCACCCCGTACCTCGTCGGCGGGGCCGCGGTCCTGCTCGTGGGCGGTGCGGGCGCGCTGGTCCTGAGCCGGGGGCGCGGCAACCGGTCCGATTGAGCACGGAGCACTGAGCGTTCCGCGGGGAAGCGTGGGGAGTTGTCGGCTGCGGGCTGTGCGTGGCTGGTCGCGCAGTTCCCCGCGCCCCTTCAGGGCGTGGTGCCGCAGCGGACTTCCACAAGACCGCTTAGCGGGGGCTGGAGGGGGCGGGCGGTGCGAGGGATGCGCGCCGCTCGCCCCGCGTGCGTATGTCCGCCGCGCTCCTCAGTGCTTGTCGAGGGCCAAGGCCTGGTCGAGGGCCTGGAGGAAGCGGTTGGTGGTGGGGCGGTCGCGTACCGCGAGGCGCAGCCACTCGGGTCCGAGGCCCGGGAACGTGTCGCCGCGCCGGACCGCGAAGCCGAGGCCGCGCAGCCGCTCCCTGACCTCCGCCGCGCCCTCGACGCGTATGAGGACGAACGGACCCTCGGCCGGTTCCACCGCCAGCACCTCGTCGAACTCCCCGAGGCCCGCGAGGAGATGAGCCCGGTCTCCGGCGATCCGCACCGCGGCCGCCTCGGCCTCCGCCAGCGCGCGGGGCTCCACGCAGGCACCGGCCGCGACGAGCGCCGGGGTCGACACCGGCCACAGCGGCTGGGCCCGCTGGAGCGCGGCGACCGTCCCGGGGTCGGCCAGTACGTACCCGATCCGAAGCCCGGCGAGCCCCCACGTCTTGGTCAGGCTGCGCAGCACCACAAGGCCGGGGAGGTCGGTCCGGCCCGCGAGAGCCTCGCGCTCGCCCGGCACCGCGTCCATGAACGCCTCGTCCACCACCAACGTCCGCCCAGGGCAGGCGAGTTGGGCCAGGGTGCGGGCGGGGTGCAGTACGGAGGTGGGGTTCGTCGGGTTGCCGACCACCACCAGGTCCGCTTCCTCCGGGACGGCCGCGGGATCAAGCCGGAAGCCGTCCTCGGCCCGCAGCAGCACCCGCCGTACCTCGTGCCCGGCATCGCGCAGCGCGGCCTCGGGCTCGGTGAACTGCGGGTGCACGACGACGGGGTGACGGTACGTCAGGGCGCGGGCCAGCAGGACGAAGGCCTCCGCGGCGCCCGCCGTGAGGAGCACCCGCTCCGCGTCGAGCCCGTGCCGCGCCGCCACCGCCGCGCGCGCCGCCCGGCCGTCCGGGTAGGCGGCCAGTCCGGTCAGCGACCCGGCGATCCGCTCCCGCAGCCAGGCCGGGGGAGTGCCGGTGCGGACATTGACCGCCAGATCGGTCAACTCGCCCCCGTCGTCCCGGACTTCGGCGTCACCGTGGTGCCGCAGATCGTGGTGGGGTTGCGGTTCGGGGTCCCCGAGGTGCCGGGAATCGTGCTGGGCCTCGGGGCCCCCGTGGTGGCCCGGACCGTACGGGGCCTCGGTCGCGGGTACGGGCATGGCTTCCTCGCTGCTGGTGGGGGGCCCGTCGCGGCCGTCGGCGTACGGCGATGCGGGGGCGCGGCGTCGCACGATCGCGCAGGTCGCCATCGCGGCCCGGCCCCCGGGGCTCGACTTCCGCTTGGGGACGAGCAGTTCGCCGCCCCCGGCCAGCGCGGCGGCCTCCGCCACGGAACGGGTTCCGACGGCGGCCAGTACCGCGTCCGACCCGTGCGGCACCCGGACCGCCGCGAGCTCGTCGGCGGCGTACGAGACGATCGGCACCCCGAGCTTCGCCGCCGCCCCGAGGATCCCCGGCTCCCGCGCCTTTCCCGCCACGGTGGCCAGCTCGGCCACGGCGGACCCGGCGAGGCCCGCGGCCGTGAGCGCGGCCTCGACCAGCCCCAGCACCTCGTCGGCGGAGACACCCGTCGAGGCGCCGACCCCCACGACGAGAAGGGCCCCCGCGTCCTGCGGGGCGGGGGCGGCCTTGCCGCGGGTGGCGTCGTCGGCCATGGCGGGGTTCCCTAAGAATGGTTGGCGGTCCGGGACGGGGAGTGGACATGCGGAGTACGGGCCGGGTCGGTTAGCAAGGGCGCATGGCGGTAATCGTCGCGCTCGGCGCGTTCCTGATGACCCTGGTGGGCGGCTGGACCGCCCAGCGGGTCACCGACCGGCGCCACCTCGTGCTCGGGCTCGCGGGCGGTCTGATGCTCGGCGTGGTCGGGCTCGACCTGCTGCCGGAGGCCCTGAACGCGGCCGGTGAGGACGTGTTCGGCGTGCCGCGGGCGCTGCTTCTGTTCGTCGGCGGCTTCCTCTTCGCACATGTCGTGGAGCGGGTGCTCGCGGTCCGCCAGGCCGCCCACGGAGCGGGCAACGAAAGGGTTCCCCAGGTGGGCCTCACGGCCGCGTCCGCGATGGTCGGGCACAGCCTGATGGATGGCATCGCGCTCGGCGCGGCCTTCCAGGTGGGCGGCGGCATGGGCGCTGCCGTGGCTCTCGCCGTGATCACCCACGACTTCGCCGACGGCTTCAACACGTACACGATCACCAGCCTGTACGGGAACGAGAAGCGCAAGGCGGTGGCGATGCTGGTCGCCGACGCGGTGGCCCCGATGCTGGGCGCCGCGTCCACCCTGCTGTTCACCCTTCCGGAGCAGCTGCTCGGCAGCTATCTGGGCTTCTTCGGCGGCGTGCTCCTGTACCTGGCCGCCGCCGAGATCCTCTCCGAGGCCCACCACGAGCACCCCGCCCTGTCGACGCTGCTGTGCACCGTCGCGGGCGTGGGGTTCATCTGGCTGGTGGTGGGCATGGCGGGCTGAGCGCGTCATCTGGCGCAGCCCTCGGCGAAGCGGCGGGCCACCTCGGGGCGGGCCGCCCAGTGCGTGTGCAGATAGCTCGCGTGCACACCCTGCTGTACGAAGCCCTCGACCCGGCGCTCCGGGTGCACCAGACCCCAGGCGGGGGTGGCGCCGGCGCCGGGCTCGATGACGGTGCGGTGGAACTCGTGGCCGCGCAGCCGGGTTCCGGCGGCGGCCAGGCTGTTGTCCTGCACCGCCACGGCCTCGCGGTAGCCCAGGGTGAGGCGGCCCGACATCCGCGCGTCGGCGTCGAGCACGCCGCACATGGGCTGCCCGTCCAGGGACCTCGCGAGGTAGAGCAGTCCCGCGCATTCGGCGGCCACGGGGGCGCCGCTCCGGGCGAGTTCCGCGACGGCCTTCCTGAGCGGTTCGTTGGCCGACAGCTCGGCGGCGTACATCTCGGGGAAACCGCCGCCTATGACCAACCCTGCGGTGTTGGGCGGCAGTTCCTCGTCCCGGAGCGGGTCGAAGGTGACCACCTCTGCGCCGGCGGCGGTGAGCAGTTCGGGATGCTCGGCGTAGGAGAAGGTGAACGCGGGTCCGCCGGCCATGGCGACGATGGGCCGCTGCGCGGAGCTTTTCCCCACCCCGCCCCTTCCCGAACTGGGGGCTCTGCCCCCAGACCCCCAGTCCTCAAACGCCGGACGGGCTTGATTTCGGCTGAGGTCCGCGGAGACTCCCAGCCCGTCGGCCGGGTCCCACGCGGTCACCCCCAGCGGCGGTGCCGACCGGGCCAGTGCGAGCAGGGCCTCCAGGTCGCAGCCCGCCCGCACCTGCTCCGCCATCGCCGCCACCGCGGCCACCGCATCCGCCCGCCGTTCGGCGACCGGCACCAGGCCCAAGTGCCGGGAGGGCGAGGCGACTTGGGGAGCGCGGCGCAGGGCGCCGAGGACCGGCACCCCGACCTCCTCCATCGCCTCGCGCAGCAGCGCCTCGTGACGGTCCGAGCCCAGCTTGTTGAGGATCACGCCGCCGATCCGCACCTGCGGGTCCCACGACGCGAAGCCGTGCACCAGGGCCGCCACCGACCGCGACTGCGAGGACGCGTCCACGACCAGCACCACCGGCGCCCGCAGCAGCTTCGCCACCTGCGCGGTGGAGGCAAGTTCACCCTGCCCGGCGGCGCCGTCGTACAGGCCCATCACGCCTTCGATCACGGCGAGGTCGCAGCCGCGCGAGCCGTGTGCGAACAGCGGGCCCATCAGCTCGGGCCCGCACATGTACGCGTCGAGGTTGCGGCCGACCCGGCCCGTGGCGAGCGCATGGTACCCGGGGTCGATGTAGTCGGGCCCGACCTTGTGCGGTGACACGGCGAGCCCGGCGGAGCTGAACGCGGCCATGAGCCCCGTCGAGACCGTGGTCTTCCCACTGCTCGACGCGGGCGCCGCGATGACGAGACGTGCTACCACTCGATGCCCCGCTGGCCCTTCTGGCCGGCGTCCATCGGATGCTTGACCTTGGACATGTCCGTCACCAGGTCCGCGAAGTCCACCAGGTGCTGCGGCGCGTTGCGGCCCGTGATGACCACGTGCTGGGTGCCGGGGCGGTCCCGCAGCACCGAGACCACCTCCTCGACGTCGACCCAGCCCCAGTGCAGCAGATAGGCGAACTCGTCGAGCACGTAGAACGTGTACGTCTCGGCCGCCAGGTCGCGCTTGACCTGCTCCCAGCCCTCGCGGGCCTTGTCCTCGTGGCTGGGCTCGCCCTCGGCGGGCTCCCGTTGGATCCAGGACCAGCCCTCGCCCATCTTGTGCCAGTCCACCCGGCCGCCCTCGCCGGACGCCCCGAGCACCTTCAGCGCGTTCTCCTCGCCGACCTTCCACTTCGCCGACTTCACGAACTGGAACACCCCGACCGGCCAGCCCTGGTTCCAGGCGCGCAGCGCCATCCCGAACGCGGCCGTCGACTTCCCCTTGCCGACGCCCGTGTGCACCATGACCAGCGGCCGGTTGCGGCGCTGACGAGTCGTCAGACCGTCCTCGGGTACGACACTGACCTGTCCCTGCGGCATTAAGCGGCCCTCCTCGATGTTCCCTGTACGTCCTTGACGAGACCGGCGATGGAATCCGCGCGCAGCTCATCCAGCGTGACCGCGCTCCCGCCGAGCTCGCGCGCCAGCTCCCCGGCGAGCCCGAGCCGGACCATCCCCGACTCGCAGTCCACGACCACGGACGCGGTGCCCTCGGCGGCGTGCAGCCGGGCGGCCCGCGCGCCGAGCGCCACCGGCTCGGGGCCGCCGGTCGCCCGGCCGTCGGTGACGACCACGAGCAGCGGCCGCCGCGACGGGTCGCGCAGCCGCTCCACGCGCAGCACGTCATGGGCCTTCAGGAGCCCGGCCGCCAGCGGGGTGCGGCCGCCGGTGGGCAGCGATTCGAGCCGGGCCGCCGCCGCGTCCACCGACGAGGTGGGCGGCAGCGCCACCTCGGCGTCCTTGCCGCGGAAGGTGATCAGACCGACCTTGTCGCGCCGCTGGTAGGCGTCGAGCAGTAGCGAGAGCACCGCGCCCTTGACCGCGCTCATCCGCTGCCGGGCCGCCATCGACCCGGACGCGTCCACCACGAACAGCACCAGGTTGCCCTCGCGGCCCTCGCGGGTGGCCTGGCGCAGATCGTCCCGCCGCACCACGAGACCGCGGCCCGAACGGCCGCGCGCCCGCTGGTGGGGGGCCGCGGCCTGCACGGTCGCCGCCAAGTGCAGCTTGGTGAGGGCCCCTTGGGGCCGCCGCGAACCGGTCGTCCTGCCGTGGTCGGTACGGGCCCGCGAGCGGCGGCCCGCCGCGCCCTCGCCGAGACCGGGCACACTCAGCATCTTCGTACGGAACGGCTCGGCGGCCTTGACCGCGGCCCGCTCGCCGGGGCCGCCGGGGGCGGGGGAGCCGGCCGCCTCCGGAGCCTCGGCGGCCTCCGGGGCCTCGGCCGGGTTCTCGGGGGAGTCGCCCTGCGGCGGGATGCCACCGCCCCCGCCGGGACCGCCCGGTCCTTCGGGGCCCGGATCCGGATCGTCGTCACCCTCGGTCTCGTCCTTGAACTGCTCCAGGGTCTCGTCGAGCTTGTCCTGGTCAAGTCCCGGCGCGTCGAAGGGGTTTCGCCTGCGCCGGTGCGGCAGCGCGAGCAGCGCGGCCTGCCGCACGTCCTCGGACGTCACGTCCGTACGCCCGTCCCAGGCGGCCAGCGCGGTCGCGGTCCGCGCCATGACGATGTCGGCGCGCATCCCGTCCACCTCGAACGCCGCGCAGGTGGCGGCGATCTGCAGCAGCACCGCGTCCCCGAGCACGACGGAGGGCAGGAGTTCGCGCGCGGTCACGATCCGGGCCCGCAGCTCGCCCTCCTCGCCGGCCCAGCGCGCGGCGAACGCGGCCGGGTCGTCGTCGTACGCCAGCCGGCGCCGCACCACCTCCACCCGCTGCCCGGGCTCGCGGGAGGCGGCGACCTCGACGGTCAGGCCGAACCGGTCGAGCAACTGCGGCCGCAGCTCGCCCTCTTCGGGGTTCATCGTCCCCACGAGCAGGAACCGCGCGGCGTGCCGTACGGAGACGCCTTCGCGCTCGACGTACGAGGACCCCATGGCGGCGGCGTCGAGCAGCAGGTCGATGAGGTGGTCGTGCAGGAGGTTGACCTCGTCCACGTACAGGATGCCGCGGTGGGCGTCCGCGAGCAGGCCCGGCTCGAAGGCCTTCACGCCCTCGCCGAGGGCGCGCTCGATGTCGAGGGCGCCCACCAGGCGGTCCTCGGAGGCGCCCACCGGGAGCTCGACCATGCGCGCGGCGCGGGCGGCGCCCGGTCCGGCCTCGTGCGGCCCGTCCGGGCACTGCGCGTCGGGTGCGTCGGGGTCGCAGCTGAAGCGGCAGCCCGCCACCACCGCCACCTCGGGCAGCAGATCCGCGAGGGCCCGGACGGCCGTGCTCTTCGCGGTGCCCTTCTCGCCCCGGACGAGGACACCGCCCACGGCCGGGCTGACGGCGTTCAGGAGCAGCGCAAGGCGCAGGTCGTCCATGCCGACGACGGCGGTGAACGGATACCGGGTGCTCATGTGCTGATCACTCCTTCGAGGGGCGGTCGATCGTTGCCGGCGGGGCCGGGCAGGGGGTGCGGCAGGCTCTCGCCGGCTCTGCGGGGCGCGCTCACGGCGCCCCCGGCGGGATGAACGGCAGCCCGGCGGGCGGGCCCTGCTCGATCAGCCTCAACAGGGCGTCGGTGTCCGCGTGTTCTTCGATCAGGTCGCCGAGCCGGTCCAGCTGTTCCTCGCGCAGCGCGCCGAACGACGTGTCGGGGGCGGGCACGAACCGGCGGCCCGCGGCCTGGGCGACCTGCTCAAGGAACCGGCGCCGGAACCCGTCGCTCTCCAGCGAGCCGTGCCAGTGCGTGCCCCAGACCGCGCCCACCCGGCAACCGTCCAAGAAGGCTTCCCCGCCCAGGACTTGGGCGACGCCGTGGTGGATCTCGTACCCCTCCACCTGCTCGCCGAAGGCCTCGCCGACGGGCCTCGCGAGCGTCTTCTCGGCGGCGAACCGCACCCGTACGGGCAGCAGGCCGAGGCCCGCCACCGAGCCCGCCTTCGACTCGACCTCGTCCTCGATGTGTTCGCCGAGCAGCTGGAAACCGCCGCAGATTCCGAGCACCGGGCGCCCCTCGGCCGCCCTGCGCACCAGCTCTGCCGCCAGCCCCCGCTCCCTCAGCCACTCCAACGCGCGGACCGTGCCGCGCGTTCCCGGCACCACCACCAGGTCCGCGTCGGCGAGTTCCTCGGGCCGGTCCACGAAGCGGACGACCACGCCGGGTTCGGCGGCGAGCGCGTCGACGTCCGTGAAGTTGGACATCAGCGGCACCGCGCACACCGCGATGCGCAGCACGTCCTCGCCGACCGGCGGCGCCACGACCGATTCGCGCACCGCCCCGCGCATCGACACCCTGAGGCCGTCCTCCTCGTCGATGCCGAGGCCGTGGGCGTACGGCAGGATCCCGTAGGTGGGCCGGCCGGTGAGGCCGCGCAGCATCTCGATGCCGGGCTCAAGCAGGGACACATCGCCCCGGAACTTGTTGACGACGTACCCGGCGATCAGCGCCTGGTCCTCGGGGCTCAGTAGCGCCGTCGTCCCGAAGAACGAGGCGAACACCCCGCCCCGGTCGATGTCGCCGACCACGACCACGGGCAGCCGCGCGGCCCGCGCGATACCCATGTTGACGATGTCGGTCCGCCGCAGATTGATCTCGGCCGGGCTGCCCGCCCCCTCGCAGATCACGGCGTCATACGTGCCCCGAAGCTCCTCCAGGCACTCCAGGACGGTGCCGAGCAGTGCCTGTTGCCTGCCTCCGTGGTAGCCGCGGGCGCTCAACTCGCCCACGGGCCTGCCCATCAGCACTACCTGGCTCGAACGGTCGCTCCCCGGCTTGAGCAGCACCGGGTTCATGACCGCGCTCGGCTCCACGCGCGCCGCCTGCGCCTGCATCGCCTGCGCCCGCCCGATCTCCGCGCCCCCGCGTGTGACGAACGAGTTCAGCGACATGTTCTGCCCCTTGAAGGGCGCGACCTTGACGCCCTGGCGCACCAGCCAGCGGCAGATCCCGGCCGTGACGACGCTTTTGCCCGCGTCGGAGGTCGTGCCCGCGATCAGCAGCCCGCCACCCATGTACGTCCCTTCCTCACAGCGGCCCTCGTGGCGACGGCGGCGGCCAGCGTCAGCCAGCCCACCCGGCGCGAGAGCCGTACCGCCCGCTCGATGTCCGCGACTTCGACGGCCCGCCCGGATGCGTTCAGGACCGGCCGGTGCTCGACGCGCCCTCCGTAGGAGAGCGTGCCGCCCAGGCGTACGCCGAGGGCCCCCGCGAACGAGGCCTCGACCGGGCCCGCGTTGGGGCTCGGGTGCCGGGCGGCATCGGCGCGCCAGGCCCGTATGGCGCCCCTCGTGTCCGGCCCGGCGAGCACAGCGAGGACGGCGGTGAGCCGGGCGCCCGGCCAGCCCGCGACATCGTCCAGGCGCGCCGAAGCCCAGCCGTACCTGCGGTACTTGGCCGATTTGTGCCCGACCATCGCGTCCAGGGTGTTGACCGCCCGGAACCCCACGAGCCCGGGCACTCCGGCCAGCGCGCCCCACACCAGGGCGCCGACCACCGCGTCCGAGGTGTTCTCGGCGACCGACTCCACGACGGCCCTGGCCATCCCGTCCGCGTCCAGGGACTGCGGGTCGCGCCCGCACAGGTGCGGCAGCCGCTCCCGGGCCACCTCCACATCGCCCGCGGCCAGCGCGCCGCCGATGGCCCGCGCCTCGCGGCCCAGCGAAGTGCCGCCCAGCACCATCCAGGTGGCGGCGGCGGTCAGCGCGGCGGCCGCGGCGGGACGGTCTCGTACGGCGCGGGAAAGGAGGGCAGCGGCGCCCGCGGCGCCGCCCGCGCACACGACGGTGTGCAGCGCGCCCCACCCGCGGTGGTCGCGCCACAGCACGCGCTCGACGGCGCCGGCCGCCCGCCCGAACGCGGCGACCGGATGCCCACGGCGCGGATCGCCGAGCAGGAGGTCGCCGAGGAGTCCGGCCGTGGCGCCGTACGCGAAGCTGCGATCGGCCCGCACGGGCTCAGCCCGCCAGGCCGTCGCGTGGAACTGCGGTGATTCTCAACAGGCAGGCGCGCATGGCGGTATGTCCTCACTCAGGGTGTCCGCGCCCTGGTACGACGTGACCGGCGGTGAGAGTTCCTGGCTCGCGGGGATTGGCTCCCCGGTGACAGTGGCGGGACCGCGCCGGATTCGCACCTGCTTCCTCTTCTGCCGCCGTAGCTGGCCGGTGCAGTCCACCACGCACCGAGAACACCCGTCAACTTGCCGTTGACCTGCGGCGCGAGAGTGTGCCGAGACACACAGCGAACCGCCCCCCGACGGAGCCGGAGGGCGGTTCGCGAGTGCGGTGCGGGTCAGCCGACGATCAAGTAGATCCCGTACCCGACGGCCGCCGCGCAGAGCGCGAAGCAGGCGTACGCACTCGTGCGCGCCAGGGCCACGTTGCCGGAGCCGGCGGCCGCGGCCTCCTGCTTGGCGAGGCCGACGATGCCGAGGGTGAACAGGCCCACCAGGCCGACGGTCACCACGAGGCTGACGCCGAAGACGGAGCCGAGAGCCGCCCAGTCGATGTGCATGAGGATTCCTTACCTGTACCTGGTCAGACCGTCGCCGGGCGGGGCGGGTCGGCGGGGGTCACCGGGGCCGGGGCCTGGATCGTGGCCTTGAGGTCGGTGGCCGCGGCGGCGGCGCCGGTCGGCGGCGGGGTGACCGCGGCGATCGCGGTGGTGATGACACCGGCGGGCTCGGCCGCTTCGGCGGGCGCGTCGGCGGTGACGTTGGTGTGGTCGACGGGCTGGCGGCGCGAGAGCGACCAGATGATGCCCGCACCGGCGACCAGGAGCACCGCGACGGCGGCGATGCCCCACGTGCCCTGCCGGGTGAGGAACTCCGCGCCCGCGCCGACCAGTCCGGCCGCCGGCAGCGTCAGACACCAGGCGACGACCATGCGGGTGGCGGTGGACCAGCGGACCACACCGCCCTTGCGGCCGAGGCCCGCGCCCATGACCGAGCCGGTGCAGACCTGGGTGGTGGAGAGCGAGAAGCCGAGGTGCGAGGAGGTCAGGATGACCGCGGCGGCGCCGGTCTGGGCGGCGAAGCCCTGCGGCGGCCTGAGCTCGGTGAGGCCCTTGCCCATGGTGCGGATGATGCGCCAGCCGCCGAGGTAGGTGCCCAGCGCGATGGCGAGGCCGGCCGAGACGATGACCCACAGCGGGGGGTTCGCACCCGGGTGCAGCACACCGCTCGCGACCAGGGCGAGGGTGATGATGCCCATCGTCTTCTGGGCGTCGTTGGTGCCGTGGGCGAGCGAGACGAGGCCGGCGGAGGCGATCTGGCCCGCGCGGTAGCCCTTGGCGGTGGCCTTCTCGCCGGTGCGGCGGTTGATCCGGTACGTCAGCTTGGTGGCGAGCAGTGCGGCGACGCCCGCGACGAGCGGGGCGGCGGCCGCGGGGAGCAGCACCTTGGTGACGACGGTCGAGCCGTGCACCGAGGACCAGCCCGCCGACATGACCGCGGCGCCGATGAGTCCGCCGAACAGGGCGTGCGAGGAACTGGACGGCAGGCCGAGCAGCCAGGTCAGCAGGTTCCACAGGATGGCGCCGACCAGCGCCGCGAAGATCACCTCGGTTCTGATGCCTTTTTCGTCGATGATCCCGCCGGAGATCGTCTTGGCGACCTCCACTGACAGGAACGCGCCGACCAGGTTGAGCGCGGCGGACATGGCGACCGCCGTCTTGGGCTTCAGGGCGCCGGTCGAGATGGTGGTGGCCATCGCGTTGGCGGTGTCGTGGAAACCGTTCGTGAAATCGAACACGAGAGCTGTTGCGATCACAATCGCGAGCAGCAGTGTCATGTGTTCCATTTACCCAGGCAATCGTTCGACGTCAGTGGCTGGACGAACGTAAGTAACCTGGATGAACGGAAGATGAACTGAGGCGGGCGTGGCGGTGTATGTGGCCGCTTCTCAACCCTCTCGGCCCACCGCGAGCCGCCTCTCAGCCCGCCGCGAGCCGCTTCAGCTGCGCGAAAGTCCCGTTGAAGAGATTCTGATCACCCGGAAGGCTGCCGCTGCCGTTGGCGTACTGCCAGAACGTCCAGTACGACCAGCCGGCCGGCAGCGCGCCCGGCGTCGCGGCGTACCGGGCGAGCCACAGGGCGTGGGTCGCGGCGAAGGCCCGGCTGCCGCCGGTGCAGTCGTTCCACCAGCGTGCGGTCGTGTAGATCACCGGACGGCGGCCGGTGCGCAGCCGCACCTCGTCGCTGAACCCGGTGATCCACCCGGTCATCGCGGCCGGGCTCAGCCCGTAGCACGTGTCGCTGCTGCCGCCCTTGGCGTCCTTGCCGTACGGGTTGTGCTCCAGGTCGAGCGCGGGCGGCAGCGTCCAGCCGTCGCGCCGCCAGCCGCCCCCGTTGCGCACGAAGTACGCGGCCTGCGCCCGGCCGGACGACTGGTCGGGCACCGCGAAGTGGTAGGCGCCCCGGACCAGACCCGCCTGCCGGGCACCGTCGTACTGCCGGCCGAAGTAGGGATTGCGGTACGTCGTGGACTCGGTCGCCTTCACGTAGACGAACGAGGCGCCCCGGCCCATCGCGGAGCCCCAGTCGACGTTCTTCTGGTGCGAGGAGACATCGTGGCCGAGCGGCTTGTCCGCGGCCGACGCGCCGGGCAGTGCGGTGAGCGCGAGCGAGCCCGCGGTCAGCGCGGCCAGCGACGCCGCGAGCAGCGCCCGGCCGCCACGTCGAATCGGGTTGCGGTCGCGCGCCATGGTGTCCCCCGGAATCCCGATGTGCAGTCCGATGTACGGAACAGATGTACAACCCGATGTACGGAACAAACGCCCGGAGGTCAGTGGAAGATCGCCGTTCTGCCGCCGTGCCCCGGTCGCGACCGGCCTGGCAGGATCAGCCGCATGAGTGACGAGGCGGCGACCGCCGTAGCCTGGGCCGAACTGATCGACACCGCGCGCAGGACCGCCGCGGAAGGACTCGTCGTCGGCACCTCGGGCAATGTGTCGGTACGCGTCGGCGATCTGGTCCTCGTCACCCCGACCGGCGTCCCCTACGACCGGCTCGGCCCCGCCGACACGGTCGCCGTCGACCTCGAAGGCCGCCAGGTCATGGGCGCGCTCCGGCCCACCAGCGAGATCCCGATGCACCTCGCCGTGTACCGGAACACCGACGCCCGGGCCATCGTCCACACCCACGCCGTGCACGCCACGGCCGTGTCCACCCTCGTCCGCGAACTGCCGCTGGTCCACTACATGGCGGCCGCCCTCGGCGGCGCGGTGCGGGTCGCTCCGTACGCCCTGTACGGCAGCGAGGAACTGGCCGAGAACATGCTGCGGGCGCTGGCGGGCCGCACCGGATGCCTCCTCCAGAACCACGGAACCGTCACGTACGGAACCGGCCTCGCCCAGGCCTACGACCGCACCGCCCAGCTGGAGTGGATGTGCCGGCTCTGGCTCACCGCCGCCGCCCTGCCCGGCCGCACCCCGTCCCTGCTCAGCCCCGCCCAGCTCGACGAGGCCGCCGAGCGGCTGCGCGGCTACGGCCAGCCTTAGGGGGTGTCCGGTGGAGGGCGGTCGGGTCCCGCTGAGCGGCCGCCCCCGCTGGCACCCGGGCCGACGGGGGCCGAGACTGGAGCTGTGCGCCCCGCTACGAAGACGGCAGCGGCCGTCACCACACTCATCGGCGTCGGTGCGGCAGCGTACGTCGCCGGACGGTACGCCAGCGACGCCGCTCTCAAGCCGCCGCCGGGCCGCCCGCTGCCCGCCGATCCCCGGCTGACCGTGCACGCCACGGCCCCCGGCCGGATCACCCTGACCCGCTCGCTGGCGGCACTGCGCCCGGGGACGTACGGCCTGGAGGGCGAGGACGTCCACGCGGTGGTCGGCGATGTCCTCGACGGCGCCCCGCACACCGCCGACACGGTGGTACGCCGACTGGAGCGAGTCACCCGGGGCGCCGTCACACCGGGGGACCGGGTGCGGCTCACTCCCCAGGTGCACCACGGCACTCCGGAAACCGCGCTCGGTCTGGATTACCAGGACGTCGAGATCCCGGCCGAACTCGGCAGGCTGCCCGCCTGGTTGGTCCCCGGCCCCCGCACCACCTGGGTGATCACCGCGCACGGCCTCGGCACCACCCGCGAACACCCCCTGAACATCATGGAGTTCCTGCACCGCCAGCAACTGCCGGTGCTCGACCTCGCCTACCGCGGCGACGAGGGCGCACCCCGCTCCCCGGACGGCCTCGGCCACCTCGGCGACTCCGAATGGCGCGACCTCGACGCCGCGATCCGCTTCGCCATGCGGTCCGGGGCGCAGCGCGTGATCCTGCACGGCTGGTCCACCGGCGCCACGATGGCCCTGCACGCCGCCGCCAACTCCCCCCTGCGCGACCGCATCAGGGGCATCGTCCTCGACTCGCCCGTACTGGACTGGGAGTTCACCCTGCGCGCCCTCGCCGCGGCCCGCCGCACCCCGGGCGCGCTGCTGCCGCTCGCCGTCCGCGCCGCCCAGGGCCGCACCGGCATCCACGGCGACCGCCTCCAGGAAGCCGTCGACCCCGCGGCGCTGCGCGTCCCGACGCTGCTCTTCCACGGCCCCGACGACACCCTCGCCCCATGGGGCCCGTCCCGCGAACTGGCCGACCGCCGTCCGGAACTGATCACCCTGCACACGGTCCCGCACGCCCCCCACGCCTCGATGTGGAACGCCGACCCGCCCCGCTACGAAGAAACCCTGCGCCGCTTCCTCACCCCCCTCATGTGACGCGCCCTCCGGCACGACAACGGACCGCTTCCTGTCCCGGGCATGGCACGCCCCGCCGCCGGGCGAGGCCGACCGGCCGATTCCAGCCGGGCCTCCGGGCCGCCGCAGGACGGTGATCACTCGGGGCCCACCCCCGGATCCCAGCGGTCCCCGCCGCCCCGCGAACGGCAGGGGTGGCCGATTCCGTTTGGGCTTTCGGGCCGTCAGCGGGAAGACTGCATCCGTGACCTCCCGGAAGCCTGAAGAGAAGTTGCCGCGCGACTCCGGACTGCGGCTCGTCCGCGCTCCGCAGCCGAGGGAAGCCCGACCTCTTGCCACCGCCCGCAGGGCCGTGACCGACCGGCGCACCAGGCCGGCGCTCCGGCCGCCCGCGGGCACCCCAGCCGCCGGGGAACTGGCCCGCCAGGCCAGGGCGGTGCTCGCCGACGCCGTACGCGTCGCCCGTTGGACCGACGCCGAGCGCGCCCGCGGCGCCGCCGCCGGCCCCGGTCGGCCAGGACCGCTCCCCGCCCCGGTCGCCGCGCGGGCCGCCGCCGCACTCGGCCTGACGGCCGCTCAGGTGCGGGCCGGCTGGGACCGCGCCCGGCTCGCGGGCCTGGTCGAGCTGCACGGCGCCACCGTGCGTCCGGGCTGGCGGCTGCGCGCCTGGGACCGCGACGACGCGGCCGTGCTGCGCGGCTGGGTCGCCCTGTTCGACGCGTGGTCCATCGTCCATCCCGCCCCGGACGACATCGCCCCCACCGCTGTCGCCGAGGTCGTCGAGGCCGTGCCCCAGGTGCTCTCCCTCCTTCAGCTCTCGGCCGGCCCCGTGCTGGTCCCGGCCCTGCTCGATCTGCTCGGGCAGCGGGTCGCCGAACTCCGCGAGGAACGCTGCGAGGTTCCCTACCGCCCCGAGCCCGACCTCACAGCCCTGCCGCCGCTGCTTCCGCACCTCCTCGACTGGGCCCTGGCCGGCCTCGCCGCCGTCGGCGCGCTCACCCTCGGCGCGAGCCAGGCCACCCTGACCCCGCTCGGCAACTGGGCGGTCTGGGTCAAGCTGGAGCAGATCTGCGTCGCCGCGCAGAGCCCGGCCGGGAACATCGAGCAGTCCGCCGAGGACATGCTGCGCGGCTGCGCCGGTCTCACCCCGGGCCCGGCCCGCGCCGAGTACCGCGCCTGGATCGCCGCGCGCACCGTCGGCAGCGCCGTCACCGAGCTCCTGGACGCCGCACGCGGCGACGACGCGCTGCTGCGCGGACTCGCCTTCGAGGCGCTGCGCGCGGTGGGGGCGCCCGCCGAGCCCGGAGTGCGCGCCGCCGCAGCGGAAACCTCCCTGCGCCCGTACGCCCTGCTCTGGCTCGCCGAGTACGCGGGCGGCGATCCGGAGGACACGCTGGGTGTCCTCACCCGCGAGGAGTCCACCTGGCTATGGGTCGACACGGCCGCCGCCGTGGCCGACCACGGCGAGAGCGAACTGCTCGTACGCCACCTCGACTCGGCGGTGCAGGGCACGGTGCCCGCGCTGCTCGCCGAGGTGCGGGCCGTCGGACATCCCCGCACCGTGCAGGTCCTGGTCGCCCTCGCCGCGGCGCACCCCGACCCGGCCCTGGCCAAGGCGGTCCGCCGCGCGGCCTTCCAGGTCCACAACGGTTCGGTGTAGCGGCGCCCCCAGCCGCCCCCGGGGCGGCACCGGTGATCGTCAACCCCCCTTTCCCGTCGGCCAGTTGGCGTGCCGCCCGATCGGTGTGACCGGGCCTGGCGTCCGTCGGCCGGTTGGCGTGCCGCCCGATCGGTGTGACCGGGCCTGGAGGTGAGCGGCGCCGGGCAGGGGCCCGGGGGCCGCCGTCCCTCACCCCGCCCCGCCCGGCGCATACGTGCCGAAGCTCCACACATTGCCCTCCGCGTCCCTCGCCATGTAGTCCCGCGAGCCGTAGTCCTGGTCCGTCGGCTCCATCAGGATTTCCACGCCCTGCTCCGCGGCGCGCTTGTGGTGCGCGTCCACATCGCTCACCACCACGTACACCCCCGCCGGGCCCGCGTCCGCCATCGTCTGGGCATAGAGGCCCTCGCGGCCCTTGGAACCCAGCATCACCATGCCGGTCCCATAGGACAGCTCGGCGTGCATCACGGCGCCGTCCTCGCCCTCGTACACGCACACCTCGGTGAAGCCGAAGGCGTCCTTGAGCTGGCGGATCGCCGCTTTCGCGTCCCTGTAGAGAATCGTCGGATACATGCTCATGCCGATCACTCCTTCCGGGTCCAAGCCGCTGACTGTGACCTGGATCTCAGTGTTGCACCCGGCACTGACAACGCCCTCCGCCGCCGGAATTCACCGCGCGAAGGTGTTGCAGCGGGCCATGTCGCCGTTCCGGTAGCCGGTGTAGAACCACTGCTGGCGCTGCTGGGCCGAGCCGTGCGTCCAGGTCTCCGGGGTGACCCGGCCCTGGAACTTCTCCTGGATCCGGTCGTCGCCGACCGCGGCTGCCGCGTCCAGTCCGTCCTTGATGTCCTGGCCGGTCAGTTGGGAGACCAGCGGGCGGCCCGTCGACCGGTCGGGAGTCGTCGTCGCGTGGTGCGCCCAGACCCCGGCGTAGCAGTCGGCCTGCAACTCCACCTTCACCGCGTTGCTGTTGGCGCCCTGCTGACCGTCCTGCGCCTTCTGCAGGGTGCCCATCAGGTTCTGGATGTGATGCCCGTACTCGTGCGCCACCACGTACGCCTGCGCGAAGGGGCCGCCGCTCGAACCGAACTTCGTCTGCAGCTCGTTGAAGAACCCCAGGTCGAGATAGACCTGCCGGTCGCCCGGACAGTAGAAGGGACCGACCGCCGAACTCGCCGCGCCGCACGCGGTGTTGACACGGCTGGTGAAGAAGACGGTCTGGGCGGGGGAGTACCGGCCGCCCCGCTTCGGGAACTCCTGGCCCCAGTAGTCCTGCACGCTGTTGACCACCGCGACGATCCGGCAGTCCTCCTTGGCGTTGGCGTCCGAACCCCGCTTGCAGCTCTGCGACACCTGCGCCTGGGACGAGGAACTGGCCGCCGGTGTGGTGCCGCCCGACGAGAGGCCGAGTTCCTCCGGCCCCACCCCGAAGAACAGCCCGAGCAGCAGGGCGACGAAGGCGACGATTCCGCCGCCCACGGTGGCCCCGCCGCCCGGGATCCGGCTGCCGCGCACATCCTTGACCTCGGATGTGTCCAGATCGGCGTCGTCGTCGAACTGCACGGGCGCACCACTCTCCGCTCCACCGGGGCCGGCATGCGGGGCAGCCCACCGAATGTCACCCCGAGTATCAAACAGTTCATTGCGCTACGCCCGTTTTATGCGCCTTTTTTGTTACCCCGGCCGATACGCTCGGCGCGTCATGGACCGGACCCGTCTCGCGCTGACCGCAGTCGCCGCCGTACTCGCTCTGCCGCTGGTCACCGCGGCCCAGCACACCCGCCAAACCCCCTACGGCGACAGCTTCGACAGCTTCTCCGCACGCCCGGCCGGTCCCGTGGCGGTACGGATCCGGGGCGCGGCCGTCGAGGCGTACGACAGCCGCAGCGGCGCCCGGCACTGGACGTACGCGAGACGAGGCAGCAGCCCGCTCGCCCTGCGTTCCGCCCCCGGCCACACCTTCACCCTCTGGGCCGACGGGATGATCACCGACACCGGGCCGGGCCGGGTCCGCTGGCACCGCGCGGTGCCCGGCCTCGGCGCCTGGCTGGCCGGACGGCACGGCCGCGCCTCCGGCGTGTTCCAGCCGCTGGATCCCGGCGTCCGCATGCTCGCCGTCGTGACGCCGGAGCGGATCACCGCCTTCCGCGCCGCCGACGGCGATCTGCGCTGGCTGCTGTCCGCCCGCGAGGGCTGCGCCTTCGACCCCGGGCGCACCGTGCACACCGGCGGGGCGCTGCTGGTCGCGCAGCCGTGCCGGGGGCGGGATTCCTGGAGCCAGGAACTGACCGCCGTCGACGCCTTCGGCCGGATCACCCCCGACCGTACCCCGCTCGGCAACGAACTCCCTGGTCAGCGGCGTAGGGGCGGCGGCGGAAACAGGGTTGCGCGGCCCAGTTAGAATTGGCTCCATGGCAATTCTCCTTGCGCATTAGACGGCGTCGACCTCCTCGCCCCGTCGCCCGCCACCGCCCTTTCAAGGACACGCTTCGCGCGGCGCCTCTTGACGTCCGTCCGCCGTCCATACCGCCCTGGAGTCTTTCCGTGATCACCGCCACCGGCATCGAGCTGCGCGCCGGCGCCCGAATCCTCATCGAGTCCGCTTCCTTCCGCGTCGCCAAGGGCGACCGCATCGGCCTGGTCGGCCGCAACGGAGCGGGCAAGACCACCCTCACCAAGTGCCTGGCCGGCCAGGGCATCCCGGCCGCCGGCGCCATCACGCGCTCGGGTGAGGTCGGCTATCTGCCGCAGGACCCGCGCACCGGTGACCTCGACGTGCTCGCCCGCGACCGCGTCCTGTCCGCCCGCGGCCTCGACGAAGTCCTGCGCAAGATGCGCGAGAACGAGGACCGCATGGCGAACGGCAAGGGCGCCACCCGCGAGAAGGCGATGAAGAAGTACGAGCGCCTGGAGACCGAGTTCCTCACCAAGGGCGGGTACGCCGCCGAGGCCGAGGCCGCCACCATCGCCGCCGCGCTCGGCCTGCCCGACCGGGTGCTCGGCCAGCCGCTGCACACCCTCTCCGGCGGTCAGCGCCGTCGCATCGAGCTCGCCCGGATCCTCTTCTCGGACGCCGACACCCTGCTCCTTGACGAGCCGACCAACCACCTCGACGCCGACTCCATCGTCTGGCTGCGGGACTATCTCAAGACGTACCGCGGCGGCTTCATCGTGATCTCCCACGACGTCGACCTGGTCGAGACGGTCGTCAACAAGGTCTTCTACCTGGACGCCAACCGCGCCCAGATCGACGTCTACAACATGGGCTGGAAGCTCTACCAGCAGCAGCGCGAGGCTGACGAGAAGCGCCGCAAGCGCGAGCGCCAGAACGCCGAGAAGAAGGCCGCCGCCCTCAACTCGCAGGCCGACAAGATGCGCGCCAAGGCCACCAAGACCGTCGCCGCGCAGAACATGGCCAAGCGTGCCGAGCGCCTGCTGTCGGGCCTGGAGGCGGTGCGTGTCTCCGACAAGGTCGCCAAGCTGCGCTTCCCGGACCCGGCGCCCTGCGGCAAGACCCCGCTGACCGCCGAGGGCCTGTCGAAGTCGTACGGCTCCCTTGAGATCTTCACCGATGTCGACCTGGCCATCGACAAGGGCTCGCGGGTCGTCATCCTCGGTCTGAACGGTGCCGGCAAGACGACGCTGCTGCGGCTGCTCGCCGGTGCCGAGAACCCGGACACCGGCGAGGTCACCCCGGGGCACGGCCTGAAGATGGGCTACTACGCGCAGGAGCACGAGACGCTCGACCCGGAACGCACGGTTCTGGAGAACATGCGCTCCTCCGCCCCGGACCTGGACCTCGTAGAGGTGCGCAAGACGCTCGGTTCGTTCCTCTTCTCCGGCGACGACGTGGACAAGCCGGCCGGAGTCCTCTCCGGCGGCGAGAAGACCCGCCTCGCCCTCGCCACCCTCGTCGTCTCCTCCGCCAACGTCCTGCTGCTCGACGAGCCCACCAACAACCTCGACCCGGCCAGCCGCGAGGAGATCCTGGGCGCGCTGCGCACGTACAAGGGCGCCGTCGTGCTCGTCACCCACGACGAGGGCGCGGTCGAGGCGCTCCAGCCGGAGCGGATCATCCTGCTCCCGGACGGCGTCGAGGACCTGTGGGGTCCCGACTACGCGGATCTCGTCGCGCTTGCCTGATCCGGGGCCCCGGCGGCGGGATCCGTGCATGATCCATGCGCTGATCCACTCCCTATGGATCATTCGGCTCAGCCGTGATCCTCAATCTGAGTGAGTACGTCTCGTACCCCGGCGTGTGACGCATCGGATCAAGGTCTGTCCCCGTGGGACGGGCCTTTTTCCGCGTGTGACCCGGAACACAGCGCTGACCTGGCGTTTCCTCTCGACTTTCGGGCCGGGACATGTCCAAGCCCCGCCGGAATGCGGTATTTGGCTCCGGCCGGACGCCGCCGGCGCCCGCAAGCTCGTTGTACGGACCTTGCCGAATGGGTGGCCAGGAAGCGCGGGAGGGGTGATCATGAGAAGTCCAGAGCGCACTTCCCATGAGGAGGCACGGGTGGCCGAGACTCTGAAGAAGGGCAGCCGGGTAACCGGCGCCGCGCGCGACAAGCTCGCGGCAGACCTGAAGAAGAAGTACGACTCCGGTGCGAGTATCCGGGCGCTGGCCGAGGAAACCGGCCGCTCCTATGGATTCGTCCACCGGATGCTCAGCGAGTCCGGGGTCACTCTCCGTGGACGCGGCGGAGCGACACGGGGCAAGAAGGCCGCCTCGGCCTGACCGAGGCAGGTTCGGACGTCCCTTGTGGCCCACCGGGTCCGGTGGCGGCCACCCGGTCGGCCGTGCGGTCGACCGGGTGGTTACTGTGCAGTCACTTAATGACCGCCGACGCGGTCATGCACTGACGGCCACTGACCCGGAGGCGCTCCATGGCTTCGTCCGCATCCGCAGCTGAGGTATTCGACAAGGACGGCGTTCGGCTCTCCGTCGACGACGCGGTCGCCACGGTGACCCTGACCAATCCGGCCAAGCGCAACGCCCAATCTCCCGCTCTGTGGCGGGCGTTGGCGGAGGCCGGACGGTCGCTGCCGGGCAGCGTGCGCGTCGTCGTGCTGCGCGGTGAGGGCAAGTCCTTCTCCGCGGGCCTCGACCGCCAGGCCTTCACCCCCGAAGGCTTCGACGGCGAGCCCTCGTTCCTGGACCTCGCGCGCGGCTCCGACGCGGAGCTCGACGCGGTGATCGCGGAGTACCAGGAGGCGTTCACCTGGTGGCGCCGCAACGACATCGTGTCGATCGCGGCCGTCCAGGGGCATGCGATCGGCGCCGGCTTCCAGCTCGCCCTCGCCTGCGACCTGCGGGTCGTCGCGCAGGACGTGCAGTTCGCCATGCGCGAGACCAGCCTCGGACTCGTCCCCGACCTGACGGGCACGCATCCGCTCGTCGGGCTCGTCGGCTATGCCCGCGCGCTCGAAATCTGCGCGACGGGGCGGTTCGTGGGGGCCGAGGAGGCCGAACGGACCGGACTCGCCAACCTCGCGGTGCCGGCTGACGAACTCGACTCCGCGGTACGGGACTTGGCGGGGGCGCTGCTTGGCGCCCCGCGGGATGCGGTGGTGGAGACGAAGGCGCTGCTGCGCGGTGCGGTGGGGCGGGGCTATGAGGAGCAGCGCCTTGCTGAGCGGGCTGCTCAGGCTCGGCGGCTGCGGGACCTGGCGGGACTGTCCGACTGAACCGGGCCGCATCCTGCGGGGGGTTGCTGGGGGCCCTGCCCGCAGACCCCCGCTCCTCAATCTCCCCCCAGGCCTTAAGGGCCAGGGAGCGCCCCATGAGGGGCTTGTTTTCGGCTGCCCGGCCCTCGATCGCCGCCCGTCGTGGACGCGGGAGGGGCCGACGGATGGTCACCCGGACCAAGTGACCAGGACCGCCACCGACTTCGCCTCCGGTGCCGCCGTTGCCACTGCGGCGCGGACGGCGCGGGCGACCTCCAGGGGCTGGTGCGGGGGCGTTGTCGCCAGTTCGAGCCTGATGTGGCCGGCTGCCGTGTGCACGGGCGGGCCCAGTTCCGCGGTCAGGTGGGCGACGCCCGGGGTCGACAGGGCGGCCGTCGCTGCCGCGACCGCGGGCGGCTCGGCTACGCCGGGTGGGGGGCCGCTGGGCGGGGGGTCCGGGAGGGCGCCCAGCAGGGCCGTCACCCGTAGATCGACGTCCGAGACCACCAGCCCGAGCCGGTCGTCCGCCGCCGCGAGCAGGGCGTCCCGCAGGCCCGCCGCCAGCCCCGGCAGCGGCTGGTCGCCGCAGGCGGCGAGTTCGGCCGAGATACGGAGCGGGCCCGGCGGCAGGGCGCTTGGCGGGGCCGGAACCACGGCCTCGGCCGGTGCGCCGGGGTCGGCCGGGGCGAGCCGCAGGGATGTCACGGAGAGGCCCGGAAACTGCGCCGCCGCGGCTCTGAGCACCGCGGTCGCGGCCCGTTCGGCGATCCAGGCGCCGTCCTGCGGACCACCGAGGGCGAGCAGCCGGCCCAGGCCCAGCCGCCTGCGTACCGCGGCATTCCATCCGTCACCCGTCATGGTTCCAGCGTGCCGCATCGCAGGGGCGAGCCGGGGCAACCGCGCTTAATGTGGGCAGCGGAGTCCAAGGGCGAAGGGACGAACGGTCGATGAGCGACACCGCACAGCGCAACAGGCCCGGCACACCCGAGAACGACCCGTCGGGCGAACCGGCCGAGCAGGCCAGGAAGACCACCTCCATCGGCAAGCGGGGCGGCGGTGATCCGGGCGGCCGCGGCCGCACCACGATCTCCGACGGCGTGGTCGAGAAGATCGCCGGGCTTGCCGCCCGCGACGTACTCGGCGTCCATGCGATGGGCAGCGGCTTCTCCCGTACGTTCGGGGCGGTCCGGGACCGGGTGCCCGGCGGCAAATCGGCCGTCACGCGCGGGGTGAAGGCCGAGGTGGGCGAGGTGCAGACCGCGCTCGACCTCGAAATCGTCGTGGACTACGGCGTGTCCATCGCCGATGTCGCCCGGGACGTCCGTGAGAACGTCATCTCGGCGGTGGAACGGATGACGGGGCTGGAGGTCGTGGAGGTCAACATCGCGGTCAGCGATGTGAAGCTGCCCGACGAGGAAGAGGAGGAGCCGGAGTCCCGGCTCCATTAAGCGCCCCGTCAAGACTCCCCCTCAAGGGACACGTAGCGGAACCTGTATCGGACCGAGGAGCTCAGCATGAGCATGGCGGTGGTAGGCCTGATGGCCGGGATGGCGCTCGGCTTCGCCGGATACTTCGGCGGCTTCGGGGCGTTCTTGCTGGTCGCGGCGCTCGGCGCGGTCGGCTTCGTCGTGGGCCGGTTCCTGGAGGGCGACCTCGAACCCGGCGACTTCTTCCGCCCCCGCGACCGCGGCGACCGGCGGCGCTGATCCATGACGGCGTCCGGACGGATCGCGGCCGCCGAGCGCGGTGCCACCCGGATCGCCGACCGGGTCGTCGCGAAGATCGCCGCACAGGCGGCCAGGGAAGCGCTCGACACGATCCCCGCGGGCGGCGCACCCCCGCGCGCCACGGTCATCGTGCACCAGGAAAGCGCCCGCGTGCGGGTCAGCCTCGAACTCGGCTACCCCGGCGACCTCGGCGCCCAGTGCGGCGCGGTGCGTCGCCAAGTCGCCGAACGGGTAAGGGTGTTGGCGGGGATGGAGGTGCCCGAAGTGGCGGTGCAGATCGAGCGGCTGCACTCGGCGCACACGGGCGCGGCGGACCCCGGGAGGATCCGATGAGCCAGCCGCACGAACCCGACGACAGCACGCGACAACTGCCGGTGATCGAGCAGGATCCGGCCGCCGGCCACGGCCTCGACCAGTCGGCCTCGGCCGCCGACTACGACCCGGTGCCGGTCCTCGCCGAGGGCGAGGCGGACGGCGCGGGCCGGTTCTGGTCGGTGCGCAGAGTGCCCGCCGGGCTGCTCGCCCTCGTCGTCCTCGTGGCGGCCGGTCTCTTCCTCTACGACATCGCCGCGGTACGCGCCCACCGCCCCGCGATGCACTGGCGGGCGCGGCTCGCCGACTGGCTGGCGGGCCACCCCATCGACGACGTGGCGGTGCTCGCGGGCGCGGCCGCCGTGGCGCTGATCGGCGTCTGGCTGATCGTGCTCGCGGCCACCCCCGGACTGCGCGGCGTCCTGCCGATGCGGCGCGAATCGGCGGCCGTGCGCGCCGGGCTCGACCGGACGGCCGCGGCGCTCGTCCTGCGCGACCGGGCCATGGAAGTGGCCGGAGTCCAGGGCGTGCGGGTCCGGATGGGGCGCGCCAGGGTCGTGGTGCGCGCCCTGTCGCACTTCCGTGAACTCGATGACGTACGGGCCGACTTGGACGCGGCGCTGGGCGCGGGCATCCGGGAGCTGGGCCTGACCAGGCCGCCCGGTCTCGCGGTCCACGTGAGCCGCCCCGCACGGAAGGGGTGAGACATGCTGAGGACCGTCAACCGGGTGCTGCTCGGCGCCGCCGGTCTTGTGCTGTTCCTCGCGGGCGGCGCGGCCCTCGCCGCCGGGCTCGGCCTGGCGGTCCCCTCCTGGTGGCCCTGGGGCGACCGGCATGAGGTGCTCCTGAGCCGGTCCCGCCGGGTCCACTGGCACGACCGGGGCTGGTGGTGGCCGGTGGTGATCGCCGCGCTGGCCGTGGTCGTGCTGCTCGCCCTGTGGTGGCTGCTCGCCCAGTTCCGCCGGGCCCGCCTCGCCGAGATCCTGGTGGACTCCGGGGACGGCGAGGGCGCGCTGCTGCGGGGCCGGGCCCTGGAGGCCGTGCTCGCGGGAGAGGCGGAGGCGCTGGACGGGGTCTCCCGGGCCCAGGTCGCGCTGGTCGGCCGCCGCTCCACGCCCGCTGCGCGGGTGTCGCTGCTCCTGGAACCGCACGCGGAGCCCGCGGGTGCGCTCGCGCGGCTCGAAGGAGAGGCGCTGGCCCACGCCCGGGACTCGGCGGGCCTCGCCCAGTTGCCCGCCGAGGTCCGCCTGCGGGCGGTCAAACACGGGGCGCGGCGGGTGAGTTGAGGGCGGGGGCTCTCCCACCCCGCCCCTCCCCGCGCCGAAGCCCCGCCCCCCGACCGCCTCAGAAGCCGTGCCGTGCTCCGCCGTCCACCGGCAGCATGATGCCCGTCAGGTACGACGCAGCCGGTGAGAGCAGGAACGCGGCCGTGCGGCCGAACTCCTCGGGCCTGCCGTAGCGGCGCAGGGGGATGCGGGACTCGTTGGCCGCGCGGGCCGCCTCCGCGTCGCCGGACAGCTCGTCCAGCTGGCGGACCCGGTCCGTGTCGATGCGGGCCGGAAGCAGCCCGACGACGCGGATGCCGCGCGGACCCAGCTCGTCGGCCAGCGACTTGGCGAAGCCCGCGAGGCCGGGGCGCAGCCCGTTGGAGATGGTGAGGCCGGGGATCGGCTCGTGGACGGAGCCGGACAGGACGAAGGCGATCACTCCGCCGGTGTCGAGTTCGTCGGCCGCCGTGCGGGCCATCCGGACCGCGCCGAGGAACACCGAATCGAAGGCCGACCGCCACTGCTCGTCGGTGTTGTCGGCGACGAAGCCCGGCGCCGGTCCGCCCACACTGATCAGCACCCCGTCGAAGCGCCCGAAGTGCTCGCGGGCGGTGGCGATCAGCCGAGCCGCCGCTGCCGGGTCGGCGTTGTCCGAGGTCACCGGGAGCGCGCCGGGGCCGAGTTCGGCGACGGCCTCCTTCAGCGTCTGCTCGGTGCGGCCGGTCATGACGACCTTCGCGCCGTCCGCGACCAGCTCGCGGGCGGCCGCGAGGCCGAGCCCCCGCGACGCCCCGGTGACTACGTACACGCGGTCCTTCAGTCCAAGATCCATGCGCCTATCCTGCCTCCTGTCCGCAGTGCCCCAGCGCGCAGGCGGTCGCGACCAGGCCGATGTGGCTGAAGGCCTGCGGGAAGTTGCCCAGCTGGCGGCCCGCCGCCGGGTCGTACTCCTCGGCGAGCAGCCCCACGTCGTTGCGGAGTGCGAGGAGCCGCTCGAACAGTTCCCGGGCCTCCTCCTCGCGCCCGGTCAGGCGCAGCGCGTCCGCCAGCCAGAACGAGCACACCAGGAACGTTCCTTCGCCGCCGGGCAGCCCGTCCACCGTCGCGCTGTCGGTGCTGTAGCGGCGTACGAAACCGCTCGTGCCGAGCTCGGCGCGCACCGCGTCGACCGTGCCCAGCACCCGGGGATCGTCCGGCGGCAGGAAGCCGAGCCGGGGGATGAGCAGCGTCGCCGCGTCCAGCTCCGGCGAGCCGTACGCCTGGGTGAAGGTGCCCCGGACCGGGTCGAAGCCCTTCTCGCAGACCTCGCGGTGCACCTCGTCGCGCATCCGCCGCCACCGCCCGGCGTCCCCGCGCAGCTTCGGATCCGCCTCCAGGGTGCGCACCGCGCGGTCGGCGGCCACCCAGGCCATCACCTTCGAGTGGACGAAGTGCCGGCGCGGTCCGCGCACCTCCCACAGCCCCTCGTCCGGCTCGCGCCACCGCGCCTCCAGGAAGCCGAGCAGGCTGAGCTGGATGCTCCAGGCGTGCGGCTGGCTGTGCAGGCCCGCGGCGCGCGCCAGATACAGCGAGTCGGCCACCTCGCCGTACACATCGAGCTGGAGCTGCTCGACGGCCGCGTTGCCCACCCGTACCGGAGCGGACTTCAAGTAGCCCTTCAGCCAAGGGAGTTCGACCTCGGGCAGGCGTCGCTCGCCCGCGAGTCCGTACATGATCTGGAGATCGGCCGGGTCGCCGGCGACCGCGCGCAGCAGCCAGTCCCGCCATTGGGCGGCCTCGTCCAGATAGCCGGCCGAGAGCAGCGCCTCCAGGGTGAGGGTGGAGTCGCGCAGCCAGCAGTAGCGGTAGTCCCAGTTGCGCACGCCGCCCGGCTCCTCGGGCAGCGAGGTGGTGGGGGCCGCCACGATGCCGCCGGTGGGCGCGTAGGTGAGCGCCTTCAGGGTGATCAGGGAGCGCACCACGGCGTCCCGGTAGCGGCCCTCGTAGCGGCAACGGGCCGCCCACTCCCGCCAGTCGGCGAGGGACTGCTCCAGGGCTTCGTACGGGTCGATGAGCTCGGGGCGCGGTTCGTGCGAGGGATGCCAGGTGAGGATGGACGCCACCTTCTCCCCCTCGCCGACCGTGAACGAGGAACGGGTGCTCATCTGCTGGCCCCAGGTCTTGACCTCGGGATCGCTGCGCAGCCACACCGAGTCGGGGCCCGCGATCGCCACCCGGTGCCCGTCCGAGCGCCGCATCCACGGCACCACATGGCCGTAGTCGAAGCGCAGCCGCAGCACGGAGTCCATCTCGACGGTGCCGCTGACGCCCTCCACGATGCGGACGACCTCGGGGGCCAGGTCGCGCTGGGGCATGAAGTCGAGGACCTTCACGGTGCCGGTGCGGGTCTCCCAGACGGTCTCCAGGATCAGCGAATCGTCCAGATAGCCGCGCCGCGTGCACCGGCCCGCGCGGCCCGCCTCGGTCGGTGCGATCCGCCAGTGGCCGTTGTCCTCGTCGCCGAGCAGCGCCGCGAAGCAGGCGGCGGAGTCGAATCGGGGCAGGCAGAGCCAGTCGACGGATCCGTCCCGGCCGACCAGGGCCGCGGTCTGCAGATCGCCGATGAGGGCGTAGTCCTCGATGCGCTGAGTACGTTGGGTCACGCCATGGCGTGTTCCCGCCCGGGCAAATTGCTAAGCAGTCGCGGGCTCGGGCGTGGCAGCCGGCTGGGCCGCCGCCTCCGCCCGGTCGCGCTTCTCACGCCGTACCAGGATGAACCAGCCGACCGGCACCCCGGCCGAGAACAGCCACCACTGGACGGCGTACGCCATGTGCGGGCCGATCGAGCCGTCGTCGGGGGCCGGGATGAGCTCGGGCGAGTTGTCGGCCGACTCGGGGGCGGTCTGCTCGATGTAGCCGCCGAGCACCGGACGGCCCAGCGCCTTGGCCTGCTGGGCGCTGCTGATCAGCATGACCTGGCGGGGCGGCAGGCCCTTGACGTCCTTGATGCCGCTGGCCGCGGTCGTCTGGTCGGCCATCAGACGGCCGGTGACCGTGACCTTGCCGCTGGGCGGCGCGGGGATCTTCGGGAAGTCCATCTGGTTGCCGTTGTCGGCGATCCAGCCCCGGTTGACCAGCACGGTCTGGCCGCCGTCGAGGATGAACGGCGTGAGCACGTGGTAGCCGACCCGGCCGTCGGCGGCGGTCCTGCGCCGCACGACGACCTCGTGGCCGGTGTCGTACGTGCCGGTCGCGGTGACCCGGCGCCAGTAGTCGCCCTGCGGGACCGTGTGGCCCGGCGAGGTGAGGTCGGTCACCGGGACCGGCTCGGACTTCAGGTTGTCGGCGATGAGCGTGTTCTGGGCGACCTTGTGCTCGTGCCGGTGGAGCTGCCAGAAACCCAGCTCGATCATCGTGGGGATGAGAGCGAGGGCCAGGAGGGTGACGAGCACCCACTGCCGGGACAACAGGAAGCGGTACACCCCATGACCGTACAACTCGGACCACGGGGTGCGCCGAGTGGGGTGCGGGGAGGACGGTCAGACCTTGTCCACGATGCCTGCCTTTCCCTCCGCTCGGGCGCAGTGCGCCCCGCAGTACCACAGGTCGCCCACCTCGACGCCCTGGCCGATGATCTGGACCCGGCAGTGTTCACAGATGGGCGCCATGCGGTGAATGGCGCAGGAGAAGCAGTCGAAGACGTGCACCGCGCCCTGCGCGTGCACCTCGAAGGACATCCCGTAGTCGTTTCCGCAGACCTCGCAACGTGCCATGCGCCACAGGGTGCGGTGTGCCGCCCGCCCGGGGCCGGACGGCACGCCCGGCGGTCACCCGTCTGCCGGTGCCACGTCCCGCAGGAGCTGGGTGAAGGCGGCCTCGTCCACGACCGGGGTGCCGAACGACTTCGCCTTGACCGTCTTGGAGGTCGCGGAGTCCGGGTCGTTGGTGACGAGCAGGCTGGTGAGGCGCGAGACGCTGGTCGCCACGTGCAGCCCCGCCTCGATCGCCCGGTCCTCCAGGAGCTCCCGGTCGACGGAGGTGTCGCCGGAGAACGCCACCCGCATGCCCTGCTTCAGCGGCCGGTCCGGCGCGTAGCGCCCGGGGTTGGGGTAGGGGCAGGCGGGCCGCTTGCGCGAGGCCCGCCAGCTGCCCGCGCCGCTGTACGAGGCCTGGTAGCCGATCCGCGGGGTCGCGGGGGAGTCCGTCCACTCGGTGAGCGGCCGGCATTCGAGCAGCGGGAGGCGCACCCCGCCGGCCGCCGCCTCGTGCAGGCTGGGCCGGAACGCTTCGGCGAGCACCCGCGCGTCGTCCAGGGCGTGGTGCGCGCGCTGCTGCACGACGCCGTAGTGCGCGGCCAGCGACTCCAGTTTGTGGTTGGGCAGCGGCAGCGCCAGTTCCTTGGACAGCGCGATGGTGCAGAGCCGCTGCCGGACCGGCGCGGTGCGCTCGGCGCGGGCGTACTCGCGCGCGATCATCTGCCAGTCGAAGATCGCGTTGTGCGCGACCAGGACCCGCCCGTCGAGCCGCGCCGCGAACTCCTCGGCGATCTGCGGGAAGAGCGGGGCCCCCGCCAGCACGTCACTGGTCAGACCGTGGATCCAGACCGGCCCGGGGTCGCGCTCGGGATTGACCAGCGTGTACCAGTGGTCCTCGACGTTGCCCTGGGCGTCGAGCCGGTAGACGGCAGCCGAGATTATCCGGTCGTCGCGGGCGAGGCCGGTGGTCTCCACGTCGACGACCGCGTACCCCTGTGGGTAGGCGGCCGGCCACGTCGCTGCTGTCGTCAGGTCGTCGAGCATGGTCACAGAGAATACGGGGCCGCACTGACAGCCTCGGCCGCGGCCGGTGCCGCCGCCGGTGCCCCGGCGGCGGGCGCGGCTGGGCCCCGGCCGTCAACTGGGCCCGGCCGCAGGCGATTTGCGGGCCTGGTGGCCCGCTCAAGAGCCACCCCTCCGTGTACGGGCGCTAACTCCCGGGGCCCGCGAGCAGCCCCGCCACCAGCGCCCGTACCGAGTCCGTGAAAAGCCGGTCCTGGTCCACCGGGCCGGCCAGGGCGCGGGCCAGCGCCGGGTCGTGTTCGGCGGGGGCGGTGTGCCACAGCTCCTCCTCGTCGGGGCGCTGCACCGGCGCGCGCTCCCGGTTGCGCTCGACCAGGACGTACCCCACCACCTGGAACTGCACGGCCCGCACCGCCTGGGCCGCCCGGGTGCCGCGCAGGCCCGCCGCGTGCATCTCGTGGACCAGGGCTTGCTGGGCGGGCAGGAACATCCGCTCGGTCAGGCCCCGTTCGTGGACCATCGCGATCAGGTGCGGGCGCGCGCGCAGCTCGCGGCGCAGGGCGCGGGCGACCGAGACGACGCGGGCGGCCGGGGTGCGCCCGCGCGGTCTGATCTCGCCCAGCTCCTCGACGGTCCGCTCGACCAGCGCGTCCAGGAGCGACTCGCGGTTGCCGACGTGCCAGTAGATCGAGGTGACCGCGGTACCCAGCTCGGCGGCCAGCTTGCGCATGGTGAGAGCCGCCGGGCCGTGCTGCCTGACCAGGGATCCGGCCGCGGCCAGGATCTCCTCCCGGGTGAGCGACGCGCGCGTCATTTCTGATCCCCCCTCAATTCCGGTGCGTGCACGGGCCTTTACCCTTCATCGGGCTCGGTGTAACTGTGTTACAGACCCCCGGACAGACCCGGAACGGATGACGTCACGAAGGGTGGTACGACATGGCACGCGTACGGTACGGCGCGCGCACCGAGGCCGAGATCCAGGCCGCGCGCACCGCGAGCGCCAAGCTCCCCGACATCTGGTCGACCGGTGTGGTGGCCCTCTGGGAGAGCGATCCCGACGCGGTCGCGGCCGTTCTGCCGCCGCCGCTCAAGCCCGCCGAACGCCCACTGGTGCGAGCCAACATCAGCAAGGTCGACCTGCCCGGCTATCCGCTCGGTGCGGGCTCGGTGGCGGTCGCCGCCGTGCACGACGGGCAGCAGGGCTGGTATCCGCTGGTCATGCCGATGACCCACGAGCGGGCCCTGATCGGGGGCCGCGAGGTGTTCGGCGAGCCGAAGAAGCTCGGCGAGGTGCTCGTCGAGCGGGACGGCCTGGTCGTACGGGCCTCGCTGGCCCGGCACGGGATCGCGTTCGTGGAGGTGCGGGGCGCCGTCGAGGGCCCGCTGCCGCTGCCCGGGCCGACCCGGAAGACCGACTTCTACTTCAAGTTCCTGCCGGCCGTGGACGGCGCGGGCTTCGACGCCGATCCGGTCCTCGTCCACTGCGTACGCAACGAGAAGGTGCGCAGGCTGGAGAAGATCGCCGGTGATGTGGTGCTCCGCGAGTCGAGGTACGACCCGGTCGCCGATCTGCCGGTGCGCCGGGTGGTCGACATCACCATCGGCGAGAAGACCACCGACCAGCGGGGCAGGGTGGCCGAACGGGTCAGCGCCGAGGCCCTGTTGCCGTACATCCACCAGCGCTACGACGACCCTCAGCAGATCCTCGACGGGCCGCCCGAGGGGAGCGTCTGAGATGGAGCTGCGCGCGGGGCAGGTCGCCGTCGTCACGGGGGCGGCGAGCGGGATCGGGCTCGCGATGGCCCGGCGGTTCGCCGCCGAGGGCCTCAGGGTCGTCCTCGCCGACGTCGAGGCGGCCGCCCTGGAGAAGGCGGCGGGGGAACTGCGCGAAGAGGGAGCGCAGGTCCTCGCCCGGATCGCCGACGTCAGCGAGCGGGACTCCGTGACCGCGCTCGCGGACGCGGCGTACGACGCCTTCGGGGCCGTGCACGTGCTGTGCAACAACGCGGGGGTCGGCTCCGGCGCCGAGGGCCGCATGTGGGAGCACGAGGTCAACGACTGGAAGTGGGCCTTCGCGGTCAATGTGTGGGGCGTCTTCCACGGCATCCAGGCCTTCGTGCCCCGCATGATCGCGGGCGGCGAGCCCGGCCACATCGTCAACACCTCCTCCGGCGACGGCGGCATCGCCCCGCTGCCGACCGCCTCGGTGTACGCGGTCACCAAGTCGGCGGTGGTGACGATGACCGAGTCGCTGTACGCCCACCTCAAGGCGGAGGGTGTGCGCGTCGGCGCCTCGGTGCTCTTCCCCGGCCCGCACATGCTGCGCACCGGACTGTGGGAGTCGCACCGCAACCGGCCCGAGCGGTACGCCAAGGAGCGGCCGCGCAGGACCCCGTACCGCAGCCTCGGCCAGTGGGAGTCCGCGATGAAGGCGGCGGGGCACGAGATCGAGTTCACCCCGGTCGAGTCCGTGGCCGCGGAGGTGGTCGACGGGATCCGCGCCGGCCGGTTCTGGATGCTGCCGGCGAGCGAGCACAGCGACCGGCAGATCAGAGCGAGGTCGACGTCGATGCTCGACCGCGCCGACCCGTCGTACCTGGAAAGCTTCATTCTGGACTGAGGGACGTGTGATGACGGCTCAGAACGACCCGTACCAGAGCAGCGACCCGTACCTGATCATCTCCTCCGACTGCCACGCCGGGCTGCCCACCGAGCGGTACCGGCCCTATCTGGACGCCCGCTTCCACCGGGACTTCGACGCGTTCCTCGCGGGGCGCGACCGCCGCCGCGAGGAGATGACCCGGCTCGGGGTGCGCAACGAGGCCTTCGCCGACAGGTGGTTCAGCGACAACGAGGAAGGGCTGAAGGGTGGTTGGGACGCCACCCGGCGGCTCAAGGAACTCGACGGGGACGGGGTGGCCGCCGAGGTCGTCTTCCCCGACGCGGACGCCGTCGACAGCCGGACCGCGGCGCCCTTCGGCGTCGGACTCGGCCTCTCCGGCGACCAGGACCCCGACCTCGGCATGGCGGGCGCCCAGGCGCACAACCGCTGGCTGGCCGAGTTCGTCGGGCAGCATCCCGAACGGCACTGCGGGGTGGCCCTGCTGCCCATCACGGGCGAGGTCGACCGGGTGGTCGCCGAGATCCACCGCGCCAAGGAGTCCGGGCTCGGCGCGCTGATGATCCCGTCGATGTGGGTGGACCGGGCCCCGTACCACGACCGCCGCTACGACCCCGTCTGGGCGGCGGCCGCCGAGACCGGCATGCCCATGGTCACGCACTCCGGCGCGGCCCCGCGCCACGAGTACGGCGACCATCTGGGCATCTACGTCTCCGAGGTGACGTGGTGGCCCGCCAGGCCGCTCTGGTTCCTGCTCTGGTCCGGGGTCTTCGAGCGGCACCCCGGGCTCAAGTTCGGGGTGGCCGAATCGGGTTGCTGGTGGCTGCCGAACCTGCTGTGGTTCATGGACCGCCTCTACCTCGGTGCCCACGGCGGCAAGAAGCTCTCGCCGTTCGCGGAGCTGAAGCGCCCGCCGAGCGAGTACCTCGACCGCCAGATGTTCATCTGCGCCACCAACACCAAGCGCCGCGAACTCGCCCAGCGGTACGAGATCGGCGTGGACAACATCCTGTGGGGCTCCGACTTCCCGCATCCGGAGGGGACGTGGCCCCACACCGGGGAATGGCTGAAGAACACCTTCCACGACATCCCGGTGACCGAGACCCGGCGGATGCTGGGCCTCGCGGCGGCGGAGGTCTTCGGCTTCGACACCGAGAAGCTGGCCCCGGTCGCCCGCCGGATCGGTCCCACCCCGGCCGAACTCGGCCAGAGCGAGGACCAGTTGGCGGTGGCGGCCTCCTGGGCGCGCTCGCGCGACGTGGGCCGGCACTGGCTGACCGGCCACGACTTCCCGGCCCTGGGGGTGTCGTGATGACGGACCGCTACACGGTGATCTCGGCGGACTGCCACGCCGGGGCCGATCTCCTGGACTACAAGCCGTACTTGGAGTCGAAGTACCACGAGGACTTCGACGCGTGGGCGGCGACCTACGTCAATCCGTACGAGGACCTGATGGCCGACACGGCCGACCGCAACTGGAACTCGGCCCGGCGGACGGCCGAGCTGGAGGCGGACGGCATCGTGGCGGAGGTCGTCTTCCCGAACACCATCCCGCCGTTCTTCCCCTCGGCCTCGCTGATGGCCCCCGCGCCCACACGGGAGGAGTTCGAGCAGCGCTGGGCGGGCCTGCGCGCCCACAACCGCTGGCTGGCGGACTTCTGCGGCCAGGCGGCCGGTCAGCGGGCGGGCGTGGCGCAGATCCTGCTCAACGACGTGGACGAGGCGGTACGGGAGGTCCGCCGGGTGAAGGAGGCGGGCCTGACGGGAGGCATCCTGCTGCCGGGCACTCCGCCGGGCTCGGGGCTTGTCGAGCTCCACTCCGCGTCGTACGACCCCATCTGGGCGGTCTGCGCGGAACTTGGCTTCCCGGTGAACCACCACGGCGGGTCCGCGTCGCCGCCGCTGGGCGAGGAACCGGCGGCGCGGGCCGTGTTCATGGTGGAGACGACCTGGTTCTCGCACCGCGCGCTGTGGCACCTGATCTTCGGTGGCGTGTTCCGCCGCCACCCGGAGCTGCGCCTGGTCCTCACCGAACAGGGCTCGGGCTGGATCCCCGGGGTGCTGGACATGCTGGACTACTACCACGACCGCCTGGTGGCCGCGGCGACCAGGGCCGCCACCGCCGAATCGAAGTTCGGGGCGGGCCTCGCCCAGTCCATGGGCAAGGGGCCGTCCCAGGTCTGGCGGGACAACTGCTTCGTCGGCGCGAGCTTCATGCGGCCGCACGAGGTGCCGCTGCGGGACCGGATCGGCCTCGACAAGATCATGTGGGGCAGCGACTACCCCCACGACGAGGGCACGACCCCGTTCTCCAGGGAGGGCCTGCGGATCGCGTACGCCGGTCTGCCGAGGGACGAGGTCGCCGCGATGGTCGGCGGCAACGCGGCCCGCGTGTACGGCTTCGACCTGACCTTCCTGGACACCATCGCGGCACGCGTCGGCCCCACGGTGGACGAGATCGCCGAGCCGCTGAAGGAGATCCCCGCCGCGGCGACGAGCCCGGCGTTCGCGCTGGGTGGGTCGGTGCGGGTGTGGTGAGGGGGATGGTGAGACCCTCCCCGCATGAGCTCATCCCCCGACCACGACGAGGCACACAACGGGGCGCTCGGTTCGCGGCTCAACTGGCTGCGGGCCGCGGTCCTGGGCGCCAATGACGGGATCGTGTCCACCGCGGGCCTCGTCGTCGGCGTGGCCGGTGCGACGGACGACCGCTCGGCCCTGCTGACGGCGGGCCTCGCAGGACTGCTCGCCGGTTCCATGTCCATGGCGGCCGGCGAGTACGTCTCCGTCTCCACGCAGCGCGACTCGGAGAAGGCCGCGCTCGCGATGGAGCGGCGCGAGCTGAGGGAATCGCCGGAGGCCGAACTCGCCGAGCTGACCGGCCTGTTGATGGAGCGCGGGCTGAGCGAGGAGCTGGCCCGGGAGGCGGCCGTCCAGCTCACCGAACGCGACGCCCTGCGCGCGCACGCCCGCGTCGAGCTCGGCATCGACCCCGACGAACTCACCAACCCCTGGCACGCGGCATGGGCGAGCTTCTTCGCCTTCACGGCGGGCGCGCTGCTCCCGTTGCTGGCGATCGTGCTGCCCCCGGCCTCCGCCCGCCTGTACGTCACGGTCGGCTCCGTCCTGGCCGCGCTGGCCCTCACAGGCTGGTGGAGCGCCCGCCTCGGCTCCGCCCCGGCGCGCCGCGCGGTGCTGCGGAACGTGGGCGGGGGAGCGGTGGCGATGGGGGTCACGTATGGGGCGGGGGTGCTGTTGGGGGCGGTGGGGGTGTGAGCCCCTTCAAGCCCGCTGTACGCGCTCTGGTGGGAGGAATTCGGCGCCCTGGACTTCGGTGAGTTGGTACCGGATATGGAGCTGGCGCAGGTTGACGAGGGTGCTGAGGTCGATCGGTCCCGTGCAGTTGAAGAACTCCAGGCGCCGCAGATCCGGTAGCTCGCGCAGGACCGACAGGCTTGCGATCAGATGGCAGCCGTTGAGGTAGAGGGTGGTCAGCCCGTAGTGCTGGATCAATGCGGCGAGGTCGAGGGTCCGATGATCAAAGATTTGCAGGGTTCGCAGTTCCCGCAGTGTGGAGCGGTGGATCAGTTCCCCGGCCTGGAGGCCACCAGTGATGGTCAGGTTGTGGAGATCGGGCCAGCGCTCCAGACCGTTCAGACTGATCCCTTCCGACCCCCGGTACAGCCCCAGGGTTAGGAGGCACTTCGGGGCCGGAAGGTCGGCAAGCCGCCGTGTTTCACCGGAGGTTCCCAGAACAAGACTTTCCAGTTGGTCGAGTCGGGCGAGCGGCTCCAGGGGAAGTCCGGGCGACAGACCGATGAGGGAGAGGTTGCGGAGGGCGGGCAGGTCGCAGACCGGCGCAATATCCGTGACGGCCGGGCATACGTTGAGCCCGAGCCGCTCCAGAGCGGGCAGTCGGCCCAGCGGGGTCAAGTCGTCGACGACGCTGTTCCCGGCGAGGGTCAGGGCGGTCAGGTCCCGGTGGGCGAGGAGGCCGTCCGACAGGGGGTGGTCGCCCTCCAGGATGATCAGTTTCATGTGGCGCAGCCGCCCCAACTGGGCCACCTGCTCCTCGGTCCGTACGGAGAGATAGGTCGTGCTCCACTCCGGAGCCGGCGCCAGCACCTCCGTCACATACTCGTACGCCTCGAACTTGCGCCAAGCCAGGGATAGTTGGACGCGCACCATCGCGCGTTCCTCCCCCCGGAACCGGCTCACCACGCTCAGCGCCGCGTCACCGCCGATCAGCCCCGCCGTCCGCACCACGCAGGCCGCCTCCTCCTCGGTGAGCCCCTGCGGCCCCGGGAGCAGTTCGAGGACCAGCGGGCCCACCTTGGCCAGCGCCTCCGCCTCGTCCCAGGTGCGCGGGGGCATCAGTTCCCGGGCCCGCTCCTCCACGTCGGCGCGCACCTGCGGGTCGAGCTCCGGGGCGTGTTCGAGGCAGGCTGCGGCAAGGAGTACCAGCCGGTGGCGGAGGCGCGGGGCGTGGTCGGCGCGGCGCATCAACTGCCGTAGCAGGCGGGCGCGTTCATCGATCCGTGCATGCCCCACCGCCATTCGCACCACGTCGTCCCACGTGTCGTCGTGTGCGTTCTTCACAAGGGCTCCGAAGTCCCGCTCCTCGACCGCCGCCTTCGCGCCCAGGTAGTCCTGGAAGGTGCGGTGGACGAAGCCCACCGCACCTGGCATCGGCTCGCGCAGCAGTCCGCTGCGGATCAGCAGGTGGGCGAAGACCTGGTCGGGGGCGCCGCTGACCTGGGGCATCGCACCGAGCCACCCCGCGACCATCGAGGCGGCCTCGTCCCGGTTTGCCTCTGTAAGGCCGTTACGGATCAGCCAGTACGCGAGCCGCTGAAGGAGCGCCGTCTGCTCGTCCCGGGTGAGCGTGACCCCCTCGACGCCGGCGATCTCCCGCTCGGTGTCCCGCCGGACAAGCAGCATGTCCAGGGCCGCGTCGTACAACTCCTTGCGGGCGCGCGGGAGTTGCATGCGGCGGTCCCGGTTCAGGGCGCACAGCAGCGCGCACATCAGCGGGTTGGTGGCGAGCCGCCCCAGATCGCGCCGGGTGGTGACGGCGGTCAGCAGGGACTTCTCGTACGTGTCCAGGCGGGCCCGCTCCTCGGGCGCCGGGCAGGCGAGCCGCGCCGAGTCGTGCCAGTGCGCCACGAACGCGCGCACGTCCTCGCGCTCCATCGGCAGCAGCGAGTGCGCCGTGAACCCGCGCCCCGCCAGCCAGTCCTCCGACACCGCCGACGGCCGGGTCGTCACCACGTACCGAGCCCGCGGGAACGCGGTGACCAGCGACTTCAGCCAGGCCTCGGTCCGGGCCCGCAGCCGCATCGGCACCTCGTCCACACCGTCCACCAGAACCAGCGCCCGGCCCTCCGCCAACAGCGACTCGGCCCAGCCGGGCGCGGGCGACAGCGGTACGCCCGCCGCGCGCAGGAAGTCCTCCGGCATTGGCAGGGACTCGGCCGCGGTGAACGCCCGCAGCCGCAGCACGAACGGAACGCACCTGTTCCAGTCGGCCAGTTCGGGCCCGAACGACCGGCGGGCCGCGTTCATCGCCAGCCACTGGACGAGCGTCGACTTGCCCGAGCCCGCCGGGCCCCGCAGCAGCAGCCGGTCCGTGCCGGCCAGGGCGTGCTCCACGCTCACCGCCGTCGGCCTGGCATGCGGCAGCCCCACCGCCTGCCGGGGATCGCCGCTGACCGTCAGACTGATGTACGCGGTGTCCAGCGGCCACTCGCTCCCCGACCGCCCGAGCGTCAGCCCGAACAGCTCCAACCGCCCGTGCGTCAGCGCCACATACTGTGCGTACCGCTCCTCGAAGACGAGCGCGGTGGCCTCGGCACGCGGGCCCACCCGGTCGCGTACCTCCTCGATCAACTCCCGCGTGGCGTCGGCCGAGCGGACCTGCTCCACCGCGGCCCGTGCCGCGAACGACGGGTGTGCGGTGAGCTGTTCGAGAGCATGCGCGCAGCACAGGGCGAGGAGCTCCTCGTACAGGGCCTCGCCCCGGCCCGGGTGCGGGCGGCGCAGTTCGGCGGCAAGGCGGTCCGGGGCGAGGCCGAGCGCGAACAGCCGCTCCGCGTCGATCGCGCCCGCCGCCGCGAAGCCGTCCCGTACCGCGTCGACGGCCGCCGTCCGCTCGTGCTCGGGGAGCGCGCCGTACGCCTCCTCAAGGCGCCGCCCCAGCACCTTCGCCAGCCGGTCCGGTGACGCGGGCTTCGGCAGCGGGCGCAGGGGCCCCGTGACGAGGCCCGCACCCGGCTTCGGGGACAGGGCCGACTTCGCGACCGCCGACACCACCGTGCTCGCCAGCCGCACGACCACAACTTCCAGTCCTGGCACCGCAGTTGCCTCCCCCAGAGCGCACCGGTGCCAGCGATCGTACGCCGGGCCTGTGACGCCTCATTGGTGGAACTCACCAAAGGCTGCTGACAACTCGTCTCGCATACTTGTCGGTAACAACATCTAGCCGGGCCCGCCACCACGCCCCTACGGTGCAGGCATGTCGCCGAACCTGCCCAATGTCGTGCTGTGGTCGATACCCGCCTTCGTGCTGCTCACCGTCATTGAAATGGTGAGCTACCGGCTCCATCCGGACGAGGACGCCGCCGGGTACGAGACGAAGGACGCCGCCACCAGCGTCGGCATGGGACTGGGCAGCCTGGTCTTCGACGCGCTCTGGAAGATCCCCATCGTCGCGATCTACACCGCGGTGTACGCCCTCACCCCGCTCGCGATCCCGGTGCTGTGGTGGACGGTGCCGCTGATGCTGCTGGGGCAGGACTTCTTCTACTACTGGTCGCACCGGGGGCACCACGTCATCCGGGTCCTGTGGGCCTGCCACGTCGTGCACCACTCCAGCAAGAAGTTCAACCTCACCACCGCGCTGCGCCAGCCCTGGACGACGTGGACCGTGTGGCCGTTCTACGTGCCGCTCATCGCGCTCGGCGTGCACCCCGCCGTCCTCGCCTTCTGCTCGTCGGCGAACCTCGTGTACCAGTTCTGGGTGCACACCGAGCGGGTCGGGAAGCTGCCCCGGCCGTTCGAGTTCGTCCTGAACACGCCCTCGCACCACCGGGTGCACCACGCCTCCCAAGGCGGCTATCTGGACCGGAACTTCGGCGGGATCCTGATCGTCTGGGACCGGATGTTCGGCTCGTTCACGGCCGAGACCGAGCGGCCCGTGTTCGGGCTCACCAAGAACATCGCCACCTTCAACCCGCTGCGCGTGGCCACCCACGAGTACGCCGCCATCGCCCGCGACGTGCGCGCCGCCCGCAGCTGGCGCGAGCGGGCCGGGCGGATCTTCCGCGGGCCGGGCTGGCAGCCGGCGCCCCGGGCTGGGGCCGCGCCGCAGGCGGTCCCGGAGAACGCCGCGTGACGACGGCCGGCGCCGGGTACCCGAGGGCCCGGTACGCGGCCCCGCTGCTCCTCGCCTTCGGTCTCGCAGCCGCCGTCGACCTGGGCTCACTGCTCGCGGGCTGGCGCGCCGGACACCTCGTCGCCAAACCGCTCCTCATGCCGCTGCTCGCCGGGCACGTGTCCGCGCGCGGCGGGCCCCGGCTGCTGGTCGCCGCGCTGCTGTGCGGCTGGGGCGGAGACGTCTTCCTGCTCTCGGACGCCGACCCCGCCTTCCTGCTGGGGATGGGCTGTTTCGCCGCCGGGCACGTCTGCTACCTCGTCCTGTTCGGGCGCGGCAGGACGCATCCCGGGCTCGGCGCCGGGTACGGGATCGCACTGGTCGCGACCGTCGCCGCGCTCTGGCCGGACCTGCCGGCCGGGCTGCGGATCCCGGTCGCCGGATACAGCCTGCTGCTCACCGCGATGGCCTACCGCTCCTCCCGGCTCGGGCCGCTCGTCGGGCTCGGCGGTGCGCTGTTCCTGCTCTCCGACACCCTCATCGCCACCGGCGTCGCCCACTGGCCGCAGCCGCCGCGCCCCGACTTCTGGGTCATGCTCAGCTATCTCGGCGCGCAGGCACTCCTGGCACAGGCGTACCGTGGGAAGCCCCGAACCACCCCCTGACCGGCAAGGACCCGCACCATGCGCGCCACCGTCATCCACGCCCCCCACGACATCCGGGTCGAGGAGGTGCCGGACCCGAAGGTGCGGGTGTCCACCGACGCGGTCGTCCGCGTCCTGCGCGCCTGCATCTGCGGCAGCGATCTGTGGGCGTATCGCGGCGAGTCCGCGCGTGAGCCCGGACAGCGCATCGGCCACGAGTTCCTCGGCATCGTCGAGGAGGCCGGACCGGACGTACGCGGGTTCCGCAAGGGCGACCTCGTCGTCGCGCCCTTCGTCTGGTCCGACGGCACCTGCGACTTCTGTGCCGAGGGCCTGCCCACCTCCTGCCCGCAGGGCGGATTCTGGGGCTCGGCCGGCTCCGACGGCGGCCAGGGCGAGGCCGTCCGCGTCCCGTTCGCCGACGCCACCCTCGTCCAGCTGCCCGCCGACGCGGCCTCCGACGACCGCCTGCTGACCGCGCTGCTCGCGCTGTCCGACGTCATGGGCACCGGCCACCACGCGGCTCTCGGCGCCGGAGTCAAGCGCGGCTCGACCGTCGCCGTCGTCGGGGACGGCGCCGTCGGCCTGTGCGGAGTGCTTGCCGCCAAGCGGCTCGGAGCCGAGCGCATCATCGCGCTCGGCCGCCACCAGGTCCGTACCGACATCGCGAAGCTCTTCGGCGCCACCGACGTCGTCGCCGAGCGTGGCGAGGCCGCCGTGGACGCGGTGCGCGAGCTGACCCGCGGCCAGGGCGCGCACTCCGTCATCGAGGCCGTCGGCACCGAGCAGTCGATGCGGACCGCCGTCGAGATCACCCGAGACGGCGGCGCCATCGGCTACGTCGGCGTCCCGCACGGCAGCAGCACCGGCCTCGACCTGAGCGTCATGTTCGACCGGAACATCGCGCTGCGCGGCGGCGTCGCGCCCGTGCGCACCTACATCCCCGAGCTGCTCGCCGACGTGCTCGACGGCACCATCGACCCCTCCCCGGTCTTCGACCTCACGGTCGGCATCGAGGGCGTACCGGACGGCTACCGGGCGATGGACGAGCGCACCGCCCTCAAGGTCCTCGTCACCGTCTGACACCGGCAAGGGGGCCGCCCGGCCAACCGGACGGCCCCCTCAACTGGCCTACTTCGTCACGGCGTTGAGGGCGTCGGTGATACCCGCCCCGTAGAAGCCGTTGTAGAACTTCCCGCCCTGGCAGACCGCGTCGACCTTGCCGTCACCGTCGATGTCGTACGGCGTGGTGCACGGCGTCCTGTCCGCCTGGAGTTCGAGGAGCGCCCTGATCTCCCACGCCGATGCGTCCGGGTGCTCCGACTTCAGCAGCGCCGCCACGCCCACCACATGCGGCGCCGCCATCGAGGTGCCGGCCATGTACGCCCAGCCGCCGCCGGGGACCGGGCCGAGGATCAGCCCGCTGGTGGCCGGGGCCTGCGGCGGCTGGAACGCGGTCGAGTCGCCGCCGGGTGCCGCGATGTCGATGAAGCCGAGGCCGTAGTTGGAGTACGACGACTTGATGCCCTTGGCGCCGGTCGCGGCGACCGTCACCACACCCGGCAGCTGGGTCGGGATGTCCAGGCATTCACGCGGATTGACGACCCGGCTGCCCGGGGTCGCGTCGTCGGGGCTCGACGGGTCGGTGATCGCGTCGGCCGCGAAGTCGTAGTTCTCGTTGCCGGCCGCCGCCACATTGACGGTGCCCTTGGACTCGGCGTACGTCGACGCCCGCGTGATCGCCTCGACCAGCGCCTTCTGGTCCGGGTCGTTCTTGCAGTTGAAGTACCAGGGGTCGGTGTAATAGCTGTTGTTCGTCACGTCGATGTGGTGCTCGGCCGCCCACACGAAACCGCACACCACGGACTCCGTGTAGAAGAAGCTGCCGCCCTGCGTCGCCACCTTGATGGCCGCGATCTTCACACCGGGGGCGACGCCGGTGATGCCGATGCCGTTCTTGGCGCCCGCGATCTCGCCCGCGACATGGGTGCCGTGCGGGGAGCCGCCGGTGGTGAACGGGCGCCAGGCGCCGTCCGTGGTGTCCGGCTTGCCGGTGATGCAGCTGACCGACTTCGCCCGGTCGAAGTTGGGCGCGATGTCCGGGTGGGTGTCGTCGACGCCCGTGTCGATGACGCCGACGGTGACCTTGGGGCTGCCCAGGGTCTTCTCGTGCGCCTTGTCGGCCTTGATCGCCTTCAGGTCCCACTGCAACGGCTCCAGCGGATCCTCACCGGGCGCGGCCTTGGCGCTCGCCGCCTTCAGGTCTTCGGCGGTGAGCATCTTCGGCATACCCACGTCCGTGGTGGACTGCGCGGGCAGCGGCGCGGCCCGGGTCGCCCCCGCCGAATCGACCCCGCTGACCTTGCGGATCGCCGGCGCGAACCCCGTGTCGGCGGAGTGCGCCACGATCACACCTAACTGGTCGTACGCCTGTACGACCGTGCCGCCCGCGTCGGCGATGGCTCTCTGCACCCGGTCCGAATTCCCCTTCCCCGGGCGGATGTTGACGATGTAGCTCAGATCGGGCCCGGTCGGCTGCGCCGCCTTCGCGGTCACCGAGCCGATGCCGGTGGCCGCGGCCGACGCGGTGCCGGGCAGCAGTGCGAGCGCGGCGGCGGTGGCCAGACCCGCCGAGACGGCGATGGCGCGGCGCGTACGGGAGATGTGCAACGTCATGGGGTCTCCATGTGGTTGGCGGAACTCTCGATGCGTACGGAGGTGAAGAGCGGCAGCACCGGTCCGGCCGGGGCGCCGGGGGTCGGCGGATGTATGACGAGTGAAGCTATCGCCGATCATCTCGGCAGATCAACGACTTCCGCCGATTTAGCGAGGAATGCCGCCCATCCGGCGTGAATGGATCCCGCGCGGAGAAAAAAACGGCCGGACTGAACCGAGACGCCGCGGGCTCCGTGCCGTTGTCAGGGGGACCGCATCACCCGCCCCCACAGCGAGGTCCCCTTGTCCGGATTTTCTGTTCCAGCCTCACCCGCATCGCGAGGAGATTCCGTGGCCACCGACGCGCCGCCGCCCGAAGCCGGGGCGGACCAACGCCCCGCCCAGCCCAGCACCGAGGCGTTCGCCGCGATGCAGGAGAGCGCGGAATTCGGCGAACTCCGCCGCGCCCACCGCTCGTTCGCCTTCCCGCTGACCATCGCCTTCATCGCCTGGTACCTGCTGTACGTGCTGCTGTCCAACTACGCGGACGGCTTCATGGCCACCAAGGTCATCGGCAACATCAACGTGGCCTTCGTCTTCGGCCTCGCCCAGTTCCTCACCACCTTCCTCATCGCCTGGTTCTACTCGCGGCACGCCGCGGCGAAGCTCGACCCCAAGGCCGAGGCCATCAGGTCCCGCATGGAGGCCGGCGCATGAGCCCCGCACTCGTTCCCCTCGCCGCGGCCTCCTCGACCACCGAGCACCGGCCGCTGATCATCACGCTGTTCGCGGTGTTCGTCGCCGCGACCCTCGCCATCACCGTCTGGGCCGGGCGCCAGACCAAGAACGCCTCCGACTTCTACGCGGGCGGCCGCCAGTTCACCGCCTTCCAGAACGGCCTCGCGGTCTCCGGCGACTACATGTCCGCCGCGTCCTTCCTCGGCATCGCCGGAGCCATCGCCCTCTTCGGCTACGACGGCTTCCTGTACTCCATCGGCTTCCTGGTCGCCTGGCTGGTGGCGCTGCTCCTGGTCGCCGAGCCGCTGCGCAACTCGGGCCGCTACACGATGGGCGACGTCCTCGCCTACCGGATGCGCCAGCGCCCGGTCCGCACCGCGGCGGGCGCCTCCACCATCGTCGTGTCGATCTTCTACCTGCTCGCGCAGATGGCGGGCGCGGGCGTGCTCGTCTCACTGCTGCTCGGCATCACCACCGACGCGGGCAAGATCCTCATCGTCGCCCTGGTCGGCGTTCTGATGATCGTGTACGTCACCATCGGCGGCATGAAGGGCACCACCTGGGTCCAGATGGTCAAGGCCGTGCTGCTCATCGCGGGCGCGATCCTGATGACCTTCCTGGTGCTGCTCAAGTTCCACTTCAACATCTCCGACCTGCTCGGCACGGCCGCGGAGAAGAGCGGCAAGGGCTCCAAGTTCCTTGAGCCCGGCCTGAAGTACGGTGTCAACGGCACCTCCAAGCTGGACTTCATCTCGCTCGGCATCGCCCTGGTCCTCGGCACCGCGGGCCTGCCGCACATCCTGATCCGCTTCTACACGGTGCCCACCGCCAAGGCCGCGCGTAAGTCGGTGAACTGGGCGATCGGCATCATCGGCGCCTTCTACCTGATGACGATCGCGCTCGGCTTCGGCGCCGCCGCCCTCGTGGGCCCGGCCGCGATCAAGGCCCAGAACCCGGCGGGCAACACGGCCGCCCCGCAGCTCGCCGAGTACCTCGGCGGCGGCGTCGGCACCACCGGCGGCGCGACCCTGCTCGCCGTGATCTCGGCGGTCGCCTTCGCGACCATCCTCGCCGTCGTCGCCGGCCTCACCCTCGCCTCGTCCTCGTCCTTCGCGCACGACATCTACGCCAACGTCATCCGCAAGGGGAAGGCGACGGAGAAGGAGGAGATGGGGGCGGCCCGCTGGGCCACCGTCTTCATCGGGGCGGTCGCGATCATCCTGGGCGCCTTCGCGCGCGACATGAACGTGGCGGGCCTGGTCGCGCTCGCCTTTGCCGTCGCCGCCTCCGCAAACCTGCCGACCATCCTCTACAGCCTGTTCTGGAAGCGCTTCACCACCCAGGGCGCCCTCTGGTCGATCTACGGCGGCCTGTTCAGCTCGGTGTTCCTGGTGCTGTTCTCGCCCGTCGTGTCCGGCAACCCGAAGACGTCGATGTTCAAGGGCGTCGACTTCCACTGGTTCCCGCTGGAGAACCCGGGCCTGATCTCAATCCCGCTCGGTTTCCTGCTCGGCTGGATCGGTTCGCTGCTCTCCAAGGAGGAGCCCGACGCGGGCAAGTACGCCGAGCTGGAGGTCAAGTCCCTCACGGGCGTCGGCGCCCACTGACGTACATCCGCACGGCGGACGGCCGAGGCCGTGTCGTAGAGTCCTACGACACGGCCTCGCCGCACCTCGTGACAATCGGCCCCCACCTGTTGTCGGACGTCTCGCGTAGGCTCGGTGTATACACGCCGAAACCATTTCGAGACAGCGTTCCGAGACAGGGAAGGGGGCCCACAGTGCTCATCGACACCTACGGCCGTGTGGCCACTGACCTGCGCGTTTCACTCACAGACCGGTGCAATCTGCGGTGTACGTACTGTATGCCGGAAGAGGGTCTGCAGTGGCTCGCCAAGCCCGATCTGCTGACCGATGACGAGATCGTCCGGCTGATCCGCATCGCCGTCACCGACCTCGGGGTGACCGAGGTCCGCTTCACCGGTGGCGAGCCGCTGCTCCGGCCCGGCCTGGTCGGGATAGTCGAGCGCTGCGCCGCCCTGGAGCCGCGCCCCCAGATGTCGATCACCACCAACGGCATCGGCCTCAAGCGCACCGCCGCCGCCCTGAAGGCGGCCGGCCTCGACCGTGTCAACGTCTCCCTGGACACCCTGCGCCCCGACGTCTTCAAGACGCTGACCCGCCGCGACCGGCACAAGGACGTCATCGAGGGCATGGAGGCCGCCCGCGCGGCGGGCCTCACCCCGGTCAAGATCAACGCCGTCCTGATGCCCGGCCTCAACGACGACGAGGCCCCCGATCTGCTCGCCTGGGCCGTCGAGCACGACTACCAGCTCCGCTTCATCGAGCAGATGCCGCTGGACGCGCAGCACGGCTGGAAGCGCGACGGCATGATCACCGCCGGCGACATCCTGGAATCGCTGCGTACGCGCTTCACGCTCACCCCCGAAGGGGACGACGCGCGGGGCTCCGCGCCCGCCGAGCGCTGGGTGGTGGACGGCGGCCGGCACACCGTGGGCGTCATCGCCTCGGTGACCCGCCCGTTCTGCCGGGCCTGCGACCGGACCCGCCTCACCGCCGACGGCCAGGTGCGCACCTGCCTGTTCGCCCGCGAGGAGTCCGACCTGCGCGCCGCGCTGCGCTCGGGCGCCCCCGACGAGGAGATCGCCGGGCTCTGGAAGCTGGCCATGTGGGGGAAGAAGGCCGGATCCGGTCTGGACGACCCCTCGTTCCTGCAGCCCGACCGCCCGATGTCAGCGATCGGCGGCTGAGCCGGCCGACTCCCACTCGGCGAGCGTCACCACATCCTTCAAGAAGCCCCGTACGCCCAGGAATTGGGAGAGGTGCTCGCGGTGCTCCGCACAGGCGAGCCACGTCTTGCGGCGCTCCGGGGTATGGACCTTCGGGTTGTTCCAGGCGAGCACCCAGACGGCGTCGGCACGGCAGCCCTTGGCGGAACAGATGGGGGTCTCGTCACTCGTCTCGTCACTCACAGAGACATTGTGCGTCATCCGGGCCCGTACAAAAGGGCGACGCCGAGCAGCCACGGGGGGAGCTGCCCGGCGTCGGTCCGTCGCTCCGACGGGGGATGCGGAGCGCCTACGAAGTATGGCATGGGGCACCCGGTGTCGGGCACCGGAACTTCATGATTGATCTGAGCTTTTCCTGAGGTTTGCGGACGGTGACGGATCAAGCCGGTCCGGGTGACCGGGGCTCGCGGTCACTGCCTGTGGGTTCCGTCGCGGATTCCGCTGACCCGTCCGTCGGTGCCGCACCGAGGGCCGGCCGGCTCGGTGCGGAAATGAACGTTGAGGGAAGCGAAGTGACGTTCCCCCGGCCCCCGTTGGCGAACACCACGGCCACATAGGGCAGCAGCGCACCGAGCACGAGCGTCACGATGGCGACAGGACGCTCGACGTTCCACAGCACCGCGGTCAGAACCACCGAAACGGTACGGACCGACATCGAGATCACGTAGCGGCGCTGCCGCCCCCGGATGTCCTCGGCGAGCCCCGTGCGCGCCCCCGTGATCCGGAAGACCTGACCGCCGCTCTGCTTCCGCATCACGTTCCACCACCTGAGTTCCACCCCGGGCTCTCCCCGGCCCGTACTGATATCACCGTACGCCGGGGCTCCGCCGGGTTCGAGACCGGGGCGGCTCCAACCTGCGCGGATGGCGCAGTACCGACCACGTACGGACCTGTCCGACATGCGCCGTACGGGGTACGGGCAGACACTGGCTGGACCCGCTCACGTCGAGCCGCACTAGGAGGCAGCCATGGGCTGGTTGTGGGCCATCATCGTCGGATTCGTGCTCGGCCTCATCGCCAAGGCGATCATTCCCGGCAAGCAGCACAGTCCGCTCTGGCTGACCACCATCTTCGGCATCATCGGCGGCGTGGTCGGCAACTCGGTCGCCCGGGCGATCGGGATCGCCGAGACCAAGGGCATCGACTGGGGCCGGCACGGGCTCCAGATCGCGGCCGCGGTCGTCATCGTCTTCCTCGGCGACATGCTGTACATGGCGCTGCGGGGCAACAAGCAGAGAGCCTGACGGCGCGCGGAAGGGGGCGGTCCCGTGAGGGGAACCGCCCCCTTCCGTGCGTTCGTACCCGTCAGGCGCCGGTGACCTCGACGACCTCGATCGCCGCCAGGTTCTTCTTGCCCCGGCGCAGCACCAGCCAGCGCCCGTGCAGCAGCTCCCCGGCCGTGGCCACCGCGTCCTCGGCGGTCACCTTCACGTTGTTCACGTAGGCGCCGCCCTCCTTCACGGTGCGGCGGGCGGCGGACTTGCTCGCCACCAGGCCCACCTCGGCGAACAGGTCGGTGACCAGGCCGAGTTCGGACACCTTGGCGTGCGGCAGCTCGGACAGCGCGGCGGCCAGCGTCGCCTCGTCCAGCTCTGCCAGCTCGCCCTGGCCGAACAGCGCCTTGGACGCGGCGATCACGGCCGCGCACTGGTCCGCGCCGTGCACCAGCGTGGTCAGCTCCTCGGCGAGCGCACGCTGCGCGGTACGCGCCTGCGGCCGCTCCTCGGTGAGCTTCTCGATCTCCTCCAGCTCCTCGCGGGACCTGAAGGAGAGGATGCGCAGGTACGTCGAGACGTCCCGGTCGTCCACGTTCAGCCAGAACTGGTAGAACGCGTACGGGGTGGTCATCTCCGGGTCGAGCCAGACGGCCCCGCCCTCGGTCTTGCCGAACTTGGTGCCGTCCGACTTCACCATCAGCGGCGTCGCCAGGCAGTGCACCTCGGCGTCCGGCTCCAGGCGGTGGATCAGGTCGAGCCCGGCCGTGAGGTTGCCCCACTGGTCGCTGCCGCCCTGCTGGAGGGTGCAGCCGTACCGCCGGTACAGCTCCAGGAAGTCCATGCCCTGGAGCAGCTGGTAGCTGAACTCCGTGTAGCTGATGCCCTGTTCGGACTCAAGACGCCGGGCGACCGAGTCCTTGGTGAGCATCTTGTTGACCCGGAAGTGCTTGCCGATGTCCCGCAGGAACTCGATCGCGGACAGGCCCGCGGTCCAGTCCAGGTTGTTGACCATCACGGCCGCGTTCTCGCCCTCGAAGGACAGGAACGGCTCGATCTGGCCGCGCAGCCGGTTCACCCAGTTCGCGACCGTCTCCGGGTCGTTCAGGGTGCGCTCGGCGGTCGGCCGCGGGTCGCCGATCTGGCCGGTCGCACCGCCCACGAGCGCCAGCGGCCGGTGCCCGGCCTGCTGGAGCCGGCGGACGGTGAGCACCTGCACCAGGTGGCCGACGTGCAGGCTGGCCGCGGTCGGGTCGAAGCCGCAATAGAACGTGACGGGACCGTCCGCGAGAGCCTTGCGCAATGCGTCCTCGTCAGTGGACAGCGAGAACAGCCCGCGCCACTTCAGCTCGTCGACGATGTCCGTCACGGTTCTACGTCTCCTTGGATCCAGGGTTGATTGCTCGACCCAGTCTATGGGCGTCACACACCCTGGCTGACCGAGCTCATATTGAAGTCGGGAATGCGCAGCGCGGGCATCGCCGCCCGGGTGAAGTAGTCGTTCCACTCCCTGGGCAGGGTCTTCCCGGTGCGCCCGGCCTCGGTGGCCCGCGACAGCAGGTCCACCGGCGACTCGTTGAACCGGAAGTTGTTCACCTCGCCGACCACCTCGCCGTTCTCCACGAGGTAGACGCCGTCCCGGGTCAGACCGGTCAGCAGCAGCGTCGCCGGGTCCACCTCGCGGATGTACCACAGGCAGGTCACCAGGAGGCCCCGCTCGGTGGCGGCGACCATCTCGTCCAGGGAGCGCTCGCCACCGCCGTCCAGAATCAGGTTCCCGGGCGAGGGCGCGACCGGCAGACCGGTGAGCTGCGCGCTGTGCCGGGTGGTGACCAGGTGCTCCAGGCGGCCGTCCCGCATCCAGTCGGTCGCGGTGACCGGGAGCCCGTTGTCGAACACCGACTCCGTGTCGCCCGAGGAGTGCGCCACCATGAACGGCGCGTACTCCAGGCCGGGCTCGTTCGGGTCGCTGCGCAGCGACAGCGGCAGCGGGGAGAGCGTCTCGCCGATGCGGGTGCCGCCGCCCTGCCGGGAGAAGACGGTGCGGCCCTCGGCGGCGTCCCGGGCCGCCGCCGACCAGATCTGGTAGATCAGCAGATCGGCCACGGCGGCGGGCGGCAGCAGCGTCTCGTACCGCCCGGCGGGCAGCTCGACGCGGCGCTGGGCCCAGCCGAGCCGGCGGGCGAGCTCCTCGTCGAGCGCGCCCGGGTCGACGTCCTTGAAGTCCGCCGTCGCGCGGCCGGCCCACGCCGAACGCGTCCGGTCCGGGGACTTGGCGTTCAGCTCCAGGGTGCCGTTGGGCTGGTCGTGGCGCAGCCGCAGGCCGGTGGACGTACCGAGGTAGGTGGAGGTCAGCTCGTGGCTGGCGAAACCGTACAGCTCGCGCTCGCCGGCCCGGGCGCGGGCGAAGGCCTCGCCGAGCGCGGGCGCGAAGTCGGCGAACACGGCCGGGCTGGTCTCGGCCGGGGCGTCGGTGAAGTCCGGCGCCACCGGGACCCCGCCGACCAGCGGCTGCGCGTCCTCGGCGGGCCCGGCGCCACGCGCCGCCGCCTCCGCCGCGCGGACCAGCGGCTCCAGGTCGGCCGCGGTGACGGCCGACCGCGACACGACACCGGACGCGGTGCCCTCGGCGCCGTCCACGGTCGCGATCACGGTCAGGGTCCGCCCGCGTGTGACGCCGTTGGTGGTCAGCGCGTTGCCGGCCCAGCGCAGGTTCGCCGAGGAGTGCTCGTCGGCGATGACGACGCAGCCGTCCGCGGTGGACAGTTCGAGGGCCCGCTCGACGATCTCGTGCGGCTTGACGGTCGTACGGGAGCTCATCGCCCGGCCTCCTGCGTGGTGTTCAGAATGTTGACGCCGCGGAACAGGGCGGAGGGGCAGCCGTGCGAGACCGCCGCCACCTGGCCCGGCTGGGCCTTGCCGCAGTTGAAGGCGCCGCCCAGGACGTAGGTCTGGGGGCCGCCGACCTGCTCCATGGAGCCCCAGAAGTCGGTGGTCGTCGCCTGGTAGGCGACATCGCGGAGCTGGCCGGCGAGCCGGCCGTTCTCGATCCGGAAGAAGCGCTGCCCTGTGAACTGGAAGTTGTAGCGCTGCATGTCGATCGACCAGGACCGGTCGCCGACCACGTAGACGCCGCGCTCCACGCCGCCGATCAGGTCCTCGGTGGAGAGCCCGCCCGGGTCCGGCCGGAGCGAGACGTTCGCCATCCGCTGGACCGGCACATGCCCGGGGGAGTCCGCGTAAGCGCAGCCGTTGGAGCGGCCGAGCCCCGTCAACTTCGCGATGCGGCGGTCGAGTTGGTAGCCGACGAGGGTGCCGTCCTTCACCAGGTCCCAGGACTGCGCCGCGACGCCCTCGTCGTCGTAGCCGATGGTCGCGAGCCCGTGCTCGGCGGTCCGGTCGCCGGTCACGTTCATCACCTGCGAGCCGTACGTCAGCTTGCCCAGCTGGTCGAAGGTGGCGAACGAGGTCCCCGCGTACGCCGCCTCGTAGCCGAGCGCCCGGTCCAGTTCGGTGGCGTGGCCGATCGACTCGTGGATGGTCAGCCACAGGTTGGACGGGTCCACGACCAGGTCGTAGCGACCGGCCTCGACGCTCGGCGCCCGCATCTTCTCGGCCAGAAGCGAAGGGATCTCTTCCAGTTCGGCGTCCCAGTCCCAGCCGGTGCCGGTCAGGTACTCCCAGCCGCGCCCGACCGGCGGCGCGATCGTCCGCATCGAGTCGAACTCACCGGTCGTGCGGTCCACCGCGATCGCGGTCAGCTGTGGGTGCAGCCGCACCCGCTGCTGGGTCGTCACCGTGCCCGCCGTGTCCGCGTAGAACTTGTTCTCGTGCACGGTGAGCAGCGAGGCGTCGACGTGCTCGACCCCGTCGGCGCCGAGCAGCCGCGAGCTCCACTCGGCGAGCAGCGCGCTCTTGTCCTCGTCCGGCACCGAGAAGGGGTCGATCTCGTACGAGGAGACCCAGGTCTTCTCGGAGTGCACCGGCTCGGCCGCCAGCTCAACTCGCTCGCTCGACCCCGCCGCCGCGATGACCTGCGCGGACAGCTTGGCCATGGCCACCGCCTGGGAGGCGACCTTGGCCGCCGCGTCCATCGTCAGATCGACGCCGGAGGCGAACCCCCAGGCCCCGCCGTGCACCACCCGGACCGCGTAGCCGAGGTCGGTGGTGTCGGAGGACCCGGCGGGCCGGGCGTCGCGCAGCCGCCAGGCTGCGCTGCGCACCCGCTCGAAGCGGAAGTCGGCGTGGTCGGCGCCCAGGGCGCGGGCCCGGGCGAGCGCCGCGTCGGCGAGGGCCCGCAGCGGCAGCGCCGTGAAGGCTTCGTCGATGGAATGGGTCCCAGATGGCACAGTCGTCTCCCTGTTGTATGAGACCGGACACCCCGATCATGTCGCGTCGGCGGGCGCTGTGACTACGCCTTTCTGTAGGGACCCGACAGCGCTCGTTCTGCGCCACTGTCAGGGCTCGATTCCTCGTAAGTCGGGCGGTACCGATAGTTTGCGGGGAGTACGAATCCGCCGATCGAAAGGGTGATCCGTTGAGCCGCTCGGTTCTCGTCACCGGAGGTAACCGGGGCATCGGCCTCGCCATCGCCCGCGCATTCGCCGAGAACGGCGACAAGGTAGCGATCACGTACCGCTCCGGAGAGCCGCCGGCCGCCCTGGCGGAATTGGGGTGCCTCGCCGTCAAGTGCGACATCACCGACGCCGAACAGGTGGAGCAGGCGTACAAGGAGGTCGAGGACGCGCACGGCCCCGTCGAGGTGCTCGTCGCCAACGCCGGCGTCACCAAGGACCAGCTCCTGATGCGGATGTCCGAGGAGGACTTCACGTCCGTCCTCGACACCAACCTCACCGGCACCTTCCGGGTGGTCAAGCGCGCCAACCGCGGCATGCTGCGGGCCAGGAAGGGCCGCGTCGTGCTGATCTCCTCGGTCGTCGGGCTGCTCGGCTCGGCGGGCCAGGCCAACTACGCCGCCTCCAAGGCGGGCCTGGTCGGCTTCGCCCGGTCGCTCGCCCGCGAGCTCGGCTCCCGCAACATCACTTTCAACGTCGTCGCGCCCGGTTTCGTCGACACCGACATGACCAAGGCGCTCACCGAGGAGCAGCGCAAGGGCATCGTGTCCCAGGTGCCGCTGGGCCGCTACGCGCAGCCCGAGGAGATCGCCTCCGCGGTGAAGTTCCTCGCCTCGGACGACGCTTCGTACATCACTGGAGCCGTCATCCCGGTTGACGGCGGATTGGGCATGGGTCACTGATCACCATGAGCGGAATTCTCGACGGCAAGCGCATCCTCATCACGGGTGTGCTGATGGAGTCCTCCATCGCCTTCCACGCGGCCAAGGTCGCGCAGGAGCAGGGCGCGGAGGTCATCCTCACCGCGTTCCCCCGGCCCACCCTGACCGAGCGCATCGCCAAGAAGCTCCCCAAGCCCGCCAAGGTCATCGAGCTGGACGTGACCAACCAGGAGCACCTGGACCGCCTGGCCGGTCTGGTCAAGGAGGAGCTCGGCGGTCTGGACGGCGTCGTCCACTCCATCGGCTTCGCCCCGCAGGGCGCCTTCAACTTCCTGGAGGCGAGCTTCGAGGACGTCGCGACCGCGATGCACGTCTCGGCGTACTCCCTGAAGTCGCTCACCATGGCCTGCCGCCCGCTGATGCCCAACGGCGGTTCCATCGTCGGGCTCACCTTCGACGCGCAGTACGCCTGGCCGAAGTACGACTGGATGGGCCCGGCCAAGGCCGCACTTGAGGCGACCTCCCGTTACCTCGCCCGCGACCTGGGCAAGGAGAACTTCCGCTGCAACCTGATCTCGGCCGGACCGATCGGCTCGATGGCCGCCAAGTCCATCCCGGGCTTCGCGGACCTGGCGGACGTCTGGAACACCCGCTCCCCGCTGGCGTGGGACATGGCGGACCCGGAGCCGGCGGGCCTCGGCATCGTCGCGCTGCTCTCGGACTTCTTCCCGAAGACCACGGGCGAGATCATCCACGTCGACGGCGGCGTGCACATGATGGGCGCGTAACGCCCGTACGCCCCTCGGCGGCCGCTCACCGGACCCTTCCGGTGGGCGGCCGCCGTGCGTGGACCGCGACTTCCCCGCAGACTGATCGAAACGGACATGTCGGGCAGTCGGCCGGGGAGGAGGTGGCGGTGTGCGCCCCTTGCGCGTCGGACAGCGCCGGGCCCTGGCCCTGCTGTTCCTGCTGCTCGCGGCGGCCGCCGGACTGGCCGCCCCCTCCGTGGTGCGGGCCGCCGGGGCGCCCGCTGCCGCGCCCGCCCCGGCGCCGCCCGAGCCCTTCGGCGCCACCTGCCGGACCTCCGTACAGGGCTCGCACGTGACGATGTACTGCCACAACCCCTATCCGGACGCCGACCGGGTGCGGCTGCACATCGACTGCGCGCTCTGGTGGGACCTCGACGCGGACTCGGCGCCCGTGGAGGTCGACCCCGGGCAGACCATCAAGCTCATCGACCGCTGCTGGAAGGACGTCGGCACGGTCTGGGTGACGCACGAGAAGGCTCGCTGACCGCTGCTCAGCGCCCTTCGAGCCGCTCCTGCAGGCAGTGGAAGGCGTGGGCGGCGGCCTCCGTGGCGGCCGTCTCCGCGTCGCCGGCGCGGATCGCGTCGACCATCCGGCCGTGGTCCATGTGGTTCTCCGGCGTCATGTCGAGCCCCACGTCGTCGCGCAGCCAGTCGCGCAGCAGATGCCCGAGGTCCGCGTACAGCTCGGTCAGTACGTCGTTGTGCGAGGCGGCGACGACCGCCAGGTGCAGCGTGGCGTCGGCCGCGACGAAGGCCTCCCGGTCGCCGGAGGCCCAGGCCCGCTCGCGCCGCTCAAGCAGCGTGTCCAACTGCTTGAGCTCCCGCTCGGTACGCCGCCGCGCGGCCAGCCGGGCCGCCGACGACTCCAGCGTCGAGCGCAGCTCGGCCACATGGCGCGGGTCGGCGTCGGCGAACCGGCGGTGCATCACCCCGGCCAGCTCGCTGGTCGCGATGACGTACGTGCCGGAGCCCTGCCGGATGTCGAGCAGGCCGTTGTGCGCGAGGGCGCGGACCGCCTCGCGGACCGTGTTGCGGGCCACCCCGAGCTGCTCGACCAGCTCCGGCTCGGTCGGGATGCGCGCGCCGACGGGCCACTCGCCCGAGGTGATCTGGTTCCGCAACTGCGCGATCACCTGGTCGGCGAGGGCGGACCGCCGGGGAGAGCTCAGGGTCATGGTGCGGGTGCTCCAGTGCGAGAAGGGGCGGGGTGGGAAGGGGTGAGACGGGACGCGGTGAGGGCGCGAAGGGCGAGAAGCGTACGGGACGGCGCGGGACGGTTGCGAAAAACACGGCTCGGGACGGTTGCGAAAGACGGGCGCGGGCACGATTGGACAACCAATCATCCCATGATTCTATGATGGCACCATGCCCGACGAAGAGACCACCACGCTGAGCCCCGCGCCCACCGTCCGCGCCGAGTCCCCGCGGCTACCCGCCGGTGCGAGCCGGGTGCCGTCGTGGACGCGCTGGCTCGTGCCGCTCGCGCTGGTGCTCGCCGCCGTCAACCTGCGCCCCGCGATCACCAGCCTCGGCTCGCTGATGAAGGAGGTCACCGGCGGGCTGCACATGAGCGGCGGCATCGCCGGAGTGCTGACCTCCGTACCGGCGTTCTGCTTCGCCCTGTTCGGCATCATGGCGCCGCGGCTCGCCCGCCGCTTCGGCCCCGGCGCCGTCGTCCTCGCGGGCATGGCCGCGGTGACCGCCGGACTGCTGCTGCGCTCCCTGGCGGGCGGCACCGTCACCTTCCTCGCGGCCAGCGTGCTCGCCCTGATGGGCATAGCGCTGAGCAACGTCCTGATGCCGGTGATCGTCAAGCGGTACTTCCCCGACCGGGTCGGCTCGATGACCGGGCTCTACTCGATGGCGCTCGCCGCCGGCACCTCGCTCGCCGCGGTCACCACGGTGCCCATCACCGATGCGCTGGGCGGCAGTTGGCGCCAGGGCCTCGGCATCTGGGCGCTGCTCGCCGTCGTCGCGGTGGCGGTCTGGATCCCGCTGGCGCGCGACCGCTCCGGCAGCGCCGATCCGGCCCCCAGCTCCCGGGCCCAGGCGGCGCCCGCGCTGCGCATCACCCGCAGCGGCACGGCCTGGGCGCTGGCCTGCTTCTTCGGACTCCAGGCGACCGGCGCCTACATCACCATGGGCTGGATGCCGACGATCTTCCGCGACGCGGGCGTCTCGGCCGGCACCGCCGGCCTGCTGCTCTCCATCACCATGGTCATGGGCGTGCCGCTCGGCTTCGTCATCCCGTGGCTGGTCAACCGGCTGCGCAGCCAGGGCCCCATCGTCGTCGCGCTCGGCACCTGCGGCCTGGCGGGCTACGCCGGGCTCTACTTCGCGCCGGCCGCCGGCGCCTGGGTCTGGGCGCTGCTCCTCGGCATCTCCAACTGCGCCTTCCCGCTGGCCCTCACCATGATCAGCAAGCGCTCGCGGACCGGCGCGGGCGTCGTGCGGCTCTCCGCCTTCGCGCAGTGCGTCGGCTATCTGCTCTCCATCCCGGGCCCCCTCCTGGTCGGCGTCCTGCACGACCGCAGCGGCGGCTGGGACCTGCCCATCGCGCTGATGGCGGTGCTGATGGTGCCCCAGATCGCGGTCGGTGTGCTGGCCGGACGCGACCGTACGATCGAGGACGAGGCCGGGGCCGGGCGATAGCGGGCGAAACCGGGATGCGACACTGACCGCATGCCAGTGCTCGAACCGAATCCGCAGAACAGCCAGAAGAAGCTCCTTCTCGTGCTCGGCGCGATGCTCGCCGTCACGGTCGTCGTCGCGATCATCGCGACGATCGCCTCCCCCTGACCGACGCCCCCGAAGAGCGGATGGTGGTGCTGTCCCCACCATCCCCTAGGGGGCCAGGGTCAGGGTCGACTGGGTGGGTCACCGGATGGGACCGGGCCCGCCGGATCCGTAGGTTCTGAGGTACCACGACGAACGCCACGTTCGTACGCGGAACTCGTACCGGAACCACACGGAGGCGGTCATGCCGGCCCACACGCACCCCAGGTCCCCCCACCCGGCCACCGGTGGCGTCGACTTCAGGCTGCCGTGGTGGGGAGTCGTGCTGCCCGCGATCGCGTTCGGCGTGCTCCTCGCGCTCGTCATCGGATCGGGCGACACCCAGGCCGGGTCCGCCGACGCCACCCTCGCCCACCTCGTCGACCGCATCCAGCAGACCCTGTCCCGCTAGCCGCGAACCTCCTTTATCACGCCGGTGGGGCAGCCCTCGGACCCCCTGCGCCCACCGCCGCCATTCATGCGAAGCTGGGAAGCATGAGCGTCGATACACCCCGCAGGATCGTCCTCCTCCGGCACGCGAAAGCCGACTGGCCCCAGGTGTCCGACCACGACCGGCCGCTCGCCGACCGGGGGCGGACGGACGCCCCCGTCGCCGGCCGCCGGCTGGCCGCATCCGGTATCCCCTTCGACCTTGCCCTCTGCTCCAGCTCGGCCAGGACCCGCGAGACCTGGAAGCTGGCCGTCCAGGAGCTGCCGCACCGCCCCAGGACGGTCTACGACGAGCGGCTGTACGAGGCGTCGCTCGGCGAACTGATCGCGCTGCTCAACGAGACCCCCGACGACGTCGCCAACCTGCTGCTCATCGGGCACAACCCCGGGATGCACGCCCTGGCCGACGCGCTCGCGGGGCAGGCCGAGAGCGATGTGCTGGCGCGGATGAACCGCGGCGGCTTCCCGACCTCCGCCTTCGCCGTGGTCACCTTCAGCGGCTCCTGGAAGTCGGTGGAGCACGGCGTCGGCAAGCTCGTGGACTTCTGGGCCCCGCACGACTGACGACTCGTACGCGGTACGAAGACAGGGCCCCGGCGCAGTGCACCGGGGCCCTCCCCGCATCCGTTACGCCGTTCGGAGACTCAGTCGAGGAGGCCGTCGGCGGCCTCGACCTCTTCGCGGGTGATGCCGAGCAGATACAGCACGGTGTCGAGGAAGGGCACGTTCACCGCGGTGTGCGCGGCCTCCCGGACCAGCGGCTTGGCGTTGAAGGCGACGCCGAGACCGGCCGCGTTCAGCATGTCGAGGTCGTTGGCGCCGTCGCCGATCGCCACCGTCTGGGCCAGCGGCACCCCGGCCTCGGCGGCGAACTCCCGCAGCAGCCGCGCTTTCCCGGCCCGGTCCACGATCTCGCCGGTGACCCGGCCGGTGAACCTGCCGTCCTTGATCTCCAGGGTGTTGGCGGAGGCGAAGTCGAGCCCGAGCTGCTCCTTGAGGCCGTCGGTGACCTGGGTGAACCCGCCCGATACGACGCCGACTTGATAGCCGAGCGCCTTGAGCGTGCGGACCAGGGTGCGGGCGCCCGGAGTGAGGCGGACCTCGGAGCGCACCTTGTCCACCACCGAGGCGTCCAGGCCCTTGAGCAGCGCCACCCGGGCGTGCAGCGACTGCTCGAAGTCGAGTTCGCCGCGCATCGCGGCGGCGGTGAGCTCGGCGACCTCGTCCTCGCAGCCGGCGTGCGCGGCGAAGAGCTCGATCACCTCGTCCTGGATCAGCGTGGAGTCCACGTCCATCACGACGAGCCGCTGGGCCCGCCGGTGCAGCCCCGCCGAGACGACGGCCACGTCCACGCCGAGAGCGGCGGCCTCGGTCGCGAGCGCCGTGCGCAGCGGCCCGGTCTCCACGCCGGACACGGCGAACTCCACCGCCGTGACCGGGTACTTGGCGAGCCGGAAGATGCGGTCGATGTTGCCGCCGGTGGCGGTGATGCTGGCCGCTATGGCCGCCGTGGACTCGGCGGTGAGCGGATGGCCGAGCACGGTGACGTGCGAACGGCCGCTGCCGCGCGGCCTGTTGTCGCCGATGCCGGAGATGATCTCGGCCTGGAGGCGGAGCGATTCCGCCCAGCTGTGCACGGTGGCGCGCAGCTCGCCCGCGGAAGCCACGGTCGGCTCGGTGACGAGCACGCACAGTACGAGGCGGCCACGGGAGACGACCTGCTCGATGTCCACGACATCGACGGAGTAGGCGGCGAGGGTGTCGAAGAGCCCGGCGGTGATGCCGGGGCGGTCCTTACCGAAGATCTTGACGAGGAGGGTGGGTACGTCAGAGCTCTGACCGGCGTCGGAGGTCTGGCCGGCGGGGTGCAGGGGCGATGGCGTCATGGTGATCCCACCGTATCCGCCCGCAGCTGAGGCCCGGCACGCCGTCCCGACCTGCGGACAGCGCCCCCTCGGACGGCCCCCTCGCCCGGCCCGCGCGCTGCTCAGCGGCGGCCCCGGGGCGCACCCGGCGGGGGCGGCGGGCCCTCGTACGGCGGCCTGCGCGGCCGGGGCCCGGCCGGGGGGCGGTCCGGGAGGCCGGGCAGCGTGGGGGAGCCGTGCAGTCCCGGCGGCAGCTTCAGATACGGGTTGGTGTCGGGGTTCGGCGGCCGGTAGGGCGGCGCCGGGTGGTACGGGCCCGGTGCCCCGGCCGTCTCCCCGCGCGGCCCCGGTGGTGCGCTCGCCTCGCCCGCGAGCGGCGCGGCCCGCCGCCCGGCCGCCCCCGACACCCGGGCGAGCAGCGCCCCCGCCGCCCCGGCCCCGGCGCCCCACGCCGCCCCGAGCGCCACCGCGAGACCCGCGTCGCCGTGCAGCTCGACGCCCGCCCCGAACGCGTCGAAGCCCAGGACCGACAGGGAGGCGTTCGCGGAGACCCCGGTCAGCCACACCATCAGGGGAAGCGCGAGCGCGGTGGCCGCGCCGAGCGCCAGCGCGCAGCTCCCCGTGAACGCGCCGAGGGAGCGCCCGCGCACCGGCGTACGAGCCGCGGCGAGCACCCCCGCGTACAGCATGAGGACGGCCGTCGCGAGGGCCAACAGCCAGACCCGGTGGTCGAGTTGGGCGAGCCGCCCCAGCGTCACCGACTGGTCGGTCCGGACCCCGAGGAGCTGGTCGAGCGGGTGGGGGAGCAGCCGGGCGAGCGTTCCGGTGGCGTGTCCGCTCCACGGCACGAAGAGGCCGAGCGGGATCGCGAGCCAGACGGCGTTCGGGGCGCCGAGCAGCGCGGCGCCCGCGATGCGCCGCGGGTGGGCGTCGCCGATCGCCGCGTACGCCGCCGCCGCGAGCCCCGCCGCGACCGCGACCAAAGCCACCGCGACCAGCGCCGACACGGCGGGCCGCACCACCCGGTGCAGCGCTTCCCAGCCGCGCGGCAGCGGGGTGCGGCGCGAGGCGAGCAGGGCGATCACGAGCACCCCGAGCACCCAGCACACCGCGCCCGCCAGCGAACGGGCGGCATCGACGCTGAAGCCGACCCGCGCCTTGGCGTGGGCGAGGCCGGCGAGCCGGCCCGGCAGCAGACCGCCGATGTCCCCGAGGCCGGGGATGCCCGGCACCTTCACCTTGTCCAGGCCCAGCTGTCCGCCGTCGATCGTGATGAGGTCGTGACCGGCCCAGGCGAGTCCGCCGATGACGGCGACGAAGAGGACGGCCACCGCTGCCGCGCGCACCGCCAGCTCCGTACCCGAGATCCAGGTTCCGGCGGCCCGCAGCGAGCGGAGGAAGAACCAGGCGAGCAGGACCGCGCCCGCGAGACCGACCCCCAGTGGCGCGAAATCGACGGTGGTGCTGGCCTCCGCGCCGCTCAGACCGAACGCCGAGACGTCGCCGGACGGCGTGACCGAGCCGCCCGCCCCCAGCACCACCACGGCCGCCGTCATCGGACCCAGCGCCCCCGCCGCGTCCGCCCCGAGCAGATGCAGACCGAGCGCCGCCGTCCCCGCCATCGCGACCAGCGCCCAGCTCACCGAGGCGATCGCGGCGAGGACGGCATCGCCCCATCGGATCGCGCCCCGGCCCGTGTTGTCGCGCACACCCATCAGGACCCCCGGATAAGAGCCGACTTGCCCCATTAATGCGGAGAGAGCATGTTGATCCGCATCCCAAGGTATTTATGGGTGGACAGCATGATCCGTACGCACTCATGGGTGCTTACTACTCTCGGGGGGTGTTTGCTCCACGTCAACGGGCGGACGCCGGGGGCCTGTTGCAGGACCGGGACCGGACTGTGCGCGGTCTGTGCACGTAATTCACAAGGCCCGGGTTTCGGATACGAGCCCGGGCCTGAAATAGTTCCCCCCGATGTTCACCATCCCTAGACTCCCCGTGCGGGAGTCACAGGCCTCCGGCGCGGAGGCCTTTCGGGGGACTACAAGTGGGGCTGGAGTGCCGGAACTCGTACTGGAATTGAATGGCAGCACCTGGACGCTCGACGCGTCCAGGTCGTACACCCTGGGACGTGATCCGCAGGGTGACCTGGTCGTCGACGACGCCAGAGTCTCGTGGCGGCATGCCACGATCAGCTGGGGCGGACGTAGTTGGGTCATCGAGGACCACGGATCCACCAACGGCACCTATGTGCAGGGCCAGCGGATCCACCAGATGGAAATCGGCCCCGGCTCCTCGGTCCACCTCGGCAACGCGACCGACGGTCCGCGGCTGAATCTGTCCGGTGCCGCCGCGGCCGCCTACGCGCAGCCCGCCCCGGCCCAGCAGGCGCAGGCGGCCCCTGCGCAGCAGCCCCAGCAGGGCGGGTGGGCTCCGCAACAGCAGCAGCCCCAGCCGCCGCAGCAGGCCCAGCAGGCGCAGGTCCCGCAGCAGTCGTGGCAGCAGGCACAGCAGGGGCAGCCCCAACAGCAGCCCCCGCAGCCGCAGTTCCCGCAGCAGGGCGGCGCCGCCGGCGCCCCGCCCGTCTACGGGGACCGCAGCCCGACCACCTTCCACCACCTGTCGCTCGGCCGGGTCATGCGCATCGGCCGTGCGCTCGAGAACGAGCTGGTCGTCTCCGACCTCCAGGTCTCGCGCCACCACGCCGAGTTCCACGCGACGCCCGACGGCCGGATGGAGATCCGCGACCTCGGGTCCCACAACGGCACCTACGTCAACGGCCAGCCCGTCGCCAAGTCGGGCACCGCGCTGCTCGGCCCCAACGACATCGTCGGCGTCGGACACTCGACCTTCCGCATCGTCGGCGACCGGCTCGAAGAGTTCGTCGACACCGGTGACGTCTCCTTCTCCGCCCGCCACCTGACCGTCACGGTCGACGGCGGCAAGGACATCCTCAAGGACGTCTCCTTCGGCGTCCCCGAGAAGTCCCTCATCGCGGTCATCGGCCCCTCGGGTTCCGGAAAGTCCACCCTGCTCAAGGCGCTCACCGGCTACCGGCCCGCCAACCAGGGCGACGTCCTCTACGACAACCGGAACCTGTACAAGCAGTTCGCCGAGCTGCGCCAGCGCATCGGTCTGGTCCCGCAGGACGACATCCTGCACAAGGAGCTGACCGTCCAGAAGGCGCTGAAGTACGCGGCCAAGCTGCGCTTCCCCGCCGACACCACCGAGACCGAGCGCCAGCAGCGCATCGACGAGGTGCTGCGCGAGCTCAAGCTGGACATCCACAAGGAGAAGAAGGTCACCTCCCTCTCCGGTGGCCAGCGCAAGCGCGTGTCGGTGGCCCTGGAGCTCCTGACCAAGCCTTCGCTGATCTTCCTGGACGAGCCGACCTCCGGCCTCGACCCGGGCATGGACCGCGACGTCATGCAGCTCCTGCGCGGCCTCGCCGACGACGGCCGCACGGTCCTGGTGGTCACCCACTCGGTGGCCGAACTCGCCATCTGCGACAAGCTGTTGGTGATGGCGCCGGGCGGCTCGGTCGCCTACTTCGGTCCGCCGGAGGAGGCGCTGAACTTCTTCGGCTACAGCACCTGGGCCGATGTCTTCTCCGCCTTCGAGAGCTACCGCGACTACGACTGGGCGGGCCGCTGGAAGGGCTCGCAGCACTACCAGATGTACGCCGCGGACATCGACGCGGTCGCCCCGCAGTCGGTGCAGATGCCGCCGGCCCAGGCGATGAAGCCGCCGAAGCCGCAGGGCTGGGTCTCCCAGCTGTGGACGCTGATGCGCCGCTATGCGTCGGTCATCGCCTCCGACAAGGGCTTCCTCGTCCTGTCGGTGGCCCTGCCCGCCGTGATCGGCGCGGTCAGCGTCGTCATCCCGGCGAAGTTCGGCCTCGCGGCGCCCACACCGCCGTCCCGGTTCAACGGCGACGCGGGCACGATCATGCTGATCCTCACGGTCGGCATGTGCTTCTCCGGCGCCGCCAACTCCGTACGAGAACTGATCAAGGAACGGGTCATCTACGAGCGCGAACGGGCCACCGGCCTGTCCCGCTCGGCGTACCTGATGTCCAAGATCCTGGTCCTCGGCGTCATCACGGCCGTCCAGGGCGTGATCCTCTGCGTCATCGGCTTCTCGACCCGCAAGCTGCCCACCGAGGGCCTGGTGATGCCGCCGGCGATCGAGATGTGCCTGGTCGTGATCGCGCTCGGCTTCACCTCGATGATGTTCGGCCTGATCATCTCCTCGCTGGTGAAGACCTCCGAGAAGACGATGCCGCTCCTGGTCATGTTCGCCATCGTCCAGGTCGTCTTCACCGGCATTCTCTTCAAGGTGTACGACTCGGTCGGCCTGGAGCAGTTCGCCTGGCTGATGCCGTCCCGCTGGGCCATCGCCGGCGCCGGCACGACGCTCGACCTGTCCCACCTGATGGGGCCGATGGACGAGAACAACCCGACCAACCTCGACCCGCTGTGGAAGCACGACGCCGCGCAGTGGTTCACCGACATCTCGGTGCTGATGCTGATCGGCATCGCCCTCGGCTTCGTGGTCGCGCGCCTGCTGCGCCGCCACGAGCCCGAGGTCATGCGCAAGTAGCGCCGCGCCGCAAGACGCCGAAGGGCGGCACCCCTGTGCGGGGTGCCGCCCTTCGGCGTCGGGTACGCCCTACGTCGCTCAGTAGGCGCTGTTGACGTTGTCGATCGAGCCGTACCTGCTCGCCGCGTAGTTGGCGGCGGCGGTGATGTTGGCGACCGGGTCGTAGATGTTCGACGAGGTGCCCGGCACGTGGAAGGCGTTGAAGGTCGGCTGGATGACCTGGAGCAGACCCTTCGACGGGATGCCGTTGATGGCGTTGATGTCCCAGCCGTTGATGGCGTTCGGGTTGCCGGTCGACTCGCGCATGATGTTGCGGTGCAGACCGTCGTAGGAGCCCGGGATGCCCTTGCTCTTCATGATGTCGAGGGCCTGGCGGATCCAGCCGTCGAGGTTGTTGGCGTACACCGGCTTGCGGGCGGCGGAGCGGCTGGCGGCGGCGGCCTCGTCACGCTGCTTCGCGTCGGCCTCGGCCTTCGCCTTGGCGTCCGCGTCGGCCTTGGCCTTCGCGGCGTCCTGGGCCTGCTTGCCCGCGGTGACCTGCTGCTGGGAGATGCTCTCCGAGAGCGTCTTGGTGCTGGCGACGGTCGCCGAGAAGGCGGCCGGCTCGGCGGCAACGGCGTTGCCCGACGTGCCTGTCCCGGGGAGAACCGTCAGGGCGAGAGCGGCGGCGCCGAGGGCGGCGACACCGGCAATCGAGATCTTGTGCGTCTTGTGGAGACGACTATGACCAGGGTTGCTGGACTCGGGCATGGCGGTTGGACCTCTTCCGAATGACGTGGACGGCGCACCGAGGCGCCGCGGCGGTTGAGCCGCAGCGCTGTGCGACGGGAGTCATTGTTAGCGGCCGCAAAATCGTGTGGCAAAGGTGCGACATACGAAGCCGGATAGTGGATCAGGGGCCCGCGAAAGACGCGTCCTACCCGCTCTCGCCCCGCTCACACCGCCTTTATTTGTCCACTAGTGAGCTTCGTAAGTGATATGCGTCCTATGCCCGGGCTCACATCGAACACGTAACAGTCTTACCGGGCGTTGCGGTAGCAATGCGCAGGGTGAGGGTTCTCGGCCGGAAGTATGAGGTGGACGTCGCCGAACTCGTGCCACAGGTAGAGCCGCCTCAGCGCCTGGTCGTAGGCGACGGCCAGTGCCTGGCGCCCCGCGATCGCCTCCAGCATCAGGAGGTGCGAGGCCTCGGGCTCGTGCAGCCCGGTCAGCAGGGCGTCCACCACCCGCACCCCGCGCTCCGGGGTCACCACGAGATCCGTCCACCCCGACGCCTCCCGCACCACCCCGTCCGGCCCGGTCGCCGACTCCAGGGCGCGCACCGCGGTGGTCCCCACGGCCACGATCGTGCCGCCGCCCGCCTTCGCCGCGTTCACCAGCCGGGCCGTGGCCCGCGGCACCTCGAAGCGCTCCGGGTACGGCGGCTCGTGCGCCTCCGCCGACGCCACCCCCGTGTGCAGCGTGATCGGCGCGAACTGCACACCCCGCCGCACCAGTTCCGCGACCAGCTCCACCGTGAAGGGCCGCGCCGCGCTCGGCATCTCCGCCGAGCCGAGCCCGCCGGGCGCGGGCAGCGCGAACACCGTCTGGTACGCGGCCAGCGGCTGGTCCCGCTCGGTGTAGCCGTACCGGATGGGCCGCCCGTGCCGGTGCAGCAGCCCCGGCACATCGACCGCCGAGCTCCGCGCCCACCACAGGCGGTCCGGGCTCAGCGCCTCATCGAGGACCAGCCGCTCCCCGCCGGGCAGCGCGACGACCGTCCCCGACCGGTCCCCCATCCGCCGCTCCGTACTTCCGGACGCGGCCGGTGTACGCAGCTCCACCGCCCAGCGCCCGTCGGACCCCCGGGTGGAGAAGTGCACCACCACCGGCCGCCCCGCCACCGTGCCGTCGACCGCTGAGGGCAGGGTCGCGGAGGTATTGACGACGAGTACGTCCCCGGCCCGCAGCTGTCCCGCGAGATCGCGGAACGCGTGATGGGACACCGCTTCTCCCCGCGACACCATCAGCCGCACGTCGTCCCGCCCCGAGCCGCGCACCTCCGCGGGCACCGAGGCGAGCAGTCCGTCCGGCACCCGCACCACCATGGGCACCGTCATCGCGCCTCCTCCACAAGACGCGCCTTCTCCACAAGAGAGGGAGCGGAGTACCGCCCGCTCGCGGGCCGCTCGTCGAGGAGTCGCAGGAAGCCCGGGACCACCGCGGCGGGCTCCGGCCTGCCGGAGTCGTCGTCCACCGGCACCGCCGCCGCGTACAGATCCGTCCGCATGTCTCCCGGGTCCACCGCCCACACCCGCAGCCCCGGCTCCTCGACGGCGAGCACCGCCGCCAACTGGTCCAGCGCCGCCTTCGAGGCCCCGTACCCGCCCCAGGTCCGGTACGCCTCCACCGCCGCGTCCGAGCTGACCGCGACCACCGCGCCCGCCCGCGCCCCGCGCAGCAGCGGCAGCGACTCCTGTACCAGACCGAGCACCGCGACCACATTGGTCTCCAGCGCCGTCCGCAGCCCCGCGAGATCCAGCGCATCGAGCCCTACGAGCGGCTCGGCGCCCAGCGCGGAGGCGTTGTTCACCAGCAGATCGAGCCCGCCCAGCTCCCGCGCCGCCGCCACCAGCTCCGCGCGGTGCCCGGCATCGGTGACGTCCCCGGGCAGCGCCACGACCTGTGTCCCGTACGCCATGAGCCCGCGCGCCGTCTCCTCCAGTACGGGCGCGGTCCTGGCGTCGAGGACCAGATCCCAGCCCCGCGCGGCCAGCGCCCCGGCGAGCGCGCGCCCCAGCCCCTTCGAAGCCCCCGTGATGATCGCAACCGGCATGGTGTCCAGCCCCTCTGTCCGTCTATGTGCGTGCGCTGATCTGCATCTGTCGATCTGCATACGTCGATCCGCGTCCGTCGATCTGCGTTCAGAGTGGCGCCGGGCCCGGTCCCGCCGCCTCGGACGCGGGCCCCACCCCGCCAAGGCACTTCGACCTAGGCCCGGGGACCCAGGCCGTGGCCGTCCACAGGCCGAGGCGGTCTGTCGTACCCCGCCGGTACGGTGACCACATGAGCCGTCCCCGACCCGTCCACCCCGCCCCAGCAGGGGAGAGCCCGTCGCCGAACGCGGGCCTCGCCGCCGTGAGCAGCGCCCTGCTCGCCATGAGCCGGCACCTTGAGGTCAGGGACGTCCTCAAGACGATCACCGCGTCCGCGCGCGAACTGCTCGACGCGGAGTACGCGGCGCTCGGCGTGCCCGACGACCACGGCGGCTTCGCCCAGTTCGTGGTCGACGGCATCAGCGAGGAGCAGTGGCGGGCGATCGGACCGCTGCCGCGCCAGCACGGCATCCTCGCCGCGATGCTCCACGAGGAGAAGGCGGAGCGCCTGGCCGACGTCCGCGAGGACCCCCGCTTCGAGGGCTGGCCGTCCGCCCACCCCGACATGTCGGACTTCCTCGGCATGCCGATCCGCGACGGCGAGGAGACGATCGGCGCGCTCTTCCTCGCCAACAAACGCTGCCCCAAACCGGAGGGCGGCTGCGGCTTCACCGAGGACGACGAGGAGTTGCTCGGCATCCTCGCCCAGCACGCCGCCATCGCCCTCACCAACGCCCGCCTGTACGAGCGCAGCCGAGAGCTCACCATCGCCGAGGAGCGCTCCCGGCTCGCGCACGAGCTGCATGACGCGGTCAGCCAGAAGCTCTTCTCGCTGCGTCTGACCGCCCAGGCGGCAGCCGCGCTCGTCGACCGCGACCCGGCCCGCGCCAAGGGCGAGCTCCAGCAGGTCGCCGCCCTCGCCGCCGAGGCCGCCGACGAACTGCGGGCCGCCGTCGTGGAGTTGAGGCCCGCGGCGCTGGAGGAGGACGGCCTGGTGAACACCCTGCGCACCCAGATCCAGGTCCTGGACCGGGCCCACGCGGCCCGCGTCACCTTCGACAACCGCGGGGTCCGCGCGCTGCCCCCGGCCCAGGAGGAGGCCCTGCTGCGGGTCGCCCAGGAAGCCCTGCACAACGCGCTGCGCCACTCCGGCGCCGACCGGGTCGACGTCGTACTGGCGAGGAACGGGCAGGGCGCGGTCCTGCGCGTCACCGACAACGGCAAGGGCTTCGAACCGAGGGCGGTCCGCCGGGCCGGCCGCCATCTCGGCCTGGTGTCGATGCGGCACCGGGCGAGCGGTGTGGCGGGCCGGCTGACCGTGCAATCGGCACCCGGCGAGGGCGCCACGATCGAGATGGAGGTCCCCGGTGGCTGACAAGGTGATCAGGGTCCTGCTCGTGGACGACCACCAGGTGGTCCGCCGGGGGCTGCGGACCTTCCTGGAAGTACAGGACGACATAGAGGTGGTGGGGGAGGCCTCCGACGGCGCCGAGGGCGTCGCCCGCGCCGAGGAGCTGAAGCCGGACGTCGTCCTGATGGACGTGAAGATGCCGGGCATGGACGGCGTCGAGGCCCTGCGCAAGCTCCGCGAGCTCGCCAACCCCGCCAGGGTCCTCATCGTCACCAGCTTCACCGAGCAGCGCACGGTGGTCCCCGCCCTGCGCGCGGGTGCCTTCGGCTACGTATACAAGGACGTCGACCCGGACGCGCTGGCCGGAGCGATCCGCTCGGTGCACGCCGGGCACGTGCTGCTCCAGCCCGAAGTCGCGGGCGCCCTGCTCGCCCAGGACGAGGGGCACGGCGGCACCGGCCGCGGCTCCACGCTCACCGAGCGGGAGAAGGAGGTCCTGGCGCTGATCGCGGACGGCCGCTCCAACCGGGAGATCGCCCGCGCGCTCGTCCTGTCCGAGAAGACCGTCAAGACGCACGTCTCGAACATCCTGATGAAGCTGGACCTCGCCGACCGCACCCAGGCCGCGCTCTGGGCCGTACGACATGGGGTGACGGGCTGACCCGCGGCGAACCGGAACGTCAGGGTCCTGCTGAACATTCATACCGTCGTGTGTATGTCACCCACATAGCGCATCCCCTGGGGGTCGGCGGCCGTTCTTCATGGCGTGCCGCGGCGGCTGGCCGCGGCGATGACCAGGAGGATCCTGAAGTGAAGAAGCTCAACAAGGCCGTCGCCGTCACCATGGTCGCGGGCGGCATGCTCGCCGCTGCGGCGGGTGCCGCCTCCGCCAACGGCGGGGCGAACGCCGACGGCAAGGCCGAGCACTCCCCGGGCGTGGTCTCCGGCAACCTGATCCAGGCCCCGGTCCATGTCCCGGTCAACGTCTGCGGCAACACGCTCAACGTGGTCGGCCTGCTGAACCCGGCGTTCGGGAACGAGTGCACCAACCACTGACCGGCCCCGCGCCCACGCAGTGACCTCCGGCCCCCAGGCTCAGCCCGGGGGCCGGAGGCGTACCCGCGACCGGACGCGGGGGCCGACGCCCCGCGCAACCGCGGGCCCGCCCGGGGTCAGCCCCGCCGCTCCCGCTCCTCCACATACGCGTTGTACGCCGCGACCCTCGCCCGCCTCGCCACCCGCTCCACCGGGCGCAGCGCCTCGCCCCGCGCCGCGATCTCCGAGGCACTCACCGCGCCCCCGTGGCCGCTCTCGTACGCGATCGACACCAGCAGTGCGACCCGCCGGGCCAGCTCAAGGACCCGGACCGCGCGCGGCGGATACCCGGGGGCGAGCACCTCCTCGTCGGGGCCCTCGGCCCGTGCCCGGTACGCGTCGATCGCCGCTGCCGCGGCCGGGCCCGAGCCCGCCACATCGAGCCGGGTCAGCTCCGCCGTCGCCTCCCGCAGCGCCTCCGCCAGCTCCCGCTCCGCCTCCCCGAGCGAGGGCACGTCGGCCGGCGGTGCCTCGCGCACCGCCAGGCAGTGCCAGCGGACCTCGGCATGCACATCACCGGCCGGCCCCACCTCGTACACCTCGGGGACGAGCCCGTACGGCGCCCCGAACCCGACCACCGCCTCCTCGGCCTCAAGCGCCCGCGCGTTGAACTCCGCGGGACCGCTGAGCCCCAGCGGATGCCCCGCCGTGGGCAGCGCGACCCGCCACCCGCTCACCCCGAGCGTGCGCAGCCGGCCGAGTGCCAGCGTGAGCCCCACCGGCGCGGATTCGCCGGGCAGCCCGGCCACGCGGTGCACCGCGTCCTCCCCGACGATCGCGAGCGCAGCGTCGTCCGGCGAAACATTTCCGGCCAACAGGGCATTTCCCCAAGCGGCCAGCCGACCTGAACGTGGTTCCGAGAACATGCCCCCAGCCTAGGGAAGCCCCACGACCGGCCCCAGGGGGGTGTCCGGCGGATCAGGGCCGGGGTCGCGACGCCTGGCAGGGCCCTCATCCACCGGCCACCCCCTAAGGGCGGGATCACTTCACCGGTGGCGTAGGTTTTCCCCTGGGGCCGCGCCCACAGGCGCGCCCGAACGGCACTCGCGAACTCAAGACGATGGCATGGGGAGACAACGCGCTCATGAGCGATGTACTGGAGCTGGTGGACGTATCCGTGGTCCGCGACGGACGCGCTCTGGTGGACGACGTCTCCTGGTCGGTCAAGGAAGGTGAGCGCTGGGTCATCCTCGGCCCCAACGGCGCCGGCAAGACCACCCTCCTCAACATCGCCTCCAGCTACCTCTTCCCGAGCACCGGCAGCGCCAAGATCCTCGGCGAACAGCTCGGCAAGGTCGACGTGTTCGAGCTGCGCCCGCGCATCGGCATGGCCGGCGTCGCCATGGCCGACAAGCTCCCCAAGCGCCAGACCGTCCTGCAGACGGTGCTCACCGCCGCGTACGGCATGACCGCCACCTGGCAGGAGCACTACGACGCCGTCGACGAGGACCGCGCCCGCGCCTTCCTCGACCGGCTCGGCATGACCGACTTCCTGGACCGCAAGTTCGGCACGCTCTCCGAGGGCGAGCGCAAGCGCACCCTCATCGCCCGCGCCATGATGACCGACCCCGAACTCCTCCTCCTGGACGAGCCCGCCGCCGGTCTCGACCTCGGCGGCCGCGAGGACCTGGTGCGCCGCCTGGGCAGGCTCGCCCGCGACCCGTACGCGCCCTCGATGGTCATGGTCACCCACCACGTCGAGGAGATCGCCCCCGGCTTCACCCACGTCCTCATGATCCGCCAGGGCAAGGTGCTCGCCGCCGGCCCCATGGAGACCGAGCTGACCTCCCGCAACCTCTCCCTCTGCTTCGGCCTCCCGCTGCTCGTGGAGCACCGCGGCGACCGCTACACCGCGACCGGTCTCCCGCTCGGCTGACCAGCGCGCACTGTCGGGGAGCGGCCACCCCGACCTACCATGACCTGGTGGACATCGAGGCATGGATCTGGTGGCTGGTGGCCGCGGCCGGTCTGGGCATTCCGCTCGTACTGACCGCCATGCCCGAGTTCGGCATGATGGCGGTCGGCGCGATGGCCGCCGCGATCGGAGCGGGCTTCGGTCTCGGTCTCGTCGCGCAGGTGCTCATCTTCGTGGCCGTCTCCGTCGCGCTCATCGCGGTGGTACGCCCCATCGCCGCCCGGCACCGCAACCAGCGTCCCCAACTCGCCACCGGAGTCGAGGCGTTGAAGGGCCGTCAGGCCCTCGTCCTGGAACGGGTCGACGCCCGCGGCGGCCGGATCAAACTGGCGGGCGAGATCTGGTCCGCACGCGCACTCGACGAGGACCAGGTCTTCGAACCGGGCCGCCGGGTCGATGTCGTCGAGATCGACGGAGCCACTGCCATCGTCATGTGAACCATGCCAGGATCATCCGGTCCGGAACTTCCGACAGCTTCCAGGACTTACCGAGAGCAAGAAGGGCACGGGGTACGCGATGTCAGCGATCATCATCGTCCTGATCATTCTGGTGGTGCTGGTCTTCATCGCCCTGATCAAGACCATCCAGGTCATTCCGCAGGCCAGCGCCGCGATCGTGGAGCGTTTCGGCCGCTACACGAGGACCCTCAACGCCGGACTGAACATCGTCGTCCCGTTCATCGACTCGATCCGCAACCGGATCGACCTCCGCGAACAGGTCGTCCCCTTCCCGCCCCAGCCGGTGATCACCCAGGACAACCTGGTCGTCAATATCGACACCGTCATCTACTACCAGGTGACCGACGCCCGCGCCGCGACCTACGAAGTCGCCAGCTACATCCAGGCGATCGAACAGCTCACCGTCACCACGCTGCGCAACATCATCGGCGGCATGGACCTGGAGCGGACCCTGACCTCCCGCGAGGAGATCAACGCGGCGCTGCGCGGCGTCCTCGACGAGGCCACCGGCAAGTGGGGCATCCGCGTCAACCGCGTCGAACTCAAGGCGATCGAGCCGCCGACCTCCATCCAGGACTCGATGGAGAAGCAGATGCGCGCCGACCGGGACAAGCGCGCCGCGATCCTCCAGGCCGAAGGTGTACGGCAGTCGGAGATCCTGCGCGCCGAGGGTGAGAAGCAGTCCGCGATCCTGCGCGCCGAAGGTGAGGCCAAGGCGGCCGCCCTGCGCGCCGAGGGCGAGGCGCAGGCCGTCCGTACGGTCTTCGAGGCCATCCACGCCGGCGACCCCGACCAGAAGCTGCTCTCCTACCAGTACCTCCAGATGCTGCCGAAGATCGCCGAGGGCGACGCCAACAAGCTCTGGATCGTGCCCAGCGAGATCGGCGACGCCCTCAAGGGCCTCTCCGGCGCCTTCGGCAACCTCGGCGGCGGAATGCCCGGCTTCAACACGGGCGGCAACTCCGGCAACGCCCCCGTCGAGCGCCGCGAGGAACCCCCCGTCGACTGAGGGCAGTTGACTGTGCCCTGCACCGTGCATGCATGATCAGTGCGGCCCCTCGACCTCCATGGCGGGGAGGCGACTCACTGATTGTGTAAGGAGATGGCCTTGTCCATCTGGGAAGCACTCGCGGTCTTCGCCGCCGGAATCGGCGCGGGCACCATCAACACGATCGTCGGCTCAGGCACGCTCTTCACCTTCCCCGTGCTGCTGGCGACCGGACTCCCCCCGATCACGGCCAACGTGTCCAACGCGCTCGGCCTGGTCCCCGGCTCCATCAGCGGAGCCATCGGCTACCGCCACGAACTGCGCGGCCAGCTGCGCCGGGTGCTCCGGCTCGGCGGCACCGCCCTGCTCGGCGGCCTCGCCGGGGCGGTCCTGCTGCTCGCCCTGCCGTCCACGGCGTTCGACGCGATCGTCCCGGTCCTGGTCGGCGCCGCCCTCGTCCTCGTCCTGTTCCAGCCCCGCATAGCCGCCGTCATCAAGAGCCGCCGCGAGGCCCGCGGCACCGAGGCCCACCCCGAAGGCGGCACCGCCCTCCTCGTCGGCCTCTTCCTCGCCAGCATGTACGGCGGCTACTTCGGCGCCGCCCAAGGCGTCCTCTACCTCTCCCTGATGGGCCTGCTCCTGAGCGACAGCCTGCAGCGCATCAACGCCGTCAAGAACATCCTCGGCGCCGTCGTCAACGGCATCGCGGCCGTCTTCTTCCTCTTCGTCGCCGAATTCGACTGGACCGCCGTCCTGCTCATCGCCGTCGGCTCCACCGTCGGAGGCCAGATCGGCGCCAAGGTCGGCCGCCGGCTGAAGCCCGCGGTCCTGCGCGGCGTCATCATCGCCGTCGGCGTCGTCGCCATCCTCCAACTGACCCTCAAGTAGCGGCCGTACGCACGTGAAGGAGCCCGCCCTCATCGTGAAGGCGGGCTCCCCGCAAGGAAGTTGACCCTGTTACGCGGCCGGTACGGCGCCCGAAGCCAGCCACTCGGGCAGCTCCGACCGGTCCCCGGCCGCCATCGCCAGCAGCATCGCATCGGCCGGCGACGGCACGAACGGCTGCCGCAGCAACGGCATCCCCGCCTCCTGGGGCGTCCGGTCCGCCTTGCGGTGATTGTCCTCGGCGCAGGACGCGACCGTATTCAGCCACCCGTCCCGGCCGCCCTGGGCCCGCGGCACCACATGGTCCACGGTCGTCGCGCGCCGCCCGCAGTACGCGCACCGGTGCTGGTCCCTGATCAGCACCCCCCGCCTCGACCACGGTGCCTGTCTTCGGAACGGCACCCGTACGTATCTGCACAGCCTGATCACCCGCGGCACCGGTATGTCGACGGCGGCCGCACGCATCCGCAGCTCGGGGTGGGACTGCTCGACCACGGCCTTGTCCTGGAGGACCAGCACCACAGCGCGGTTGAGCGTCACCGTCGACAGCGGCTCGAAGCTCGCGTTCAGTACCAGCGTGTCCCGCATCGTGCCCACCTCCGTAGTGCCGGCCCACTCCCTGGCGGGCATGGATCAACTCTGGCCGGGCTCGCCACGATGGACAACGCAATATCCGGGCCGGCCCGAGGCGCACCCCGGACCCCGGCAAAAGAAAAATGCCCTGTCCTGATCTCTCCAAGACCAGGGCAGGGCAAACGGAAAGCGAACTGTCAGCTCTGCGCGGGAGAGGTGTACTCACCGATGAGCTGGGCCCGCCCGAGCGTGTGGAACCGCAGATGGAAACCGACCACGGCCGGTGAGGCCTCCGCGTCGGGGCCCAGCCTGTCGGTGTCGACCGCGTACACCGTGAAGACGTACCGGTGGGTCTCCCCGGCCGGCGGCGCGGCGCCCCCGAAGTCCTTCGAACCGTAGTCGTTGCGCACCTGCACGGCCCCGGCCGGCAGTCCCTCGAACTTCCCGCTGCCCGCTCCTGCCGGCAGCTCGGTCACCGAGGCCGGGATGTCGAACAGCGACCAGTGCCAGAACCCGCTGCCCGTGGGAGCGTCCGGGTCGAAACACGTCACCGCGAAGCTCCTGGTCCCCGCTGGGAAACCCTCCCAGCGCAGCTGCGGCGAGGTGTTCCCGCCCCCGTAGACCTGGGCGTCCTTCAGCACGGCCCCCGGCTCGAGGTCCTCGCTCACCACGGTGAACGACGGCACCTCGGGGTGGAAGTCGTGGGGAAGCGGCGGCCTCTTGAGCTCGCTCACGTCGGCACCTCCTGATTCGGCATCAACTGGTAGGCCCGAGCCTAGGGGGCTTTCTCCCCAGAACCAGTTCCGCCGCCCGCCGACGTCGGCCTGACGAACGCGCGACCGCGGAATCCCGTTCCGTCCGCCGTCCACTACCCTCGTACGGCATGATCGCGGGCACCGAACGTACGCCACTTCCCAGGGACTTCTTCGACCGCCCGGTCCTGGAAGTCGCCCCGGACCTCCTGGGCCGCACGCTGGTACGCCGCACTCCGGCGGGGCCTCTTGAACTCCGCCTGACGGAGGTCGAGGCGTACGACGGCCCGAACGACCCCGGCTCGCACGCCTTCCGCGGCCGCACGGCCCGCAACGACGTGATGTTCGGCCCGCCCGGACACGCGTACGTCTACTTCACGTACGGGATGTGGCACTGCCTCAACCTGGTGTGCGGCCCCGAAGGCAGGGCGAGCGGTGTGCTGCTCAGGGCGGGGGAGTTCCAGGTGGGCGCCGAACTGGCCCGCAAACGTCGACTCTCGGCCCGTCATGACAAAGAACTGGCCAAAGGCCCGGCCCGGCTGGCCACCGCACTCGATGTGGGCCGGCACCTGAACGGCACGGACGTGTGCGGTGGCCCGGAGTCCCCGCTCGCCATGCTCGCCGGCACCCCTCCCACGCCCGACCAGGTACGCAGCGGTCCGCGTACCGGAGTGGGTGGTGACGGCGCCCCGCACCTCTGGCGCTTCTGGATCTCCGACGACCCCACGGTGAGCCCCTACCGGGCCCATCAGCCGCGCCGCCGCCGAACTTGACTCGGCTTCAAGGGACGCCTAACGTGGCCCGAGCCGCTTGAGACGGGCCCTGCTGTTCAGCAACCCCAAGTGGCCATCCACTACCTACGATCGAACCCCAACGGGTGCGAATTTCGGCATGCCGCAATTCGAACTCGAATGACTCGATTATGAGTAGCCGGGGAAACCCGCTAAAGTAGTGGTCACGCCGAAAGGGAAACGCGAAAGCGAAGAACTCGAAGCGAACCCCAATTCCGACGGGGAATCGGACACGAAAGAGTCTGATAGAGTCGGGAACACGAAATACCGAAGGGAAGCGCCCGGAGGAAAGCCCGAGAGGGTGAGTA
>NZ_JBITHR010000002.1:311339-626958 GCF_044458185.1 Streptomyces sp. NPDC050485 | reverse complement strand
GAACCCCACGCCGATCGAATGCGTCGAACAACCTCTTCTCATCCGCACCGACCCTGCTGGCAAGCACCGCGATCTCACAGCCACCCGCGCGCTCTGGCGTCGCAGACACGTGACCTCCGTAATAGGACCACCAACCAACCCCGGACGGCACAACCCACCCGCCACATAGAAAACGAAACTACGACCACCCCCACACCCCCAACATCCGCAACAAGCTCATCCACAACGACACACCCCGCTGACCCCCCACCCCACGATTACAACCCCTGATTACCCGGTGTTCCTTCCGGCCGTGTCACGCTGATCCGGATTCCGGTGTCTGCCGGAACAGTTCACGGACGCCGGAGCAGAGGGGGAAATCGTGGGACACACGCCGGAGAGGATCCCGGTACTCGCGCTGTGGAGCGCGCCGCGCTGCCGGTCCACCGCGTTCGCGCGGATGATGGCCGAGCGCGACGACCATGTCGTGGTGCACGAACCGCTGTCCCTGGTCGTCGACTTCGGTGAGGCGAAGGTCCATGACCGGGTCGCGCACAATGAGCGGGACGTGCTCACGGCACTGCGCGAGATCGCCGTGGAAAAGCCGGTGTTCTTCAAGGACACGACGGATTTCCACTATCCGGTGCTCCTCGCCGACGAGGAATTCCTCGCGGCCGCGACCCACACGTTCATCATTCGGCATCCGGCCGAGGCCATCGCCTCGCACCACAAGCTGAACCAGGACCTCGGGCGCGACGAGATCGGCTTCGAGCGGCTGTACGAGATCTTCACCGCGGTGCAGGCCGCCACCGGAAACACGCCGGTCGTGATCGACTCCGACGACCTGCTCGACCGCCCGGCCGAGACCGTGCGCGCGTACTGCGAGGCCGTGGGCATCCCCTTCGCACCGGAGGCGCTCAGCTGGCAGCCGGGCATGCGCTCGGAGTGGCAGTCGACCAGCAAGTGGCACCAGTCGACCAGCCGGACCGCCGGCTTCGCGCGCAGCTCGGGCGCGACGGTCGAGGCCGTCGCGGCGGACCCGTCGCTGAGCGCCTATCTCGACTATCACATGCCGTACTACGAGAAGCTGCGCGCTGCCGCGCTTCGACCGTGAGCGTCCCGGCAGAAATGATCAGGATAATTGTCCGGCGAGTGCACAGAGCGGTATTTCAGGCATCCAAGGTCATCGGGGCGCGGGCGGAAAGAGTGACCGAAGGTCCGGTCCTCGGGCAGCCTGGACTGTTGAGACTCGAGAAGGTTTTCAGTGAACTTGACGGAAACTCCGGTGCCTTCCACCGGAAGTACACTGCACATAAAAAAAGTGTTCAGTGACGCGTGTGACGTGATGGAGGCTTCGGCGCCCCGCGGGAGAAGTGGACCGTGCGAGACGGTCGACATCTCCGACCACCGCAACAACACGGCCATTTCCCCGGCGACGAACACCAAGGTGGGTGACTTCAATGTGTGGCGGAACTCCTTCGCCGCCGAATACCTGCCCCAGGGTGGAAGCCTCGTCCACGTGGACGGCGTCCCCTTCCGGTTCCCCCCTGTCTGCGAAGGGCCGGACAACGTCCGCTGCGAGGGACAGTTCATCCGCGTCCCGGAGGGCCGCTACGACTGGATCCACGTGCTGGCCGCGTCCGAGCGGCGCAGCGAGGACACCGTCCAGCTGAACTTCGCCGACGGCTCGGTCGACCCGGAGGCGCTCCGCGTCTCCGACTTCTGGGCGGCGCCCGCGTGGTTCGGCGAGGTCAAGGCCTTCGAGAGCCTCGTTATGCACTACCCGCACCACGTGCAGCGCGGCATCCCCGCGGTCATGTGGGCGCAGCGGATCCCGGTCACCCGGCGCGCCGGCCTCACCGGCATCCTGCTGCCCCGCAACGTCGCGGTGCACGTCTTCGCCCTCACCCTGCAGCGGACGGAGTCCTGACATGGCCGACGAGGCGAAAGCACGTACGTACATGATCACCGGCCCTGAGCCCGAGCTCTGGTACCGCGACCTCATCAGCTGCCTGCAGGCCACGTTCGGCTCGCAGCTGGCTCGTGAGGGCGCCGACCCGCTGGCCGTGCTCGGCGCGGGTTGGCAGTTCCTGCACCTGCCGGGCGACGTCAGGCCGGAAGAGTTCTACTACCCTTGCGCCGACGGCGAGTTGGGCAAGGCGCTCGCTCCTCACCACGACCTGAGTGCCCGCTGGTGGCAGCCCGCCGACGAGGACGACGTCTGGCGCGAGGTGCGCGAGCACCTGGCCGACGACCGGCTCGTCATCGCCGCCGTGGACAACTTCCACCTGCCGTTCAGGCCCGCGTACGGGGATGTGCACGCCGCCCACCTCGTGGTGATCTACGGTCTGGACGAGACGCGCGGCGTGGTCCACGTCTCGGACGCGATGCCGCCCGCCTTCCGTGGCGCCGTGCCCATCGAGGAGTTCCTGCGCAGCTGGGGCTCGGCCAATCCGACCGACGTGCAGGACGCCTTCTTCAGCGACTCGAAGATCGGCCGCCGCTGCCTCGACGTCCGTCTCGGCACGCAGCCGGCCCCCCTGACGCCGGAGCTGCTCGGCGGCTACCTGCGCACCAACATCGAGGGCTTCACCACGGAGACCTCCGCCCGTACCGGGCTCGCCGGGTACGACGCGTTCGTCGCCGACCTGATCGAGCGATGCCAGACAGGGGACGCGGGCGCGCTGCGCGAGCTGTACCCGTTCGGCTGGGCCATGCAGGCACAGGCCTCGCTGCATGGCGAACTGCTGCGCCGCTGCGGCCGCGACTGGGACGACCCGGTGCTCGCCGCGACGGGCCGCGCGGTTGAGTCCGTCGCCCACGCGTGGACCGGACTGCGGTTCACCGGGGCGCACGGCCACGGCGACCCGCGTGCGGCCGCGCCCGACATCGCCCACCACGCCACGCTGCTGCGCGCCGCCTACGTGCGCGCGGTCGACGCCGTCATCGCGGCGGCGGCGCGGCTGTGAACGTACCTAAACCGACCTCCGCGACGGAGCGGACTGGAGAGTGATGAGCAAGCTGGCAGCGTTCGGCGGTGCGGCGGCCGTACCGAGGGACCGGCGTCACGTGCAGTGGCCGCTGATCGACGACGAGGACCGCAAGGCCGTCCTCGACGCGCTCGACGGCCCGCGCCTGGTGTCCGACACCGACGGCGTGAACGCCGTGTCCCAACTCGAGGAGTACTGGGCCCGCCGCTTCGGCCACGAGAACTGCGTCGCGGTGTCCAACGGCACCGCGGCCCTGGCCCTGGCCCTCGCCGCACTCGGCATCGGCCCCGGCGACGAGGTGATCGTGCCCGCGTTCAGCTTCATCGCCACCGGGCTCGCCCCCGTGCACCAGATGGCGGTACCGGTCTTCGCGGACATCGACCCGGTTACCTTCAACATCGACCCGGACGACGTCGAGCGCCGGATCACGCCCCGGACCAAGGCGATCATCCCCGTGCACCTGCACGGCGCGCCCGCCGACATGGACCGGCTCACCGCGATCGCCCGCAAGTACGACCTCGCGATCGTCGAGGACGCCGCCCAGGCTCCCGGCGCGACGCACCGCGGACGACCGGTCGGCGCGATCGGTGACGCGGGTACCTTCAGCCTCCAGGTCAGCAAGAACATCCCGACCTGCGGCGAGGGCGGCCTGCTGGTCACCCAGGACGCCGAGCTGGCCGCGAAGATGCGCCGCGGACGGCAGTTCGGCGAGGACATCGAGGCCGGCCGGGACCGCGACTACGTCTCGTACGGCCTGGGCTGGAACTACAAGATGAACGCCCTCCAGGCCGCGTTCACCATCTCGCAGCTCGACCGGTTCGACGCCTACGAGCGGGCCCGGCAGGAGAACGTCACCGGCTTCCTCGCGCGCCTCGCCGAGCTGCCGGGCCTGACGGTGCCGACCGCGCTGCCGGACACCACGCACGCCTGGCACATCCTGCGCTTCCGCTTCGACCCCGCCGCCTTCGGCCTCGACGGTGTGCGGCCCGAGGCGCTGCGCTCGGCGCTGCGGCGGCTGCTGCGCGCCGAGGGCGTGCCGGTGTCGCAGTACCAGCTGATGCCGCTGCCCGACCAGAAGGTCTTCACAGACCGCGTCGGCTTCGGCTCCGGCTACCCGTGGTCCGTGACCGGCGCGTCCGGCACGAACGCGGGCGAGGGCTACCCGGTGACCCGGGAGGTCATCGCCGACTCGCTCACGATCCAGAAGCGTCACCTGCACCCGGGCGCCGGCGAGCTGCTCGGTCTGTACGCGGACGCCTTCGAGAAGGTGTGGGCGAACAGGGACATGGTGGCCACGCTCGCGAAGGCGGCTTCATGACCGTCACCCAGGTCCTGGAGCGGGAAACCCTGGACACGGTCGCCGCGCGCATCCGGTCCCACGTCGTCGACATGTGCGCGGGGCCGGAGGGCGGCCACCTCGGCGGCGCGTTCTCCAGCGCCGACATCCTCGCCGCCCTGTACTTCTCGGTGCTGAACGTGGACCCGCAGCGGCCGGACGACCCGGATCGCGACCGCTTCCTGCTCAGCAAGGGCCACGCCGCCATCGGTCTCTACGCGACGCTGGCCGAACGGGGCTTCTTCCCGGTCGAGGAACTCGCCGGATACGGGCGTCCCGGCTCCAGGCTGATGGGCCACCCGGTTCGGGCCGTGCCCGGTGTCGAGCTGCCGACCGGTTCGCTCGGCCACGGACTCTCGCTGGGCTGCGGGTTCGCGCTGGCCGCCCGGTACGCCGGCCGTGACTCCCGTACGTTCGTGCTGCTCGGTGACGGCGAGCTCCAGGAGGGCTCGGTGTGGGAGGCGGCCATCGCGGCCGCATCCCTGCGGCTCGACAGGCTGGTGGTGGTGGTGGACCGCAACGGCCTTCAGCTGACCGGCGCCACCGAGGGCATCGCGCCGATGGAGCCGCTGGCCGACCGCTGGCGGAGCTTCGGCTGGGCGGTCCGCGACGTGGACGGCCACGCCCCGGGCCGACTGGCGGACCACCTCAATGCCGCCCCGTGGGAACCGGGCAAACCGAGCGTGCTGATCGCCCGTACGGTCAAGGGGCAGGGCCTTCCATTCCTCGCCGGCCGCAGTGCCAGCCATTACGTGACCCTGTCGCCGCGCAACCACGCCCGGGCGGCCCGCGCACTGCAGACGACGGAGGCCACCGGATGAGCCGCGCGACCCGAGAAGCGTACCGGGACAGTCTGCTTCCTCTGCTGAAGCGACATCCCGAGCTGATGTGCCTGGACTCCGACACCGGTCTGTTCAACGCCGAGTACGCCGCGGCGGCGGGTGACCAGTACCTCAACCTCGGCATCGCCGAGCACAACCTGATGGGCACGGCCGCCGGCATGGCCGCGTGCGGGCGGATCCCGTTCGTCAACACGATGGCCGCCTTCGCCACGTCCAGGGCGCTGGAAGCGATCAAGATCGACATCGCCTACAACAAGCTGCCCGTCCGCATCATGGCCACGCACGGCGGTCTGTCCGCGGGCCATCTCGGTCCGACGCACCAAGCCCTGGAAGACCTCGCCGTGATGCGGGTACTGCCCGGCATGACCGTCGTGGTGCCCGCCGACGCCGCCGCCACGGAGGCGTTCGTCGAGCAGAGCCTGAACCTCGACGGACCGCTCTACGTCCGGCTCGGCCGCAAGGCGACCCCGGCACTGCCGGCGGCCTCGCCGCCGGTCATCGGGCAGGCCCAGACCCTTCGGCAGGGCGGCGACGTGGTGCTCGCCAGCTGCGGCCCCTACCCGGTGCTCGCCTGCCTCGCGGCAGCGGAGGTCCTCGCCGGGCAGGGCATCGAGGCGACCGTGCTGAACATGCACACCCTGCGGCCGTTCGACGCGGAGACGCTGGTGGCCGCGGCCCGGCCCGCCTCGCTCGTGGTGACGCTGGAAGAGCACTGGCGCGGCGGCGGCCTCGGCGGCGCCGTGGCCGAGACGCTGTCGGAGCGGGCGCCCACACGGGTGCTGCGGCTCGGCATGCCGGACAAGTTCGTCGACGAGGTGGGCAACCAGGAACACCTCGTCGCACATTACGACCTCACCGCGGAGCGAGTCGTCAGGACGGTCCGTACGGCCCTCGACACGGCGGCCCGCTCCGGGAGGAACGATCGAAAGGAATGCATCGCATGACCATGACCGTGACCACGCCCGCGACCATCGGGCAGGCCTGCCCGGAGTGCGAGGAGCAGGTACAGATCAGCGAGTCGGTACGGCTCAACGAGATCCTGGAGTGCGCCGGCTGCCGCAGCGAGCTGGAGATCGTGGCGCTGAACCCCACGGTGCTCGCCCTCGCGCCCGAGGTCGAAGAGGACTGGGGCGAGTAAGTCCGAGGCGATCAAGGCCTCTTCCGCGTCCGAGCCCTTCAGTCGAGAAGGGCTCGCCACTCCGGAGCGCGACGACTCACCAGGACCCGGTCCTCCATCGGCAGGCTTGCAGAGCCGGCCCATGGGGACCGGGTCCGCTGCTGCGGAGCCGCAGTCGGTACCGACCGGCGGCGTCACCTTCGTCGACCTGATCATCCGAGGGGAAGTTCCCGTGGGCACCAATGAGTACGACACGAGTGATCTGCACCTGTGGGTGCTCCCGATTCCGGGCGACGTCTCGGAGTCCTCGCTCGATCTGTCCGTTCTGGACGAGGAGGAGCGCCGTCGCATGGCGGCACTCGTCCACCGCCGTGATCGTAGGCTCTACGGCTTCGCCCACATGGCGCTTCGTGCGGTCCTGTCCCGTGCGACGGGTGTGGCACCCGAGGCGCTTCGCTTCACCCGCGCCCCCTGCCCGTGCTGCACGGAGCCGCACGGCCGGCCCGTTCTGGCGTCCGGCTCCACGGAGTTCTCCCTCTCCCACAGCCGGGACCTGGTGCTGATCGGCGTCGCACCCGTTCCGATCGGCGTCGACGCGGAGCCCGTACCGGCGGCCGAGGTCGCCGAGCAGCTCGCGGAACTGCTGCATCCGTCGGAATGCGAGGAGGTCGAGGCTGCCGCCCCGGAGGACCGGCCGGCGGTCTTCGCCCGCCTGTGGGTCCGCAAGGAGGCCTACCTCAAGGGCCTGGGCACCGGCCTGGGCCGCGACCTCGCGGCCGACGACGTACGCGGCGACCTCCCGGGTTGGCACCTCACCGACCTTCCGGTGGCAACCACTCACGCCGGTGCCGTCGCTGTGAATTCCCCGGCCCCCCGCACGGTCCGCATCCACCGCGCCCTTCCGGCGTAGGTCGCCCGAGGCCCGCGCACTCTCCCCGACCCGGCGACTCTGTCTATGCTCACGCCCATGGCACTCGATTGGGAACAAATCACCGTCGACGCGTCCGACCCCCTCGCCCTCGGGCACTGGTGGGCCGAGGCGCTCGGCTGGGTCGTGGTCGACGAGACCGAGGAGATCATCGAGATCCGGCCCGAGCCGGACCGGATGCCGGGGCTGCTCTTCGTCCCCGTCCCCGAGGGCAAGGCCGTGAAGAACCGGCTCCACCCCGACTTCCGCCCCGACGACCAGGAGGCCGAGGTCGCCCGGCTGCTCTCCCTCGGTGCTCGGCGCGCCGATCCCGTGCAGGACGGGCAGCACTGGGTGACCCTCTTCGACCCGGAGGGCAACGAATTCTGTGTCCTGTCCGCGCCGAACAGCTGAGCGGGGCAGGGCAGCCGCTCGGGCGTCGAGGCCGGGGTGCGCCACGACGGAGGCCCCGACCGTGCGTCGGGGTCTCCTCAGCCCTTGGCGAGCAGGCCGCGGCCGCGCAGCACCCTGCGTTCCAGCGGACTGAAGACCAGCAGGTCGATGGCGATGCCGACGACCAGGATGAGGATGATCGCCAGGAAGACGCCGGGCATGTCGGCGTTGTTGCGGCCGTTCTCCAGCAACTGGCCCAGGCCCAGGCCGAGATCGGGCGATGAGGCGATGAGCTCGGCGGCCATCAAGGAGCGCCAGGAGAAGGCCCAGCCCTGCTTGAGGCCCGCGACGTAGCCGGGGAGCGCGGCCGGCAGGGTGATGTGCGCGGCCTCCCGCAGCCCGGTCGCGCCCAGGGTGCGGCCCGCCCGCAGGAACAGCGGCGGCACCTGGTCGATGCCGGAGACCAGGCCGTTGGCGATCGAGGGCACGGCGCCGAGCAGGATCACGGCGTACATCATCGAGTCGTCCAGGCCGAGCCAGAGGACCGCCGGGGGGACCCAGGCGACCGAGGGCAGGGACTGGAGGCCGGCGAGGACAGGGCCGATGGCGGCGCGGACGACCTTCACCCGGGCGACGAGCAGGCCGAGGGGCGTGCCGACGGCCAGGGCGAGCAGGAAGCCGAGCAGCCCGCGCGAGACGCTGGTCCACACGATGTCGAGCAGGGTGCCCTGGAGCCAAAGGTCGGTGAGGCTGGTCCACACCGACGACGGCGAGGGCAGCTTGGCCGGGTCGGCGGCCCCGGCCCACACGAGGCCCTGCCAGAGGGCCAGGACCAGGAGCACGGCGGTCAGCGGCGGCAGGGCCTTCCTGACGAGCAGCCGGCGCACCGGGGTGCGGTGGGTCCGTACGGAGTCCAGGGCGTCCAGGCCCGCTTCGAGGCTGCCGGGGTCGTGAGCGGCGGCCGCGGTGCCGGCCGTGGTGTCAGTGCCGGCCATGGCGGCGGATCTCCCCACGCAGTTGTTCGGTGATCTCTACGGAGAGCTGGGCGACGTCCGAGTCCTCGATGCGGCGCGGGTGCGGGATGTCCACGGTCCACTCGCGGGCCACCCGGCCCGGGCGGGAGGAGAGGAGCACGACGCGCTGGGCGAGCCGGACGGCCTCGCGGACGTTGTGCGTGACGAAGAGGACGGACAGGTTCGTCTCGCGCCAGATCCGGGTCAGCTCGTCGTGCAGGACGTCCCGGGTGATGGCGTCGAGGGCGGCGAACGGCTCGTCCATCAGCAGCAGCCGGGAGTCCTGGGCGAGGGCGCGGGCCATCGCGACGCGCTGGCGCATGCCGCCGGACAGCTCGTGCACCCGCTTGCCGTACGCCCCGTTCAGGCGGACCAGTTCGAGCAGTTCCTCGGCGCGGGTGCGCCGGTCGGCCTTGGCCACGCCGCGCAGCCGCAGGGCCAGCTCGATGTTCTTGCCCGCGGTCAGCCACGGGAACAGCGCGTGCTCCTGGAACATCAGCGCGGGCCGGCCGCCCGGCGTCTCGATGGTGCCGGCGGTGGGCCGGTCCAGGCCCGCCACCAGGTTGAGCAGCGTCGACTTGCCGCACCCGGAGGCCCCCAGGAGCGTGACGAACTCGCCCGGCGCGACATCGAGCGTGATGTCGTCCAGTACGAGCTGGGGCCCGGCGGGCCCGGCGAAGGACTTCGAGACGTGCCCGATCCGGGCGGCGTACCCGTACTCGTCGGCCGTGGCGTCCGCGGCCTCGGCAACGGCAGTGGGCATGGCAACGGCGGTGGCCATGGTCGTCACCTCCTGGGGACCTGGTCCGGGGAGCCTGTGGACTCGGCGTGCGGTGCGGCTACTTGACGCCGAGACCGGCGTCGGCGACCTCGGGCTTGCCCAGGGCCTTGAGGACCTTGTTGAGCGGGGCGAGGTCGTAGATGCCGTTCAGGTCGGGCTTCTTGAGCAGGTTGGCCTTGACCGCGTGGTCGGCCTGCGCCTGGAGGGTGGCGGCCAGCGGGTCGTCGGTCGTCTCGATGGACTTCCAGGCCGGGTCGATGATGTTCGCGGGCAGTTCCTTGCCCGAGAGCGCCTTCAGGGCGGCGTTCGCGGAGGTCTTCGCCTTGTCGGAGTTGGCCTTGATCCACTCGTTGGTCTTCACCGAGCCGCGCAGGACCGCCTCGACGACGTCCGGGTGTTCCTTGAGGAACTTCTGCGACACGATGATGTTGGTGATCACGAACTTCTTGTCCGGCCACAGGTCGGACTCGTCCAGGAGCACCTTCGCGCCCTCCGAGACCAGCTTGGACGCGGTCGGCTCCGGCACCCAGGCGCCGTCGATCGAGCCGGACTTGTAGGCGTCCGGGGTGATCTTGTTGTCGGTGCGGACGACGTTGACGTCGCCCTTGCCGCTCTGCGCGTCGACCTTCCAGCCCTTCTCGTTGATCCAGTTGAGGAAGGCCACGTCCTGGGTGTTGCCGAGCTGCGGGGTCGCGATGTTCTTGCCCTTGAGATCGTCCACGGACTTGACCTTGTCCGGGTTGACGACCAGCTTCACGCCGCCGGAGGCCGAACCCCCGACGATGCGCAGGCTCTTGCCGCTCGACTTGGTGAAGCCGTTGATCGAGGGCGAGGGGCCGATCCAGCCGATGTCGATCGAGCCCGCGTTGAGCGCCTCGATCTCGGAGGGCCCCGCGTTGAAGGTGGCGGTCTGCACCTTGGTGCCGCCCAACTCCTTCTGGAACAGGCCCTCCTGGACGCCGACCAGCGGGGTGGCGTGCGTCAGGTTCGGGAAGTAGCCGATCTTCACGGTGTCGGCGGAGAGCTTCTTGGCGCCGTCGGCGGCCGGCGCGGCGTCCTTCTTGGCGTCCGAGCCGTAACCGCAGGCGGCGAGCGCGCCCAGCAGCAGGGGCAGGACGGCGGCAGCGGCCACGGTGCGACGCGGGGCGGTGTGGGGGATACGGCTGGGGCGCCTGGCAGGCATGGGAGGTGTCCTCTCGGAGACCGGGTAGTGCGGATGGTGCAGATAGCGCGGATGATGCCGGCGGGCGGGTAGGCGGGGCGGGCGAGCGGTGCGCGTACGTCATCACGCCTGCCGCCCCGCCCGCCCCGCCCGACGTCCGTCAGAAGTCCCACCCCTCCCCGTCCACCGCGACCGGGCTCTGGGCGGCGGCGAAGGAGTCGCCCGCCATGCCGGCCGCGAGCGTGGTGCCGTCCACGGGATCGATCAGGAGGAAGGAGCCGGTGCGGCGCGAGTCGGCGTAGGAGTCGAGCGCGAGCGGCTCGGCGGTGCGCACCTTGATCCGGCCGATGTCGTTGGCGACCAGCTGCCCCGGGTCCGGGTGCTGGGAAAGGTCGTTCAGGGTGAGCCGGGACGGGATCTCCTTGACGATCGCCTTGACGGTACGGGTGGTGTGCTTGAGCAGCACCCGCTGACCGGTCGTCAGGGGCCGGTCGGCGACGTGGCAGACGGTCGCCTCGACATCCTGGGTGGTGGCGGGCGCGTCGCCGGTCGGCACGATCAGGTCGCCGCGCGAGACGTCGATGTCGTCCTCCAGGAGGAGGGTGACCGACTGCGGCGTCCAGGCGGCGTCCACGGCATCGCCGAGCACCTCGATCCCGGAGACCTTGGAGGTGTGGCCCGAGGGCAGCACGGTCACCGCGTCGCCGACGCGGAAGGTGCCGGCCGCGACCTGACCTGCGTAGCCGCGATAGTCGCGGTGCTCGGCGGTCTGCGGACGGATCACGTACTGCACGGGCAGCCGGCCCTGGCAGGCGGCCGGGTCCTGGCTGACCGGGACGGTCTCCAGGTGCTCCAGGACGGTCGGGCCGCTGTACCAGTCCATGTGGGCGGACGGCTCGACGACGTTGTCGCCGGCCAGCGCCGAGATGGGGATCGCGGTGATCTCGGGCACGCCCAGCTCAGTCGCGTACGCCGTGAACTCCTCGGCGATCGAGGCGAAGACCGCCTCCTCGTACCCCATCAGGTCCATCTTGTTGACGGCCAGCACCACGTGCGGAACACGCAGCAGGGCGGCCACCGCCGCGTGCCTGCGGGTCTGCTCGATGACGCCGTTGCGGGCGTCGACCAGGACCACGGCGAGGTCGGCGGTGGAGGCCCCGGTGACCATGTTCCGGGTGTACTGCACGTGCCCGGGGGTGTCGGCCAGGATGAACCGGCGCCGGGCGGTGGCGAAGTAGCGGTAGGCCACGTCGATGGTGATGCCCTGCTCGCGCTCGGCCCGCAGGCCGTCGGTGAGCAGCGCCAGGTCGGGCGCCTCCTGGCCCCGCCTGCGCGAGACTTCCTCGATGGCCGCCGCCTGGTCGGCGAGGACGGACTTGGTGTCGTACAGCAGCCGTCCGACCAGGGTGGACTTTCCGTCGTCGACCGAGCCGCAGGTGGCCAGCCGCAGCAGGCCACCCGCAAGCCGGTCGGACGCGGCGCTCTGAACTGCCTCTTCCGAGATGCCCGTTGACATGTCTAGAAGTACCCTTCTCGCTTGCGGTCCTCCATGGCGGCCTCGGACAGCCGGTCGTCGGCCCTGCTCGCGCCGCGCTCGGTCACCCGGCTCGCCGAGATCTCCGCGATCACGGCGCCCACCGTCGTGGCCGACGACTCGATCGCGCCGGTGCAGGACATGTCACCGACCGTCCGGTATCGGATCCGGCGCTCGCACAGGGACTCGCCGTCCCGGGGGCCGCCCCAGTCGCCGGGCGCCAGCCACATGCCGTCGCGCTGGAACACCTGGCGCCGGTGGGCGAAGTAGATCTCCGGGAGGTCGATGCCCTCCTGCTCGATGTACTGCCAGACGTCCAACTCGGTCCAGTTGGACAGCGGGAAGACCCGTACGTGCTCGCCGGGCTGGTGGTGACCGTTGTAGAGCTGCCACAGCTCGGGCCGCTGCCGGCGCGGGTCCCAGCCGCCGAACTCGTCCCGCAGGCTGAACACGCGCTCCTTGGCGCGCGCCTTCTCCTCGTCCCGCCTGCCGCCGCCGAACACCGCGCCGAAGCGGCCCGCACGGACCGCGTCGAGCAGGGGAACGGTCTGCAGGGGATTGCGGGTGCCGTCGGGGCGCTCGCGGAGCCTTCCGTCGTCGATGTACGACTGGACGGATGCCACGTCGAGGTGGAGGCCGTGCTTCTCGACGACGCCATCGCGGTAGGCGATCACCTCGGGGAAGTTGTGGCCGGTGTCCACGTGGAGCAGCGAGAACGGCAGGGGTGCCGGGGCGAAGGCCTTGAGCGCCACGTGCAGCATGACGATCGAGTCCTTGCCGCCGGAGAACAGCAGCGTGGACCGGTCGAACTCGCCCGCCACCTCGCGGAAGATGTGGGCCGCCTCGGCTTCGAGCGCTTCGAGGTGGGTCAGCGGGGGCGGCGTGGGAGAGTGCCGAGGGCCGGTGAGCTGGGCCGGGGCGACGGTCATGACAGACCCCGCTCGGTGAGTACCGCGTACACCTGCTGGACCGACTCCTCGACGGTCTGGTCCTGCGTGTGGAGACGGAGCTGCGGGGCGACCGGCACCTCGTAGGGGTCATCCGTGCCGGTGAGGCCGCTGATCTCGCCGGCGGCCTGCTTGGCGTAGAGGCTCTTCACGTCCCGGTCCGCGCAGATCTCCACCGGAGTCGCCACGTGCACCTCGAGGTAGGGGACGCCCTGTGCGGCGTGCTGGTCGCGCACGGCCTCCCGCGACGTCGCGTACGGAGCGATGACCGGCACCAGCACGGTGACACCGTGAGAGGCGAGCAGCCTGGCGACGTACCCAATCCGGCGTACGTTGGTGTCCCGGTCCTCCTTCGAGAAGCCGAGGTCCTTCGAGAGCGCCGCACGGACCTCGTCTCCGTCGAGCACCTGTACGCGGTGCCCCTCGGCCCGCAGCCGCTCGGCGAGGCCCTTCGCGATCGTGGTCTTGCCCGCGCTCGGCAGTCCGGTCAGCCAGACCGTTCCGCCCTGCCACACGGCAGGTTTGCCATTCGGTTCGGTCATGCGCGGATCTCCATTTCGCGAGAGCTGTGGACCGGCTCCTCGGCAGGGGCGATGCGCACCGTGGTGCCGGCGCCGGCGAGTGCCTGGCTGACGGGGGCGGGGCCGCGTCCGTCCGCGATGCGCACGGTGCCGACTCCGCCGGTGAGTGCTTCACGTGCGGCGATGAGCTTGAGCGCCATGCCGCCGGTGGCGGAGGGGTCGGGCGGGCCGGCCGGGGCTATGCAGTAGGTGCTCTGCAGGCTGGTGGGGTCGTCGACGTCGGCGAGCACGCCGGGTGCTCCGGTGAGCAGCAGCAGCTGGTCGGCGCAGAGGGCGACGGCGAGCGCCGCCGCGACGCGGTCGGCGTCGACGTTGACCGGGCGGTCGTGCTCGTCGATGGCGGGCGGCGAGATCACCGGGACGTGGCCGAGGCGCAGCAGCGCCTCGGGCAGCTCGGTGCGGACCGTGGTGAGCCGGCCGCTGTGGTTGTCGCGGACCAGCACGGTACGGCCATCGACGACGGCGCGGATGGCGGACTTGCGGCGCGCGCGGAGCATGCCGCCGTCCATGCCGGTGAGTCCGACCGCGGGCACGTCGTGGCGGGCGAGTTCGGTGACCAGCTTGGGCTTGACCGATCCGGCCAGCGCGAGGACGACCACTTCGAGCGTGGCCGGGTCGGTGTAGCGCGTGGAGACGTTGTCCGGGGCTACCAGGGTGCGCTGCGGCACGCCCAGTTCCCCCGCGAGGCGCCTGATCTCTCCGGAACCTCCGTGGACCAGGACGATCGAGTGCCCTTCGTGGACGAGGCAGGCGATGTCGGCGCAGATGCCCGCGGCGTCGACGGCGGGATTGCCGCCGCATTTGACAACGGTGAGTGGTGCGGTGGTCACGGTCTCTCCGGTGGGCGAGGACTGAAGGGGACGCCCCCTAGAGGGGGTGGAGGCCAGGGAAGGTGAGTCCGAAGGTCTCGGGCCAGCCCATGCGGATGTTGAGACACTGGACGGCGTTGCCCGCACCGCCCTTGACGAGGTTGTCGAGGGCACCGATGGTCGTCAGGCGTCCGGTGTCCTCGTCGAGGGCGTAGCCGACGTCGCAGAAGTTGCTTCCCAGGAGGATCTTCGGGTCGGGGTAGCGGAAGATGCCGCGCTGGTGGGCGACGACGCGGACAAAGGGCTCCTCGGCGTACTGCTCGCGGTAGGCCCGCCGGATGGCGGCCTTGCCGACGCCGGGGCGCAGGGTCGGGTGACCGATGGACTGGACGCCGCGGACGGCCTCCACACCAGTGGCGGTCATCGACACATGCATTCCCAGGTGCTGGGAGATCTCGGCCTCGTGGCGGTGGCTGGTGGGGGCGAACACCCGCATCGCACCGCTGCGTTCGGCGTGCAGGTTCGCCGGGCCGGCGGTGGAGCCGGAGCCGCTCGATCCGGTGCGGGCGTCGAGCTGGACGCCCGCCTCCGTGTCGATCAGGTCGTGCGCGACGAGCGGGAGGAGGGCGAGGACGCCGGCCATGGCCATGCAGCCGGGCACACTGATCAGGTCCGCGCCGCGCAGGCGCTCGCGGTGCAGTTCGGGCAGGCCGGGCACGAAGGCGTTCAGCAGGTGCGGGGCCTGGTGCTCGGTGCCGTAGTAGCGCTCGAACACGTCCGCGTCGTCGAGGCGGAAGTCACCGGTCAGGTCGAAGACGAGCTTGGTCCGCTGGGACCAGTACTCGATCTGGGTCATCACGGCCCGGTGCGGCAGGGCCAGGAAGACCGCGTCGCACTCGTCGACCTCGTCGGCGGAGCAGAACAGCAGATCGGTCGAGGCCCGCAGATTCGGGTGCACTCCGTCGACCCGCTTGCCGGGGAAGCGCGAGGAGACCGCGCCCACCACCTCGACCTCGGGGTGACCGATCAGAAGCCGCAGCAGCTCCCCGCCGATATAGCCGGCCGCACCGACCACCACTACCCGCATCACGAATCCACCCCGATCACTACACGACCTCCGTGGCGGAAGCGCTCGACCGATCGGAGGGCGCGTTCCCACCACCACATGGAAAGGCAACCTACGAACCCGGCCGTGAAGCGCGCGTCCGCGACAGGCTCATCCGTCCACGGCCGTCCGGATTACGGGACGGCGGATCAGGTACGCGCGGCGATTACTCGGACGGAATGCGCGCTGTGCGGTTTCCCGGGCGGGCCGTAAAGGTCGGGACCGGCGGTCGGGGGCCCGTCAGTGCGGGTAAACGCGGTGCGCACCGGCGGCGGAGCGCCGTAACCGTCATGAGTCCCGGCGGATGAATTTGTCGCGGACGCGCCTGTCGCGGGAGTGGCCGTAGTTTCCCCTGTACGCGGCCCACGGCCTTTCGGCAGGAGCCCGCCCCATGACCCGCGGCGTATCCGGAGGACATCCGGCCGAGGCGGCGGCGTTCCCGATTCCCTTTTCCCTTTTCCTTTTCCGAGCCGCTCGCCGCATCGACCGTCTGAGTGAGGATCACGATGAGTCTTTCCGAAGTGTTCGACCCCGGCGTCCTCACGCTGCCTCTGTACGACGACGCCCACCGCGCACTCGCCGAGGAGATCGGGCAGTGGTGCGCGGACCGGGCCGGGGCGTGGGCGGCGCTGGACACCACCGATCCGGCCGCGGCCGGGCGGGAGCTGCTCACCGAGCTCGGCCGGTCGGGGTGGCTGCGCCACCTCGACCCCGACCGGCCGGACTCCGACATGAGGTCCCTGTGCCTGCGGCGCCAGGCCCTCGCGTACCACGAGGACCTGGCCGACTTCACGTACTCGATCCAGGAGCTCACCGCCGCCGCGATCGCCCGCCACGGCACCGAGGAGCAGCGTCGCCGCGAACTGCCGGGCCTGGCCGACGGGACCCGTGCGGGGGCGCTGGCCCTCTCCGAGCCCGGCGCGGGCTCCGACCTGAGTGCCGCGGTGCTGGAGGCGACCCCCGACGGGGACGGGTTCGTCCTCAACGGCACCAAGACCTGGATCGCGCAGGGCGACATCGCCGACGTGTGCGTCGTCCTCGCCCGCACGGGCGACGGCCCGGGACCGCTGGGCCTGACCACCTTCGTCGTCGACGGCAACGCCCCCGGTCTCAAGGCCGAACCGATCGGCGCGATCGCCCCGCGCTCCTGGGCGGAACTGACCTTCACCGACGTCCGCGTGGGCCCGGCGGCCGTGCTCGGCGAGCGCGGCCAGGGCATCGTGGTCGCGCTCGACATCCTCGAACGGGCCCGGGCGACCGTGGCCGGCGCCGCGCTCGGCTTCGGCCGGCGCGCCTTCCGGCTCGCCCGGGACCACGCCCGTACCCGCAAGGCTTACGGCGGCCGGCTCGCCGACCTCCAGCTCGTGAGGTCCTCGCTCGCGAACATGGACGTCAAGCTCTCGGCCGCCGCGCTGCTCACCGCCCGCGCCGCCTGGGCGGCGGACCTCGACCACGACCACGCCAAGCACTCCTCGACGGCGAAGCTCTACGCCACCGAGGCGGCGGGCGAGATCGTCGACGGTGCCGTCCAGATCTTCGGCGCCGCCGGGCTCGTCGCGGGCAGCCCGATGGAGCGGCTCTACCGCCAGATCCGTTCGCTGCGGATCTACGAAGGGGCCTCGGAAGTCATCGAGATGACGATCGCCGACGCCCTGTGAAGGACGGCCGGGACCGGCCGCCGCCGCACCAAAGACCTGCACCTCCACAGGAAGGACCTCACGTGGGACCCGTACAGAAGCCGATGACGGCGTCCGGTGCCGTCGACCAGGCCAGTCACCTCCGGCTCGTCGGCATCGGCTCAGGACCAGCCAACCTGAGTCTGGCCGCGCTGCTGCACGGCGATTCGGAGCAGCCGAACCTCTTCTTCGACCGCAAGCCGCGGTTCACCTGGCATGACGACCAGATGATCAACGGCGCGACCCTCCAGGTCTCGATCTTCAAGGACCTGGTGAGCCTCTCCGACCCGACCAACCGGTTCTCGTTCCTGTCGTACCTGCACGACCGCGGCCGGATCTACCACTTCCTCAACGCCCAGTTCGCCGAGGTGCCGCGCACCGAGTTCCGCAACTACCTGGCGTGGGCGGCCGAGAAGAACGAGAACGTGGTCTTCTCCGAGACCGTCGAGCGGGTCGACTTCGACGGCGTCTTCCGCGTCACCACCGACCGCCGCCAGGTCACCGCCGACAACATCGCCGTGGGCGTCGGCACCGTGCCGTGGGTGCCGGAGTTCGCCTTCCCGTACCTGGGCGTCGGCCAGTTCCACGTCAGCCAGTACCTGAACCACGCGCAGAAGCTCGCCGGCAAGCGGGTCGCCGTGGTCGGCGGCGGCCAGTCCGGGGCCGAGGCCTTCCTCGACCTCATCTCCCGGCCCGAGTCCGAGCGCCCGGCCTGGGTCTCCTGGATCTCCAGGCGCCGCAACTACTTCCCGATCGACGACTCGACGTTCACCAACGACTTCTACATGCCGGAGTACTCCGAGTACTTCTACCGGCTGTCGGAGTCCAAGCGCGCCGAGCTCAACTCGGCCCACCTGCTCAGCTCGGACGGAATCTCCGAGTCGACCCTCCGGGCGATCTACCAGCAGCTGTACCGCTTGCAGTTCATCGAGCGGGACGAGCACCGCTTCGGGCTGATGCCCAACCGGACCGTCGTGTCCGCCGACCGCACGTCCGCCGGAACGTTCGAGGTGACGCTGCGCCACAACGACGAGTCCGGCCAGAGCCAGTGCCTCCCGGTCGACGCCGTGGTCTGGGCGAGCGGCTTCCGCCCCGCCCCCAAGAAGTTCCTCGATCCCCTGAAGGACCGCATCGAGACCGAGAACGGCGAGTTCCGCGTCGACGAGGACTTCGCGATCTCCTGGGACGGTCCGCCGGACCGCCGGATCTTCGTGCAGAACGCGGTACGCGGCCAGCGCGGCCTGCCCGACGTGAACCTGAGCCTGAACGCCTGGCGGGCCCAGCGCATCGCCAACCGCCTGCGCGGCTGCGGCACCCCCGAACTGGCAACGTCGTTCATCGACTGGTCGGCCAAGAGCGGACGGGGCACGCAGTGGACCGCGTAGATCTCGCCGTCGTCGGCGGCGGAGTCATCGGCGCGGTCATCGCCCGTGAGGCGGCCACGGCCTTCCCCGGCGCGACCGTCGCCGTCCTGGAACGCGGCCTGGTCGGTCAGGGCGCCTCCAGCCGCTCGGCCGGCGTCCACTTCCCGCGCGGCGGGACCGAGCGCGTCAGGTCCATGTCCGCGTACTCCCATGGTGTCTGGGAGCGCCTGGCCGTCGAACTCGACCTGCCGATCCGTACGGTCGACGCCACGGTCGTCTCGGCCGGGGACGTCGGCGGGGTTTCCCCCGTGTACCTGGGACTCGGCGACGAGACCGCCCCGGCCCACGGCTGGGCGGCCGCGCCGGGCACCCGGGCGTGGGACCTGGACGGGTGCCACTACGCCGACGTCCAGGCGGTCGCCGGGCGCGTCCTGGCCGGGCTGCGCGACCGGGTGACCGTTCTGGAGGGCACCGAGGTCACGGAACTCTCCTCCGAGGGCGGGTACCACCGCCTCACGCTCGGATCGGGGCGGGAGCTGCTCGCCCGCCGGGTCGTCCTGGCCCCCGGTCCGTGGATCGGGCACCCCGCCTGGGCCGAGCTCGTCGCCCCGCTGGGGCTGCGCGTCAAGAAGGTCGTCGCCGCCCACCTCGAAGGGGCTCCGGCGGCCAGTGACCCGCTCGTGGTCTTCCACGACGAGGACGCCTTCGTCCTGCCGCTCCCCGAGCGCGGCCACTACCTGTTCAGCTACACCTGCGACCGCTGGGACGTCACCCCCGACGGCGTCGGCCCCGCCCTGGAGCCGTCCGACCTCGACGACGCCCGGGTCGTCCTGGGCCGCTTCGCTCCCGGCCTGGTGGACCGGTGCACCTCGGGCCGGGTGTTCTGCGACGCGTACAGCCCCGACCGCGAACCCGTCGTCGCCGAGCTGCTGCCCGGCCTGGTCTTCGCCGGAGCCGCGAACGGCTCCGGCTACCGTCTGGCCCCGGCCATCGCCGCCGAGACCGTTGCCGCCCTGGACCTCACACCGACCGAGACCATCCCCCAGCCACCACAGAGGCAGTCATGATCCTCAACCAGTACAGCGAATCCGAACTGTCCGACGCCTTCGGCATCGAGATGTCCTCGGTCGAGGGTCTCGGCGTCGGTGCCGGCTGGGGCCGTGTCGCCCCCGGTGCCTCCTCGCACACGGACCGGCACGACGAGACCGAGTTCTTCGTCATCGTCGCCGGTACGGGCGAGCTGACCGTCGACGGCCGCGGCCACCAGGTCCGACCGGGCACCGTGGTGCTCTTCGAGCCGTTCGAGTCGCACATCATCACCAACACCGGCGAGACGGACCTGGTCTTCTTCACCCAGTACTGGCGCGACTCCGCCCGCACCCGGGCCTCGGCGACGTCGCGCACCCGCGCGAACCACACCGACCGTCCCCAGTTCGTGTTCTCCACGCCGCCGACGCCGAACGGCGACCTCCACCTCGGGCACCTCTCCGGCCCGTACCTCGGCGCCGACGTCTACGTCCGCCACCAGCGGCTCATCGGCAACCAGGCGTGGCACCTGACCGGCAGCGACGACTTCCAGAGCTACGTCACGGCCGTCGCCGCCCGCGAGGGCTCCACGTGCGCCGAGGTCGCCTCGCACTTTTCGGCGGAGATCGCCGCGACGCTCAAGGCGATGGACATCAGCGTCGACGAGTACTACGCCACGAACGCGGAGGACGGCTACCGCGAGGGCCTCCAGCGCTTCTTCACCCGGCTCGTCGACTCCGGGCGCGTCACGCCCAAGGCGACGCCGGCCCTGCTCGACGCCGAGACCGGCGAGTACCTCTACGAGGTCAACGTCGGCGGCACCTGCCCCAGCTGCTCGCACGGCGCGGGCGGCAACATCTGCGAGGAGTGCGGTGAGCCCAACCTCGTCGCCGACCTCGTCGACCCGACCTCCCGCCTGAGCAGCGCCGTACCGAAGACCACCGACGTCGAGCGCTACACCCTGCCGCTGCACGAGTTCGCCGACGCCGTCGCCGACCACCACAAGCTCGGCCGGGTCCCGGTCCGGCTGCGCGAGCTGGCCGAGCGGGTCTTCGCCCGCGAGACGCTCGACCTGCCGGTCTCGCACCCCTCCGACTGGGGCGTGCGGCCCGCCGAGGACGACATCGACGGACAGGTCATCTGGGTCTGGCCGGAGATGAGCCACGGCTTCCTGCACGGCATCGAGCAGCTCGGCGCCGGGATGGGAGAGCAGTGGTCGAAGGATGCGCCTTCCAAGGACTGGAAGATCGTCCACTTCTTCGGGTACGACAACAGCTTCTACCACGCGATTCTCTACCCGGTCCTGTACGGGCTCGCCCACCCCGGGTGGAACCCGGACATCGACTACCACGTCAACGAGTTCTACCTGCTGGAGGGCCAGAAGTTCTCCACGAGCCGGCGGCACGCGATCTGGGGCAAGGAGATCCTCACCCCCGACACCGTCGACGCGGTGCGCTACTACCTCTCCCGTACCCGGCCCGAGGGCGAGCGCACCGACTTCCGCCGCGCCGAGTTCGACCGCGCCTGCGCGGACACCCTCGTCGGCGAGTGGCAGGACTGGCTCACCGGCCTCGGCGAGCGTGTCGAGAAGCACTTCGACGGCATCGCCCCCGACGCGGGCACCTGGACGGCCGAACAGACCGCGTTCCTCACCCGCCTGTCGGTACGGCTCGACGAGGTCACGGCCGCCCTCAGCCCGGAGGGGTTCTCGCTGACGGCCGCCGCGGCCGCGCTCGACGGCATCGTCACCGACGTCCGCGCCTTCTCCCGACAGCAGTCGGCCCTGACGCACGACGGCCGGTGGAGCTCCGAGGCCCGTACCGCCCTCTCGCTCGAACTGGCCGCGGCCCGCCTGCTCGCCACCGCGTCGGCGTCGCTCATGCCGCGCTTCTCGGCCAAGCTCGCCGAGGCCCTCGGCGTCCCGGCCGTCGCCACCTGGCCCAACACGGTCGACCTGGTCGAGCCCGGCAGCCGCTGCACCCTCGCGGACACCCGCTTCTTCGGCACCAGCGAGCAGCGATGACCGTATCGATCATCAACCGCGTCATCGCCGAGCGGCCCGCGCACGACGGCTCCCTCACGGTGACCGGACTCGGCCACCGCACCACCCTGCCGCTGTCCGAGTTCTACGACCGGGCCAAGGCCGTCGCCGCGGCGCTGGGCCGCCGGGGCGTCGGCGCGGGCGACCGCATCGGCATCCTCTCGGCCAACCGGCTCGAATGGGTGCTGCTCGACGTCGCCGCGCTCATGCTCAGGGCGCAGACCGCGGGGTTCGAGCCCGGCAAGTTCAACCCCGACGCCGAGCTCGTCGAGTGCTACGGCCTCGACGCCCTCTACACCGACGTCCGGCTGCCCGACGACGCTCCGTCCCAGGTCCTGCCGATCTCGGCCGTCGCCGGCTACGCCGAGGAGGACGCCGGCGGGTTCGAGCCGGAGCAGTGGGCCGCGACGCAGTGCACGACCGTCAAGTTCACCTCCGGATCCACCGGTGTCCCCAAGGGGCTCGAAGCCACCGTCGGCAGCATCGACTCCTCGCTGCACGCCGTGCAGAGCGTCTTCGAGCACAAGCCGGGCGACGACATCCTGACGTTCCTGCCGCTCTCGCTCCTCCAGCAGCGCTACTGGCTGTACTCGGCGCTGTACTGGGGCCACGACATCACGATCACGACGTACCAGTCCGTCTTCGCCGTGCTGCCGTCCGTCCGCCCCACCGTCGTCATGGGCGTCCCCGCCTTCTTCGACACGGCCAAGCGGCACATCGAGGGCAGCATCGCGGCGGGCGCCGCACCGGCCGAGGCCGCCGCCGAACTCTTCGGCGACCGCGTCCGCTACCTGTGGACGGGCTCGGCCCCCGCCGACCCGGCGACGCTCAGGTTCTACACCGAGGCCGGCCTCGCGATCTTCGAGGGCTACGGCCTCAACGAGACCTGCATCGCCACCAAGAACCACCCCGGCGCCCACCGCGAGGGCAGCGTCGGCCGGGCGCTGCACGGCAAGGAGATCGTCATCGACGACGAGGGGGTGGTCTGCGTCCGCAGCGACCACCCGGTCAACACCGCGTACACGTACGCTGCTCCGGGCGACAGCGAGCGCATCTTCCGGCCCGGAGGCATCGTGCGCACCGGGGATCTCGGTCGCCTCGACGAGGACGGGTTCCTCTACATCCTCGGCCGCAGCGACGACGTCATCGTCCTTGACAACGCCAAGAAGATCATCGTCAGGCCGATCGAGACGCGCTTCCGCGACACCGGCGCGGTGGCCGAATGCGTCGTGTACTGCCCCAGCCAGGCCGGCCTGGTCGCCGTCGTCTCACCCCACCCGGGACCGGTCGACACGGCCGCGATCGGCGAGGCCCTGGCCGCCGTCAACGCCGCGTCGGAGCGCGACGAGCGGATCATCCGCGTGATCGTCGCCGACGAGCCGTTCACGGTCGAGGGCGGGCTCCTCACGTCGCAGTTCAAACCGATCCGCAAGCGCATCGCGGACCGCTACCGAGACCGGATCGACAACCCGAAGGCAGGCATCCATGTCCACTGACCTCGACACCCTGGCGCGGGAGAAACTCTCCTTGGTGCTGCGCGACCGTCCGGACCCCGCGAGCCTCGACCTCGGCGAGAGCCTCGTGGAGACGTACGGGATCACCTCGCTCAACAAGGTCCTGTTCCTGACCTCCCTGTGCAAGGCCGCGGAGGTCGGACTCGACAACTTCACCGAGGACGACCTCGCCGGGATGCGCAGCCTCGGCGACGTCGTCGACGCCCTCCGCCCCCATGCCCCCCTGAAGGGATGAGTTCCTTGACCCACAACGCCTGGACCCAGCACGCCTCCGCGCTCCTTGAGAACGAGCACGTCGAGCTCCACCCGATCTCGGAGGACGACCGTGGACCCCTGCGCAAGATCGCGTTCGACGACCGGATCTGGAAGTACTTCGTTTCCCGTGTCGAGAGCGACGCTGATTTTGACCAGTTTTTCGACGCCATGCTCGCTGACCAGGCCAGCGGCAAGCGCGCGGTCTACATCATCGTCGACAAGAGCACCGGACAGGTCGCCGGCAGCTCCAGCTACGGCAACCTGAGCGAGGCCGACGGCCGACTGGAGATCGGCTGGTCCTGGCTCGGCGTCGACTTCCAGGGCAAGGGCATCAACCGCTGGGCCAAGTACCTCCTGCTCCGGCACGCCTTCGACGTCCTCGGATCCGAGCGCGTCGAGTTCAAGACCGACGTCCTCAACCTCCAGGCCCGCGCCGGACTGCGCAAGGTCGGCGCGTACGAGGAAGGCGTCATGCGCAGCTTCAACCCGATGCCCGAGGGGCGCAGGCGCGACGCGATCTACTACTCGGTGCTCCGCGCCGAATGGGCCTCGGTCGAGGAGCAGCTCCGCCGCGACGGTCGGGCGGTCAACCCGTGCGCGTGACCGGCGCACCACTGCTGGAGGTGTCCGGCTCGCCGCACGCCCGTGGCCTCGGCCACGGGCGTGCGCTCGCCGGGCGGCTCCGCGGCTTTCTCGACGACTCGCTCGCCCGCCTCGGCCACCTCACCGACCGGCCGGCCGACCTCGACGCGCTGCGGCCCGACATCGCGGCCCACCGTGCGGTGGTCGCCGAAGCGCTGCCGGACCTCGCCGCCGAGATCGACGGCCTCGCCGTCGGCGCCGGGATCGACCGTGACGCCGCCTGGCTGCTGCAGCTGCGCCGCGAGCTGATCGGCTACAGCCGGGTCACCGCCGGGGACTGCACCACGTACGCCTCGGCCGGCGCCGAGCCGGTGCTCGCCCAGACGGTCGACCTGAACGGCGACCTCGACGACCAGATCGCCGTGCTGTCGGTCTCCGGACCGCGCCACCGCTCCCTGGTGCTCAGCTTCGCCGGTCTCCTCGGCTACCTCGGTGTCAACGACGCCGGGATCGCCGTGGGCATCAACCTCGTCCTCGGCGGCGACTGGCGGCCGGGCGTGCCGCCGTACCTGGCGATCCGGCACGTCCTCGACACCGCCGACACGGTCGAGCAGGCCGTCGAGATCCTCCGGGAGCTGCCGCTCGCCAGCTCGCGGGCGTTCACGATCTGCGGTGTGGACCGGACCGTGTGCGTCGAGGCGACGGTCGCGCGGCGACGCGTCATCGAAGGCGACGAACTGGCCCACACGAACCACTTCCTGGACGCCGAGCTCACCGAGCAGGACGAGATCAACATCTTCGCCAAGAACTCCTCCAAGCGGCGCCTCCAGACGGTCCTCGACACCGGCATCCCGAAGGCGGGCGACACCGGGAGCCATCACCGGCTCCTCGCGACGCCCCCGATCCTGGTCCGGGACAACGGCGACATCCGGCGCGAGCGGACGGTCGCGGCGGTCGTCCTGCGCCCGGACCTCGGGGAGATGCGGCTGTGGCCGGGCGACCCGTCCACCGTGCAGGATCAGGTGCACGTCCTGCGGTAGAAGCGGGGACACAGCACACGGCTTCGGCCCCGGGACCATGGAGATGGTCCCGGGGCCGAAGCCGTGTGCGGTCGCGGTTCAGCGTCCGATGAGATGCTGCTGGTCCTGCGGCCGCAGGCGCAGGCTGTGCTGGCCGCCGTCCACGGCGAGCATCATGCCGACGGAGGCGCTCGACAGCGGGCTCGCCAGGTAGGCGATCGCGCCCGCCACCTCGTCGGCCGTCACCAGGCGGCCCGGCGCGAGGAACTTGAGCAGCGACTCCCGGGCGGCCTCCGGGTCTGCCGTCCCCTGCAGCTGGTTCTCCACCCACGGGGTGTCCGCCGTGCCGGGCGCGACGCAGTTGACGCGGATTCCCTCGCGGGCGTGGTCCGCGGCCATGGCCAGCGTCAGCGAGTACACGGCGCCCTTGCTGGCCGAGTACAGCGTGCGCGTCTGGTGTCCGGCCCACGCCACGATCGAGCACGTGTTGACGATCGCCGCGGCGGGCGAGCGGCGCAGGTGCGGCAGGGCGTACCGGGCGACCCTGACCATGCCGACGACGTTGACGTTCAGGACGTTCAGCCACTCCTCGGAGCTGTTCGTGGCGACATCGCCGACCGCCGGAATGCCGGCGTTGTTCACCACAATGTCGAGGCGACCGAACCGCTCGACGACGGCCTCCACCGCTGCCTCGACCTGGGCGTCGTCGCCGACGTCGGCCTGGACGCCGAAGACGTCGCTCGGCAAGCCCTCCGTCTTGAGGTCGAGGACGGCGACCTTCGCGCCCCTGCTCGTCAGCAGTTTCGCGGTGGCCAGACCGATTCCCTGGGCGCCACCCGTGACGATCGCCACGAGCCCTTCGAATTCACTCACTTTTTCTCCCCTATCGCATGTCGAGAGGACGTTACAACAGCACTGATTTCCCTGCGTCTGCGGCAAGTTCAGCGGAGGGAAACATCGCGCTGACCCCTTCCCGGCGCAGCTCATCGCCTCGGTTACCCCGGTGCCGTACGGGCCTGTGCCACTCTCGATGTTGATTCGGATTTTCTTGCTGCAGTCCTGGGAGCTGAGGGATTTTTCATGCCGCTTGATCCGCTCTACGCGGGAATCAGGGACTATCGTGTCGCCACCGGATTCACGCCGCTTTACACCATGTCGGTAGAACAGGCCCGGGTAGCGGATCGGGAGACCGAAGCCGAGATCTGGGATTGGGTGAAAGAACCCGAAGAGGTATTCGACTTCGACATCGATGGTCCGGCGGGTCCGCTGACCCTGCGGGTTTATCGCCCGCAGGCCGAGAACGACGGCCCGCTCCCCGTAGTGGTGTATTTCTTCGGCGGCGGCTGGGTCGTCGGCTCCCTGGACACGTGCGAGGCGATCTGCCGCGCGGTGGCCAGCCTGACCCCCTGCATTGTCGTGTCCGTCGGCTACCAGCTCGCGCCCGAGAACCCGTTCCCGGCCGCCATCGACGACTGCTACGCCGCCGTGCGGTGGGTGGGGGAGCACGCGTCCGAACTCGGCGCCGATCCCGCCCGCATCGCCGTCGCCGGAGACAGCTCCGGCGGCAACCTCGCCGCGGTCATGGCCCTGATGGCCCGGGACAAGGGCGGGCCGAAGCTCTCCGCCCAGGTGCTCGTCTACCCGCCGACGCGCAACGACGCCACGACGCAGTCCATGAAGGACCACGTCGATCCGATGTTCTTCAACGCGAAGTCGTCGGCCTGGTTCTGGGACCACTACCTCGCCGATCCCGCCGACGGCGAATCGCCCTATGCCTCACCGGCCAAGGCGGACGACCACAGCGGACTTCCGCCGGCCCTGCTGCTGACCGCCGAGTACTGCCCGCTGTTCGACGAGGGCGAGGAGTACGCGAAGCTGCTCGCCGACGCGGACGTGCCGGTGGAATTCCATCCGCACAAGGACCTTCCGCACGGCTTCCTCCAGCTTTCGGCCGTGCTCGAGACGTCCAGAAACGCGATGCGCCTGATAGCCGACTTCCTGCGCAGGCAGCTGGGCTGACATGACGACGACTGACATCCGGCGCGTGGTGCTGCGCGCGCCCAGGTACGTGCTCGGCGAGATCGCGACCGACCACTCCGAGATCGACGGCTTCGCCGCCTTCGTGGACAGCCGGCGAATGGTGCCCGATGCCGACATGTGGGGCTGGGGCACCGTGCGCCGTACGGAACTCGACACGGCCACGCTCGCCGTCCGGGCCGGCCGGCAGACCCTGGAAGCGGCGGGCGTCGAGCCGGACGGGATCGACGCGCTCGTGCTGTGCTCCACCACGTTCCCCAGCGATGTGGGGGAGCACGGCGACCTGATCGCGTCGGTCCTGCACGGTCTCGGACTCGGCGACGTCCCGGTCACCGGGATCACCCTGAACCGGTGCGCGACCCTGCTCACCGGTCTGCAGACGGCCGCCACGATGGTCACCGCGGGCCAGCACCGGACGGTGCTGGTGATCACCACCGACGCGGTGCCCGACGAGTCCGCGCGGCTGGCCGACTTCGCACTGTTCAGCGACGGCGCGGCCGCCTGCCTGGTCTCGCGGTGGGTGGACGGCGCTCCCGAGTCCTACGAGTGGGTCGCGGACGCGCACGCCCAGGACCCGGCCTCCATGCTTCGCGGCACCGAGATCAGCGCCGACCTGGCCAAGACGGCCAACCAGCGGCTGTGCGCCGAGGCCGGCATCCGCGTCGAGGAGATCGACGGCCTGCTGCACAACAACATCTTTCTGCCGATCGTGCTGATGAAGGAGGTCCAGGCCGGGTTCCGCCCGTCCCAGCTGGACACCTCGAACATCACCAGGGTCGGCCACTGCTTCGCCGCAGACCCGCTGATCAACCTCGTCGACCGGCAGTCGGCCGGCGGCGTCCACCCGGGCGGGCTGTACCTGCTGGCGTCGAGCGTGTCAGGGCTGCGGATGTGCGTCCTGCTGAGGGCCGTATGAGCGGCCCTCGCCTCCAGTCACCCAACGAAGGAGTCACCGAAGTGCACAAGAGTGCCGGCGCCGAGCCCACCACCTTGTCGTGGCTGCAGACCACCGTCCGGGAGGTGCTGCAGCTGGCCGAGGACGAGGAGGTCTCCGCGCGGACCCTGCGCGAGCTCGCCGCGACCTCGCTGCAGACGGTCGGCGTGCAGTACCGCATCCTCCGGGAGAGCTCGGTCCAGGTGGAGATGAGCGAGTTGATCGGCGACGCGAGCATCGCGGAGCTCGCCGCGCTGATCGACGGGCGCAGGCAGAGCGCCGCGTAACAGAAGGCTCAGTGAACGAGTGGCCGGTGACGCGTCATTCACACGCAGGCGACATGACCGAGCCCTCATCGAGGCCCAGGAACGGAATATGACCAGAAAACTGTCCGTGGCGATCATCGGCGCCGGCCCACGTGGTACCTCGCTTCTCGAGCGTCTCATCGCCAACGCCGCCGAGTGTGCGCCGGACCGGATGATCGCCGTCCACGTCATCGATCCTTACCCGCCGGGGGGCGGTCGCGTCTGGCGTTCCCAGCAGTCACCTCTGCTGTGGATGAACACCACGGCCGGCAGCTGCACCATGTTCACCGACGAGACCGTCGCATGCGAAGGCCCGGTCGTTCCCGGTCCCACGCTCAGCGAATGGGCCCGGGAGCTGGCCGCGGGCAGCCTCTCGTCGCCCTCAGGATTCCGGCACACCCCCTCCGTGTCGGCCGAGGCGAGCCGGATGCACGACGGCTGGTTCACCACGCGTCAGACGCAGAGCGAATATCTGTCCTGGGTGTTCTGGAAGTTGGCGAACAGCTGCGGGCCCCAGGTGCAGGTCCATTCCCACGTGGGCCGGGCCGTCGACGTACACGACCTTCCTCTCGGAAGGCAGCGCGTCGTCATGGCGGACGGCCTTCCCCCGGTCGACGTCGACGTCGTCCTGTTCGCGCAGGGCAACGTGGATGTCGAGCTGAACGCGGAAGAGGTGCGGCTGACGGAATACGCGGCCGCCCACGACCTGTGCTACCTGCCGTCGGGGCCGACCGCCGACCATTCCTTCGACCGGATAGCCGCCGGCGAACCGGTGATCGTGCGCGGGCTCGGTCTGTGCTTCATCGACACCGCCGTGCTGCTCACCTCCGGACGCGGCGGCACGTTCCGGCGTGACGAGTCCGGTGAGCTGCATTACCAGCCGTCCGGCAACGAACCCGTCCTCTTCGTGGGCTCGCGGCGCGGCGTGCCGTACTGGTCGAAGACGCACTACAAGCTGGCCGGACCGCCCCCGGAACCGTTCGGCCACCTCGACCCCGCGGCCGTGGACGCCCTCGGCGACCGCCCTCTCGACTTCGCCCTGGACATCTGGCCGCTGATGGCCCGCGAGGTCACCCACGCGGGCTACCGCGAGCTTGCCGCGTCGCACCCGGAGCTCCTCGACATCGACGCCCGTGAGTTCCTCGACCGCCTCGACACCCTCGACTGGGACGGACCGGAACTCAAGGAACTGGTCGAACGGGCGGTGCGGTTCGAGGGGGACCGGATCGACCTGGAGGAGACCGCTCATCCGCTGGCCGGTCACCGCTTCCCCGACCTGGACGCCCTCCAGGACTGGATGGCCGACTACATCGACACCGGAGTCCGACGCGGGCGCGATCCTCGGTACAGCGCGCACCTGGGGATGGTGCACGGTCTGATCTCCGCCTTCTCCCGACTGGTGGAACTCATCAGCGAGGAGAGGATCTCTCCCGACTCGTGGAAGCGCGATCTTCCCGAGTTCCTCGACCTCTGCCGATTCCTCACCAGCGGTCCGCCCGGACCGCGCCTCGAGGAACTGCTCGCCCTGACCCGTGCCGGTGTCGTCCGGTTCCTCGGCTCGGAGATGACGGTGACCACGCACGAGGGGCTCTTCCACGCGCGGTCGTGCAACGTCGACGAATCGGTCGAGGCCCGATCCCTCATCGAGGCCCGGCTCCCGGAGCGCGCCGTGCTCCGCGTGAACGACCCGGTGCTGTCCGAGCTCGTCCAGCGCGAGGAGATCCGGGAGGAGACCCGGACGACCCCCGAGGGCGGCGTACGGTATCCCACCGGCGTCATCGACAGCGTGGGTCTCGTCGACACCGATTCCTTCAATCGCCTCAAGCGTCCCGACGGGGCCCCCCACGAGAGTCGCTTCGGGGTGGGCGCCCTGTTTTCGGGAAGCGTGGCATCCGGCCGTTTCCCGTCCCCGCGGAGCAATGACGAATTCTTCCGGCAGAACGACAAGATCGCTCGTGCCGTGCTCCAGGAACTGTGCCGCCGCGAAGGACCCGCGTAGGCGACATGCGCAGGTGCTTCGGGGCGAGGTAAGCGTCACGTGTCCTCGCGGATGAACTTGCCGTGGATACGCGGAGCGACGGTACGGAAGTACCGTCGCGATACCTCGGTGAAGAGCGCCGTCACAAGGCAAGCCCGGGCCGCTCGAAACCGATCGCCTTTGTGAAGGAGTCACGCGTGGTGCAGTCCGAGTTCCATGTTTCCGGCGACGAATCCGAAATCATGTCGGCCTCGCCCTTCTCCCTCGTGGAGGACACCTCCTCCTACGCCGCCGCCGTCGACGAGTTCCTTTCGGACACGGCCCGCGCGAAGGTCCCGGTCTGGACCGACGGGCGAACCGATCTCGCGGCCTCCGTCGCATGCGCCGCCGGCTTGTACGGGGAGGCGCGCCGGCCGGCCGCCTGCTCGTACGGCATCGTCGTGCGGCCGGAAGCCATGCCCGCCGGTCTCGTCGCGCTCCTCGAACCCCTCGCCGACAAGTGGCTCGACGACGAAGAGGTCGGAGCCGGCCTGCTCGACGCGCTCTTCCCGCAGGAGCCGCGGACGGAGTACCGGCAGGGGGAAGCGGCCGAGGACGCCGACGAGGCCGAGGTGCACACCCTGCTGGTCGCCGGTCTCTACGAGCACCTCACGGTGGACACCGTCTGGCCCCTGATGCGCGCCACCGAACTCCGGCCCGATGTGCGCCTGAGGCTCCTCACCGGCCGGGACGCGGCGTCCCTGGCCTGGTTCACCGCCAAGCAGTACGTCCACACGGCCCCGGACGTACGGGACATCGGCATGTTCACCGCCGTCGACCGTGGACTCACGCGCAGCGGCATCCACCTGCTCGACGAGGAGGGCATGAAGACCGCGGACGTCAGGTCCGAGATCCTCGGGACCCGCTGGAGCCGCCTCCTTCTGCAGGGGCACGGCAAGGACGACTCGCTCAACCTCGCCGACTACACCATCTGCGGTCTGAACTCGGTCGTTCCCCGCAAGGAGAACGTCATCGGTCCGATCTGCGCCTACTCCGACGAGCCCACCTGCTACAAGCCCGTGGACAAGCTGATCCAGCTGCGCGACGTCCGCGCGGCCGAGGTCGTCCTGAGCTCGTGCAACAGCGGCCCCTTCGCCGACGCGGCCATCTACGACCCCAAGTACCAGCTGATGCTCAACGCGATCGACGGCACCGCCAAGGACGTGGTGGCCGCGATCACGGGACACGAGGCCGGGCATGCGGAGAACCTCTCCTGGTTGGAGTCCGTGCGCGAACGCGGTTCCTCCGCCGCGGCCTTCAACTCCAGCATCCGTACCGTGGGCCCCTCTCCCGCCTACGTCCACTTCGGCATGAGCGCCGCCGAGGAGGGCATCACGCCGGAGCCGCCGTCCGTCATGCCGGCACAGCTGCTGCTGACCACCTCCGCCCGTCTCACCGCCTATCTGGCGGGCGGACTCCTGTCCTTCCGCAACCCCCTGCGATCCGGCCTCGAAAGTCTGGCCGCCCGGGTCGATCACCAGATCACCAGGCAGTCCCAGGTCGTTCGCGACCCGGCCGAGACGACCCGCAGCCTCCTCTTCGACCTGGAGCAGCTGGACCTCGCCATCGCGGAGCAGTTCGTGAACGATCCGGAGAACGAATTCGGCGGTTCCTTCGGCTACTTCGCGGAGCGCAGCACGGTCGATCCCTCTTCGGTCGCGACGGTGCGCTGTCCGTGCGGGCGACCCGCCGAGCGCTTTGTCCGGCGTGCCCTGGTGCCCACCGCACTCGACACCGAGGGCGTCATCTGCACGCGCTGCAGCGACGTCGCCCTGGGTCTGCCCGGCGGACCGTCGCTGCTGATCGAGGCCGAGGAGGACCTCCTCCAAGGAGACGTCCGGCCGGTGCGGGTGACGGTGCGCGACGCACGGCCCGGCACCATCCAGCTCGGCCTCTTCGTCGCCAAGTACGGGCGTGAGTACTGCACGGTCACACCGGAGCTCCAGAAGGTCCACATCGGGCCGGACGGAGTCGGGGAGACCGAGTTCACCCTGACCCTGAGCCCTTACACGGCACCCATGGCCTATTACATGACGGCGTACGCCGTCCAGGACCTCGCCGTCACGATCGCTCGCCGCCCTTATGGCGCCTTCCCTGCCCCCGACAGCAGTGAGTAACCCCGAGCCGGCAATCCTTCCCGAAGTGCGAGACACCATGACGAATCACCCTGCCTCCGACACGACGACCCCCAGCGACGCCGACACCTCCCCGGAACTCCCGGCCGAAGAGAACCAGATCCTCGCGGCCCTGCGGAGCACAAGCATGCGCGCACCCCTGTTCTGGAGCGTCGTCGGGCGATTCCCCTTCTATCTGGTCGGCCTCGCCCTGGTGGTCTTCACCACCTCGAAGGACACCGGTTACCTCTCGGCCGGCCTGTTCCTGGGTGCGTACAGCCTCGGCACCGCGCTGTTCGCGCCGCTCGTCGCCCGCCGTGTCGACAGGTACGGGCAGACGATCGTGCTCCTCGCCACCGGTCTCGTGTACCCGGTGTCGCTGATCGGCTTCGTCGCCTTCCAATCCGGGTCCATGGCCGTGCAGTTGGCGTGCGTGGCCGTCGCGGGCGCCACGGTTCCGCCGATCAGCGGCTGCATCCGCACCCTGTGGCGCGGTACGGAGGGGCTGGAGCCGGCGGGTATCTCCCTGGAGAGCGTGCTGTTCAACGTCTTCCTGATCGGCGGGCCCCTCCTGCTCAGCGTCATGCTGCTCCTGGCCAGCCCGGGCGCGGCGATCGTCATCGGCGGCGTGCTCGCCGCCGCCGGCTCCATCGGGTTCGCGACGACCCGGGCCTCGCGCACCCAGCCCGCCACCTTGAGCGGGGCGCGTGACCCCCTCGGTGCTCTCCGCTCGGAGGGGCTGATCCTGGTGCTGGCCCTGGTGGCCTGCACCGCCGTCAGGACGGGGATCTACAACGTCGCGCTGCCCGCGTTCGCCGACGATCACGGCTCGGCCAGCGGCGTCGGCGTGTTCTACGCGGCGTGGGGCGTCGGCGGCATCCTCGGCGGACTCTGGTACGGAAGCCGCAGTCGGCGCTGGTCCGTCCAGGTCTCGCTCAGGGTGGGCATGGTGGTCGTCAGCGCGGGCGCCCTGCTGCCCGTACTCGTCTGGGACAACTGGTCGATGGGCCTGGCCCTGGTCGTCCTCGGCTCCTTCGAGGCGCCCATGACCGTGATCCTTTACAAGATCATCTCGCGGACCGCGCGCGCGACCCACGTCACCGAGGCGTTCACCTGGTCGTCCACGATCAGTCTCGGGGGCTCCGCGCTCGGCGCGCAGATCGGCGGCCTGCTCCTCACGTCCCCCGGCACCCAGATGGCCTTCCTCTGCGCGTTCACCGTCCTGCTCGTCGCCGTCACGATCGCCTTCACCACACGCCACCGGCTCGCGAAGGCCCTCTGACCTCGACCTCAGCCCTCGGCCTCGACCTCTCAGCCGGACCCCAGGCCAGATCTCATCTGACCTGGGGTTTTCCGGTGATGCAGCGCGCATTCCCGAGCCGCGCGTTTCGACAGGTGGGCGGGGGCGGCGGGCGAGCCGGGAGCGGAGCCCGTAGAACACGTTCAGTGAGCTTTTTCAGCTCGGCCACCGATCGGGTGATGGTGGGGGTGGCGTGACGGGCGAGGGCTCCCGGGAGTTGAGAGCGGTGTGCTGCGCCTCAACGCCTGTCCCCGGGAGCCTCGTTGGTTACCTATCCTGCCTGCGAGGATGGCCGTGCCGCTCCGGGGTGCGGTCTGGCCCATATTCTGCCTGGCTCGTCTGCCGATGCCCTGAATGCGATCTGCCGACTGTACTCGGGGGTGGCGTGTCTGCCTCCGGGCAGGAGGCTCGTGTCCGGATAGGGGCTTTGCTGCGGCATCGTCACAGGTCTGACCGTTCTTCCCACCTGGTGCACTGTTGTTCATGCACTTGGGACAGGGGACTGCGCCTGTGATTCATTCAGCGACGGCCGACCAGGGCGAGGTTGTCCTCGGTGTCGACACGCACAAGGACTGCCACGTGGCTGTGGCACTCAACACGCTTGGCGTGGTCGTGGGATGCCAGCCGTTCCCGGTGACTGCTGCGGGCTACCAGGACCTGCTGCAGTGGGCGTATGCCCTGGGCCGCGTCACGCGGGCCGGCGTGGAAGGCACCGGTTCCTACGGTGCCGGACTGACCAGGGCACTTCAGAGTGCCGGAGTAAACGTCGTGGAGGTGAACCGGCCGAACCGGGCGATGCGCCGGCGGCGGGGCAAGAGCGACGCCGTCGACGCAGAAGCAGCCGCACGTGCCGTGCTCAGCGGCGAGGCAACGGCTGTGCCCAAGAACGGTGATGGCCCAGTCGAGGCACTGCGGGTCCTGAAGATCGTCAAAGACTCAGCGGTCAAGGCCCGGGTCCAGGCCGTCAACCAGCTCAAAGCGGTGCTGGTCAACGCGACCGCATCGATCCGCGAACCGCTGGAGGGGCTGTCCCTGCCCCGGCTTCTCGCCCGGTGCACAGTATTGCGGCCGACCAGTTCGGCCCCTGCCGAGTCGACGGTGGTCCAGAGCCTTGGCCGACTGGCCCGGCGCATCCAGTACCTCGACGAGGAGGTCAAGGATGCCCTCGCGCAGATGACCGCCCTGGTCCGCCGGACAGCGCCGGCCCTGCTGGACTTCCACGGCATCGGACCGGACTCGGCCGCCACCTTGCTCATCGCAGCTGGCGACAATCCCGAACGGCTGCGCGGTGAAGCGTCGTTCGCTGCCCTGTGCGGGACCAGCCCCGTCGAGGCGTCATCCGGGAAGACCAACAAACGACGACTCAGCCGCGGCGGCGACCGGCAGGCCAACGCCGCCCTGTTCCGGGCCGTGCTCTCCCGCCTGCGCTGGGACGCAGACACCCAGGAGTACGCACGGAGGCGAACCACCGAAGGCATGTCCAAACGAGAGATCATCCGCTGCCTGAAGCGATACCTCGCCCGCACTGTCTACAAGATCCTGCGAGCCAGCCTGCCCCTGGCATCAGCTACTTGACTTCCATAGGGGCATCGCACTCGACCTGCCGCACGCCCTCGTGGAGACGGTCACGATGCTCATCGTCCTTCGGAAGGGTGACCGCCGGTGCAAGCTGCGCCCGTCCGCCCGTGCCCTGGTCGCGCTGGTGTACCTGCGCAAGCACGACACCCTCGCCCAGATCGCCGCGGGTTTCCGGATCAGCGTCGGCACCGCGCACGCCTACGTCCGCTCCGTCATCCAGCTCCTTGCCAAGCTCGCGCCGGGCCTCACCCGCGCCCTGCGCGAGGCGAAGGCCGAAGCGGAATACGTGCTGGTGGACGGCACGCTCGCGGAGTGCGACCGGGTCGGCGACAGCCGCGGCGACTATTCCGGCAAGCACCGCCGTCACGGCGTGAACCTCCAGCTCATCACCGGCCCCGACGGCCAAGTCCTCTGGGTCTCGCGGGCCCTGCCAGGACTCACCCACGACCTCACCGCCGCCCGGCGGCACCGCATCATCGCCACCTGCACCCGGCTCGGCGTCCCCGTCCTGGCGGACAAGGGATACACCGGAGCCGGCGGGACCTTCGCCTTCCCCATCCGACGCAAGCCCCGGACCGAGCCCACCGCCCGCGAGAAGTCGCTGAACAAGGCCCACGCCCGGCTCCGGTATCCCGTCGAGCGAGGCGTCGCCCGGATCAAGACCTGGCGGATCCTCCGCCACGCCCGCTGCAGCCATAACCAGCTCGCGTCAGCCGTCAAGGCCATCCTCACCCTGGAGACTCACCGCTGAAAAAGCTCAGTGGCAGATGGCGTCGCGAAAGTCGGTATCCGGCGATACTGAGGACCCCACTGCTACTAACAATCAAAAAATCGCCGATCTTTGCTGCTACATTCCCTTCGGTTCATCCTCTGCATACGGATGTACGTAGCAGCCCCTGTCGAAAGGGGTGAACCACGAGCCGATCGACATGGGCGCGATGCCGAGGGCCTCCCCAGCCGGGCTCTCGTCGATCCCGTCGGTCGAGTCGTCGTACAACCACTCGTGGTCCATGTCCTCATAGACGTTCGCAGCGAACGATTCGAGCGCGTCCGACACTCCGGAATCAAGGAGACCGACCACATCCAGGCTGACCTCGGCCTCGCGCAGCAGGAGCCGGAGGGCGAGCTCCTCCGCGAGACAACTGAGCTGGACGAAGCCGCCGTTGGTGAACCGGGTCGTCATGACAATTCGCGGTCACCAGGAAGCGGCGCGCGAAATGGGCGTTGTACTGGAGGGCGTAGCGCTCGGGCAGCTCTTCCAACAGCCAGAACGGCCGGTCGCACTCGGCAACGTTGGTGCGCTCCCGGGTCAGCGTCTGCACATCCTGGAAGAGCTTGTCCACCAACAGGTGCATCCCGTACGCCAAGGAGCCGGCCGCGAGTTTGGCATCCTCCGGCAAGACACTGAAGTCGTGCTCGCTCTCCTCTTCGCCCTCGTCGTCGAGCACGCCGAACATAACGGGCGGGAAGGAGCGCAGCTCAGCTGCCATGGCCAGCATTCGGTCACGCGTGGCCGCGGCATCCGCTTCCGCGTCGTAGTCGTCCCCGCCACTCCGAGCGGCAGCCTGTGCGGCATGGTGGGCCTTGCGGGAGGCCGGATCATCGGGCGGAGCGTCCGGGCCGTCGGAAGCGGCGAGGCTCTCCCGGGCCAGGTCGGGGTGGAGCTGGACCTCGCACTTGTCGACCGTCCACTCGGCCAGCACCTCGGAGCGCTCCAGCAGCTCCCCCACTACCGAGCTCACCGCCTCCTCGGCGAACTCCAACGCCGGGGCGTCCACGAAGATCTTGAGTAGCGCTCCGCCCGGATGGACGGCCACGATCGTCTCGTGGAGGTCGGCCTCCATCCCGTCCGGGCCCTCGATGCCCTCTACCGAGGCGAGCCCGGATTCGAGGATCGCCACCGCGCCGGCACGTTGCAGAGGGTCCATCTCCGGCGTGCCCTCCGGGATGTGGGTTTCCACGCTCACGACGTACGTCACGCCGACCAGCGTGGCAGGATCGGACCCTGCCGCGAGGGAAATCGGCCCGTTCGCGAGCGCCCTTGCTCCCGCAACCTCGATCCCCCGCCACGCGAGCGCGCTCATGCCACGGGGCGGATCAGAGAAGTCATCGCACCTCAGCCGGCCGCCTCGGCCACCGCGTGCCCCATCCGTGCCCTCCAGACCGGAAAACCCCGGTCAACAGCAGTGCAACTGGGTCCGCGATAGAAGCCACACCAGCCCCTGTTTTCGCAGGTCAGACAGCACACCATCCCCGCAGAACCCGTTGATTCCCAAGCTTAGAGCGCGGGTTCGATTCCCGTCACTCGCTCCATCCTTCGCCCCCAGGTCATCGGCCTGGGGGTTGTTTGTTGCCTAGACCAATTCGGCCCCATTCGGGGGCGCCGTGCCCCCCGAATGCCCTAAGTCGCGCCGAAGGGCTGGTCGGGGAGCGTCTTGCGAGGTCGACGGGGGACGACACCCGGAAGCCGTCTCGAATACCGATATGCATTTCGCGCGACCTGCGTCACTTGCCCATGCTCTCGGTATGAACTCGCTGCTGCAAAGCGGGGGTTGCGGGGTAGTCGCCGAGGACGGAGAGTCAGGGGGCAACGGCCTAGGCACCATGGGGTGCATGACGGTGACGCAGGAGTGGACCTACGACGGCACGGAGCTGGCCTGGCTGCAGGACGGGCTCAAGGGGCTCGGCAGCACGGAGGGGCACCTGGTCGCCGAGCTCGTGCCGGGCGGCTTCGCCGCGTACCTGCGCGTCTTCCACCGGTTCGAGGCGTCGGACGGGTCCGGCCGTACGCGGCTCTGGCGCGACTGGGCCGAGGAGAGCGGGGTGGTTTTCCACGCCGAGCTGTCGCACTACTCGCTGCCGGACGAGGAGCAGGTCCCGGGCAGCACCCCGCTGTCGTGGCATCGGCGGATCATCTAGGGGGCGCTGCGCTGAAATGGGTCTTCGTCCGCGTTCCGCCGAGCAGGATCGTCACTGAGGGCCGCGGGGCTCGGGCGGCGGGGCGGTGCCAGCCACAGGTGGTGGGGGCATGGGTGCAGGCATCATGGCGCCGGAACTGGTCACGCGGAGCAATGGCCCGACCGCGATGCAGGTGGCGAGCGCGAGGACGACGCCCAGTGCAGGGGCGCTGGTGGCGTCCAGCACCGCACCGACCGCTGGCGGGCCTAGTGCCGTGCCAACGGCCACGGCGCCGCTGCCGGCGGCGACCCAGCGACCTCCGGGGTCGATCTCCGCCATGACTGAGATCAGCAGCACCAGCACGGCCAGATAGCAGGCTTGCCACAGCACCGTGGCCACGGTGTACGTGGCGGCCGAATCCCCCCAGGCGATCGCCCACTTGGCCACCGCTTCGAGCAGCACGCACCCAAGCAGGGCGGGTGCCCGCCCGAAGCGGCGAGCGGTGAGGGAAGCGGCCGTGATTCCGGCGAGCGCGCCGATCCCGGCGACGGCGAGTACTGAGGAGACTGCCGAGGACGACAGGTGGACGTGCTCCTCACCGAGCACCGCCGCGTACGACCATGCCCCCTGGTCCGTCGCGGCAAGAAGTGCCACCGCGCCGAGCAGTACGGGCCCTGGCGCGGAGCCGGGCCCCGGCTTCGCGCCGCCGAGCTCGGCACCGTGCGCCTCGCAGCCGTCCGGCAGACCGCCGACCAGGACGTACGCTGCCCCGCAGCCCGCGGCGACCACGGCGAAACCGGCCCCACCGCCTCCGATGTCGTTCACTGCGGGAACCACGAGCAGGAGTACCGCGGTGACGACCGTGCTGCCGAAGACGGAGAGCGTCGAGGCGCGGTCGGCGTCGTCGGTCGACGCCAGCCCCGCGCTGGAAGCCGCAAACACCGCTCCCAGCCCTGCCCCGGCGACCACGTGCGCGATGGCCAGCTGCGCGGGAGCCTGCGCCAGCCCGGCACCGGCGAATCCCGCGCCCGCGATGAGGCATCCGATGCGCGCCGTGCGCACCCGCCCCGGACGCGCGGCTCGCCGGGCCAGGACCAGGGCCACGGCAGCCGTGGCCAGCAGTTGGGCTGCTGCCAGGATCCCCGCGACCGTGTGGGACAAGCGAAGGCGGGAGCTGTAGTCGGTCAGTAGCACCGGCAGCAGATTGCCGCCGATGTTTCCCACGGTGACACCCGCGATGAGCGCGGTGAGCATCCGGGCCCCCATCGAGGCGCCCGTGCCGGGCGTGGCCGCCTTCCTCCCAAGGGGATCCGGCAGCTCAAGAGGATCTGACATCGGCGACCTCGCAGAGGGAGTTACGCCGCGGTGGGGAGCGCAACAAGGTTGTCAACATTGGTGATATAGGTGGAGGATCTCCCGCTGTCAACAGGATGACCGCCTCGCGAGTGCCCCAGGCGTCAGTCCTCCGCGTGTTCGTCTTCGCGTTCGCGGGCGCGCTGCGCGCGGAGTTCCACGGCGTCGAGGAACAGGCCGATCGCGGTCTCGAACTGGTCTTCCTCGTCGATGTCCGCGAGATAGGGGGCCACCTGCGCCAGGTTTGGGTACCGCTGCGGCGAGGCCGCCAGGTACTCGCGGTGCCAGGCCAGCCGGTCCCCTTCCTGGGCGCCCTTGTCCAGCACGTTGAAGGACGCCTCGTACGCGCCGGCAGCCAGTGCGGTATCGGCCAGGACCCGGTAGTACGAGGCCGCTTCGCGTCCACGGAGGCCGGCCTCGAACAAGGCGCCGATGACCACGTCGGCACCATGGAACTCCGGGTCTCGACGCGAGGTGCGGGCCGCGACCAGGACGGCCACACCGGGGTGCCGCAGGCATGCGGTACGGATACGGCGGGCGAGCGACGCGAGGGTCTCGCGCCAGCTCTCGGACGGCGCGAAGTCGTGCAGGGCGTCCTTGACCAGCCGGGCGGCAAGGCCGAGCAGCAGATCGTCCTTGCTGCCGAAGTGCCGCAGGACGGCGGTGTGGTCGGCACCCAGATCAGCGCCCAGCCGACGGAAGGTGAGCGCCTCCGGACCATCCGTCTCGATCACGGTCATGGCGGTATCCAGGATCAGATCCGGGGTGAGGAAGGATGCCGGACGCCGCTTCCGCCGCGCGGGAGTGGCCCCCGTCGAGTCGGTCTTCGCGCTTGTCATGGCCGTCATCTTATCGACGGCGTTGTCAACGGTGGATCTCCTGCAGATGGTCGGCCACCGCCCGCAGCGCCGTGACGGACTCCGCGTCACGCGAGGCGTCGTCCGCCGTCGGCCAGGCGCTGGTCTTGACGATCACCACGTCGGCTTCCGGGTCCACGTACAGGTACTGGCCGTGGATGCCCACCGCGGTGAACGGACGCCGCTCGCCGCCGAGTGTCCACCACTGGTTGCTGTACCCGTAATGCGGGTAGCTGCTGGGGCCCAGCGCCCCGACGTCCAGGTGCGGCACCCCCCGACCCCGGCTGCGCGCCACCCACTCCTCGGGCACGATGCGCTGCCCGTTCAGCTCTCCGCCACGGGACATGAGCAGCCCCAGCCGGGCCATGTCGCGGGCGGTGGCGTTGAGCGAGCCGCCGCCGATGGCGGTGCGCGGATGTTTGCGAGTGAGCCAGTAGTACGCGTCGTGTTCGGCGCCGATGCGGCTCCAGAGGCGTTCCGTGGCGTACTGCGCGAGGGAGCGGCCGGTGGCGGCCTCCAGTACCCATCCCAGGACCTGGGTGTCGATCGTCGAGTAGTTGAACTGGGTGCCGGCCTCCGTCGAGCGCTCGGCCGCGGTGATGACGTCGTGCAGCGAGCCGCCACCCGTAGCGGCCTGCTCGAACCGGTTGATCAGGCTGTCCCGGACGGTATAGATCTCCAGGTCACCGACCCCGCTGCTCATGTCGAGCAGTTGCTCGATGGTCACCCCGTCGAACGCGGAGCCCACCAGCCCGCCGCAGTACGCCGTCGCTGGCTCGGTCACCTCCTTGATCGCCCCCTCGTCCAAAGCGATACCGATCAGCATTGACGTCACCGATTTGGTGACCGAGAACATCTGGAACCGCACGTCGTCGCCGGCGAAGCGTCCCGGGTAGGACTCGTGGACGATCTCGCCGCCGTGCAGCACGACGAAGGACGTGGTGTTCGTCCGCGCGTGCAGTTCCGCAAGGCTCCGCTCCCGTCCCTCGAAGACGTAGGTCACCGGCAGGTGCCCCGGCCGCCTCGACAGCGGGAAGACCTCCTCGCCGCGCCGGACGTCTTCGGTGGGCATGAGGAGGTTCATGTGGGTGAACGTCCACTCGTTGACCGGGCGACGGGTCATCACCGCGCCCTGATGGCGCCACAGCCACACCGCCCCGGCACCCGCCGCGGCAGCCCCCAGCAGCCACCCACCCGCAACATTTCGCATCACTGAGCCCCTTCATCACACGGACACGCCGAGCTTCGGCGCCCTCATTCTGAGAGTGGAATACCAACGGTGTCAACACTGGTGCACATGTCGACCAACGACGGTGTCACCAACGTTGACATCACTGTGGATGCGCGGCCATGATGACGGCGGCCCGTCGGGCCCACTTCCTCAACACCCCTACCAAGGACGGCTCATGACAGCGATCCATGGGCAGCTGTGCCACAGGCGCACCCCAGACGGACGCACGGTGAACGCGCTCGCGGACCGCAGGAACGGTGACCGATGAGCGGTGACGAACTGCCGACGGCCCGCCGACTGCTCGGGAAGCTGCCCTTCGTCGACCCGGGCCGGCCTCCGCTGCCCGCGAGGACCGCGTTCCTGACCGGTGCCAGTTCGGGGATCGGCAAGGCGCTGGCAGCCGAGTTGTGCGCCCGCGACTACGACGTGTGCCTCACCGCACGCAGGATCGATGCTCTGGAGGAACTGCAGGCGCAGCTCACCGCCGCATTCCCCCGGCGTTCGGTGACCGTGGCCGCCCTCGACGTTACCGACTACGAGGCGGTGACGCGGGCGGTCGACGACGCGACCTGGCGATTCGGCAGGCTGGGACTGGTCATCGCCAACGCCGGGGCCGACACCTGGGGCAACATCGGCGAGGGCCGCTTCGATGCGCACCGCGCGGTGGTCGACGTCAACCTGCTGGGCGCGATGGCGACCATCGACGCGGCCGTTACGCACTTCCGCCGTCAGGGCGCCGGGCAGGTGGTGGGCGTCACCTCAGTCGCGGCGGTCTGCGGTGTGCCAGGCGGGTCGCCGTACAGCGCCTCCAAGGCGGGGCTCGCGAGGTACCTTCAGTCGCTCCGTGGCGAGTTGTGGAAAAGCGGTATCACCGTGACCACGATCGCCCCGGGCTACATCGACACCCCGATCAACGACTCCCTGGGCGACAAGCGGCCGTTCCTCATCGATACCCGCACCGGCGCCCGCAAGATCATGGACCGCGTCGAGGCCGGTGCCGTCCATGCGACAGTGCCCCGCGTGCCCTGGGCCGTCGTCGAATACCTGCTGGCACGAACCCCGACCCATATGCTGCGGAAATTGGAGCACTTCGAGAACTGAACTCCCCGCGCGTCGCGGGGCGGTGCGGATGCTGCTCAGACGACTTTGCTCTGCCCGCTCAATGATGTGTCCAATGCAATTCCGCCCGTTTACACCCTTGGCAGGTCACCGACCGACGGCCGCAGCAAGGCCAGCAGCTGGTTGGCCCTGGAGACCGGGGCCAACCTCTGCTCGATCACGGTCTGGGACACCGGCGAGGCAGAACTCGATCAGGCAGAGCTTGCGAGCGCTCAGGTCCACTCCGAACACCGCGACCTGCAGACCCACGCCGATCTCAACGACGCGCTGGCCATTCTCGTCGTCTGGCTGCGTCGACCTCCGGGGTGAACCGGGTGGGAGCACCCCATACCGAGCGCTCCCGCCCTGCGCGTCCCGTTCTACGCCTCGCGGGCGGCTCGCTTCTCGCCGACCTTGGCCCGTTGGGCACGGACCAGGCCGTCGATGCCATCGGCGACCTCCATCTGGCGGTCCACCGGCGAGTGCTGGTACCCCATGGCCGCCTTCTCCGAGGACTGGCCGGCACGGACCATCGTGTCCTTCAGGGTCGCGCCGGAGCGGGTAGAGAGGGTGTGGCCCGTGTGGCGGAGGTCGTAGAACCGGAAGTTGTCCGGCAGGCCGACCCGCTCACGGGCCTTGCGCCACTTGCGGCCGAAGGTCGTACGGCGGAAGGGGGCACCCTTCTCTCCGACGAACAGCAGGCCGTTCTCACCCGGCTCGGCGAACCACCGCAGGTGCCTGTCAACCTCCTTGTAGAGGAAGCCCGGCAGGACGATCGTCCGCCTGCCCGCCGCCGACTTGGTGTCGCCGGGCGGCCACTCAGTGGGAAATGGGTCAGATCGGCCTCCAGACACAGCTGGAGAACTTCGAATGGCGCAATATTACGTTCTACAGCAAAGAGGGCAAAGTGGTGGACATATCCGAACCGAATTGGGGCGCCTGAATGGGTGAGGTGACGCCGGACTTCACCGGATCCGAGATGTTCCGATCGGACAGGTACTTCAAGGTCTGGCAATACGCCGTCGGTCATCGCCGCCTGCTCCTCCGCAGTAGCCGGGACCGGCCACCGGAGACCCGCATCGAAATCTACTTCGCCAACGTCGACCTCATGCTTCTCCGTCCCAACTACGACGGCTTGGTCATCCGCCGGGCCGACGACGAGGAATGCGGGAAGGTCGGCCTCGACTACGGGGTGGAAGTCAAGCCCGGGCGGCTGTTCGTGCTGGGTGGTGACCTGAGGAGCTTCGTCGTTTCGGCGCCTCCACAGTGGCATGAGGACGAAGGCGCGATGGACGATCCATCATGGTTCGGCCCCCTGCCGGGAATGCGCTGAACTGGTCGGGAGGCGCCTTCGTGAAGGGGCCTCCCGATGCTGTCTGGACGCTCCCGGTATCCGACGGACCACCCCAGTCATCAGCGACCGAGGCCCAGCACGGACCGTCGAGCCGCCTTCTCGGTGATCCGCCGCCGAGTGCCGGCCGCAACCTGACGGAATCGTTCCAAGGTCTCCTTCGACTGCTGCGGTGGCCGGTGCGCTCAGAGCGCAAGGTCTGTGGGGCCCGACGAGGAACGCCAGGGCCGGGCCGGCCAGACCGCCATTCACCCCCAGGAACAAGCAGAGTTCTCGCACCGATCGCACCCATCTCAGCGCCGAGCGCCACTGCGACCCGGGCCAGGGCCGATGCCAGGGCGGCCCTACCGGTTGGCCACCACGGTCCCGGGCCCCGGCCCGATCACGGCGGCCGATGCAACGGTCAGGCGTCGACCACGCGGTCGCAGCCTGCAGGACCACGAACTCCCTGGTCCGGCGGGCCGCCTTCGCTCGCCGTCGTCGGCCTTCCGTTCCCGACACCCGGGTGTGACCGAGACGCAGGCAGGTCAACTCCGGTAACGGGCGCGGCCCACAGCCGCTGCGATCGTCAGCGGGATGGTAAGGATCGCGGCCGTCAGGAACAGGCCCCCGTACGCGTGGTGTTCGGCAGGCCCGGCGGCGATGGCGCTGGCCAGGGCGCTGCCGACGTAGAGGGCCAGGCCGAACATCGCGACGCCGGTGGCGCGGGCCGCCGGGGACAGGCCGGTGGCCCAGGACTGGATCGTGGAGTGCATGAACGACCAGCCGCCGCCGAGCAGCAGCGTGCACACCACCAGTGCGGGCACCGATCGGCTGGCTGCGGCAAGGCTGAAGGCCAGGGCCATCTGCACCCCGCCGACCACGATCAGCCGCACCGGTGTCCAGCGTCCGACCAGCCGCTTGACCGTCTGGGCCGCGGCCATGGAGCCCACGCCGTACAGCGCGGACACCGCACCGGCCAGGGTCGCCGAGGCGCCCCGGGCCTCAAGGGCCGGCGCGATATACGTCAAGAAGCCGAGCAGGACGGCGCCTTCGAGCATGGCGACGGCCATGACGTACCACTGCCAGCGCGACCGCAGGACGACCTTGAACGGGGCGAGCAGCGCACCGGGCGCTGCGCGCGGCGGCTCCGGCAGGCGGCGCAGGGCGAGGGCCAGGTAGGTGGCGATCACGCCGGGCAGGGCGAAGACCAGCCGCCAGCTGACGTAGTGCGCCAGTGCGCCGGCAACGACCGTGGCCACGGCGGTGCCCAGGGCGAACGCGGTCATCAGTTCGCTGAGCGGGCGTTGGCGGACTGCGGCGGGCACGGTGTCCCCGATGTACGTGATGGAAGCGGCGATGGACGCGGCGAAGAACGCGCCGGCTGCGGCGCGCGCCACGATCAGCACCGTCGCGTCGGGCGCGATCACCGAGCAGAGTGCGGCGACGGCGGCGCCGGCCAGTGAGATCCGCATCACGCGCACCCGGCCAAGTCGGTCGCTGGCCAGGCCCCAGACCGGCTGCATCAGACCGTAGGCGAGGAAGTAGCCGCTGGCCGCGAGCATCACCGTGGGCAGCGAGACGCCGAGCTGGGCGGCGATGAGCAGCAGCATCGGGGTGATGCAGAAGCGGTCGAAGTTGCTGACGAATCCAGCGGCGCGCAGCAGCCGCAGCGAGGCGGCGGGAAGCGAGGGGGCAGCTGGGCCCGCAGGGGGTGCGGGGGGTGCGGGGGTGGTGCGTGCTGAGTCGGTGGTGTCCATGGGGCTCCTTGTGGCGTGCCTGCCGGTGCTTTCGGACCGGCAGCTCCAGCTCACCACCGCTGGCGATCAAGGTGGCCCCCCAGCCGATTACCCTTGCTCACACCCTGAGGGCGTGTTGCGCAGCCCCCCGGGGGCAGGTCTGCAGTGCAAGGGGGAGGGAGTATGAACGGCGGCGGAGTCAACGGCCCGGACCGCGAATTGGGCGCGTTTCTGCGCTCTCGCCGTGAGCGGCTGGCGCCCGCCGATGTGGGGCTGCCCGGTTCGCCACGGCGCCGTACCCCGGGGCTGCGGCGCGGGGAGGTCGCGGCACTGGCCGGGATCAGCAGTTCCTGGTACGCGTGGCTGGAGCAGGGTCGGGTGCGTACGTCGGAGCAGGTGCTGCGGTCGGTGGCACGGGCGCTGCACCTCGACGCGGACGAGACCGCGCATGTGATGTCGTTCGTGGAGCACGCCGCGCCGGCCGAGCAGCCGCCGGGGTGGGTGTCGCGCAACCTGCTGTCCCTGGTGGAGTCGCTGGCGCCGAACCCGGCCGTGGTGCTCGACCCGCACTGGGACCTGCTGGCCTGGAACTCGGGCTACACGGCACTGCTCACCGATCTGGCGCGGCTGGCGCCCAGGCAGCGCAACCTGCTGTGGCTGGTGTTCCGCTGGCCGCCCGCCCGTACCCTGCTGGCCAGTTGGGAGCCGGAGGCACGGAGTCTGCTGGGCCAGTTCCGGGCGAAGGCGGCCCGGCATCCGCAGGACGGCCGGTATGCCGAGATCACCGCGGAACTGCTTGCCGACCCGGACGCGGCGCGCTGGTACGACCGCCGGGAGACCTCGGCGTTCCATCCCGCCGTACGTCACTTCCGTCATCCGGTGGCCGGTGATCTGCGTCTGCGGTACGTCAAGCTCGCCGCCGTCGACGAGCCGGGCCACCATCTGCTTGCCTATCTTCCCGACGACCGGGCGACGCAAGAGGCGCTCGGGGCGCTGGTCGGGTGAGTTGGCGCCCCGCGTGCGGACGGCACGCGGGCAGCGGTGACGGCCCGATCACGCCGGTGGGCTGCTGTCGGGCCGTCACCTTCACCGTCACCGGCGCATCGCGGGGATCGGTGCGTCAGGAGGCGAGCACTGTGGGGTGGGGTGTCAGGAGGTGAGCACCGCCTTCATCACCGAACCGTCGGCGACCGCGCTGAGCGCGGCGGCGTGCTGCTCCAGCGGGAACGGTGTCACCAGGCTCGCCAGGTCAAAACGGGCGGTGAGGGCCGGCAACAGGCGGACGTATTCGACGAGATGGGCACCGGTGAAGGCCCAGGAGCCGACGACGTCGAGCTGCCGGTGGACGATCTGGTGCGGGTTGATCAGCGTGTCCCCGGCGTCCGTGTACTGGCCGATGATCAGGTAGCTGCCGCCCCGGCGGGCGAGAGTGAGTCCCTGTCCGACCGCGGCCGGCACCCCGGCGCACTCGATCACCAGGTCGGCGCCGTCCCCGCCGGTGGCGGCCCGTACCTCGCGCAGGACCTCATCGGGGTCGGCGGCGTCGGCGATGTTCAGGTGGACGTCGCCGATGCCGGCCGCGGCTGCCCGGTCGAGACGACCGGCCGGGCCGCCGACGACGATGACCTTGGCGGCGCCTGCCAGTTGCGCGAACGCGGCCGCCGCAAGGCCGACCGGGCCGCTCCCCTGCACCACCACGGTCTCGCCGAGACGCACCGGCCGCCGCTCGTACAGGGCGTGCGCCACGGTGGGCCCGGCGCATGCCAGCGACATGGCGGCGAGCGGGTCGGTGCCGTCGGGGACCTTGATGACGGTGGTGCCGGGCTGCAGCACGATGTGGTCGGCCCAGGCACCGGACAGTTCCGGTCCGTCGGCGAGGGCGCGGTTGACGCCATAGGTACGGCGCTGCTCGCACAGGGTCGGCTCGCGGTGCAGCCGACAGGGCGGGCAGACGCCGCAGCCGATGGAGGAGGCCCACATCACCCTGTCGCCGGCCGCGAGCGGAGCTCCGGTGGCATCGCGGTGGGTGCCGACACCCAACTCCCGTACAACACCGAGGCCTTCGTGGCCGAGGACGAGCGGGACAGGGATGTCCAGGTGCCCCCGGTGCAGGTGCAGGTCGGTGCCGCAGATGCCGCCGTAGCCGCAGGCGACGATCATGCCGCCGTCGGGGGCCTGTGGCAGTGGGAACTCCCGCAGCCGCAGCGGGGAGTTGAACTCCTCCAGGACGACGGCGCGTCCGGTGCGGGGTGTCATGACGTCACCGTACGCAGCGCGAGCGTCTCGGAAAAAGGTGCGGCCAGCGGGCGCAGCGGCTCGGTGTCGCGGCATACGACGTAGTCCGGGCGAGGTGCGCCCGCGGGCCGCGGCAGGTTGGCGGTGTCGTTGTAGGTGGCGATCAGCAGCCGACGGGCGAACGGCGACATGTTGGGTGCCGAACCGTGCACGATCTCCGGCGAGAACAGCACGACGGAGCCGGCCGGGCCCTTGGGGCTGGTCATGCCGTGCCGGTCGACGAGTTCGGCGAGCTGCTGCGGGGTCAGCGAGATGTCGTCGGGATCGAGATGCTGATCGGACCTGGCGGTGGCCGAGCGGCCCTCGCGGACGAGTCCGCCACGGTGCGAGCCGGGCAGGAAGATGACGGGGCCGTTGAATTCGGTGACGTCGTCGAGGAAGACCCCGATGCTGACCTGGCGGGGTGCGGGGAGTCCATCGGCGAGGCGCCAGGCGAGGTAGTCCTGGTGCCAGGCCCATTTGTCGCCGCCGAAGGCCGGCTTGGCGTTGATCTTGAACTGGTAGATGTAGACGTCGTCGGTGAGCAGTTGCTGGACGGGCGGCAGGACGCGTGGATCGCGGATCAGGCCGGCGTACTCGGGCTGGCGTTGGTGCGAAGAGTAGACCGCGCGTATCTCCGGTCCGCCGTCCTCGGTCACCAGCTGCGGGCCGGGGACCTTGGTGTCGCGGTCCAGGGCCGCCCGCAGCGTGTCCACTTCCCGGGGATCAAGTAGGGCTTCCAGCATCAGGAATCCCTGGTCGTGGTACTGGTCGACCTGTTGCCGGGTCAGTCGCATGCGCTTTTTCTCCTGAGAGTGTGGGGTGTGTCGGGGCGTGCGGAGTGATGGTGGGGTTGTCACCCCATGAAGTGGCCGCCGTCGACGATGAGTTGCTGCCCGGTGAGGTAGCTGCTGCGCGTGGTCACCAGGTATTCCAGGGCATCGGCCATGTCGTCTGTCGTGCCGAGCCTGCGGGCGGGGATGGCATCCAGGACGGTGGCCAGCCGCTCCGGGTCGTCCAGGCGGTAGCGGTCGGTGACCTCGTCGGTGTCGGTGAAGCCGGGCAGCAGGGCGTTCACCCTGATGTGCGGGGCCAGTTCGAGGGCCAGGCACTTGGTGAGCTGGAGCAGGCCCGCCTTGCTGGAGCAGTAGTTGGCGCCGTTGTTCCGGGGGCGGATCGCCGTGGTGGAGGCGATGTTGACGATGCTGCCGCCGCCGGCTTCGACCATCGCGGGCGCCAGGGCTTGGCTGAGGTGGAAGGGACCGGAGAGGTTGGTGGCCAGGACCGTGTCCCAGTCCTCGGCGGTCATGGACAGGAAGGGCCGGTCGCGGTTGACGCCGGCGTTGTTGACGAGCACGGCGGGTGCGCCGTGCTCACTGGCGATCCGGGCGCAGACCGCGTGGATCTCGTCGGGCCGGGTGAGGTCGCAGCGCAGTGCCGTGATCAGGCCCTCGCCGGCCTTCTCGGTCTGCTCTGCGGCGAGGTCGTCGCCGCGGTAGAGGGCGATCACCTGGTGGCCGAGGGCGGCGAGCCGCAGGCTCAGTCCCCGTCCGATGCCGCGGGTGCCGCCGCTGACCACGGAGGTCGTCATAGCGTCTCCCTGAACTGGCTTGTGAGGACGGTCAGTTGGCGACGAGGTCGCCGCGCTTGAGGCCCGAGCCTTCGGGCACCGCGGCCGGGTCGCCACCGAGGTCGGTGACCGCGTTGTGCTCGTCGACGAAGACGACGTGCGGGACAAAGCAGGCGGTCTCCTCGTCCGTCATGGCGGCGTACGCGATGACGATGACGCGGTCTCCGGGGCTGATGAGGCGGGCAGCGGCGCCGTTGATGCCGATGACGCCGGAGCCGGCCGGGCCCTCGATGACGTAGGTGGACAGCCGGGAACCGTTCTCGATGTCGACGATGTCGGCCTTCTCGCCGGGCAGCAGGTCCGCGGCCTTCATCAGGTCGGAGTCGATGGTCAGCGAGCCGACGTAGTGCAGGTCGGCCTGGGTGACGGTGGCGCGGTGGATCTTCGACTTCATCAGGGTGCGGTACATGGGGGTTCCTTACGTGGGATGGGTGGGTGTGTGCGGCCCTGGGCCGGTCCGGGTCAGGCGGTCGGCCAGGTGGCGTAGCGGCGCATGCCGTACAGGAGCGGCGCCGCGTCGGTCGCCGGTGTGTGGGTCTCGGTGTGCAGCACCTCGCCGATGACGATGGTGTGGTCGTCGGCCGGGATGAGGCGGGTCACGCGGCACTCGGCGGTGGCGTGGGCGTCCTGCGTCAGCATGGGAAGGCTGGTGACGGGTGCGGGCCGCCAGGGGACGGTGCCGAAGCGTTCGGCGGCCGGCCCGGCGAACGCCTCGGCAGCGCGCCGCCCGGCGCCGTGCAGGAGGTTGACGGTGAAGGCACCGCGGGCGGCGAGCACCGGCAAGGTGCTGCCGGTGTTGGCCGCCGACACCAGGAGCTGCGGCGGATCGAGGGAGAGCGAGCACAGGGCGGTGCAGGTGAAGCCGTACGGCGTGCCCTGCGCGTCGGCGGTGGTGATAACGGCGACGCCGCTGGGGTGCGAGCCCATCAGGGCCAGAAAGGCGTCGCGAGTGACTGCGTGTTCATCCTGGACCGGGATCACCATGCGAAGGCCCGGGCGTCGTAGAGGTTGACGCCGACGGCGGCCTTGCCCAGGTACTCCAGGCAGTCCTGCGGTTTGGCCGGCATCACGTGAGCGAAGGACGCCTCGCGGATCAGCCGCTCCAGGGGGTGGCTGCGGCTGACGGCAGCCGAGCCGCACAGCCGCAGCGCGTCCTGGGCGAGCTGCGGGCCGACCTCGCCCATGACGTACTTGGCGGCGTGCACCATGGCGTTGGCCTCCAGGCTGCCGCGTTGGGTGGCGACGAGGTCACCGGCCTCGTGGACCAGGGCGCGAGCGGCCCGCAGCCGGGCGGACATCCGGCCCAACTCCTGCTGCACAACGGGCGATTCGGCGCGGGCAGGGGACGCCGTGACGTGGTCGACGGTGTGCCGGAAGAGGGCTTCGGCGATGCCGAGGTAGGCGCCGGTGTAGCCCGCGATCATCCAGTGCGGTTCGCGTACGACCTTGAACAGGGACATGCCCTCGACGCCCAGGTAGAGGCGGGAGCGCGGCACCGGGACCTCGTCCAGGGTCATGGCGGCGGTGCTGGTGCCGTACATCGCGGACATGTGGTGGACGGTGCCGAAGCTGACGCCGGGGTCGTCGGCGGCGACGACGAAGTGCGAGACCTCGGCGGTGTCCTCGGTACCGTCCGCGGCGACGGCCGCGACGACGTAGTAGTCGGCGGCGCCCGCGAGTGAGACGAACGACTTCTTTCCGGTGAGGATGTAGTGGGTGCCGTCGTCGGAGAGGCGGTAACGGGTCTGTAGGCCACGGAGTTTGGCGCCCCGGCCGGCCTCGGACGGTGCAGTCTCCTCCGTGTCCGGGGGCGCCACCGGACACGGCCAGCGGACTTGCGCGGCTAACTCCCCGCCGGTCCACGGTCCCTTCAACCATTCACCGCGTGCTGCCGCACGCACAGAACGCCCTCGGCTGGGCCACGGTCGGGCTGTCCGCCGCGTTCTGCACCACCGGTGTGGTCCTCTCCCTGACCGGCCACGAGGAAGCGGGCATCGCCCTCATCGCCGCCGGATCACTGGGTGGAGGCATCAGCGTCCGGAAGTAGGGCACCGTCGCGGGCCTCTGCCGCCGGACTCACCCCGTCAGGCGGCAGAGGCCGACCTCCGCGGAGAGGCACGGCGCGCCCTCGACCGGACAGTCCAACCCGTCGAGCATCCGGGCGTTCAGCACATCTGCGGCACCAGGGTGCATCACAGCCGAGGAGTTGCACACGGGCAACGCCACCCAACTCCCCGTCGCCACAAACCCGGTGGACGCCGGCGCCCCCGCCTTACTAAGGTGTGGACCATGTCCAGTCCCGAGGCGTCAAGACGCTAGCCACCGGTCGTCCGGTGGCCTCTTGTTGTGCCGTGCTGAAGCCCCGCCTCCGCTGAGGCCGTGCTCGAATTCGTCGCACCCGCCACCTGATCACCGTCGTACGGGCTGTCCTTTCCCCGGATTCCGCTTCGCTGTCGCCACTTCGTGGTGACGGTCGCGAAGCCGTGCCCGGGTTCCTTCACGCGGTTGTCCCCCGCGCGCCCGCCCTGGTCGGCTGCTCCTCGCGCCGCGCCGTCGCGGTGCCGTCGCGGTGCCGTCGCGGCCTGCCGCGTCCTCGTCATCCAACCGCGACGTGGTTGTGGAGTTTTGTCGTGCCAATCGCTATCTACATGCTCGGACTTGCGGTCTTCGCCCAGGGGACATCCGAGTTCATGCTGTCCGGCCTGGTGCCGGACAGCGCCAGTGATCTGAATGTGTCCATCCCGGCCACCGGAGCCCTGACCTCGGCCTTCGCCGTGGGAATGATCGTCGGAGCGCCACTGATGGCGATCCTCAGCCTGCGGTGGTCCAGGCGACGGGCCCTGCTCGCCTTCCTGATCGCCTTCATGGTCGTCCATGTCGTCGGAGCGATCACCACCAACTTCGACGTTCTGCTCGTGAGCCGTGGCGTCGGAGCGCTGGCCAACGCCGGATTCCTCGCCGTCGGTCTCGCGACGGCGACCAGCATGGTCGAGCCCAACGCCAAGGGACGGGCCATCTCCGTGCTCCTCAGCGGTGTCACCATCGCCTGTGTCGCCGGGGTGCCCGCAGGCGCCGTGCTGGGTCAACTGTGGGGCTGGCGCTCCGCGTTCTGGGCCGTGGCCCTCGTCTGCGTACCCGTCATCTTCGCGATCGTACGATCGGTGCCGGGGCCCGCGCCAGCGGTGTCGTCCGCACCGGACGAGCTCGCGCCCAGCGCGCGCCGCGAACTGCGGTCCCTGCGCAGCCCGCGGCTGCTCGTCACGCTGACCCTGGGCGCCCTGGTGAACGCCGCGACGTTCTGCACGTTCACCTACCTGGCTCCCGTTGTCACCAACATCAGTGGTTTCAGCGAGAGTTGGGTGCCCGCCGTGCTGGCGCTCTTCGGACTCGGGTCGTTCGCGGGCGTGACCATCGGAGGCCGCATGTCGGACGCACGGCCCATGCGGCTCCTCGTTCCCGGGGGTCTCGCCCTGCTCGTCGGCTGGACGCTGTTCACGGCCACCGCGGGCAACATGGTGGCGGCGTTCCTGCTCGTCTTCGTCCAGGGGACGCTGTCGTTCGCCGTCGGATCGACCCTCATCACCCAGGCGCTGTACGCGGCGACCGAAGCCCCCTCCCTGGGCGGGTCGTTCGCGACCGCGGCCCTCAACGTGGGAGCGGCCCTCGGCCCCTCCATCGGCGGCATCACCATCGGAGCTGGCTTCGGCTACCGCTCCCCGCTGTGGGTGAGTGCCCTGCTGGTCGCGCTGGCGTTCATCACGGCAGGACTGGCCCAGGCAGTGCGGCGGGCCAGGGTGAGCCCCGCGGAGAAGGTGTTCGTCTCCTAGCGCCCGCGCAGTCCGGCCGCTTCCTCCGTCCGCCCCCGGGACCTCTTCCGGGGGCGGACCTCGTCCGCGTACGGGCACAGGGAAATGCCGCGTCCGCATGGGGGCCGGACGCGGCATCTCTTCGTCTGCCGAGGATCGGTCGGTCTCCGGAAGATCGGTCCAGGGAGGGGCGGTCTCCGGGGGATCGGTCTACCGAGGAGTTACGCGGGCTTCGCGGCTACAAGAGGGCGACAAAGCTGGAGATCACCTCGGCCGACTGCTCGGGATTCAGCCGGGGGTCGCAGCTGGAGCGGTAGTCGGTGAAGTCCATGTCGTCCACGTGCGCGGGAAGGCACTCGGTCACCGGGTCGGGGGTGAGTTCGAGATGCAGGCCCGCGGGCCACTGACGCAGGGACCGCAGCACCCGCACGAAGGAGGTCACCTCCTGAAGGACCTCGGCGACCGCTCTGGTCTTGACGCCGGACCGGATCTGCCCGTTGCCGTGCATGGGATCGCACATCCAGACGACCGGCGTGCCGGACCTCGCCACCTCTTCGACAACGGGCGGCAGGACACGGTCCACCTCGTGCGCACCGGCGCGGACGATGAACGTCAGCCGGCCTGCGATGCCCTCCGGGTTCAGGAGCCTGCTCAGCTCGGCAGCCTCTGACGGTGCCATCGAGGGGCCGATCTTCACGCCGATCGGATTGTTCACCGTGCGGGCCAGTTCAAGGTGTGCGCCGCCCAGGTTGCGGGTGCGCTCACCGATCCAGCCGAAGTGGGTGGAGCCCGCGTAGTCGCCGCGGACACCCGCGCGAACGAGGGGGCTCTCGTACGGCATGAGCAGCAGCTCGTGCGAAGCGAAGACCCGTTCCGTCAGCGGCCGGCCCGACCACGACCTGCGGAGTCCGCCGAGCGTCAGCGCGGCACACTCGTAGGCGGTGATCAGCCGACGCGGGTCGGCGACGCGCCGCCACGGGTCCGGGGCCGGGTCGTTCACGGCGTCGCCCCGGTAGGTCAGCAGGCGCTCTCCCTTCGCCGACTTCTCGAAGGGAGAGGAGCGTGGCTTGGCGTACTGGCCCGCCATCCTGCCGATGGCCACGGTGGGCAGTCGTGCCCCGGCACGCATGCCCGCGGCGAGGCCCTGAAGGTGGTCGGCCCGCTGCCGGACGCGTTCGGGTACGGCGTCTTCGAAGCGCTCGGCGCAGTCGCCGCCCTGGAGGACGAGCGCCGAGCCCTGCGCGACCAGTGCCATCCCCCGGGCGAGGTCGACGATCTCGTCCCCCGTGGTGAGGGCCGGCAGGTCGGCCAGCTCCCGTTCCGCCTGGGCGAGGGCCTCCGCGTCCGGCCAGTCCGGCTGCTGCAGGACGACTCGCTGGGCCAGTGAACGGCTGATCATGCTTCCCCCGGTTCACGCCGACGAAGGGTGACGGGGATCGCGCCCGTCGGTGAGGTGTTCATCGCGTCGCGCCATTTCCCATCACGGCGTCCTCGACCCGGCAGGTCTCGCCGATGATGAGGTCGTAGAGGCCGTCCAGGAAACCCGTGTCGATGCCGTGCGTCTCGCCGAAGCGCGCGGCCCGGCCTTTGACCAGATCTATGCGTCCCGGCTGCATCATCGGGACGTCGTACTCCGACTTGTGCCGGGCGATGCGCACACAGCAGTCGATGCGCCGCCGCAGCGCTTCGAGCAGTTCCTCGTCGATGCCGTCGAGTTCGGCCCGCAGCCGCGCCAGCCGCTCGGCGCCGTCTCGCTGGTTCGTCACGCTCATGTCGCGTACCGCTTTCGTTCGTCGCGGGTGGGAAGGGCACCGGGGAACGGCACCTTGGTGTTCGTCCGGGGAGTCGTACGGAAGGCCGGTCGCGAGGCCGGTGCTTCCCGGACTTCGTGGAACTGGCCCGCCAGTACTCCGGGACCCCGGTCTGCGTGGGCGACGGCAGCAATGTGCTGTTCAGCGACGCGGGCTGTGCGGCGCCCGTGCTGCGACTGCGCACCACGGGTGTGCGGTTCGCCCGGGAACCGCACGGCCGTGTGCTGGCCGAGGTGCAGGCGGGCCACCCGCTGTCCGGCCTGGTCGCCGCGACCATCGCCGAGGGGCTGAGCGGCATGGAGATGCTCGTGGGGATCCCCGGCACCGCCGGAGCCACGCCGGTACAGAACGTCGGCGCGTACGGTCAGGAGGTCTCCGACACCCTGGTCGAGGTGACGGCCTGGGACTGGGCGCTGGGTAGACGGGTGCGGATGAGCGCGGCGGCCTGTGGCCTGGGCCACCGCACCAGCACCTTCAAGGGATCGCGGCGCTGGACCCTGCTGACGCTGGTGTTCGCCCTGCGCCCCGCGCTGCTCAGCGCGCCGATCGCCTACCGGCAGGTGGCCGACCAGCTCGGCGTACCGGTCGGGACCCGCGTACCGATGACCGAGGCGGCTCAGGCGGTACTGACCGTGCGGCGGGGCAAGGGCATGGTGATCGAGGGTGCCGGAACCGACGGGCGATCGGCGGGCAGCGTGTTCCTCAGCCCTGAGCTCACCCCGGCCCAGGCCCGGCGCCTGCGGACACGCCGTGCCCCGGTCAACGAGTTCTCCGACGGCTCGACCCGGATCAGCGCGAGCTGGCTGATCAAGGACGCGGGCTTCGCCCTGGGCAGCCGGGTCGTGGACGGCATACGCATCTCGTCACAGCAGTACACCCTGGTCGCCGAAGGCGATGCGACCGCGGGCGGCTTTGCCGACGCCATAGGCGTGGTACTCCGCCGCACCCTGGACCGCACGGGAGTCCGCCTGATCCCGGAGATCGACTTCCTCGGCGAGTGGCAGACACCGGCGTATGACGTGCCATGAGGGACGAGGCGTACCCGCGCTTCGCTCGGGACGAGGGGGTCCGTCTCCGGAGTGCCCTCCGGGATGTGGGTTTCCACACTCACGACATACGTCACGACGACCAGCGTGGCAGGACAGGACCACGCCGCGAGGGAAAACGGCCCGTTCGCGAGCGCCCTTGCTTCCGCAACGCGGCTCTCCTGTCACACAAGCGCATGCATCCCACGGAACCGCTCCGAGAGGTCATCGCACCTCAACAGACCGCCTCGGCGACCGCGTGCCCCAGCCCTGCCCTCCAGACCAGAAGACCCCGGTCAACAACGGTGCAACTCGGGCCGCCCCAAGCTCCATCGGAGCCCCCATTTTCGCAGGTCAGACAACACACCCGCCCCGCAGCACCCGTTGATTCCCAAGCTTAGAGCGCGGGTTCGATTCCCCCGTCACTCGCTCCACAGAGAAACCCCAGGTCGGCGGCCTGGGGTTATTTGTTGTCTAGACCAATTTCTGGGCGCGTGCCATTCGCGTGCCACAAGAGGCCGATTACCGCAGCGAATTGGGGTGCGCAAGCCCTGTTTCGGACCGACGACATCCGCGACTCACCCGCCCTCGCCGTCGCCCAACGGCTCCACGAACTCGGCGCCAGGGTCACAGTCACCGGATGACTGGCGCGCCGCTGGCTGGAGCCATCAGGCTCTGGGCCGCCCCTGATTCCCGTCATACAGCCGGCACGAGACACTCGCCTCCTCCCCCTCCCGTACGAACGGGTCGACGCGGTCGATCAGCAGGGTCGGCGAGCCGCGCATGCCCCATCGCACCGCCTCGTCCTCGTCGTGCACCGCGCGCCAGACCACCGTTACGTCATTGCGGCCGGTGAGCACCTTGGCCAGCCGCTCGCGCAATACCTCGCCCGTCGGGCAATCGGGCACCACCAGCACTGGGCCTCCGCCAACTTGAAGTCACAGGCAAGAACCTACGCACCCTTCTTCCACAACCAGCTGACACCGAACAGCACTAGGGCCTGTCACGCCTCCTCAGGCACACCGCCCGCCGCCCACACCTCCTCATGGAGGTGCACGATTCGCCAGTCGGTGGCGCTCCGTCGCAGTACAGCCGTGTTGCGCACGAGTTCGGGCCGCAGCGGGGTGTCGTCGTCGGCAGGGGCATAGTCAACGCGGAGCCAGTAGCGCACGAGCGCCATGTGTCCGCAGACGTCGATCACGGGGGCGTACGCCTCGTACGAGGAAACCTCCGGCTCTCCCTGGGAGTCGGCGCGCTCGGCGCGGAGCCGGTCGAGGTCCTGCTTGCCGGCCAACATGGTCTCCGACTCCGAGTGCCACATCGTCGCCGCCGGGTCCAGCTGTTCGTCGACCTGGCCCTGTTCACCCGCTCCGTGCGCCGCGTACAACCCAGTGATCACCGCCCACACGGCGTCCGCATCCACCTGTCCGGAACCGGAAACGCCGAAAGCGGCCAGGGTGGAGTCGGGCTGTGCGGAACCGCGCGAGGCGTGTGCGGGCATGGGATGGCCTCCGAGCGCTGCCAAGGAAACGGGAAGAGGAAATGCCTGGTCAGGGACCATAGACACGTATGAGGTGTGACCCTAACTCGTGCCCGAGCAGAGGGATGTGGGCTGGGCAACATTCCCGTTTCTCCCATCTGCGGGCGCGGATAGCATCGCCAGGAACAGCAATTTCCGCTTGAGGAGCTCTCCGTGTCGCAACCAGGTGCCGACCAGTCCGTGATCCCGTCCAGCGTGACGGTGCCGGCCGGGACTACCGCCGGTGCCGCGCTCCGTGACGCGGGAATCCTTCCGAAGGGTGCGAAGGCAGTCGTCGTCGTACGCGACGACCAGGGCCGGTTGCGTGATCTCTCGTGGGCCCCGGAGGCCGACACGGAGGTCGGCCTCGTCACCGCTGACAGTGCGGACGGCCGCATGGTCATCCGGCACTCCTGCGCACATGTGCTGGCCCAGGCCGTGCAGCAGGAATTCCCCGAGGCGAAGCTGGGTATCGGCCCGCCGGTCAAGGACGGCTTCTACTACGACTTCCAGGTCGACCGCCCCTTCACCCCCGAGGATCTGGTGGCGCTGGAGAAGCGCATGAAGCAGATCATCAAGGGGTCGCAGCGATTCTCCCGCCGCGTCCTGGACTCGGTGGAGGCCGCCAAGGCCGAGCTGGCCTCCGAGCCGTTCAAGCTGGAGCTCGTCGATATCAAGAGCGACGTCGACGATGCCGAGGTGATGGAGGTCGGCGGCGGTGAACTGACCATCTACGACAACGTCGACCCGCGCAGCGGCGAGACGGTGTGGGGCGACCTGTGCCGTGGTCCGCACGCGCCGACCACGAAGCACATCCCGGCGTTCAAGCTGATGCGCACCGCGGCCGCCTACTGGCGGGGCGACCAGAACAACCAGCAATTGCAGCGCGTCTACGGCACCGCCTGGGAGTCGCAGGAAGCCCTCGACGCCCACCTGGAACTGCTCGCCGAGGCCGAGCGGCGCGACCACCGCAAGCTCGGGACTGAACTGGACCTCTTCTCCTTCCCCGACGAGATCGGTTCCGGCCTGGCCGTGTTCCATCCCAAGGGCGGCATCATCCGGATGGAGATGGAGGACTACTCCAGGAAGCGGCACATCGCGGCCGGGTACTCGTTCGTCAACTCGCCCCACATCGCCAAGGGCAACCTGTTCCAGACCTCCGGGCACCTCGACTGGTACCGCGACGGCATGTACCCGTCCATGCACCTCGACGAGGAACTCGACGCGGACGGCAACGTGCGCAAGCCCGGCCAGGACTACTACCTCAAGCCGATGAACTGCCCGTTCCACGACTTGATCTTCCGCTCGCGCGGTCGGTCCTACCGTGAACTGCCGCTCAGGATGTTCGAGTTCGGCTCCGTCTACCGTTACGAGAAGTCCGGCACGATCCACGGACTCACCCGGGTCCGCGGCCTCACCCAGGACGACGCGCACATCTTCTGCACCGCCGACCAGGTCCAGGACGAGCTCAAGTCCCTCCTGAACTTCGTCCTCGACCTGCTGCGCGACTTCGGACTGGACGACTTCTACCTGGAGCTGTCCACCCGTAACGACGAGAAGTACGTCGGATCCGACGAGATCTGGGAGACGGCCACAGCGGCTCTGCGTACCGCGGCCGAGGAGTCCGGCCTGGAGCTGGTTCCCGACCCGGGCGGCGCCGCCTTCTACGGTCCGAAGATCTCCGTGCAGGCCCGGGACGCCCTCGGCCGCACCTGGCAGATGTCCACCATCCAGCTGGACTTCAACCTGCCGAAGGCATTCGACCTCGAGTACTCCGCTGCCGACGGCACGCGACAGCGACCGGTGATGATCCACCGCGTGCTGTTCGGCTCCCTGGAGCGGTTCTTCGGCGTACTCACCGAGCACTACGCGGGCGCGTTCCCGGCCTGGCTGTCGCCGGTCCAGGTGGTCGGCATCCCGATCTCCGATGCGCAGATTCCGCACCTGCGTCAGGTGGAACAGGCTCTGCGGCTCAAGGGACTGCGCGCCGAGCTGGACGTCTCGGACGACCGCATGCAGAAGAAGATCCGCAACCACACCACGCAGAAGGTCCCGTTCATGCTGCTCGCCGGCGCCAAGGACACGGAGGCGGGGGCGGTCTCCTTCCGGTTCCGCGACGGCAGCCAGGTCAACGGCGTACCGGTGGACAAGGCCGTGGAAACCATCGCCGACTGGGTCGCCCGCCGCGAGAACGCCTCACCCACTGCGGAGCTGTTCCCCGGCCTCCAGGGCTGACAGCACCCCGAACGCGCTGTGGCCGTACCGTCATGGCGGTACGGCCACAGCGCGTGGGTGAGTTCCCGATCAGGTCGCTTCCGACGGCGCGGACGCGACAACCGCGACGGGCTCATCGCGGACCGATCCCCCGGCCCGGTCGTTCGCCGGCACCACGAAGCTCCGCACTCCTGGCACTGCCGCGGTCCCGACGCAGGCGCCGCCGACCAGCAGTGCGGAGACGGTCAGCGTGACCCCCGGCCCCCATGCCCGCGCGGCCACCGGAGCGAGAACGTAGCCGACGGGCATCGCTCCCAGCGACATCAGCCAGTCGTAGGAAACGACCCGGGCCAGGGCATGCGCGGGCACCGTGTTCTGCACCATGGCCTCCCACACCGGGCCCAGAAATCCGAGCCCGGCCATCCCGACGCCGTACGCCACGATGACCACCGGCGCGGGCGCGGGGACAGCTAGCATCGCCAGCGGGAGCGCGTAGAGCGCCGCCGCCAGGTTGCCCGCAAGCACGGGGCGCCGTACCCGCACTCGGCCGGCCAGCAGGGCACCTGCCAGGACACCGACCGATCCGCTCTGGAGCACGGCGACCCAGATACCTTCTCCGCCCAGCGACTGGACTGCGATCGCGGGGCCGAGGACCATGAACACCGCCGCCGTGAAGTTCCACAGGCCGTGCGCGATCAGGCTGGTCCAGTACCAGTCACGACTGCGTACCTCCGCCCAGCCTTCCAGCAGATCGGCTCGGAACGAACGCTTCGGCGGCGCCACGTGCTGCACCCTGATCGACAGGAGCAGCACCGCACTGGCGGCGAAGGTCACGGCATCGAGCACGAAGGCCCAGCCGGGCCCGGTAGTCCAGATCAGCAGCCCGGCGAGAGCCGGTCCGCCAAGCCGCGCGATGCTGCCCGCCGTGCCGAGCAGGGAGTTGGCCCGCTGCCTCTCCTCGGCCGCAATGGTTCCGCTGACCAGAGGAGACAGGGCCGGGACAGCGAACGCGGACGCGGCTCCGCCGACGGCCTCGGAGACCGCGATGAGCCCTACCGACGGTTCGCTGCGCAGCAGTTGGGCCCCGGCGAGGAGCTGCGTCACGCAGCGGATGACATCCGTTCCCATCGCTACCGTACGGGCGTTGAAGCGGTCGGCGATGACGCCACCGACCGGCAGCAGGACAATTTTGGGCACCATCGCGCAGGCAAGTACGAGAGCGAGAGCCGATACGGACCCGGTGGCTCTGAGCAGCGCGAGGGCCAGGGCCGCGGGAATCACAGCATCGCCGATGAGCGAGAGAAAGCGGCCCAGAATCAGCCGGCGGAAGGCAGGTTGGCGCAGCGGAGTCGCCACGTCAGTCCCCGTCCCGCGAGCCAGGGCACGTCTCATGCCATGGCCTCCCGCAGCTTCGCCTCTATCTCACGTACGCGGTCCCGTGACGCGCCGACGACCAGGCACTCCATGTTGTTGGTCAGCAAGGGATCGCAGGCCAGGACGAGCACGCCCTCCTGCGATGCGCGGCTGAAATGGAGATCTCGCTCGCCCAGGACACGCAGCACATCGCTCAACGAGGCCGGCGGCACATCTCGCAGCGTGGAGATCACATGGGTGTCGGCGTACCGCTCGCCGATGAGCCGCTCGCAGATGTTGTGCGCGACCAGGCCGCCGCCCCACCGTGCGTTCACCTCGTTGAAGAGCAGCTCGCCGGTGTCGGTGGCGATGGCGTCGATATTGATGTGTCCCCGGTAGCCGATCTCCGCCACGAGGGTGGCCAGCCGCAGGGAGAGGTTCAGTGCGTTCGCCGACAGGTACGGGGGTAGTTCGGCCGGGATGTCCAGGCCGATCCACACGAGCTCCGTCGACGTGGGGTCGCTGTCCGGACGGACCCTGATCCTGCCGCTGTTCAGGAACGTGGGAACGCCGTCCCCGCCGATGACGTACTCAAGATAGAACTGGTGCGTGGCCGTGTGGTAGCTCTCCACGACGAGCCCATGGCTCAACCCGTCTGTCAGTGACTCCCACACCTCGGCTGCCAGTGCGGGAATGTCCTCGCCGACGTGCCGCGTCTCGCGCGAGCCGGGCAGCGGGGTCGCCTCGCCCCGGGTGAGCGTGAGGTTCCCCAGGCCGCCCGCGCCGTCGTCCTGCTTCACGATGACTGTTCCGGTACGCGGCAGGTGCTTCTCGATGGCCCTGGCCAGCGCTTGCGGTGTCCGTACCACTGAGCCGTCGGGAAGCGGGAGGCCCGCGCCGGCCGCCAGCTGACGGAAGTGGGTCTTCCGGTTCAGGAAGTCGGAACCGCGCTGTGCGGCGAAGTCGAGTCCTGCACGGGACTCGATACCGATGAGGGCAGCCAGTTCGGCTACGCCTTCCGTCCAGAAGCACGGCATCAGTTGCCATGAGGAGCCATCGCCGACCAACTCCGCCAATTCCTTGAGGAGTTCCTCGGACAGCAGCAACTCATCGGTGACGATCCGGTCCCGACCGAGGACCGTGACGGTGGCGGCGTCGAACCCCAACGCGCCGCCCAGGTACCGAAGGAAGTCCTCGTCGACACTGACCGGGCTGACCAGGATGTCGCCCTCTTCAGCGAACCAGGCATGGCGCCACCCCGATCTCGTGATCGGATGGGTGCTCGAAGCACGGTCGCCGAGTGCGTGCTCCGTACCCACGTTCAAGATAATGATCTTCGGCATGTATCAGGTCGCTCTTCTCGTGTTCTTCGGTAGGGGAGCAAGGCCGGGTGCCCGTGCGGTCATTCGTCTTCCGGCTCGAAGAAATCGACCGTCGGCAGCGGAGAACGACCGGTCTCGTTCCAGCCGACGTTCAACATCCTGCTGCGCAGGAGCGGGGGGCGTTCGGTCTGCACGAGTACGAGGTCGGGGTCGACTTCGCGCAGGAGCCTGCCCTGCATCGCATATGTCGCGAACTTCCGTACGACGACGTCCGCGAGGGTCTTGTCGTCAGGCTCGGGCAGCCCTTCGTAATAGGAGCCGGGGCGCCACAAGCCCCGCATGATGGCGACTTCTGCCTGGATGTCCCGCTGCCTGAAGTGATCGAACGGGGCGGCGAGCACGGACGCGCAGACGTCCTGGCACTCCGTGGAGGGCGCCATGGCTGACAGACGCCGCACCACGACGGTGCCCTTGCGCACAACGCGGGGGTGGGTGCCCGGCGATCCGGGCACTTCCTCGGTCAGATAGCTCTCCACTGCGGCGATGAGCTGCTCCCTGCGCGCATCCAGCACCACTCGGTCGAGGTTCACCGGCGCGGGGACGCCGTGCCACAGATAGTCGTCCTCGTCCGTGTCCCCTATGAGCGTGCGGAGTTCGAACTCGACGCCCGTACCCTCCAGACCGCGGAAGAGGTCACGCAGACGGCCCGCCAAGCGGCTCAGGACGCTTCCGTGCATGTGGTCACGGAGGTAGAGCTCCGGGTGGCTTCCCGAGATCCGGGTGAAGTCGACGGGCGGACACACGAAGAGGGCCAGCCGGATCTTCCCGTCTCGCTCGACGCTCCTGAGGAGGCTCCTCGTCCTCTCTGCCGTGGGCGACAGGTGCGAGGCGTCCCACGCGGCCAGCACGAGCATCGCGGCCGCGACCCGCTCGTACGTCTTGGCCGCGTGCCCGGGGTACTCAGCTGCCAGGCTCTTGGCCAGCTCGCCCACCACCTCGAACCGGACGGTGAACTCTTCGACCGCGTCATGCAGCCTGCGTGAGACCTTCTTGAGGCGTTTGCCGCTCACCGCGAGCCGGATCGACTGCTCCCCGTTGAAAACGACGGACATGAAGCGGTCGAGATAGGTACGCAGCAGGAAGTGCGCGTACTCAGGAAGCGACTCCCCACTCCGCGAGGCCGGGGGGAGGCCGCCGAAGAGCGCCGGCTCCGTCGACGGGTCGGTCAGCACCGTCTCGATGACCTCGCACGCCTCATCAACACGCTGTGCCAGGAGGGTCCGGGTGGCCGCGAGGGCATCTCCGATGCCCGGGATTCTCGGGACCTCGCTGCTCGGACAGGGCCGGGTGGGCAAGGAATGTCGTCCGGTGTTGAGTTCTTCGCTGACGAGCACGCTGTAGAACGCCGTCTCCGTGATCATCGCCAGGCACGCTCCCCCGCAAAGGCGCTACGGGCGGCGTCTGGCGCCTTGGGTGCGCGAGTCACGCCGCATCGCTCCGTCGCGCGATCCGCAGCTTGTCGGCAGCGGAGCCGTATCGGCGGTCGAGCAGGCGGGTGACGCGTGCCCAGTCGTCAAGGTTCCGGATGGAGTTCCGCTGTTCCGACACGAAGGGGTCGTTGCGCCACGCGAGAGCCCGGCTCCACAGGACGTCGAGGGGCTCCTCCAGCACATTGCCCACCTTGGCCTCGTAGTTGGTGACCGCCCTGAGCTGTCCGTCCGCCTCGATGTGTGCGATGGTCTCGCCCTCGGCGCTGAGCGGAGAGGTTGGGAGGAACAACCGGGCGTCCGTCACGGAGACGTGGGCGCCGTTCCTCGCGTACGACGCGAGTTCGGCCTCCGATTCGCTGAGCTCCACCAGCTGTTCGTCGCTGAGGAGCTCGCGCGAGGCGAACTTCTCCTCCTGGGCGAGCCCTTCGGGAATCACCGCACCGAAGGTGACGTAGTCGACCTCGGGGAAGCGGGATGTCACCTGCTCGACGAACTGCTCCTTGCCCTCCCAGCCACTGCGCGTGACCGTGTACTCGACTCCCAGCCGATAGCAGCTCTCGCCGCGCTCCCTGCGCTCCTTCTTGATGCGGTTCAAGTGCTCCAGCGACGCCATGGACTTGCGGAAGGAGCCGGCACGTCCACGGATGAGGTCGTGGACCTCCTCGCTCGCGCCGTCGACGCTGACCGCGACGCCGGTCACGGAGTCGGAGAGCCGGTTGGCTATCGCCTCGTTCATCAGCCAGCCGCTGGTGAAGATCGTGGTCGGTACCCCGGCCGCGGTGAGGCGCCGCGTGGCCTCCTCCCACCACGGTGCGAGCAGCGGCTCGCCACCGCCGATCGAGAGACGCTTCGGCCGGGCGTTGATGATCACGTCAACGACTTTCAGCGCATCCTGACGGCGAAGCATGCTCGCCGGCCGCCGACCGGACTCGGACAGGCAGTGCAGGCAACGCAGGGGACAGGCATAGGTGAGATCCCAGACAAACCGCTCGATCGGGGTCGTGTCCTGCGTCTCGGGTGATTCGAGTGATTCCATGACGGATTCCATGACGTCTCGCAAAGTCTTCTTGATTCGGATGCGGAATGAGCGCAGCAACAGCACTATTCGGTCAGGACGTGCTTCCCGGCAGCGATACTCTCTTCCCAGTTCTGCCCATCGAACTCGACGTATTCAATCTCTTCGGAAGCAGCCAGGTCGAGGCAGCGGGCATTGACACTGAAGAACCCGGTGGGGTGAGAGCGCGGCCGATAGAAAGGCATGATCCCGCAGACGGAACAGAAGGTGTGATCTGCAATCTTGTTGCCGAACCGGTACGGCTTCAGGAATTCCTGCCCCTGGTGCAGCTGGAACCGCTCTTCCGGAACCATGAGCTCCTGATGTCCCGACATGAAGCAGATCCCGCAGTTGCACAGGGTGACGGTAGGATTTCGGCTGGCGGCTGCCGAGAACTTCACTCCGCCACAATGACACTGCCCGTCGTACCAGACACGTTCAATGGTCTCGATTTCGGGCGTCGCCGCTTCGGACATGGCAATGATCCCGTTCAGTTGTGAATCTTATCGCCCGTCGCGCGTTCGCTGCTTTCGGGCGCTTCCAAGGGGCTCTGATCCTTCGAGCTGATGGCTTTTACCATCTTCACGTGGAAGCCCAGGTAGGACCGCTCCTGAATGGGGTGCGGAACGGGCATGGCCTTGTGAAGGCGGTGCAGATTGAGCGTCGCGACAGCCGGGTAACGGTGGTGCTCCGCATGGTAATTCGCATTCCACAACAGGAATCGTGCCATGCTGTTCGAGCGGACGGTCCTCGTGTTGCGGGTAACGTCCGGGGAACCAAACAGCCCGTAATGCTCCGGTAGCGCAAGGAAGATGATCGCGGGCCCCGAAAAGTACAGCGGAAGCCAGTACGCAAAGAGGAGCACACGCGGGAAGAACAAGGTCAGGACGACCGCCAGTGCCAACCAGCACGCGATGACCAGGTTGTCCCGCCGGGCCTCGGAGCAACGTTGGTCGTTGTTGACGCTTTCCGGGAAATTTCCCCTCCACGCCTCGGCCAAGCCCGCGAACGTGTGGCGCCAAAGGGAGATGCCGGTCAGCGCGTAGAGGTAGGCCGGCACATTGGCATAGGTCCTGTTGGATTCGGTGTCCCCCTCGACGCCCGTGAAGCGGTGGTGCACGAGGTGCTGATAGCGGTAGACGCTGAAGTTGACCAGCACCGGCGTGGACCACACCGCACCCATGACGCGGTTGCCTCGCTTCGAAGGCAGGTGCGAGCGGTGTACGCAGTCATGGGCCGCGTTGAGGAATCCGGCCAGCACCATGCCCAGAAGGATTGACGTGAGGACGGCTGCCGCGTACCCGAAGCCGAAGCGAAGGGAGATGGCCGTACCGGCGGCGTACACGACGAGAATGAAGAGCGTCCGTATCGCGACGCGCCGCCGACTCGCTTTGGCCAATTGGCGCAACAGATCTTTCCCGAGACGGGGCTCATTGGCGGTCTCGTTCATCGCTCCACGCCCCCTGCGGCAGGCGCCCCGGCTGCCACAAGGATCTTTTCCTCCAGAGGCAGCGGCAGATCAACCGCCATGGGGAGTCCAGCATGGGCCCCGAGAGAGTCGTACGGATGCGAGATGTGCCCCTCCATCACCGGCTTGCGGGTGAAGAAGATGAGCATGTCCCGTGTTGCGGGCAGTCGCTTGTCGACGGCCGAGACCGGGGACAGGCTGTGCTTCCGCTCGTGGTCGACCACGATCATGGTGTCGAGGAAATGGCGGTGCTGGCACCGGCCCAGGGCCAGCCCGGGGTCCGTGCCATTCCACCGGGTCCCGTTCTTCTCCTCCATGGCGTGGAGGAAGGTGACAGCGCTGTCGGCCGTCATGTTCCGGCTGCCGAGGAAGGTCGTCATCGTGTGGTCCACACCGTCGCTGTGGACACCCTCAAGAGCAGGCTCCCCCTGGAGGTCGGGGGTGCTGATCGTCCTCAGATTGAACAGCGTGCATATCCACTCGGCGCTGTCGTAGTCCAGCTTCGGGCGGCGATCGGTGCTCAGCCCCCGGAAGATCAGCGACTTGAAGACCAGGAGCGCCTGTAGCGCGGAGTTCAGCTGCAGGTCGTTTCCGATCTCCTCGAAGATCCTCGTCTGGCCGGAGTCATGCCGTACGAAGTCCTCCTCCGCGGAGAGCGCGAAGGGCTGGAATTCGAGCCGATAGGCGCGGGAGTTGTCGAAGTCGAAGCAGAAGCGCCCATTCTTGGATTCCCGGAAGGGCAGGGTCGGATCCTTGGGCAGATCATCGCTCACCAGCTTGATCTTCTCCAGGTCCTCGGCCGAAGCCCCGAGCGCCTTGAGGATTTCGACCATCCGGTCGCCCTCGATGAAGACCGAGCGCTCTCTGGCGTATCGCTCTCTGATCTCCATGATTTCCGACATCGCGTCATTGAATGTGGCGTCGTTCATGCGGTCAACCTTTGGCGAACGTGGTGATTGGTAGTCCGTGCGGTGTGGGAGTGCGCTCCGATCGGCCCCAGGTCAACTACTGCCAGCCGGTGGTTTCCTGGACGGCTGGGGCGGTGGCCTGCCAGCCGGTGGTCTGGGGGGCTGCGACGGTGGTGGTGTGGCCGGTGGTCGGGGTGCCGGTGGTGGCCTGGAAGGCGCAGGAGGCGAGGAAGACCGCGGCGAGGGTCTTGGCGGAGCGGCGGGCGAAAGACATGACAACTCCTGTGCGCTGTGCGAAGTTCTCGGGCGTCCGGATCCGGGATGGTCGAGTCCCTCTGGCTGGTTCCGGTCGGGCGGGTGATCTGTGAGCTGGCCCGTGGTGCCCGTGAGCAGCACTCTTCCCCAGCCGGTCGCGCGCTGTCATCGATCTGAGCTGTCCGGATCCGGCGGTGGCATAAGCAGTCCACCTCTTCACGGCATGCCCAACAACCGCTCGTAGAAGGGCGCCACGAGAGGCGCTTGGCAGGAGGCGATCGACACCCCCGCCAGTCGGGGATGCCGCTTGAGGGCTCTGCACACCACGTCGCACGCGGTCTGCTCCGCCTCCTCCACAGAGGGGGCCGTCACAAAGACACCGAGCACGGGACGGTCGCCGACATGGACGATCGCGTGATCAAGCCGCTCACCATTACTGGCACACGACATAAGAAACGAAGAAAAATCGGACTCAACACGTCCATAGGGATCATTTAGGGATACGTGGACAAGGTGCATACCAAGCAGCATCAAGGAGTGGCATTCCGTCCACCAGGGTGGCGAGCGGCCGCATGCGGACGAGGACGGAAGAGGACTTGCGCAGTTCGCCCACGCGGGCGGCGGGGCGCCGACCGCCGCGTCGCGAGCGATGCACGGTCCCCCCAATTCCCTTACCCCGCAGTTAAGTTCAGCCCGCCAATGACGCTGCGATGCGAACGCGCACGCCCCGGCCTGCATTAGTTGCCAACTAAATCACTTCCCCTTGCCGAGCCAGTTCGGGGAAGCCGTTGAGAACGGAGCTCTCATGCAATCAGGCTGTGACGCGCGGCACTTACGGAGCGTCCGGCGCTCGGCACACAACCGGGGAAGCCCAACCGCCCTCTGGCTCCGGGAAGTGAGGCCTGCCATGCAGGCACACGACCGGGGAAGCCGCTGCTCGTCATGTATTCTCAGCTCACTTAATACCGGTGCGCAATTTGGCACCGTTGCACTGAAAGAAACGGGGGAGATATGCCAGAAACACTGGGCATGGAAGAGGTGACCGAGCTCGTATACCGAACGATGCTCGCCCACCCCAGTGAAGAATTTACCCGAATAAGGGAAATCACTGGTCTTCCCGAGAGCGAGCTTCGGGTCCAATTGGGCCGGCTCAGCCAGTTGGCCCTCGTCCGCCCCTCGTCCGACGATCCCAACCGGATGCACGTCGTCTCCCCGCAGATCGGCATGAAGGTCCTCCTGGCCGAACGCCAGGCCGAGCTCGCCGCCGCTCAACAGCAGCTGGAGAACGCCAAGTTCGCGGCCGAGAAGATCATCGCGGAGTTCTCCCGGGTCCAGGACAGCGGCAACGGGGACGTCGAGAAGCTGTACGCCCTCGACGAGATCCGGGACCGGATCCGCATGCTGTGCTCCGAAGTGCGTGAGGAGATCATGGCTTTCACGCCTGACGGCGCACAGACGGCCGAAAACATGGAAGCGGCAAAGCCCCAGGATGCCGAGCTGCTCGGGCGTGGCGTCAAGATGCGCACCGTCTACCTGGACAGCCTCCGCAACAATCCGCCCACCATCGCCTACGCCAACTGGCTGGCAGAGATGGGCGGCCAGGTCCGTACGGTCCCCTCGCTTCCCATCCGCATGCTGATCATGGATCGCACCACGGCCCTGATCCCTGTCACCCGCGACGACAGTTCCATGGGGGCCGTCATCCTGCGCGGTGACGGAATACTCGCGGCCATGTGCGGGCTCTTCGAGGCAACATGGGAGCGAGCCACCCCACTCGTCACCAAAAGGGTGCACGAGCGCGACGACCGGGGCCTGACCAGCGCGGAGGCCGAAGTCCTGCGGCTGCTCGCCAAAGGCCACACGGACGAGTTCATCGCCAAGCGTGTGGGCGTCTCCTCGCGTACCGTCCGTCGCATCGCAGCCGATCTGATGGAAAAGCTGGACGCTCGCAGCCGATTCCAGGCAGGTGCGCAAGCCGCCCTGTACGGCTGGATCACCGCGGACGAAAGCGCTCCGGCACCCGTTTAGCAGCATGGGGCGGACGCCCGCAGACCCAGAACGCTGACCTCCAGGGGGACTTGGCTCCCGCCCAGAGGCCGGGCCGCACGGAGGGAACAACTCCGAGCGGCCCGGCCTCTGCGTGTCTGCGTGTCTGCGGCCACGACACACGGCTCCGGTCCGGTGGCGGGGTGGACTGCTTATGCCACCGCCGGATCCGGACAGCTCAGATCGATGACAGCGCGCGACCGGCTGGGGAAGAGTGCTGCTCACGGGCACCACGGGCCAGCTCACAGACCATCCGCCCGACCGGAACCAGCCAGAGGGACTCGACCATCCCGGATCCGGACGCCCGAGAACTTCGCACAGCGCACAGGAGTTGTCATGTCTTTCGCCCGCCGCTCCGCCAAGACCCTCGCCGCGGTCTTCCTCGCCTCCTGCGCCTTCCAGGCCACCACCGGCACCCCGACCACCGGCCACACCACCACCGTCGCAGCCCCCCAGACCACCGGCTGGCAGGCCACCGCCTACACCACTGGCTGGCAGTAGGAAGCGGGCCGCGCTCCTTCGGCCCCTTGCATCACGCAGTACATCGCTCCACCCGGCCGCCTTTCCCCGGCCCGCCGCTCTCCGGATCCGAACCGATGCTCCGGCCACCGATTCCCGCGGCCCCTCGCCACCGAGTCGCTCCCTCTCATCCGCGCGCCGCACAGCGCGCACCCATACACGCACAAATCCACCACAGTGGGGGTTACCCATGTCCGAGTTCGACACCGCAGCCGTACTCAACGAGTACGAGAAGAACGGTTTTGCAATTCTCCGGAACGTCCTCGACCCGGAACTCATCGCAGAGGCACGGGAACACGTCGAGTGGCTCGGCCGTCGGTACCCGCACCTGCGGCCGGAGGAATACCACCACCCGCTGATGCGCAACGACGCCTTCTGGGTACGCCTTGTCACCGACGAGCGCCTGGTCGACATCGCCGAACTGATCCTCGGCCCCGACCTGGCTTGTTTCACCTCGCACTATGTCTGCAAGCCCCCGCGCGACGGCCGACCGGTTCTCTGGCACCAGGACGGCGCCTACTGGAAGCTGCAGCCGATGCGGGCACTCACCGTGTGGGCCGCGATCGACGAGTCCACCACCGAGAACGGCTGCCTGCGGATCGTTCCGGGCAGCCATGAACTGCCCATCCACGCCCCGTCGGTGCGTACCGACGTGGCCAACATGCTCTACTCCGAGACCCGCGAGGAAATCGTCCGCGACTGGGTGGAGAAGGCGGGCGTGGTCGACATCGAGCTCCAGCCCGGCGACGTTTCCATCCACCACCCGAACATCCTGCACTGCTCCGAGGCCAATACCTCCGAGAAGCGGCGCTGCGGCCTGGACATCGGCTACATCTCCACCTCGACGCTCGTCGCGAACGAGGGCCTCTACCTGGACCCGATGCTGGTCCGCGGCCAGGCCGGCTCGGCGGCCAACCAATACCGCGAGTACCCGGCTTACTCGCCCGAGGAGTCGATCGCGTTCCGCGGCCACGAGGAGTGGAACGCCAAGGTCGCCGAGATCAACGAGCGCGGCGGCTTCGCCGAGCCTTCCTCTCAGGAGACCCCGCTGGAGACCACTCGTCGCATGGTGCGGCGTCTGGAAGCGGGAACCGTCAGCCGCTGAGCTGACCTCTGAGGTCCTCTCCTTCAAGCCCACACCCCTCAGTGAAAGATCCGAGGTAGTCGGACCGATGCACGACCCGAAAATGCAACTCCTTCTAGCAGTGACCGCGGCCCTGTGTGTCATCGTGCTGGCAGCCCAGGTGTTCGGGCGCCTCGCCACCAAGATCGGTCAGCCGGCGGTCGTGGGAGAGATGGTCTCAGGCATTGTGCTGGGACCCACCGTGCTCGGCGCACTCGCACCCGACTTCAGCGGCTACGTCTTCTCCGCCACGGCCAAACCCACGCTCTATGTGGTTGCGATGATCGGGCTCTGTCTGTACATGTTCCTGGTCGGACTTGAGCATGAGTACCACCCAACCACCCGCAAAGACGCGGTACTTCCGGTGGTCTTGTCCATCGCCGGCGTGGTGGTCCCACTGATCGTCGGCGCGGCGGCCGCGTGGTACATCGCCGGCGACTACCGCCCGTCCAGTGTCAGTCTGCCGCTGTTCATGCTGTTCGTCGGTGGTGCGCTCTCCCTGACTGCCTTCCCGATGCTCGCCCGGGCACTCCAGGAGCGAGACATGATGCGCACGCACTTCGGCGGTGTCGCCGTTCGGGCGGCCGCGATCGACGATGCTGCGGCATGGTGTGTGCTCGCCGTGGTGAGCGCCCTTGCCATCCACGGTGACTGGCTGGCCGCGTGGCAGACCATCGTTCCCGCAATCGTGTTCATGGTGGCGGCCTTCGTTGTGCTGCCGAAGGTGTTCCGTGCCCCGATGGAGAAGGCCGTACTTTCCGGGCAGGTCAGCGACGGGCTCGTCGCGGGACTCTTGGCGCTGGTGCTGGCGGCCGGCTGGTTCACCGACTACATCGGCATCTATTCCGTCTTCGGCGGATTCATCTGCGGCATGGCGCTGCCTCGTGTGCCGGGCTTCGCGCCCCTGCTGAACATCCGACTGATGCAGGCCGTCCGATGCCTGTTCCTGCCGGTGTTCTTCGCCTATTCCGGGCTCAACACCGATCTCACAGGCGCGCTGAGCAGCGACTACGTATGGGCACTGCTGGTGCTGCTCATCGCCGGCTTCACCTCGAAGTTCCTCTCCGCCCTGTCCGTCCTCCGCTCCTTCCGCTGGGGATGGGGCGAGTCGGTGGCGATGGGCGGACTGATGAATGCCCGAGGGCTGATGATCCTGATCTTCATCAATATCGGACTCTCGCTTGGGCTGATCGAGAAGCAGCTGTTCTCGATCCTGGTGCTGATCGCCGTCCTCACCACGGGTCTTGCCATGCCGCTCTACCGGCTCCACTTCAAGCCGGCCCGAGAGGAAGCCGCACGTCTGGAATTGGCGGCCAAGACCAACTCCCCTGGAATGAAACCGACTTCGGACATCCACGCGTCGGCCGCTCCTTCCGAGGTGCTGGTCCGTACGGAGGCCCTCGTCGGCGCGCACGGCGGTTCCTGAACGCCCGTCGACCACCGCGCCTGCCGGGGCGTGCCTCAGGAACGTCCCGGCGGCGCCCCGAGCGGCCCAGGCACCGCCGTTCCCACCGAGCGCACTCGCATTTCTGATGGAAGAGGACGGCCCGTGAGCCGAGCAGCCACTCCACTCGTTCAAGTCAGCATTGACCACATCGTCAGCGAGGGCCGCGACGTCAAGACCTTCGTTCTGGAACCGGCGCCGGGACCGGAATCAAAGCCTCTGGACTACCAGGCAGGACAGTTCCTCACCCTGCGGATTCCCGTCGCCGCCGACCGGCCCGTCCTGCGTTCCTACTCGATATCCACCTGCCCGGTGTCAGACCCCCGCCTTGCGGTCACGGTCAAGCGCAACCCCGGCACCGGCTCGAACTGGCTCTACGAACGGGCCGAACCCGGCATGACGTTGGATGCGATTCCCCCCACCGGTCACTTCACCCTCGACGACTCCGACAGCGAGATCCTTCTCTTCGCTGCCGGCGTCGGCATCACTCCCCTCTACTCCTTGTGCAAGTACGCCCTCGCCGCGTCCGACCGCAAGGTGTACCTCCACTACTCCGGCCGACGCCGCGACACCACTCCGTTCATAGCGGCCCTTGAGGCACTGGAGCGGGCCAACCGCGGCCGCATGCGGCTCGCACTCCGTCTGACCGAGACGGACGGCAGGCTCCACGCCAGTGCCGTGCGGAACATCGTCTCGGCCATGGACGCCCCCACGTCGTACGTGTGCGGACCTGCCGACTACAAAGCCATGGTGATCGATGCTCTGGTCGCGGCCGGTCGGCCGCCGGGCTCCATCAGGACCGAGTCGACCGGCCCCATTCCTGGTACGTCATGAAGCACGGCCATGCGAGCAACTCGCTTATGACAAGGCCGACTTCACCCGGCCGTTCAGCGCTGGAAACCGACGGCATCACCGAGGAATCGCTCCGCGAGGCGGGCCACCTCAAATGGACCGCGTCCGGACCCGGCCTGCTGGGAGCCTGTGCCGCCGAGATGGACTACGGCACCGCTGCGCCGGTCACCAAGGCGTTGGCCGAAGCCATTGGCAGGAACCAACTGGGCTACCTGCCCCCGGCTCTCGCGACCGGCCTGAGTGAGGCGTGTGCCGCCTGGCAGCGAGAGAGCCACGGCTGGGAGGTCATGCCGGATGACGTCCGGCTGCTGCCGGACGTCATCCGTGCCTTCCACGTGGCCGTCGAGCACTTCTCCCGGCCCGGCTCGGCCGTGATCGTGCCCGTGCCGACCTTCACGCCCTTCCTCAGCGTTCCCGGTCTGCTCGGTCGGCGGGTCATCCAGGTCGAGCTGGTCGAGTCGAACGGCCGCTACGTGTACGACCTGGACGCCCTGGACCGCGCCTACAGAGAAGGCGGGCACCTGCTCGTCCTCTGCAACCCGCACAATCCGGTCGGCCGGGTCATGGAGCCCGAGGAACTGGCCGCCATCAGCACGGTGGTCGAGCGCCACGGCGGACGGGTCTTCTCCGACGAAGTACACGCTCCCCTGGTCTTCGACGGGCACCGCCATATTCCGTACGCCACCGTGTCGTTGGCGGCCGCGAACCACACCGTCACGGCCGTATCCGCCTCGAAGGCATGGAACCTGGCCGGGCTGAAATGCGCCCAGATGGTGCTCACCAACGATGCCGACCGTGTCCGCTGGGACGGTCTCGGTCGGCTGGCCACGGACGGCACCTCGATCCTGGGCGTGGTGGCCGCGACGGCCGCGTACCGATGCGGAAGACCGTGGCTCGACGCGGTGCGCGGCCAACTCGACCGCAACCGCCACCTCCTGGGCGGTCTGGTGCGCGAGCACCTGCCGGGCGTCCGGTACGCGCCGCCGGAAGGCACCTACCTGGGCTGGCTGGATTTCCGGGACCTGAATCTGCCGGGCCCCGACCTGGCCGAGTTCTTCACCGCCAAGGCAGGGGTGACAACCGTGGACGGTGGCAGCTGCGGCCCGCCCGGCCGGGGCTTCGTGCGCCTCAACTTCGCCACCACCGAGCCGATCCTCACCAGGATGGTTCGCCAGATGGCCAACGCCGTGGTGCACGGCAGCGCGGGTGCCTCCAGCCCCTGGACCAGGTGATTTCGCAGTACACGACAGGTGGGGAGAATCGTCGGTGCCCCACCCCACAGTGCTCAACGCAAGAGCCGTGGGATGGGGCACCGTCTGCGATGCCGGACGAACGGGGCTCCGGATCAGACCTTCCTGGCGATCACGAGGCAGTGGCTGCTGGCCCCCCGCTGCGAGGGCTGGGAGCAGGTCTTGAGGTGGTAGGAGCGGAAGTCGTCGTATGCGTCCTCGTCCAGCCCTTCAAGGGTCTCCGGGAAGAAACCGCCCACTCCGTCCGTACCGGCGTGCTCCACGATGTCGAAGCCGCACGACCGAAGCTCGTCCTCGACGGCCTCCTGCGTGGAGAAGTGAGAGACATTGAAGAACTCGTCCGGATAATCGACGCGTTCGTCATCGGGCCGCATCAGCGACTCGTACTGGTCCGGCGTCAGCCCCTGGCCCGTCTTGAGCAGGTAGTTCACGGCGAAGATCCGGTTGATGTACGAGACCGCGACGATGCCCCCGTCGCGCACCACCCGGCGGCATTCGAGCAGAGAGCGGCGCCGCAGCTCCCACGTCCTCAAGTGGTAGTAGGGGCCGAGACTCAGGACGGAGTGGAAGGCGTCATCGGCGAAGCCCACCAGGTCCGTCGCATCGGCCTGCCGAATCTCGACCGTGTCGAGATGCTCCTCGTTCGCGAGAGCCCGCATGGCCTCCACGTTGACGTCGACGAGGTCGGTTGCGGTGACGTGATGTCCCTGCCGGGCGAAGTGGAAGGAGTACGCCCCATGTCCGGCGCCGAGTTCGAGAACGGTGGACTGCGGGGAAAGGTGCTTGCCCAGAACATGCAGAGTGGATTCGAATTCGAGCCGCCGGACCCGCGACTTCTGGAGCCTCGGTCCTTCACTGAATGATTCGTAGTGTCGTGCGACGAGGGAGTGGTCGATCATGAGACCTCTTCGTTGAGCGAGAACTGACGACGCCCGCCGACGCGGCTGCGACCGAGTGATTCGCAGCCGTGCGTCGGCGGGGTCGACAGGGGGACGGACTAGCGGATCCCGCCGTCCTTCCAAGGCACTCGCAGACCCAGCAGGAGAGCCAGGTGGCCGTCGTAGCCGAACATGCTGCCCGGCTTCCCGGCCGCATCGGTGAACAGCGCGGGACCGGTCTCCTGGTAGACCTTGACGTACTCCTCAAGCCCTCCCAGAGGGGTGTCCCGGACCGCCATCTCCCAGAACTCCGTCTTCAGCCGGTTGTTGAAGCGGTAGTGCAGGGCGAGGAAGTCACGGATGTCGTCCCACTGCAGCTGGACAGCGTCGTTGTAGTCCTGCGCGAGGTCGGGGTTGGTGAGGCCACCGGCGTTGATGGCCTGGGCGAGCCGCTGCGAGTGGGAGCAGATGACCTGGATGTTCGTCGCCTCCAGCGGCTCGACAAAGCCGCAGGCGTTACCGATGGCTGCGACGTTCTTCACCCACGGGCGCCGGATGTGTCGAGCCTCGAACGGGACGACACGGAGGGTGTCGGGATTGATCTTCGGGTTCTTGCGCACCAGCTCGTCGGCAGCCTGGTCGACGCTGATGTGCGCACTGCTGTGGACGTAGCCGCGGTTGATGGCGTGTTCGTGATCGATGCGCCACGACCAGCCGGCGTCCATCGTGTCCATGGTCGTGTACGGCTGGATCGACTCGTCCTCACGGGACCAGCCGCCCACGACCGCCCTGTCGCAGAACAGGTGGTCGCGCATGCTGACGAAAGGCTCGCCGAGCCCCTTGCCGATCAGCTCCGCCCGGAAGCCCGACGCGTCGACGTAGAAGTCCGCGGTGTGGCGTTCACCCGACTCAAGGACAAGGCTCTCGACGCCGGCCTCACCGACCTCCACGGACTGCACCTTGGCATCGACGAGCTTTCCGCCGAGTCCGGCGAAGTGCTGCTCCAAGTACTCCACGAACGGCTGGTTCTCGATGTGGTAGCCGTAACTCTTCGCAGGCGCCACACCCTTGACAGCCGCCGGCAGCGAGCCATCCTCGTAGTCGTCCAGATGGTAGTAGCCCCACGGCTTCTGCTGGCTGGGCAGAATCTGGTTGTCGAACTGCTCGTTGAACGGGTAGTCGAAGTACGGACGCGGGCCCCACTTGAGCCGCACACCAAGCTTCCAGATGGGATTGACCTTCGCGTAGAAGTCCTCCCGCGGGATCCCCAGAACGTCGTGCAGATAGTTGGGCGTATCCGCGAACGTTCCCTCGCCGACCATGATGTTGCCGAGCGCCGTGGAGCGGATGACGGTGACGTCCGTGCCGGGGCACGTACGAAGAAGAGTGATGGCAGCAATCAGACCAGCTGTTCCGCCGCCGACTACGGTTATTTCGCGCTTCACGCTCGAGCCTTTCCAATGTCGCGAGGTTCCCTGATCAGCAGGCTCCCCCACCCAAGGACGCGCTGTCATCGCCCTGAGCTGGCCTGATCCGGACCTGGCATAAGCAGTCCACCGGCGGACAGTCACCCAAGCCTTCGCACCCGACGACGGGGCATCGCCCGCCAACGTCGCTCGTCGGCGACCATCGAGGGTCGGCGCATCCCGCCTTCGATCGCAAAGCGCTTCCGCGAACCGCTCTCCAGCTCCTGCCCGCAACAGCACGGTGTCGGCTCCTGCGGCTGGCTGGTGTCAGTCCTGTCGTGCGCGCTGTCGTCGGTGCAGGGCCCATGCTGTAGCGGTGGTTGCGAGCAGCACGGCGGCAGCGATGGCGAAGGGATTCGCCAGTACAGCTCCGAGGACGCCGAGGGCCCCGGCGGCGATCAGCGCCGGTCCCGCGCAGCAGGCAATGGCCAGTACGGCGGCGCCGACCGCGATGAGGGCTGTGTGGATGCCACCTGGCTGGTGGCGGGAGACGGGCATCACGACCTGCCTTTCAGCAGTCACATGGCCGCACGTCGGGGGTCTCGCCCAGCAGGGGCCCGAAGATCTGGGCACCGAGCTGTTCGGCCTGTGCGCGGTCGACCACTTCGCCGGCCACGTCCTGGTGCTGGGCGGCCCATGTCCGGGCGTTGGCGGTGTCGGTGAAGAAGTTCAGGGTGTCGCAGCACACCGCGGCCGCCGGCCCTGGACCGGAGCGGCGGCCGACGAACACCACCGCGCCGCGTGGTTCCCACTCCGTCCGCCCGCCGGTGACCGTCACCGTGACCGGGGTGCCGTTCAGCGGGTCGGCCGGGGAGATCACGGCGTCCGTGCCCAGCATCGCCGGGATGCCCAGCGCGTCGATGGCACACATCGACCACGCCTCGCTCCCACCGGCGATGCTCACCCGGTGGGCGGTGGGCACGGCGGAGAAGGGGTAAGCGGCCCGGATCGCGCCGCTCTCGTCCAGCGTGAGGAAGTCTTCGGCCGCCAGCTCGGCCAGCACGTCGCGCGCCGACCGCCCGAAGCGGGCCGCCACCGGCTCCAGTACCGCAGGACCGGGTGCGCTGCCGGTGGTGGCGAAGTGCCGCAGGACCGTCTGCTGCACGGCCCGCAGCCCTCGTTCGGCCGGGGCGAGCCGGCCTCGACCGGCACGCCCGACGGGGTCGAGCGGGTCCACCGGCGGACCGTACCCATCCTCGTCGGCGGACGCGCCGACAGCCTGCATCGCCTGCCGCAGGTCATCCACAGTGGGGGATCCTTCCACCAGGCCGTCCCGGCTCCGGTACAGGCGGCAGGACACGCTCGGCGGCGCCCCCGGCACGGCGAACGGGTCCACACCGTCCAGCAGGACCGTCGGCGATCCCGTCATGCCCCACCGCGCGGCCTCCCTCTCGTCCGCCACCTCGACCAGGTCCACGGTGGCGCTCCGGCCATCGAGCGCCAACCCGATCCGCTCTTGGACCACCGGGGCGTTGGGACAGGCGGGGACTGTCAGGACCGTGATCCGCATGATGCCGTCCTCCCAGGTCGTTCTCTCTGCATCCGACGGTAGACCTTCCACTCAACTGGAAGGTCAAGGGCTAACCTGGACGTATGCGTATCGGTGAGCTCGCCTCCGCCGCCGGGCTGAGCACCAAGGCCATCCGCTTCTACGAGCAGGAGGACCTCCTGGCTCCGCCGCCGCGCACGTCCGGCGGCTACCGCGACTACCCGCCCCAGGCCGCCACGCGCCTGGCCTTCATCCGCGATGCCCAGAGCGCCGGGCTGACGCTGGCCGAGATCCGGGGCGTCCTCGCCCTGCGCGACAGCGGCCAGGCCCCCTGCACGCACGTCGGCGAACTGATCCAGCAGCACCTCGCCGACATCGACCAGCGCCTCGCCGACCTCCGCAAGACCCGTAACGCCCTGCGTGGCCTCGCTCGCCGCGCAGCCGACACCGACCCCAGCACCTGCACCGATGCGGACATCTGCACCATCCTCACCCGGCCCTGAACATGCATTGCGCCGCGGCTTTCCGTTCGTCGCACTGGGCACAGCTGCCCCTGCCGTGCCAAGCGTCGCGTCCTTCCTTGACCGCGATGATGGCGGTGATCAGGGCGGCGAAGGGGCCGACGCAGGCCCATCCGAGGAGGAAGTTCGCGAGCCGCGCGGCTGGAGCGGTGCCGGTCTGCTCGACATGAGCGAACTCCTGAGCCGACATCGGATCGATCAATCGCGGCTCCGTGCGCAGGACCTTGAAGGCGCGGGTGGGGTCGGCGAAGGCACGGCCGTACTTCTTGGCGAACCGGAAGAGCTGGCGCAGGGAGGAAACCGCGTGGGAGTACCGGCTGCCGGGAGGTGAGCTGCCTCCAACTCGCCGGGTAGGTTGCAGCGGGCGGCGGGGCGCGTGACTTCCCCACCAGGAAACGGCCCGCCCTCGCAGGTCAGCGACCTCAAATGCGGGAGCATTGCGGGGAGCGGATGCCTTTGGACGGGCCCTCTGGTGGACTGCCCGAGGCTGCCTTACCTGGACGGGGGATAGCCTCTGACCTGCGCTGCGCAGGAGTCCACAAGCGAGACCAAGATCCGCCGAGCCGGACGATCTCCTTTCGACTTCTCATCCGTTGGTTGCCAGTTCGCGGCACCGGGCACACGTCACGCACTCACCCCACGGAAGGACCACTCCTGCAAACCTACGCGCCAGGGATTGCTCACCTGGAGTACCGAAGGGCACAAAGAGGCCTTACGAAGCCCTCCCTCACAGCCACTGCCAACCGACGTGCCACTACGCGCCATCCAGGGCGGTAAACAGCGGCCACCAGAGGCCCCGTCCGATCAGCCACGAAGCATCCACAGCACCGGTGTTTCCGCAGATCAGAGCCACATCAGCCCCTCAAGCCCCACGTGATTCCCAAGCTTGGAGCGCGGGTTCGACAGAACCGGAAGTGGCAAGAAGCTCGGGGCAGGCTCGGCCCGAGGGCGAGAAGAACGACAATGCGGCCATCTACTAGCCCGTTCGGGCGAAGGAGCGCATCCGATCATCGGCTCGGACTGTTGAGGGGAACGACTCGTTCCGATTGTCGAGTCGAGCGCCAACTCACCTTCTCCGAAAGGCACTTCGCCATGCGTCGCACCGCTGCCGTCATCCTGGGTACCGCCGCGCTCCTCGGCGCCCTCGCCACCCCCGCCTCCGCCGCGCCCCGAGGCGGCACCGTCGCCACGACGGTCGCCTCCGTCACGGCCACGGCCGGGAACGCGATCGTGGGCGTCCAGTCCGTCATCAGCAACGCCACCGCCGGCCTGTAGCCGCGCCCCTCCACGGCACAGGCGGGACCCGCCTCGCGGCGGCGTGAACAGTAGCGAAAGACGCCACTTGCCTCATTCAGGCCAAAGGCGGCCAACCAGCCGCTATACCGGGTAACTCCGGAGCGCCTGAGCAAGTCCCTTCCATGTGAGGACTGCCCCCTTGACGCGCCTTCGCGCCATCACCACCGCCGCTGCCACCTGCGCCTTGGCACTGGTGGTCGCCGTTCCCAACCCGGCCTCCGCCGAGACCCTCGGCCACTTCTACTACGTGTACACCGACGCGAACGGTAACGAGCAACAGGCCAACAGGCAGGCCATCCCGACGGGGAATTGCTACAACCTCCCGGAAATGGCGGACTCCAACGAGTCCAAGCCCGCGTACTCTCCCAACAACAAGACTGGGGGAGTCGCCTACGTCTACGAGGAAATCGACTGCCGCAGCACCAGGTACGCCTTGAAGGCGGGCGTCAAAGGCGGAGCGAACATGAAGATCCGCTCGACCTACTTCCCCGCCCAGGGATGACGCCACCGCCCCGGTGCGGCCCCGTCCAGAGCCCGCACCGGGGCATCTCGCCGTGGCGAACACGCCGACGCACCCCGACATCGACCTCCGTCCCCCGCACGGGGACACGACCCGCACCACGTGCCATTCCATGCCAGTCAGGGTGGCGAACAGCGGGCACAACCGGACCCGTGCAACGCTTCCGAAAGCTCCCTCTCGCGGGGCATTTCCGCAGCTCAAGGGCCACACCAGCCCCTCAAGCCCCGCGCGATTCCCAAGCTTAGAGCCCGGGTTCGATTCCCGTCACTCGCTCCATAGCGAAACCCCAGATCAATGGCCTGGGGTTTTGTTTGTTGCCTAGGCCAATTTCTGGGAGCGTGCCATTCGCGTGCCATAAGGGACCGACTACCGCGCCGAATTGGGCAGCGCAAGCCCCGATTCGGGAGCGCGCTGGGGACAGGGCCGCGCAGCAGAGCGCGGTGGGGTTCGGCCGGGCGGTGCGGCAATGAGCTGAGCGGCACCCGTTCACCCCTCGGTGCTGCCGGTCGACCAGGGGACCGGTTGGGGAGAGAAGTTGGGGAGCGCCCTGGTGGGCTCGTACCGGCGCTGCCAGATGGGAGTGGTGGAGCCGCTGGTGGCCGGCACGATGGCGGACCAGTCGGCCGGGCAGCCGCGACCGTGTTTGTGTTCGCGTTCCTCGTGGCGTACGAACTGTTTGGTGGCGAAGTGGTGGTCGACGATGGAGACCCCGGCCTGGTCGTAGGAGTGCAGTACGGCCGCGGTGAGTTCAAGGAGCGCGCGGTCGCGCCACAGGGTGCGGTCCCGGCCGGTGTCCAGGCCCATCCCTCGTGCGACTTCGGGGAGTTTGTCGTACCGGTTGGTGTCGGACAGGTTGCGGGCGCCGATCTCGGTGCAGGTGTACCAGGCGCTGAACGGTGCCAGGGGGTAGCGCAGGCCGCCCAGTTCAAGCACCTGGTTGGAGATGGTGGGAAAGGCGTGCCAGCGCAGTCCGAGCCGTTCGAACCACGGGTAGTCGGGGTGACTGATGCGCACTTCGGGTACCGCGTCCGGCGGCAGGTCGAATAATCGGGGTTCGCGTCCCGGCCACTGGATGACCAGGGGCAGGACGTCGTACTCGGTGCCCCGACCGCGCCAGCCGAGCCGCAGCACGGCCTCGGTCAGATCCACCGTCTCGGGGTCGCCCAAGACGGAGCCGTCGTGCTGCCGGTATCCGGCGTAGCGGATGAGCTGGCCGTTCCAGACTCTGGGTCCGCCCCGATCGGGCCCGCTCGGGGCGAAAACACTCAGGAGCATGCGTACCTTGCCGCCGTTCCAGGCCAGCCGGAGATGGTCCACGAGAGCTTCGAACAGGGCGCTCTCATCACGGCCGCCGGCCCCGACGTCGCGGCAGTCCCGGGTCTCCAGCCCCTTCCAGTAGAACTTGCCGATGCACTGCGGGTTGTTCCGCCAGGCGATCCGGGCACCGAGGCGAAGCTCGTCGGAGCTCTGCCGGTAGGTACCCGTCGCGTCGAGCTCGGCCCTTATCTCTCTGGTCCGCCGCTCCGCGGCATCGGCCGGGAGGTGTCCCTCGGCGGCGAGTTGGCCCACCAGGTCCTCGGCCTCGGCAACTACCGGCCCGGCCGGCGAAGAAAGGGGCGTGGAAGGTTGTACGCACAGACGTGAGGTCTTCACGATGAGCTCCCTGTCAACTGCGAGGATGGGGCACCCAGTTCACGTGTACGAAACATCTGCCGGCAGCCGAACACTACGCACGGACAGCCACGGTGCGAACCTGGACATCGCCGCTTTGACGGGACCCATGCGCACCCTTGATGGCTGCGGTAAGGCCGCCGCGAAACAAAGGCCCGTGAGGGGGCGCTGGAGGACCGTTCCGGTGGGGGAATGCCTGACGTTCTCGCACGCACCCCCGTAGATCACATTGTGGGTGGCCCACCCCGAGGGTCGGGTTCGTCGGCGTAGGGCGCGTTGACGGGGGCGGGCCTCACCTCCGTACGCCCATGACGTCAAGTAGTCATGCACATACGGTGAGTTGAACCAGTGGGCCGCTTGAGGGTGCGGCCCGCGGTGACGGAAGGGATAAGTGCATGGTGCGACGCATGGTGACGGCGCTCGGTGTGTTCACGGCGGCCGCGGCACTCGCGCTGGGGGCGCCGAACGCCGCGTACGCGGCTGCCGGAGTACTCATCATCGACGGTGTGGCCCATGAGGATCCGAGCGGCTGCTTCCCGCTCGGGGACTTCGTGCAGCCCGTGGTGACCAACCACACGGACGCGATCGCCGAGGTGCACTCCGGGCCCGACTGCACGGGGCAGGTCACCTGGTTGATCTATCCCAGTGAGACATACCGCCCGAACGGGAGCCGGAGCGTGTTCGTCCTCTGAACCGTGTGTCCCCTCGGTTGAACCATGTGTCCCCTCGGTCCGCGCCGGCGCTCGGACCGAGGGGACACCGGCTTCGAGGCGAACTCGCTTCGATAAAGCGGGAGTTGCGGAGCCTCCGCCGCGGCATCCTGCTGTGGCATGCATGGACGGGTCAGCGGGACGAATGGACCCCGCCGTGCCCTGGTTCGCGCGCTGACCCAAGCCGGCGAGGACCAGCCGGTCTGCTCTTGGCCATCTCAAGCATCCTCATCTTCCGCACTCTTGATCCTCCGCACTCTTGCATTCCTTCTCGGCAAGTAGGCCGGGAGCCGCGGCGAAGGCCGGCTCGGGTGGGGATCCTGAGCCGGTTTCAGGAACGGCCGCCTCCCGTGGGCGGAGGCGGCCGTGTACTGCGGAACGGTTCAGATGCGCCTGCGGCGGGCGACCACGGCGGCAAGCCCGGCGATCACCGCACCCGCCGCCAGAAGCGCTGCGGGCAGCAACGTGGTGCCAGTGTGCGACAACTGCCCCTGGGCGTGGCCGCCCTGTCCGGCGCCACCCTGGCCCCCGGTGCCGCCCTGGCCTCCAGTGCCGTTCTGGCCACCGTTCCCGTGATCGCCACCGCCGTTGCCGCCCCCTCCGTTACCGCCGCCGCCCGACGTCGTGTCGGACGCCGTGGCGTGGAAGACCGCGCGGCCGCTGGAGCCGTAGAGGTGCTGGGGAAGGTCCTTGGGGACCGTGATGTGGACCTTCAGGTGCCGGGTGGCGTGCGCTGCGAGTGACGTGACCGAGAGGCTACGGGACTCCGCCAGCGGACCGTCTCCCAGCAGGGAACGGCTGAGGCCCGAGCAGCTTCCGTCCGCGGCCCAGGAGACGCTGCACTCCTCAACTGCCGTGCGCAGTCCCCCCTTTCCCGCCAGGTCCCCCTCCCCCGCCAGCCGGGAGGCGAGGGTCATCGTCCGGGGGAACGACGACACCAGATCCAGATACCGGACCTCGCTGGCCCCCGGAGCCAGGTGCGGCGTATCGGCCGACCAGGCCGTGCCCGGCCCCTGCTGGACGTCGATCCGCTCGGCCGGGGCCGGGTTCTCCTGCCCCGCAGCACTTGCTCCGGCCGCGGCCAGGAGGGGGAGAGCCGCGGCGGTGACCGCGGCGGCGAGGAGACGCGGACGACGTATGCGTGTCATGAGCAAGTTCGTACTTTCTTCTCTTGTCCGACTTGTTTTGTCCAGCGCCCTGCCCTCAGGCACGGGAAAGGCGGCGCAGACCGTGGACCGTCAGCGCCAGTCCGCCCAGAGTCGCGGACAGCCCCAACGGGCCCATGGCAGCCAGGACTTGGGCCGCAGCTCCGGCGTGGGGCACCGCGTAGACGACCTCTGAGTAGCCGGGCGACCCCGGCGGCGGTACCTTCAACACCCACGAGTCCTCGGCCGCGTTGGCGTCCCCCTTGGTCTGCAAGGACCGGTGGCCGTCCGGCTGGGTCTCCAGCTTCCAGACCCGGTGCAACACCGGCTTGCCGTCCTGCGGGGCCAGGGGCGCGGGGGGCCGGAACGCGATGATCTGCCCGACCGCGAGGTCCGCCGGGTCCAGGGGTGCGGTCACCGCCAGCGAGCCCGGCGGCATGCCCGGACTCATCGAGCCCGTCAGCACCGGTACGTAGCGCAACCCGTGGACGAACCAGCCGTAGGCGGCCGCGCCAACCACCGCCACGAGTGCCAGCGTGCCCACCGTGCCAGCCCAACGCAGCGTACCGACACCCCGCTTGGGCGGCACTGGCGGCCGGGCGCGACGCCGCCCCCGCCCCCGAACCAAAGAACGCCCCAACGACAGCACGGTGCAGAAGCCCTTCACATCAGATCCCAGATGCGGGTGCCCAGGAAACGCCGAACCCGAATTCCTGGGCCACCCGAACCGCGGTACGGAGACCGTTACTTACCGGAGCCCCGGAAGGTGAAGTCGATGGAGTCGAGGGACTGACCCGCGGCCGCTGCACCATTGACGTCAATGAAAATAACCTTGAGGTTAAATTCTGCGGCCTTCTGTCCACCCTTGGGCAGATCCACATCGATGCTCATGAGAGGGCGGCCCGAGTTGATAAGCGAGTGCAGGGTCCCGCGCTCCACCACCTTGCCAGAGGCCTTGTCCCGGATCTCGATGGCCAGAGCCTTGGCGAGAGAGTCGGAAACGGGCTGGCCGCCGCTCTTGGCCGTGACGGACTTGAGAGTCAGCTTCTTGATGTCCTCAGCATTGCCCTTGTTCCGGAGCGTGAAGTCCTGCGACACCGTGTCGCCCTTCTTCATGTCCTTGAAGGTGAGGTCCTTCGTGAACTCTTCGGCGTTGTCGACCTTCAGGTCCATCGGGTCCGCCATCGGGGCGGCGTCCACGGAGAACACGCCCGACTTCAGCAGGACATCCGACTGCACTGCTGCGTAGCCACCGGCGGAGAGCAGGCCGGCGCCGGCGAGCAGCGCGACCGCCGCGGTCCACTGCTTCTTCCGGCTCTTCTTCCGGCCGTCGCCCTGGACGGGGCCCTGGTGGGTGGGCTGGGTGAGGGAAGTCGTCATGACGAGGCAATTCCTTTGGTTATTGGCGATGCCATAGAGATGCCATAGAGGCGGGGATCGGTGTTGCACCAAGAACGCTACGCAGCGGATTCGAGCCAAAAGGCAATTGAGTTCCGCGCTTTGTCAACGCCTGCCAGTGCCGAAAGTTGATCGCGGGTGAGGTGAGGCCGTCAGGAAATGCCGGAATCGGCGAGGAAGGCGGTGAAGGCGTCCACGTCGTACTTGACCACGTCCGGGTGTACGGCCCTGCCATCGACCAGAACCGTCGGGGTCGCGGAATGTCCTGAATTAGCAAAGGCCCGTTGGGAGTTGGCTGCCCACGTCTCGTACGAGCCGTTGCGCAGGTCGTCCTGGAATCCGGGGCCATTCAGCCCGGGTACGGTGTCCGCGATCTGGCGCAGAAAACGCGGGGTGTGGTCGGCGGGGCCCGAGGCCATGAGTGCGGCCCGGAATTCGGGGAACTTTCCGCGCTCCAGTGCGGCACGCAGGGCTGCGGCCGCGCGCCGGGAGCTGTCGTCACCGCGCCGGTCGTCCAGGAACGAGGCGACCGTGTACTGGATCCTCACGGACCCGAGGGCCGCGAGCGCGGTCAGCTTCGGGCCCACCGCCGCCTCGAAACGACGGCAGAACGGGCAGCTCGGCTCCTCGAACACGCGGATCGTGTGGGGCGCTTCCGGCTGCCCGACGGTGATCGTGACGCCGTCCTCCTCAAGCCGCGCCGTCAGCATCCTGAGGACTTCCGCCAGGGGCGCCTTCCGCACTGTCGCCGCCCGGGGACCGGTCGGCGTAGGGCCACTGTCCCCGCATCCGGTGCCGGTCAGGGCGAGTACAGCGACCGCGAGCGTCCCCGTGAGAACCGTTCGCAGGCGTCCGGACAGTGACGGCGTCGGCGTCGGCGTCCCGGGCGTACGGAAGCAACTCACCGTCGCCGGAGCCGCGCCGTCACGTGCCCCGGCGCCAAGGCGCCCTCCAGGCAACCCCGAAGAGCGATCGTGTAGAGCAGGACCGCGATGGCCAGATGGGCCCACTGGCCGCCCTGCAGCCACAGCCACGTAGCGCCCACGAAGGGCACGACGGCCGCGACCACGCCCTTCAGCCGGTCCGGGGTGACCAGACCCGCGTCCGGCTTCGGGTTGGCGTCGCCCTTGGTCTCGTACGAGTCGCCGTGCCACCGCTTGATCGCCCGGTGAGCCGTCAACTGCCCTCCGTGTGAAGGGTCGTTGAAGGCGATGACGGCTCCGCCGCCGACCTCCGTCGCCTTCACCTGTCGCACCGCGATCACATCACCGCGGCTGAGCGAGGGCTCCATCGAACCGGAGACGATGACCGAGGGGCTCCAGCCGCAGGCGAGTGCCGCCAAGGGCATGCACAGCAGCGAAGTCACCACCGTGACCGCGGTGCGGCAGCCGGCCACCCGCAGAACCCGGAACCAGCTCTCCTCGTGCCCGCCAACGGAACCCGCGCCCTGACCTTCGCCCTCCGGCGCTCCCACACTGCTGCCGGAGCGGGGTGTCTCGTTCGGCTCTGGCCGGCTGTTCATGCGCGTACTTTCTCGTGTCTCGTTCTCGGTCCGTCGACGCGGCCGTCCGGTGCGGCACACGGTCCGCGATCGGACCGCGTGCCGCACTGACGGGGCGTAAGTACCGTCCGGCGTACGGGCGTACAGCCCGCCGGACTACTTGGGCGGCGTGGTGGCCAGCTCGGCGCCGAGGGCGAAGCCGATCTGGCTGCTCTGCGCCGCCTCCGGAGCGTTCGTGTCCAGGGACCAGGAGATCTCGACGTCCTTCTTGATCACCTTTGACGTGTCGTTGATCTCCGCGTCACTGACCCGAGCGGTGCCGTTGTTGGCCGTCGCGGCCTGGAACCATTCGGCGACGGTGTACGACTTGGTGACGCCCTGGTCCTGTGCGCCTTCGTGAACCCGGATCTTCAGGTGCAGGTGCTTGGCCAGCTCCGAATCCGCGACATCCTCGATGGCCCGGTCGCCGTCGCCGTTCGCGGCGAAGAAGTCCTTGAGCAGCACGCCCGCGAAAACCCGGTCAGCCGAAGTGTGGTTGTTCGCCTGGAAGTTGTACGACACCTCGGCGGTGCCGGTCTGGCCCGGCTTCAGGTCCTTGACGTTGACGACGGCCTGACCCGGCTTGCTGCTGGTGACGTCGTACTTGGCCCAGGTGCCCGACCCGATCTGGTTGCCCTCGTTCCACGCGGATGCCCCGGCCGTGGCGTGCGTGGCGGTGAGCACCATCGCGCCGGACGCCAGCACACCCACTGGCAGCGCCGCCAGCTTCGACCACCGCTTGGCCCGGCCGGCGCGCATTGCCTTACCCATGAATTACCTCCGATGAAGAAAGGGCCGCGCCGATTTGGCGTGAAATACCCCGTGAAAAGTTCACCGTTCTTACGTAGTCCGGAAGTTGATCGGGCGGCGGCGGAAGGCGACGACCGTGCGGCTGAAAGTCATCGCCTTGCGGTGCGGCTCGGCTCACCCCTCTTCGAGGAGCCCCGCCCGGTGGGCCAGGATCGCGGCCTGGGTGCGGTTGTCGACCTTCAGGGTGGCAAGGAGGCGCGACACGTACGCCTTGACCGTGCCCTCCGTCAGATACATCCGCCGGGCGATCTCCGCGTTGGACATGCCGCTCCCGAGGTGGCACAGGATTTCGCGCTGCTGGTCGTCGAGTGCGTCCACGCGGCGGCGCTGCTCCAGCGGGATCCGTGACTCCGCGGTGTCCCGCGCACGGGACGCCTCCAGGAGGCGGGCGGCCGACGCCGAGGCGAGCACCGTGCCGCCGGAAGCGACCAGCCGCACGGCGCCGACGACCTGCTCGGGCGGGGCGTCCTTGAGCAGATAGCCGGCGGCGCCCGCCTGCAGGGCCTCGACCACGCCCTCCTCGGTGTCGAAGGTGGTCAGCACCAGGACGGCGGGAGGGTTCGGGAGGGCAAGCAGCAGCTTGGTCGCGGTGATGCCGTCCATGCCCGGCATCCGCAGATCCGTCAGGACGAGGTCGGGCGCCAGTTCGCGGGTGAGGGTGAGGGCCGCCGTGCCGTCGCACGCCTCCCCGACGACAACGATGTCATCCGTCGCGTCGAGCAGCATGCGCAGCCCGAATCGTACGAGTGGCTCGTCGTCCGTCACGAGCACACGGATCATGACTTACTCCCTTGATCTGCACCCGGCCGGAGCGTGGGTCCGCTGCCGCTCGGCCTTACCGGAGGATCGCATGAAGCCTGTTGACGAAAGTGAACGGGCGAATTGCCCGAAGTCGGTCGCAGTCCCAGTCGCGGCCGTGCCCGCCGAGTCGGCGTCATGGCTGCGGGCAAGGAACGTTGAGCGGAACCGAGATCGACACCTGCCACCCGCCGTCCCGCGTCTGCCCGGCGTGGAAGTCCCCGCTGAGCAGGGACACCCGCTCGCGCAGCCCCATCATGCCGAAGCCGCCGCCCCCGACCGCGGCGCCACGCACCTTGGAAGGGTGTACGGGTGCGTTGCGTACGCGTACTTCGAGCGCTCCGTCGGTCACCGCGACCCGCACCTCGGCCTCCGCCCCGGGCGCGTGCTTCACGGCGTTCGTGAGGGCCTCCTGGACGGTGCGGTAGGCCGTGAGCGCGATCTCCGGTGGCACGGGTCCGGCCGCCTCGCAGGCGAAGGCGACGTCCAGGCCCGAGGTCCGGGCCTCCGTCACCAGCGCGTCCAGGTCCGCCAGGCAGTGCCCGGCGATCACCGAGTCGCCGCCGTCCCGCAGTGCGCCGAGGACTTGGCGCAGGTCGCGCATGGCAGCGCGTGCGGTGTCGCCGACAGCCCTGGCCAGCTGCCTGCTCTCGGGCTTCACCCCTGGGACGAATTCGATCGCCCCGGCGTGCATGGCGATGATCGCGATGCGGTGGCCCAGGACGTCGTGCATCTCGCGGGCGAGGCGGACCCGTTCCTCCGCCCGGGTCTGGGCGACCCGGCGCTCGCGCTCATCGCGCAGGGCCGTGATGCTCCGCTCGTACGCCGTCGCCACCAGGCCGAAGACCACCGGGAGCAGCACGTAGACGACCGCGATCAGGAAGTCTTCGAGCAAGGAGTCGCCGAGGTGGCCGGGCAGCAGCACCATCAGCGGCACGAAGGCCGCACAGCAGAACGCGATGACGGCCGGGCGGTGGCGGCGCTGGTAGCGGGCCAGGCCGTAGAGCGCGAAGAAGACGGGGAGGCGGGCGCCGGTGAGGGCCAGGCCCGCCATGGTCAGCAGGGCGACCGGCAGCGGCGCCTGCCGCCGCCACAGGAACCCCGCCGTGATCACGGCCGCGATCGCCAGGCTCGGCAGCACGCCGGGCACCAGGCCCGCCGTCGTCTTGAAGGCGCTGTGCACCGCCCCGACGGCGACGAGCCCGACGATCAGCAGGTCGGCGCGCATCCACCGGGTCCGTCCCGCCGGCGCCATGAGCGTGAAGTACCAGCGCTCGAAGGCGTCCGGATGGGAGGAAACGGTCACTGAGATCCTTGATCAAAACTGAATATTCGCCCTAATAGCGACATACCTTATGCGAGTGCCCCATATCTGGCAGTGACCGGAGTCTCAGGCACATAGCACCCCCCCGTCACGAGAACAGCAGCCGCCAGGTGTGCGCGCCCGGGTATCCGTCCGCCTCGGAACCGCTCCACCCCTGGGCCCGCTGGAACGCCTCCACCGCGCTGCGGTCGGCCTCGCTCCAGGTCGGCCCCGGACCCTCGGTGTACGACTGGCCGAAGCCCTTCTTCACCAGCCGCTCCCCGAGCAGCGTCACGTGGCGGTTGCTCGCGCCCGGAGCGAAGTACCGGGCGCCGGGGAAGTCCGCGGCAGCGGCGCCGCCGGTGCCGACGTCCTGGCCGCCGCCCTCGACGAGCAGCCGCCAGGTCCCGGACCCGGGGATGCCGTCGGCGTCCGCCCCCGACCAGCCCTGCGCCTGCTGGAAGGCGCGGGTCGCGGCGGCATCGGCCGCGCCCCAGCGCGAGTCGGGACCCTGCGTGTAGAACCGGCCGGCCCCGCGGCCCACGAGCATGGTGCCAAGCCGGGTGACGTGCGCGTTGTCCGCGCCGGGACCAAAGCGGCCCGCGCCCGGGAAGGCGTCGCCGGTCTGGTCCTGGGATCCGCCGCCCGTCTCGTCCTGGGAACCGCCGCCGCTCTGAAGCCCCTTGTAGCGGTAGGGCACGTACGAGGAGCCGTTCGAGCTGTACGCGTACGGGATCGTCCGCTTGACCGCACCGTAGCTCGGGGTCTCCTCCATCACCTCGTACCGCGTGTGCTCGGCGTTGGCCCAGCCCGCGAAGAGCACCACGTGCGAACCCCGCTCCGGGTTGTCGTCGTTGTGGCGCAGCAGCATGTCGCCGGGCTGCAACTCCTCCTTGGTGATGCGCACCCCGTACTCGTGCAGGTCGCCGGTCCAGTGGCTGTCGCCGAGCGCCCAGGCCATCGAGACGAAGCCGGAGCAGTCGGTGCGGTAGCCCTGGTGGAACGCGTTCATGCTGTACGGGATCCCGGCGTCGACCCACGCCTGGGCCCGAGCGAGGATCTGGGCCCGGGTCACGTCCTGCTGGGCGCGGGCGGGGGCCCAGGATTCCTCGGACCCGGCCGCGCCGCCGCGCGCGTCGGCGGCCACCGGGCGGGCCTCGGCGGCCTGGGCGTGAGCCGCCCCCGCGCCCGCGAACGCGACACCCGCAAGCACGGTCACCGTCGCCAAGCGGGTCGTACGGGAACGGGCGGAACGGCGGCCGGTCGGCCGCGGCAGCGGCTGTCTGCGGGCGGCTGCTGTGCAGCCGGAGCAGTCGCAGTCGGCGGGGGCGGACAGTTCACGGAACGCGGGCAGTGACATGGGTGGTCACCCTCTTCTCAGGATCGACAACCCTGTCGATCCTGAGTCCGGGGACCGGGCCGAACGTCGACTCGGACGCCGCCGAAGGTGAACTCCCTTTGCCTCAGCCCCTTCTGATCAGGGCGGGCTCGGCGGCTCCTTGGCCAGGAGCGGCGCGGAGCCCCGGGCCGCGTAGAACGCCACCGCCAGGTCGCAGACCAACTTGCCGCGCTGGCGGTCGTCGAGGTGCACCATGTTCCGGTCCGCCAAGCGCTCGACGGTGTCGTGGACGGTGTCCACCAGGTTGTCCGCCACGGCCTCCCGCAGGCGCGCATCCAGCGAGAAGATCTGCTGGCGTCGCATGGCGGCGGCCATGTCGGGCGCGTAGTCGATCCGCGACGGCTGTACGGAGTAGACGTCGAGTCCCACCGCGCGGCAGTCGGCGGCCACCGCCGTGGTGAGCCGGGCGGAGAGCCACTCGCTGTCGCGCAGCGACGGCTCGCCGGCGCCGAACGCGTGGCACGGCATGGTCGCCAGGACCTTGACGACGGCCGCCTCCACCACAGCGGTGAGGTACGTCTCGTGGTCCGCCACACCGAAGACCGCACGCGCGGTGTCCCGGACCTGCCAGACGACCAGGATCGCCGCGCTCAGCTCGATGCCGTCGCCGTCCACGGCCCGGATCCCCTCGGTGCGCCAGTGCCGCAGGCGTACGTCGACCCGGCGACGGCGCAGCCACGGCGGCACCCAGACGAGCCCCGTCCCGCGGTACGTACCCCGGTAGCCGCGGCGTCGTCTGAGAACCGTGGCCGTACCGTCCCCACCCCAGGTCAGCCCCAGGGTGGCGAAGCAGGCGAAGGCCAGGCAGAGCGAGGCTCCGGCCCGCAGCGCCGAGGTCGCGGCCGATGAACTCGCCGCGCCCGTACGGCTGTTGAGCCCCGGCACGTACCACTCCGAGGACAGCACGCCCAGCCAGAGGCAGCCGAGCGTCGCCAGCACCGCCGAGGCGACCGCGAGCCACCCGGGGGCCACCCGGGCCGCGCGCTCGCGCAGGTGCGGAGGGCGGGGCGAACGGACCCCCGGCCGGGCATCGTCGCGGGGCGGGGAAGCCACCGCGCCGGGGACTCCCGAACCGGCGGCAGGGCGGCGGCCGATCACGGGTATCTCCTGCGTCCGGTCCGCCCCGAGGTCCGGACCACGCTCACCCCCGACGTTCTGCTCGGGGCGTTCGTGCATCGCGTCCCGTTCCGGAAACCCATGGCTCTGTTGTCTCATCTCTCCTGCAATCTCCGACGGACGGACAACCATTCGGCAATTACCGAGCGGTCGCCGCCGTTTCACGAAAGTTCACTCTTGCCCGGAAAAGGAAGCCAATGTGCACTGATCGCGCAGCAGCGACAGGAATTCGATCTAGCCTTCTCGCAGTTGAATTCCATCCGCATCGCACAGCAGCCGGAGAAACCCGAAGTGCAATCAATCATCGCGAGCAGAGTATTCATGCTACTGGAGAGCGGCCGGGAAAAGGAGCCCGTGATCGCCCTGCTGTATTATCGGCGCAGCCGCCCTTTCGAAATCACCATCACATTCCGCCCGCTCGACGGAACCACCGTCACCTGGACCTTCGCCCGCGATCTACTCATGGAGGGCCGCTACACATTTACCGGTGAGGGCGATGTGCAGATATGGACGCTGAGCCACAGTGACGGCCCCCGTACCTACATCAGCCTCTTCTCGGACTCGGGCCACGCACTGCTCTCGGCGTGCGTCGACGACATCGACAGCTGGTGCCAGGAGATGAGGGCACTCGTTCCGGTCGGCTCCGAGCACGAGCAATTCGACATCGACGCCGAACTCAAACCCCTGTTGTGGTAAACGCAGGGCGCCCGGCCCGTCACGGATACGGCCACGGATTCGGCAGGCAGGTGGCCGTGCCGGTGGTCAGGGTCTTGGTCTGCTGCATCATCACGGGTGCGGGCGCCCCGTCGCGGTCACAGGTTTCGTGCGCATGGCCGATCCGGTGCCCGACCTCGTGGTTCACCAGCATCTGCCGGTAGGCGAGCATGTCGTCCCGGTACGTCGGCGCCCCCTGCGCCCACCGGTAGGCGTTGATCATCACCCGCTCCGTGCCGTACGCGTCGCAGGAAACCATCTGCTCCGCCGTGTCGAGGCCCGCCTTGGCACACCACTCGTTGACCGTCCCGGGACTTGCGAGGGTGACGACGAAATCGGCGTCCCCGCTCGGTATTCGCTCGAAGGACAGGACACCTTCATGGGCCCAGCCGCGCGGGTCGTTGAGGGTCTGCTGGACGAATGACGCGAAGAGGGCCGGGGCAAAGCCCAGCTCCGCGAGTCCGTTCTCGACATCCACGCGGTAGCGCAGCGTCCGCCCCGCCCCGTCCTTCCTCTCCGGCACCTCGTGGCCGTCCACCGTCGTCAACGCGGCCCGCAGGGCCAGCTGCGGATCTGCCGGGAACCGGAGCGCCAGGCCGTCGTCCGGAGGACTGGAAGCGGGCGCGGCGGACTCCTGCGGGGCGGCCGGTGGGCTGGAAGCGGGCGCGGCGGACTCCTGCGGGGCGGGCGGTGGGCTGGAAGCGGGCGCGGCCGACGGCTGCGGGGCGGCCGGTGGCGCCTGGAGGGCGGGCGGACCGTTGCGTACGGACTCCTCGGCCTGGTGCCACGGCCCCCACGCGGCCCACGCAAGCAGCACCGCCGAGACCGCCGCCGCGCCGAGCTGCTGCAACCCGGTCGACCGGCGCCGCATCCGGGACCATCCGGACCTTCGCCCGCCACCACGCGAACTCCGGCCCCAGGACCGGCTATTCCTGTTCATCGCCCCACCCGGAACCCGCAGTCCGCGTCGGCAGGGCGGCCACCGGCCCGGTGACCGCGTCGATGAGGCGCCGATAGCCGAGGTGGCTCTGGCGTACCTGGATCAGTGCCGTGCGGTACGCCTCGGTCACCCGATCGTCCCGCGCAACCAGCTTGCGCACTTCGTCCCCGACCCGGTCGAGGGGACGCAGCGCCACCATCTGTGCGTCGGACAGATGCCGCCGCGGCCGCTGCCCGTACCACGCGCCCCCGCCGATCGACGGGATCCCCAGCAGTGCGTCCACCCCCTGCTGGCCCGGGGTGAAGAGACGGGGTGGAATGCCGTACGGGGCGAGGGGCGCGTCCGCGGCCAGAGTCCGCGCGGCTTGCTGGCTCGCAGCCGAGGCCGGCCGGTAGGGAAAGGCCGCCAGCCGGCCGGCAAGCAGATCCTGCACAGCTGTCTGTATCTGGGTGATGCGGTTGAGGGCACGCACCACCGGCCACGGCTTCAGGACCGACTGGGCCAGCAGGTGGCTCTCCCACAGGATCGGGGCGGTGAGCCCGTCGATCCGGGCCGCCGTCGCAAGCAGCAGGTCGAGGCGGCTGGGCTGCTCCACATCCGACCACCGCAGCACCGGCCGCCAGCCGTCCTCCGGTACGACCTCGGGGCTGTGATTGCCGCCGGCCAGCAGCGAGACCGCGCCGAACTCACCCGTCCCCAGCCGGTTCGCCACCGCCCTCCAGACGAGGGCGAAACGATCCGGTACCGAAGTCGCGGGTCCGCCTCCCCCCGACAGGACCTCGCACCAGCCGCATGTGACGCTGATCGCCGCGAGCCGGAGCCCCACGGCGTCCGCCTGGCGGCCGGTGAGCAGGAAGGCGCTCGGCACCCATCCGGCGAGCGGCACGTTCCAGCCCTTCTCGACGACCGCGCGCGCCTCCTCGACACTCCCCGCCCGCATCGTTTCCCGCGCGATGCAGTCGAGCGGCCGCCATGCGGCACTCAGATGGCGAGGGGGAACCGTCGGAGGCAACAAGGGGCGCAGCGACGAGAGGCTGAGGGAATGAGGCGATGACATGTGTCCTCCGGGAATGGACGGCCCGGCCCGAGTTCCCACTCCCACCCGACGGCCGTCACCTTGCTTGCTGCCCGGCGATGCTATGGACGCGCATCGGCCCGTTCGGCAAGAAATGCCCGTCAATTCGTCGGCAGATCAACAACGTTGGTCTCGCACACAACTGCCGATCGCGAATTGTGCCGTGTACGCGGTTCCCGAAGGCGTCCCGTCGAGCACGCGGTCCGCGGTGCGGCTTCGCCGCGTCCCGACCGGTCAACGTTCGGCGGGGCGGGAATCCCCGAAGGGAAGTGGCATCGCCCCGTACTCTCCGTCGGGCCGCAGGGTGCGACTCCAATCGCCCCGCCAAAGCGCCGGACCACTGCCTCCTCTGCCCCTTCTCTCCGTCTCCCCGATCGAGCCGGAATGCGAGGGCGCCCTTGCTCACACAGGAAAGCGAACTGTCATGACCGTCATCTCCCTCGCCGAAGACGCCCGTACCGATCAGGGCTGCGACTTCGGCACCTATCCGTATGCCCTGGAGTCACTGGTGCTGCCGTACCCCGGCACCAGGACGCGGGGCAGGGCCAAGCGTGCCCGGGCGCCCCACGCCGACGTCCTGCGCGAGACCGCGTTCAGCCGCCCGCTTCCGCCGCCGGTGACCCCGGAGGAGTTGTACTGGTTCCGCTGGATCACCGGCCACCAAGCCGTGTTCGCCCTGTGGCAGTTGATCGACGACGAACTCGAACTCGTCCTCAAAGACGGCGTGGAGAGTGCGGCGGCCCGGGCGACGAGCCTGATCCACGCCTACTCCGTGCTGCTCGTCTACACCGGCTCGCCCACCCGCGAGCTCTACGAGCGGCTCATCCGGCCCGCGATGATGCTCCAGCACCGTTCGTTCAGCGGGCGCTGGGCACGCGACTACGCCGCGATCCCGCCACAGCTGCGCTCACTGCGCGCACGGTATCGGCAGGCCGAAGCGCCCGAGGCCATAGCGGAGTTGAACCGCGCCGGAAAGTTCAACCATCAGGTGCACATGGCCATCGCGGCCAAGCTGATCCCGGACGGCGACTCCCTGCTGCGCGCCGGCGACGGGGCGGCCGCGCTCGGCGCCCCCACGGAGGAGACCTCGCGGCTCTACGACGCGTTCTTCGCCACACACCGCGCGCTCAGGACCCGCCCGGAGGTGATCGCCCAGCTGATACGCAGGCTCCGGGTCATCCTCCTCGACCTGCACAGCAACGGCCTGTACCCCGCGGTGTCCTCCAGCGCCGCCGAGTGCCCCGTGGAACTGCGCGAGGGTGACCTCGCGTGCTTCACGAACGGAGCGGCCCCACTCCTGGTCGAGGCCGGCCGAACCCTCGACTCCCTTTGCCATTGATCCGGTGCCGCCGGATCACCTCCAGCCGTGATCGCGGCCATACCCGCGGTCTGGAACGTGTTCCGGCCGGTGGAGGCGGGCTCGTACTCCGTGCCGCGGCTGTCGAAGAGGCGCGCCAGTCGGCGCCTTCCGGTGACGTCACCACAGGACCGGAAGCCTTTCGGGGACCCGCTTGATGTTGCCCGTGCGCCAGACCAACTGGTCGACGGGCAGGGCGAGACGCAGCCGCTGGAGGCGTTCGAGGAGGACGGTGAGGCTTCCGCGGCATGGACGCGGGAGATGGCGGAGGCAGGGCAGAAGTGGCGGCCCGCCCCGAACGACAGGTGCGCGTTGGGCGAGCGGTCGAGGTCGAACCGCTCGGGATCCGGGAACTGTTCGGGGTCGAAGTTCGCACCCTCGACGCAGACCAGCACCAGCTCTCCGGCCCGCACCAGGACCTCACCGACCCGCACGTCGGCGCGGGCGATCCGGGGCAGTCCGTCGCCGATCGACAGCGTGCACCGCATCAGCTCCTCCACCGCGCGCGGCATCGCCTCGGGCCGCTTCCGCAGGTGGTCCGTGACTCCTCCCCCTCCTGAAGGAGGGGGCTTCTCGCTATGCCTGGGCTTTGCGACGGACCAGCCCGGCCCGTAGAACGTTGAGTGCGCCCACTGTGTCCGCGTGTGCGGTGTGGCCGCACGAGACGCAGTGGAACTTCTCCTGTGTGGGCCGGCTCTCCCCCGAGACGTGCCCGCATTCCGGGCAGGTCCGGGAGGTGTTGCGGGGGTCCACGGCGATCACTTCCCTACCGGCGCTTTCAGCCTTGCTGGTGAGGATCGTGAGGAACACCCCCATCCGGCATCGTTGATCGACTTGTTCAGCCCGGCCTTCGCCGCCGCGCCGTTGGGAAGAAACGCGCCTGGCGTCTCGGGGTCCGGCTTCGCGGCGGGGGCCTTGTTCATGTTGCGGATCTTGAGGTCTTCGTGCGCGATGACGTCGTGCTGGCGCACGAGGTCAAGAGCGGTCTTGTGCGCGTGGTCCAGGCGCTGGCGGCGCACCTTGCGGTGCAGGTCGGCAACCCTGTCAACGGCCCGCCGGTGGTTGGCGGTGCGCTTGTCCCGACGCACGCGGGGGAACCGGGCGAGGTCCTGCTGTGCGGCTGCGAGCTTCGCGGCGGCCCTCCGGCCGTGGCGGGGGTTGGGCACGAAGGCGCCGTTGGAGTCGGCGAGGAAGTTGGCTATGCCCACGTCGACGCCGACCACACTGCCGGTCGGCGGCAGCGGCTCGGGCTGTTCCTGCTCGGCGGTGACGACGACGTACCAGCGCTTGCCCTTCGCGCTTGACGGAGACGGTCTTGACCTTTCCGACCACCGGCTGGTGCTGGTTGACCTTGACGTGCCCGACACCCTGGAAGCGGACACGGGTCACGGGGTCGTGCGGGGTGGCATCCCACCGGCAGCCGTCCCCGTCCTTCGGGAAGTCCACCGTGTCGAACCACATCGCACCCCGAAAACGCGGATAGCCGGGCGTCTCCCCGGACTTGACCCGCCGGAAGAACGCGGCGAACGCCTTGTCCAACCGGCGCAAGGTCGCCTGCTGAGAGGAGAACAACCAGCGGCCCTGCCGCTCCGGATCGAACGCCCGGATCTCCTTGAGCTGCGCCGACTGCACCCCGTACGTGACGCTGGTCTTCGAGACGTGCCGGTAGGCGTCCCGTCGTTCCTGCAACGCCCCGTTGTAGAGCGAGCAGTGATCCCGCAACATCTCGCCCAGCGCGACCTGCTGGCCCACGGTGGGCCGCATGAGGAACGTGTACGCACGGATCACCCGGCCCACCCCCCTTCGGTCAAGGTGCGATCAACATAGCGGAGGCCACTGACAACGCAGCGAACTCCGGCACTTCGCGCCTTAGGGCCAAGGATGCATCTCCCTCCCCGGCTGAAGCCGGGGATACCCACGCAAGATCAAGAATGGCGCCGGCGCCGAAGAGTGAGGTGGAAAAGCCGTCCCATCCAGCCACTCCTCGGCTCCGGCTTCGGCTCGCCCCGGGCGGGCCTCCGCTTCCGGTCGTCCCGGCCGTGGGCCCTGCGCCACTCCCGTAGGAACTCGTCGATGTCGATCTCTTTGCGGCCCAGCGGCGGCCCCGGCGGCGGCATCCGCAGATTGGCCGCGATCTTCTCGTTGACCGGCTCCAGGATCTCCCGCACCACCCGCTCGGACGGCGCCCCGGCCGCCTCCGCCAGCGCGTCCTCGGCCTCTTTCCGCAGCCCCACGGATCCGGACGGAACCACAGAGAGACCCTCGCGGGCCATCTTCTGCTTCATCCACCACATCTCGTCGTACGGCGCCTGCTCATCGGGCAGCGGCTCACCGATGCCAGGAAGGTCGGTGAACTCACCGCGTTCCTGAGCCTCCCGGATCTGCCGGTCGATCCAGGACTCAAAGCTCATCCCCGAAGGCTTCCGCCGAGTCATGAGCCCATTTTCCCATGCCACGTACTTCAGGGCCCGAGGGCAGCACGGCCGCCCGGCCCCGACGGCACCACGGTCGCCCGCCCCGCCACGGGTGCGGCCGTTCAGGGACGCGGCCACGGATTCGGCAGGCAGGTGTCCGTGCCGGTGGTCAGGGACTTGGTCTGCTGCATCATCACGGGTGCGGGCGCGCCGTTCTCCTCACAGTCGACGTGGTCGTGGCCGAGCCGGTGCCCGACCTCGTGGTTCACCAGCATCTGCCGGTAGCCGAGCATGTCGTCCCCGTAGGTGGGCGCCCCCTGAGCCCAGCGGTACGCGTTGATCATCACGCGCTCCGTGCCGTACGCGTCGCAGGACACCGTCTCCCTTGAGGTATCAAGGCCGGACTTCGCACACCACGCGTTCACCGTCCCCGTACTGGCAAGGGTGATGACGAAATCGGCGTCCCCGCCCGGGACCCGCTCGAAGGGCAGGGCACCTTCATGGGGCCAGCCGCGCGGGTCGTTCAGGGTCCGCTGGACGAACGTCGCGAAGAGAAGCGGGTCGAAGCCCAGCTCGGCGAGCCCGTTCTCGACGTCCACCCGGTACCGCAGCGTCCCGCCCGCCCCACTCCCCTCCGGGGGAGCCTCGTGCCCGTCCACCGCCGTGAATTCGCCGCCCAGGAGGAGCTGTTGCTCCGCCGGGAACCTGCGGGCCAGCACCTCCTCAGCAGAGCTGGACGCGGAACCGGACGCGGCGGCCGACTCAGGCGACGACCGGGAGGCCGGTGGGCCATGGAGGGCATGAGGGGCGTTGTGGACGGGCTCATGCGCGGGGCGTCCCACCCCCCACACGACCAGCCCCAGCAGAACCGCGGAGACCGCCACCGTGGCGAGTAGCAGGAGCCCCCTCCAGCGCTGCCGCAGCCACGACCAACGGGAACTCCGCGGGGCGCCACCCGAAGGGCAACTCCCGTACTGACTAGGCCTGTTCATCGCACCACCCAACGCCGGCCGGCCGCTTGGGCAGCGCGGCCGCGGACCCCGTGACCGCGTCGATGAGGCGCCGGCAGGCGAGGGGCCGGTCGCGGCGACGAGAGGCTGAGGGACTGAGCCGATGACATAGATCCTCCGGGACGCGACGGCCCGGCCCGGGTTCCCACTCCCGCCCGCTGGCCGTCTCCTTGCTTGCTGACCGACTCCTTGCTTGCTGCCCGGCGATGCTATGGACGTGAATCGGTACATCCAGCAATAAAACGCCGTCAACTGGGCGGCGGATCCCCAACCTTGGTCACCGGACGGGTATCCGGACGTCGATGGGAGCCCGTGCGGCACTCAGCCGCAGGCCCAGGAGCGGCCTGCCGGGCGGGGCCGCAGGGAGGCCTCGCCGCCCATATCTGTGGTCGCGAAGAGAGAAATCGGCATAAGGCGCCGTGAGGGTTTTTCATGTGACGGGCACGTGACGGGCGGAGTGGAATTATTTACCGGGCCCCGGCGACCATGGCATGCTACTGTCGATATCAGTTGCAGTTGTGGTTCCCAAAACTTCAAGTGCCCTCGCCCGCCATCCGTGCCGGTGAGCGCACTTTTGTATGTCCGGGCATGCTCCGGCGGGGTAATCATCGCAGTGACGCGGAGTTCGCACGGTGCGGGCTCCGGGAAATGCCCCGAAGGAGATTGACATGGCTGCTGGTACCGTGAAGTGGTTCAACGCGGAAAAGGGCTTCGGCTTCATCGAGCAGGACGGTGGCGGTCCTGACGTGTTCGCCCACTACTCGAACATCGCCGCCCAGGGCTTCCGCGAGCTGCAGGAAGGCCAGAAGGTGAACTTCGACATCGCGCAGGGCCAGAAGGGCCCGACGGCCGAGAACATCGTTCCCGCCTGACGCGGACACGCACTTCGCAGCTGACGCGTACGTCATACCTGACGCACGTCACAGCTGACACGCACGTCGCAGCTGGGGCCCGCACCGTGGGGTGCGGGCCCCAGCTCGTTGCGTTTCAGGGCATACGCTTTTCAGCGACTCAGCGACGCGCCCCCCGAACGTTTCAGCGACGCGCCCCGAACATTTCATCGCGGCCCAGTTCGCTTTCGCGGCCCGATCCGCTTTCGCATCCGCTCGGCTCGTTCTCGCGATTCCCTGTGCCATTCGCTTTCCGGGAATTCCTTGATACGTGCCGCATCAAGGAAGGTTCCCCGTGAACCGCACCCGTACGAACGACCGCTTCTCCCGTAGCCGTGCTGGAAGTACCGGAAGTTCCGGCGCCCCCAGGGGCGGCGGCCGCTTCGGCGGACCGGCCTCCTCCGGCCGCTCCGGCTCCGCGGGCCGCTCCGGTGGCTACGGCCGGCGGCCCTCGGCGCCGCAGGGGGAGTTCGCGCTGCCGGTGACGACCACCCCCGCGCTCCCCGCCGTCGAGGCGTTCGCCGATCTCGCCCTGCCCGACCAGCTGCTGGCCGCGCTCGGCCGGGAGGGCGTGACCGTGCCGTTCCCGATCCAGGGCGCGACACTGCCGAACTCCCTCGCGGGCCGGGACGTCCTGGGCCGCGGCCGTACCGGCTCCGGCAAGACCCTCGCCTTCGGCCTCGCGCTGCTCGCCCGCACGGCCGGACAGCGGGCCGAGCCCCGCCAGCCCCTGGCGCTGGTGCTCGTCCCCACCCGCGAGCTCGCCCAGCAGGTCACCGCCGCGCTCATGCCGTACGCCCGCTCCGTGCGGCTGCGCCTGGCCACGGTGGTCGGCGGCATGTCGATCGGCAAGCAGTCCGGTGCGCTGCGCGCCGGCGTGGAGATCGTCGTCGCGACCCCGGGCCGCCTCAAGGACCTCATCGACCGGGGCGACTGCCGCCTTGACGAGGTCGGCATCACCGTCCTGGACGAGGCCGACCAGATGGCCGACATGGGGTTCATGCCGCAGGTGACCGCGCTGCTCGACCAGGTGCGTCCCGAGGGGCAGCGGATGCTGTTCTCGGCGACCCTGGACCGCAATGTCGACCTGCTTGTCCGCCGCTATCTGGCCGATCCGGTGGTGCACTCCGTCGACCCGTCGGCGGGCGCGGTCACCACGATGGAGCACCACGTGCTCCACGTGCACGGCGCCGACAAGAACCGGGCGACCACCGAGATCGCGGCCCGCGACGGCCGGGTGATCATGTTCCTGGACACCAAGCACGCCGTCGACCGGCTGACCGAGCACCTGCTCAACAGCGGCGTCCGGGCCGCCGCGCTGCACGGCGGCAAGTCCCAGCCGCAGCGCACCCGGACCCTGGCCCAGTTCAAGACCGGTCATGTGACGGTCCTCGTCGCCACCAACGTCGCCGCCCGCGGCATCCACGTCGACAACCTCGACCTGGTCGTCAACGTGGACCCGCCCAGCGACCACAAGGACTACCTGCACCGCGGCGGCCGCACCGCCCGCGCCGGCGAGTCCGGCAGCGTCGTCACCCTGGTCCTGCCCAACCAGCGCCGCGAGATGAGCCGCCTGATGGCCACCGCCGGCATCGTCCCGCAGACCACCCAAGTACGGTCCGGTGACGCCGAGTTGAACCGCATCACGGGCGCCCAGGCGCCGTCCGGTATCCCGGTCACCATCAGCGTGCCGGTGGTGGAACGCCCCCGGCGCACCGCCTCCGCCGCGTCCCGCGGGCGCCGCGGCCGTACGGACCGGGACCGGCGCACCGGCCAGTCGCCGCGCGGCACCGCCCAGCGGCCGTCCGGCACCGACAACGCCGCGGCGTAGGGCGGTTCGCGTACGCTCAGCAGTTCGCGTACTCGGTCGGACGCCGACCCGTCGCCCCCCATCAGGCCGTTCTCCCTCCTCTCCTTGTGAGGCAACCATGCGCTGTGTCATCGCCCGCTTCCCGTTCGACCTCACCAAGAACGGGGTGATCGAGTCCATGAAGGGCGTCAAGCCCGAGCCCATCGTGGGTGAGTCCGTACTCATCGGCCGCCGCCGCTACCCCGTCAAGCAGGTGGGCTCGGTCATCACCCGGCAGGACCGGCGCGACTTCAGCGCCCAGGAAGTCGTCCGGGCCATGACGCTGCTCGGCTTCACGTGCGGCACCGTCGAAGAGGCGGCACCCGCCCCCGCCCTGACCGCGGTCGAGACCGCCTCGGCGCTGCTCGGCGCGCCCGCGGTCGCGTAACCAAGAAGGCGGGCCGCAGCCCGCACACACCGCAGTGACGAGGGCCTTTCCGGCGCACACCGGAAGGGCCCTCGTCGTGTGTCGTGGCCGGGTACGGAAGGTCGGCGCAGCGCCGAGGCGGGCCCATGGTGTTGAATTTCCCGCGGGGCCCTGGTGCCGTACGGCGCCGGGGCCCCTCGACGCGCTGCACAACGAGGTGACATGACAGCAGATACTCCGCTCAGTGGCCGTCTGGACGACGACGACTACCCCGCCTACACGATGGGCCGGGCCGCCGAAATGCTCGGCACCACCCCCGGCTTCCTGCGGGCCATCGGTGAGGCCCGGCTGATCACGCCGCTGCGCTCCGAGGGCGGGCACCGCCGCTACTCCCGCTACCAGCTGCGGATCGCCGCCCGCGCCCGTGAGCTCGTCGACCAGGGAACACCCGTCGAGGCCGCGTGCCGCATCGTGATCCTGGAGGACCAGCTCGAAGAGGCCCAGCGCATCAACGCCGAGTACCGCCGCGCCGCCGAAGCCCAGAAGGACGACTCCGCGCGCTGAGCCCATCCCGGCGGAACCACCCCCCGGACCCGTGAACGTCAGGGGTATGAGCGGTGAACCACCTGTTCCGGGGATAGCTGGGCCCGGTCGGCGGACGGAAGGATCAACCGGGCGGGTGCCGCCCTACGGCAGGGCGCCGCGGTTGTCCTACGAGCCCCGCGCCCGGCCAGCCCCTCAAGGAGCAGACCATGTCCGCCTCCCCAGACACGATCCGCCGGACCCGCCCCGGCCCGCTCGCCGGGATCGCCGGGTCCGATACGCGCCCGGCCGGACGGCGGGCGGCGGGCGGCCCCGGATGCGGCGCGGCGGCCGCCGCATGACCCGCGAAGGCGCCATCGCCACAGTCACCGGCCTGGCCTGGCTGGTCTCGATCCTCCTCTCCGCGCTGTCCACCGGCGCCGCACCCCCGCAGAAGGCGGCCCCCGCCCCGGCGGAGCCGGAGCCCGGTCTCTTCGCCGAGGCCTACCTGCACGAACTCGACCACTTACACGCGGCGATCTCCGCCGCCCACCTCGAAACCCGGCCCGGCGCCGCCTCGTCCGACCTGGAGGAGTGCTGGTCCATCTGGAACACCGGCCCGCACGACCGCCGGGACTGAAGGGGATCCGCCCCCGGACGGTTGGATCAGTCCGCGCAGTACGTGTCGTGCCGCGGCCGCTCGCCCGTCGCAAGGAACGCGGTGACCGTACGGTCACCGCAAGCGTTGCCGTTGCCCAGGTAGACGCCGTGGCCGCCGTGGTCGACGGTGACCAGGCGGGCCCGGTCGCCGAGGGCGCGGCGCATCTTGAGGGCACCGAAGTACGGCGTCGCCGGGTCCCGCAGGTTCTGGATCATCAGGATGTCGGAGGGGCCGTCCGAGGTGATCCGGGCGGGCTGCTCGGCGGGCGCGTCCTTCCAGAAGGAGCAGGGCGTGATGTTCGCCGGCATCCCGGCGGTCAGCGGGTGCCGGGCCCGGTCGGCGGCCACCGCGCGCTCGTACGCCGGGACCGAGGCCGGCCAGGCCACGTCGTTGCAGATGACGGCGACCGTGACCGCCGCGTCCTGGTCCGGCAGCGGGGCGGCCAGCGCCCCGGGCAGCACCGGCTTCCCCGCGGGGTCCTGGGCCTGCTTGACGAGCTGCGCCAGCTGCGGGAAGGCGCCGTCGGAGTACAGCGCGCTCTGGAGCGCCTGGCGCAGCAGATTGCCGGTGAGCGGCACGCCCGGCGTGGTCGACTCCTTGGGCGTACGGTCGAGCCGGGACGCCAGATCCAGCATCAACGGCCTTACGTCATTGGCCTGTTGGGCCAGCCGCAGATCGCCCCGCGCCGGGTCGGCGGCCCAGGACGCGAAGTCGGGGAAGCGGTCGTCGGTGGCCTGCGCCATGTTCTCCAGCCAGCCCCGCGCGACGCGCGACGGGTCGGGGTCGCCGTTGCTGTCGAGCACCCAGCGGTCGGTGCGGTCCGGGTACTTCTGCGCGTACTGGGCCCCCACGTACGTCCCGTACGACACTCCCCAGGCGGACAGTTTCCGCTCGCCGAGCGCCTCGCGGAAGCGGTCGATGTCGCGTACCTCGTTGGCGGTGGTGAAGCTGCGCAGCACCGCGCCGCCGTTGTGCGCGCACGCCTCGGCGGTGCGGCGGGCCCGCGCGACGTTGTCGGCGATCGCACCGTCCGCGTCCGGCCAGCCCCGCAGATTCACCAACCGGCGGTCATCGGCGGGGAGTTGACAGCTCGCCGTGGTGCTGCCGCCCACGCCGCGCGGGTCGAGCGAGACGATGTCGTACGCGCCCTTCAGCTGCCCCCGCAGCGCATCGCCCTTCTGCGTCAGACGCTGCACCCCGGAGCCGCCGGGGCCGCCCGGGATCACCAGGAGGGTGCCGCGCCTCGCCTCGGGCCGGTCGCTGCGCAGCCGGGACACCGCGAGGGTGAGCCGCGGACCCCGCGGATCGCGGTAGTCGACCGGTACCGACAGGTCGGCGCACTCCTGCCCGGCGGGGCCGTTGGGCTGTGCGCAGGACCGCCAGTCGAGGGCACCGGCCGCGGGGGCCGCCGCGGCCGGTGTCACGAGGCTCGCGGCGACGGCCGCGGCGGAGAGGGCGAGGAGTACGGCCCGCTGGGAGTAGTGGGGGTAAGTCGTCATGCGGGCAAGCCTGGTCGTCCCGAACGATCAGGCCCATCCGGCTGCCCTGTGGCACCGTGCGGGGGCTAACCCCCGTACGTCCCTCAGGAGTTGAGCAGTTCGCCGAACTCCCGGTACATCTCTGTCACCGCGGCGTCGACCGCCGCCGACTTGGTGTCGAAGTTGAGGAAGCCGTGGATGAGGCCCGGGTAGCGGTGCTTCTTGACCGGGACGCCCGCGGCGCTCAGCGCGTCCGCGTAGGCGAGGCCCTCGTCGCGCAGCGGGTCGCACTCGCCGCAGCCGATGACCGCCGGGGCCAGGCCCGCGAAGTTCCCGGCGAGGAGCGGGGAGGCGGGGGCGCGGCCGCCCGCGGCGGGGTCGTCGCCGAGGTAGAGCAGGGTGTCGTTCTCGACCTCGGCGGTGGTCAGCAGGTACCCGGTGGCGTTCTCGGTGCGGGACGGGTGTGCGCCGTCGCCGCTGAGGTCGGTGCACGGGTAGGCGAGCAACTGGGCGGCCAGCGGCCTGCCTTCGTCGCGGAAGGCGAGTGCCACCCCGGCGGCAAGGCCCGCTCCGGCGCTGTCGCCCGCCACGGCGAGCTGTCCGCCGCCGTAGTCGGCGATGCTGTCGGACACATGGCTCGTGACGGCCACGCAGTCGTCGAACGCGGCGGGGAAGGGGAACTCGGGGGCGAGCCGGTAGGCCACGCTCACCACCACCGCGCCGAGGTCGCGGCAGAGCCTTCGGCACACCCCGTCGTGCGTGTCGAGGTCGCCGACGACGAAGCCCCCGCCGTGGAAGAACACGACGGTCGCCGCCGTGCCCCCGCCCTGCGGCCGGTAGACCCGCACCGGCACCCCGGCCACCCGGTCGTCCCCGACCGAGGCGACCTCGATGGGCGGGTCGGGCGCCACGGCGAGCGAGAGAGCGCGGTTGCCCGCCCGCATCTCGGCGACGGAGGGCGGGGTGTCGGGTCCCGGCCCGTCGACACCGAACTGTTTCAGCAGGGCGGCGATCTCCGGGTCCATGGGCATGGGATCGGGCCTTTCCGACGTAGCGGCCTCCAGCGGCCCACCCAACATAGGCAGCACCTGCCCCGGCGGGCTCGTTCGGGGACCCGATCGGGGCGGGCACAGAATGTCGGGTCGGGCAGGGCAGGCGGCTCCTAGCGTGGAGCGCGTAAGGAAGAAGGAAGGGGGCCGGGAATGCTCAAGCGGCTCAATCAGGCCATGGGCCACATCGAGGAGCGTCTCGACCAGGAGATCGACGTGGGCGAGCTCGCCCGCATCGCGGTGACGTCGGAGTACCACTTGCGACGGCTGTTCTCCGCACTGGCCGGGATGCCGCTGTCGGAGTACGTACGGCGCAGGCGGCTGACCGTCGCGGGCGCCGAGGTGCTGGCCGGGGAGCGCACGCTGCTCGATATCGCGGTGCGCTACGGCTACACGTCGGGGGAGGCGTTCGCGCGGGCTTTCAAGTCCGTGCACGGCGTCGGCCCCGGCGCGGCCCGGCGGACCGGCGCGGCCCTGCGGTCCCAGCCCCGGATGTCCTTCCGACTCGTCATCGAAGGGAGCAGCAGCATGCGGTACCGGGTTGTGGAGAAGGAAGAGTTCCAGCTGGTGGGGAAGAAGGCACGGGTGCCGCTGGTGCACGAGGGGGTGAATCCGGCGATCGCCGCCTTCATCCAGGGCATCGGGCCGGAGACGTCCCAGCGCATCCACCAGTTGTCCGACCAGTTGCCGCAGGGCATCGTCTCGGTCTGCGACGATCTCGACCCGAGCCGGGCCGAGGGCACCGAACTGGACTACTGGCACGCCTCGTTGACGCGGGCGGACGCGGCGGCGCCCGACGGCCTCGACTCGATGGTGGTGCCCGCGGGCACCTGGGCCGTCTTCGAGAGCACCGGGCCGTTCCCGCGGGCGCTCCAGGAAATGTGGCGCGACGTGTACACGGAGTGGTTCCCGTCGAATCCGTACCAGAACCGGCCGGGGCCCGAGATCCTGCGCACCCGCCCGGCGACCGGCGCCGAGGAGACGGACGCCGAGCTGTGGATCCCGATCGAGCGGACCCCGGCGCGGAGCTGATTCTCGGGCTGGGCCCTGGCACGCCGTTACGGAAGCCGAGTCCGAACCGTACGGCTCAGCGGCCCGCGCCCAGCCGCCGCTTCGGCTTCGGGTCGGCGGCCTCGCTCCGCGCCCACAGGGAGCGGACGTGGCCCAGGTGGCGGGTCATGCACTTCTCGGCGGCCTTCGCGTCTCCGGCCAGCATCAGGTCGAGGAGTTCGAGGTGCTCCTCGGCCGAGGGGATCAGCTCGTCGCGCTGGTCCAGGGCGGTCAGACCGTACAGGCGGGAGCGCTTGCGCAGCTCGCCGACGGTCTCGACCAGGCGCTCGTTGCCGGACAGCGCGAGCAGCGAGAGGTGGAAGCGGCGGTCCGCCTCCAGGTAGCCGATGAGGTCGTGCTCGCGGGCGGCGCGCACGATCTCCTCGGCGACCGGCCGCAGCGCCTCCAGGTCGGCGCGGTCGGCGGTGCGGGTGACCCGGCCGATCATGGGGACCTCGATCAGTGCCCGGATCTCGGTGTACTGGTCGAGGTCCCGCTCGTTGACCTCGGTGACCCGGAACCCCTTGTTGCGGACCGGTTCCACCAGGCCCTCCCTGGCGAGGTCGAGCATCGCTTCGCGCACGGGGGTCGCGGAGATGCCGAAGTCCTCGGCGAGGCCGGGCGCCGAGTAGACCTGGCCGGGGCGGAGCTCACCGGAGATCAGCGCGGCGCGCAGGGCGTGCGCGACCTGGTCGCGCAGCCGCTCGGTGGTGGTGATGACCTTGTTCTGCTTCAGGTGAGCCATGCTGTTCCTCCGTACCGAGCGGAGACCCAGAGTACAATGTCACGTTTCTTCGGGCCTCGGGATCCCCTCTCTGTCAGATTTCCGCCGGGCCCCCGCCACCCCTCCTCCGCCAACTCCCCTACGGGCAAGTCCAGATAAAAGGCTCCCCCGATTCCTCCCGATCCCTTGCCAGTACAATTTCACATTACTATGTTACTGGTCACATTCCAGCCAGCCCTGGCTGTCCGAACTGTTCGCGGAGTGACCACTGATGAACAAGCGCACTTCCACCGCCGTCGCCGTCACCCTCGCGGCGACGCTCGCCCTCGGCACGGCCGGCTGCTCCGGGGGACACCACGCGGGCGGCGGCGAGGGCGGCGGCAAGAACCCCGCCGCCGCCAACGTGGGCAACGTCATCGGCGGCACACCGGTCAAGGGCGGCACCCTCACCGTCCTGTCCAACCAGGACTTCACCCACCTCGACCCGGCCCGCAACTGGGTCATGGACGACATGGACTTCGGCACCCGGCTGCTCTACCGCACCCTGGTGACCTACAAGGCGGCCCCCGGGACCGGCGGCGGCGAGCTGGTGCCCGACCTCGCGACCGACCTCGGCACCCCGAGCAACGGGACCAAGACCTGGACGTTCCACCTGAAGCAGGGCGTCAAGTACGAGGACGGGACGCCGGTCACCGCGCAGGACGTCAAGTACAACGTGGAGCGGTCCTTCTCGCCCGACCTGCCCGGCGGCGCCGACTACGCGGCCCGCTACCTCACGGGCGCCGAGGGCTACCGGGGCCCCGCCGACGGCAAGCACCTCGACTCCATCAAGACGCCGGACGACCACACGATCGTCTTCGAACTCCGCAAGCCCTTCGCCGAGTTCCCCAACGCCACCGTCATGCCGACGTTCGCGCCCGTACCCAAGGCGCGGGACAACGGGCCCAAGTACGACAACAGACCGTTCTCGTCCGGCCCGTACAAGGTCGAGTCGTACGAGCGGAACAAGCAGCTGGTCCTGGTGCGCAACACCGACTGGGACCCGTCGACCGACACGGTGCGCAAGGCGTACCCGGACCGGATCGTCGTGACGATGGGGCTCAAGGCCACCCAGATCGACGACCGGATGATCGCCAGCCAGGGCGCGGACGCCTCCGCCGTCTCCTGGGAGGCGCTGCGCCCTGAGAGCGGGGCCAAGGTGCTGCCGAGCGCCGAGGTGCGCTCGCGGCTGCTCGCGGAGTCCACCAACTGCACGGACATGGTGCAGATGGACACCGGACGGGCCCCGTTCAACGATGTGAAGCTGCGCCAGGCGCTGGAGTACGCGCTCGACAAGGACGCGGTGCTCACCTCCTCCGGCGGGCCCGCCTTCAACGACCCGTCCACCGCGTACATGCCGGCCACGCTCTTCGACGGCAAGCAGCCCGACACCCTCAAGATCCCCGTCACCGGTGATGTCGCCAAGGCGAAGGAACTGCTCAAGGAGGCGGGCAAGCCCGACGGGTTCACGACGAAGATGACCGTCTCCACCGGCGACAAGGGGCGCGCCGAGGCGGTCCAGCAGGCGCTCGGCAAGGCCGGCATCAAGCTCACCATCGAGACCGTCGACCCGTCGGCGTTCTACGCCACCATCGGCGACACCAAGAACCGCACCGACATCGTGTACTCGGGCTGGTGCCCGGACTATCCGTCCGGCTCCACGTTCCTGCCGTTCGTCTTCGACGGGCGCTTCATCAAGGACCAGGGCAACACCGGCAACCACTCGCTCTTCCGCGACGAGGCGACCATGAAGCGGATGGACGAGATAGCGGCGATGACCGACGCCAAGGCGGCCGCCGCGGCCTGGCAGCAGCTCGACGGCGAGATCCTCGCCAAGGCCCCGGCCGTGCCGGTCCTGGTCCGGCGCTGGCCGCTGGTGCTCGGCACCAACATCGCGGGCGCCTACGGCCAGACGTCCTTCGGCGGACAGCTCGACTACGCCACCGTCGGGCTCAAGAACCCGTCCACGAGCGGGAATTGAGGGTTCGTCAGCCATGACCACTCTGGTGAAGACACCGGTGGATGCACCGGTGGCGGCGGCCGGGCGCGGCCCGTGGGGGCTGGCCCGCGCGGAACTGCGCCGCCGCACCTCCGTCAAGATCTCCCTCGCCGTCGTCGCGCTGTTCCTCCTCATGGCGGCGGGCGCCCCGCTGCTCGGCGCGCTCGGCGGCTGGTCCCCCGACACCTTCGACAAGAGCGCCGTCGACCCCTACCTGGGCGGCCAGCCGCTCGGCCCGCTCGGCGGGATCTCCGCCGACCACTGGCTCGGCGTCGAACCCGTCACCGGGCGCGACCTGTTCGCCCGCGTCGTGTACGGCGCCCAGGTCTCCCTGCTCATCGCCCTCACCGCCACCGCGATCGTCGTGGTCGCGGGCACCGCGGCCGGGATCGCGGCAGGCTACTTCGGCGGCCGCACCGACACCGTGCTCTCCCGGCTCATGGACCTCACCATGTCCTTCCCCTCCCTCATCTTCATGATCGCGATGATGTCGGTGGCCAAGGACGTCAACCGGATCCTCCTTATGACCGCCGTCATCGGCCTGTTCGGCTGGCCCGGCATCGCCCGCGTGGTGCGCGGCCAGACCCTCTCGCTCAAACACCGCGAGTACGTCGACGCCGCCCGCGTCGGCGGCTCGGGCCCCTGGCGCATCCTGAGCCGGGACATCCTGCCCGGGGTCGCCGGGCCCGTCATCGCCTACACCACGCTCATCGTCCCCGGCATGATCGCCACCGAGGCGGCGCTCAGCTACCTCGGCGTCGGCGTGCGCCCGCCCACCCCGTCCTGGGGCCAGATGATCGCCGAGAGCGTGTCCTTCTACGACACCGACCCGATGTACTTCATCATCCCGAGCAGCTGCCTGTTCCTCACCGTGCTCGCGTTCACGCTGCTCGGCGACGCGCTGCGCGACGTCCTCGACCCGAGGGGGAGCCGCACGTGATCCGCTACCTCGGCCGCAGGATCCTCGGGGTGATCGGGGTGCTCATCGCGATCGCCGCCGTCACCTTCACCATCTTCTACGTCCTGCCCTCCGACCCGGCCGCCGCAGCCTGCGGCAAGTCGTGCAGCGCCGACCGGCTCGAAGCGATCCGCGCCCACATGGGCCTGGACCAGCCGATCTGGCGGCAGTTCTGGGACTTCGCCTCCGGCATCTTCACCGGCCGCACCATGGGCACCGGCCAGTACGCGCTGCACTGCGCCTTCCCGTGCCTGGGCTACTCCTACGAGAACAGCGAGTCCGTCTGGTCGCTGCTCATGAACCGCCTGCCGGTCTCGGCCTCGCTGGCCTTCGGCTCGGCCGTGCTCTGGCTGCTGCTCGGCCTGTCCGCCGGGGTCGTCGCGGCCCTGCGCAAGGACACCTTCACCGACCGGGCCCTGATGGTCGGCGCGGTCGCCGCCGCCTCGCTGCCGGTCTACTTCACCTCGATCATGCTGATCTACGGACTGATCCGGGTGGCCGGGCTGCTCCCCTACCCGCAGTACGTCTCCCTCGCCTCCGACCCCGTGCACTGGGCGTCGAACCTGCTGCTCCCCTGGATCGCCCTCGCCATCCTGTACGCAGCCATGTACGCACGCCAGAGCCGCAGTTCGATGATCGAGACGATGGCGGAGCCGTACATCCGCACCGCCCGCGCCAAGGGCCTGCCGCGCCGCACGGTCGTCGTCAAACACGGGCTGCGCTCCGCGATGACACCGATCCTCACCCTGTTCGGCATGGACCTGGGCGGGCTGCTCGCGGGCGCCGTCATCACCGAGTCCATCTTCGGGCTGCCCGGCATCGGCCGGCTCTTCTACAACGCCCTGTCCACCGGCGACCAGCCCGTCATCCTCGGCGTGACCCTGCTCGCCGCCGCCTTCATCGTCGTCGCCAACCTGGCCGTCGACCTCCTTTACGCCGTCGTCGACCCGCGAGTGAGGTTCTGATGGCCGAGCCCCAACCCCTTTTGTCCGTACGGGACTTGAGCGTCACCTTCCCGACCGGACGCGGTCCGGTACGGGCCGTCGACGCGCTCAGTTTCGACGTCCACCGGGGCCGCACCCTCGGCATCGTCGGCGAGTCCGGCTCCGGCAAGTCCGTCACCTCGATGGCCGTCCTCGGCCTGCACACCGGCGCCGAGGTCACCGGCTCCATCGCCCTGGACGGGCAGGAACTGGTGGGCCTGCCCGAACGCGAGCTGAACCGGCTGCGCGGCCGCCGCATGGCGATGATCTTCCAGGACCCGCTGTCCAGCCTCCACCCGTACTACACGGTCGGCGAGCAGATCGCCGAACACCACCGCGTCCACTTCAACTCCCGCCGCGCCGAGGCCCGCAGGCGCGCCGTGGAGATGCTCGCCGAAGTCGGCATTCCCGAGCCGGGACGGCGGGCGGGCGAGTACCCGCACCAGTTCTCCGGCGGCATGCGCCAGCGCGTGATGATCGCCATGGCGCTCGCCTGCGAGCCCGAACTGCTCATCGCCGACGAGCCCACCACCGCGCTCGACGTCACCGTGCAGGCCCAGATCCTGGAACTGCTCGCCCGGCTCCAGGAGGAGCGCGGACTCGCCGTCGTCATGATCACCCACGATCTGGGGGTGGTCGCCCGGGTCGCCCACGAGGTCCTGGTGATGTACGGCGGCCGGGCGGCCGAACAGGCCCCGGTGGACGAGCTGTTCGCCGTACCCGCCCATCCCTACACCAGCGGCCTGCTCGACTCGCTTCCCCGCCTCGACGACAGCGACGAGGAACCGCTGCGGGCGATCCCCGGCAGCCCGCCGTCGCTGCTCACCCCCGCCCCCGGCTGCGCGTTCGCACCACGCTGCCCCCGGGCGGCCACCGCGTCCGAGGCCGTACGAGAACGCTGCACGAGCGAACGGCCGCTGCTCGGCGGCCCGTCCGGCCACCCGGTCGCCTGCCACCTCCCCGCATACGAAGGCGTCCCCTCATGACCACGAACCTCTCCACGAGGCCCGCAGCAAGGAGGGTCCATCAGTGACCACCGCTGCCCAACCCCTGCTCTCGGTACGGGACTTGACGATGTCCTTCCCCGGCCGCCGCAGCCGCTCCGCACCCGTGCGGGCCGTCGGCGGCGTCAGCTTCGACGTGGCGGCGGGCGAGACCCTCGGCCTGGTCGGCGAGTCCGGCTGCGGCAAGTCCACCACCGGCCGCATGATCGTGCGGCTCCTGGAGCCGACCTCGGGGACCATCGCCTACGACGGCCGCGACATCAGCCGCCTCAACCGGCGCGAGCTCAAGCCGGTCCGCAAGGACCTCCAGATGGTCTTCCAGGACCCGCACTCCTCCCTCAACCCGCGCCAGACGGTGGCCAGGATCATCTCCGATCCCCTGCTGGCACACGGGAGTTCGGCCACCGACGCGCGCGCTCGCGCGGTCGAGCTGATGGACCTCGTGGGGCTCATCCCCGAGCACATCGACCGCTATCCGCACGAGTTCTCCGGCGGCCAGGCCCAGCGCATCGGCATCGCCCGCGCCCTCGCGCTCAACCCGAGGCTCGTCGTCGCGGACGAGCCGGTGTCCGCCCTCGACGTCTCCGTACAGGCCCAGATCGTCAACCTGATGGAACGCCTCCAGAAAGAACTCGGCCTTGCCTACCTCTTCATCGCGCACGACCTGTCCGTGGTGAAACGGGTCTGCGACCGGGTCGCCGTGATGTACCTGGGCCGCATCGTGGAGATCGGCACCAAGGAGCGCGTCTACGCGGCCCCGGCCCACCCCTACACCCGGGCGCTGCTCTCCGCCGTACCGCTGCCGGACCCGGCGGCGGAGCGGAGCCGGGAGCGGATCACCCTGCTCGGCGACCCCCCGAGCCCGGCCGCACCCCCGCCCGGCTGCGCCTTCCACCCGCGCTGCCCCAAGGCCGAGGCGATCTGCCGCACCGAGGCCCCGCTGCTGCGGACCGCGGTGCCGGGCGAGCCGAGGGAGGTGGCTTGCCACTTCCCGGGGGAAGGGTCGATGGCCTAGGGGCGCGGGGAACTGCGCGACCAGCCTCCCCCAAGCTCTCAACTTCGTTCGAGCAGGGGGGACCCCCATCGGCCCGCAGCCTACGAACGCCACTCCCCGCGGAGCGCTACAGCACGGTGCTGCCGAGCGGGAACCCCGGGCGGGCGCCCGGCAGCACGTAGAACAGAGCCGAACCGTAGTGCTCCGCAAAGGGGTTGAGGGCATCGCCCGCCGATAGGCGCTCCTGTACGCGAACGAAGAGCGCGGGATCCTTCAGGTACGCCAGGAAGAGCAGCCCCCGGTCGAGGGGGCTGTTCGCGTAGGAGTAGCCGCGCCGCAGCATCCGTGCACCGTCGTCGAGCCGGGGGTGCGCGAGCCGTACGTGCGCGTCGGCGGGCAGCACGTCAGCGCCGTCCGGCGACTTGGCGTGCAGGTCGGCCTCGTCGTACTCCGTGCCGCCGCCGAGCGGCTCGCCGCCGTTCTTGCGCCGCCCGATGATCTGCTCCTGCCGGAACACCGGCAGCCGCCCGAACTCCTCGGTACGCAGCCGCACCCGGCGTACGACGAGGAACGTGCCGTCCGCGTACGGGTTCTGGCCGCCCAGCCACACCCAGCGCTCGCTCTCCACCGGGGTGGGGTTGGACGTGCCGTTCTTGAAGCCGAGGAGGTCGCGCGGGGTCTCGCCGTCCCGTACGGAGGTGAAGAGGCTCGACTGCGGGCCGGGGCGCTGCGGCGGCAGGAAGCCCGGCTGGCGCCAGCGGGGCCGCAGCACTCCCGCGCCCGCGCCCGCGAGCAGCGCGGCCATCCGCTCGCACTCCCCCGGGTCCTGCGCGCAGATCTGTACCGCGATTTCACCGCCGCCCGCCCCCGCGTCCAGGTACTCGCCCGGAAAGGCGGGCAGTTCACGCAGCCCCTCGGGAGCCCCAGCGCCGAGCCGCGGAGGCAGGGCGGGACCGATGCCGACGGTCACAGTGAGGCCGGGCCCGGCTCCAGGCCCGGCTCCGGCTCCGGCTCCGGCTCCAGTACCGGCTCCGGCTCCGGCTCCAGGCCCGGGTCCAGTACCGGCTCCGGGTCCGGCACCAGGCCCGGGTCCGGGTCCGGGTCCGGGACCAGGTCCGGCTCCGGCTCCGGCTCCGGCTCCGGCTCCAAGTCCGGCTCCGGCACCGGCGAGGAGCTCGGTCCAGCGGGCGAGGAGCCGGCGCACCGCGTCCCGGCCCGCGGCGCCGCGGGTGCCCGGCGTCAGATCGTAGGAAACCAGCAGGGCATGCGGCTGCTGGGGTTCGGTGATGCCCGGCTGACGGGCGGGGGCGGGGGGCACACCCTTGGCGGGGCGCCGTTCGCGCCGGGGGGCGGCATCGCATCCGCCCAGCGCGACGGCCACGGGAAGCGTGGTCAGGATGGTGCGGCGGCCGACCCGGGGGGCGCCGGTCCTGGGGGCACTCGACTCTTCGTACAAAACGGTGCATTTCGTGAGGAAGGTGGTGCGCACGATACACCTGCGGCGCTGGGTGGGCGGGATACCTCGGCCCAGCGATCCGTCGCGTGCCGCGGTGGTCGACGCCGCCGTCCGGGCTGTTACCGCTCCCGGAGCAGGTTGCAGGAGGCGACAGGCCGGCCGAATCTCAGTGGCTCAGCCGAGATGGGGCCGGTCCCGCTGCTCCAGCTAGTCGCCGCGCGCCTCGAACCACTCCCGCGCGCCCGGGTTGAGCCGTGCGCGCGGCTCGGGCTTCGGGTCGTGGTAAGCCGCGTACGCCTCCGCGAACCACTCCTCCGGCGTGGAGAACTGGTAGTTGGACACGGCGTGCCGTTCCCGCTCGGCCCGCAGGTAGCTGACCCACTGCCCGTAGTGGTCGACGTGGTACGTCCGGTCCCCGATCGCGAGGGTGTTTCCGCCGCCGTCCGTCAGCGTCCATGGCTGTGCGAGGGCCAGCCGTCCGAACTGCACGACGCGGGCGAGCCGGTCCTTGAACTGCTGGTCCTGGTCGGGGAAGTTGTCGGCGAGGTCCGTCAGCCGCTTCGGGTTGCCCCGCGCCATCGCCGGATTCAGTGCCAGCGCCACCGAAGCGCCGAGGGTCATGTGGAAGCGGTCCTCGGCATCCAGTTGGTCTCCGAGCCCCGCCTCGGTCAGGATCGCCACCGCTACCGGATGAGTGTCGTCGTAGGCCTCCCAACCTCCGAAGCGGGGCTCGTGCTTCAGGCCCACCGCCCAGCCCGCCTGCCGGTCGACGGAGTGGCCGATCTCGTGCCGCAGCGTCCACTTCACCAGGTTGCCGTTGGCCAGCACATCCGAAGTGCCGCCCATGACCTGGCGTTTCTCTCCGGCAATGCCCAGGGCCTTGTCCTCGGCCTCGCTGATCCCGTCGTAGTCGGCCATCGCCCCCTTGTCCATCAGGGAACGCTGCCAGGGCACGCCCCGGTTCAGTTCCGTGTAGAGCCAGGAGGGCATGCCGAAGGGGCTGACCATGGTGATGCTCCGGTCCTCCCCGTCGTACAGGCTGGCCGCGCTCGTCGTGTCGGCTCCGGCGGGCTGGATGGCCCGCAACTCCGGGTTGTCCCTGACGTCTTGGGACGGAAGGCTGCCCAGGATCCCGTCGATCCTGTTGAGCATGGAGTGGCTGAAGTGATCGTTCGGCCGGTCTGCCGGCGGCCCGATGCGGATCCCGTACTTGGTGCTGAGCGCCGCCTCGCGCTGTGCGGCGCCGGTGTTCGCCACCAGCCCGCCGATGCCGTGCCCGCCGGTGCTCCCGCCCAGCATCTGGACCACCACAGCGTTCCCTGCGGTCCGCTGCAACGCCAGTACCTGCGCGGCCCGCCCCTCGGGCCGCTCCGCCCGCGCCCGCGCAACGGCACTCGCCCCGTCCGTCTCCGCTTCCCGCCGTGCGTGCATGGTTCTCCTGCCTCGGAGTGGTCCACCGTTCCCCTCCGAGCTTCACCGTGTGCGGGGCGCGCCGGAAGAGACAGGAGGGCAGACCTCGGGGCAGACGAGGGCAGGGCTCTGTCCGGCGGACCATGGCGGCCTTGGAGCTCGGCTCACGAGTCGGTGCGCCTGACGTCCAGTGCCGACGGCGTACTGAAGCTGGATCCGCACCCAGGAGATCCTGCGGCGGCACCTGCCGCCCCCTGAGCGGGTTCACAGCCGCTCGGGCGCGATCCGGCGGGCCGGGTGGTCCAGCCATACGGACTCGACCTCGGGCGTGACGGTCAGCCCGAACCGGTTTCGGCCCGGCCGCCCGTGCTGGTCGAACTCCCTTACCGCTGCGGCGACTTCGTCCCACAGACGGCGCGGGCCGTACTGTTCCGTCTCGAACTCCTCGCGGCCCTCGACGTACTCGACGGTCGCCCACGACTTCTCGTCGTCGGCGAGGAGCCAGTACGTGGCCTCGGCCGGGGCTTCCTCACCTCCGTGGACGAGCTGGGGCCAGACGCCGGGGACCCTTCGGGACACGTAGAACTCGGCATCGGTGTCGCGGGCGAGGTCGTACGGGTTGATGCGGGTGGTGCCGGTGTCGCCCTGCTCCCTGTGGTACGCGTCCGCGACCGCCGCCATGCGTCCGCGCTGCTGCCGGGCCCACTTGAATCCTCCCCTCCCTAAAGGGAGGGGATTCCTGGCTCACGTTGCCTGTGGACCGGCGGCCCGTCAGGTCTTACACGATCAGCACCAGCCGGGTTGAGACCAGCCCGGACGAGCATCACGCGGGCGGAGTTCTTATCCCGGGGGGATACGGCTCCGCACGCGGTACACGCGTAGGTACGTTCGGAAAGGGGGAGTGCGTGCTTGGTTCTCGCTCCGCACTGTGCGCAGTCCATGGTGGTGTGCGCGGGGTGTACGAGGTGCACGGCCCTGCCGTGCTTGCGGCCCATCTCGACCAGGGCGGCCTTGGTCGCGCTGATGGCGGCGTCGGCGGCCTTGCGGGCCATGGTGGACTTAGCGAGGAACTTCGGACGGAAGTCCTCGACGGCAAGAGCGTCGTGGTCACGGACAACCTTCTTCGCCCACTTGCGGGCGGTGTCCTGACGCTGCCGGGCGATCTTCTTGTGCAGCTTCGCCGCCTGCCGCTGCGCCTTCCGGTAGCCCTTCGAGGCGCCCTTGCCTCGCGGGGTCCGGCGGCGGGACATCTGCCGCTGGTAGTGCGCGAGTCGCTTGGCGGCTTTCTTCCCGTGCTCCGAGTGGGGGAGGTCGTGGTCGTCGCTGGTGGTGGTCGCTGTCTCCTTCACACCCCAGTCGATTCCGATCACCCGGCCGGTTTCCGGCAGCGTCTCGGTCACGGTGGGGACAACGAAGGAGGCGTACCAGTGGCCAAGGCTGTCTCGGTACACACGCGCGCTGGACGGGGGCTTGGGCAGCTCCCGCGACCACACCGGCCGCACCACGATGCCTCCGGCGAGGTGCAGGCGACCGTCCTTGAGCCGGAACCCACGCCGGGTGTATTCGAGGGTCGGCGCCGCTTCGCGCTTCTTCTTGTACCGGGGCATCCCGGCGCGCTGCCGCATCGGCAACCCGGCCTTGACGTCCTTGAGCGCCTTCGCGCGGGACTTGCCGAAGTCGCGTATCAACTGCTGTTGGGGAACACATGCGCCCTCCCGCAGCCATGGCGTGCGGGCACGGGCATCGGTCAGCATCGCGGCGAGCTGCACCGGCCCGCACGTCCGCTTCCCGGAATCGTCGGGACGGCTCTTGTTCCAGGTGCTGCCGTTCTTGGACTTGGCCACGCACTCGTTCCACACCCACCGGCACCGGTCCCACTCGGCTTCGAGTGCGGTACGGGCGGTGGACGACAGGCGAAGACGGTAGGTGTACCGGGCATGCCTGGTCTCCCCGCTCGTCTTCGCTGGCGTCGTCACGATGCTCAACCTACCTGGGACGTCTGACAGTTGAGGGTTCCAGTCCTGTGTAGCCTGCCTCACCACCGCCAGGGGTGGACGCCGATCCGCCCTGACGGCGAAGCGGCTTTCCCTGCCCCGCTCACGCGGGAGCTTCGTTTCCTCCCCCGGCTGAAGCCGGGGGTATCCACGAAGGAGATCCGATGACATCAGACCCCGTAGTCGCCCCGGAAGTCCTGGCCTTCTACACGGAGACCATCGACGAGTCGGTGCGCCTGACGTCCAGTGCCGACGGCGTACTGGAGCTGATCCGCACCCAGGAGATCCTGCGGCGGCACCTGCCGCCCGCGCCGGTCCGCGTTCTCGATGTCGGCGGCGGGCCCGGGATCCACGCCCAGTGGCTGACCGAGGCCGGGTACACGGTTCACATCGTGGATCCGGTCCCCCGCCATGTGGACCAGGCACCCGCCGGCGTCACGGCCGAGGTCGGCGATGCCCGCATGCTGTCCGCCCCCGACGACTCGCAGGACGTCGTCCTCCTGCTGGGCCCGCTCTACCACCTCCTGGAGCGCGAGGAACGGGACCGGGCCCTCGCCGAGGCCCTGCGCGTCGTGAAGCCGGGCGGTCTCGTCGCCGCCGCCGCGATCGGCCGCTAAGCCTCCCTGTTCGAGCACGTCGCCACCACCCTGCTCGATGTCGAGCGCGTCCACGACGCCGTCTTCGACATCCTGCGGACCGGCCGCCACGACCCCGGTCGCAAGGGCTTCACCGCCGCGTACTTCCACACCGCCGAGTCCCTGGCCGAGGAACTCACCCAGGCCGGGCTGACCGGCGTAACCGTGACCGGGATCGAAGGCCCGTCCTGGGGCGCGCTGAAGGCGACCGAGGTGCACACCCAGGAGTCGCTGCGGGACTCGGCGATGTTCCGCGCCGCGCTCGCGGCCGCCCGGCTCGCCGAGCCGTACCCCGAGCTCCTGTCGGCCAGCTCGCACATGCTGGCTGTCGGCCACGCCCCCGGCCAAGGGTGACAAGCGGCGGCGGGGTGGGGCGGCCGCGGCGCCACCCGGGCACCCGTCCTCGTACCACCGCCGCGTGACCCGACCGGCCGCCGTCCGGTTTCCGTTGTCCGGCTCCTGTGATCCGATTTCCGTAGTCCGTTTTCTGTTACCCGTTTTCTGTTATCCGATGGCGGCCGGGGTGTTCTCCCCTGCGTCGGGTCAGTTAGGTTCGGTCGGTGCTGGGGAGAGTGGACGAGGCGTGATAGGTGAACAGGCAACCGCGATAGTGGCCGCGGCCCGGGCCGGGGACCAGCGGGCCCGGGACGAGCTCATCGCCGGGTATCTGCCGCTCGTCTACAACATCGTCGGCAGGGCGCTGAACGGGCACGCCGACGTGGACGACGTCGTGCAGGAGAGCCTGCTGCGGATGCTCGACGGCCTCGGCTCCCTGCGCGACCCCGAGCGCTTCCGGTCCTGGCTGGTCGCCGTCACCATGAACGAGATCCGCAGGTACTGGCAGGGCCACCGCCGCACCCCGGTCGACGGCGGGCTCCAGGACGCGTACGACGTCGCCGACCCCGGCGCCGACTTCGTGGACCTCACCATCGTGCGGCTCGGGCTCTCCGGCCAGCGCAAGGAGGTCACCGAGGCCACCCGCTGGCTGGAGCCCGAGGACCGCGCGCTGCTCTCGCTGTGGTGGCTGGAGGCGGCCGGTGTCCTCACCCGTTCGGAGGTCGCCTCGGCGCTCGACCTGTCGCCGGAGCACACAGCGGTACGCGTCCAGCGGATGAAGGGCCAGTTGGAGACGGCCCGGGTCGTGGTGCGCGCCCTGGCCGGCGCCCAGCGCTGCGGCGAGCTCTCCGGGCTCGCCCTCTCCTGGGACGGCGTGCCCTCCGCGCTGTGGCGCAAGCGAATAGCCCGGCACGCGCGCACCTGCGCGGTCTGCTCCGGGCACTGGAGCGGGCTCATACCCGCCGAAGGCCTCCTCGTCGGCCTCGCCCTCGTCCCGGCCACCGCGGCCACCGCGGGCCTCCTCGCCGCACTGCACGGCACCGGCATCCAGAGTGCCGCCCACACGCAGGCGGCCATGCAGAACGCGGCTCACACACAGGCGATGCAGAGCGCCGCACACCCGCAGGCCATGCAGAGCGCCGCACACCCGCAGGCCATGCAGAGCGCCACGCATACCCAGGCCATGCAGGCGGCGGCCCAGACCCAGCCCATGCAGGCCGCGCAGGCCGCACCGGCCGCCGCGCACGGCGCCGCCGCCCCGGACGCCGGCTCCGGGCGCGCCGGGGCTCGGGGAGGCCGGGCCGCGCATGCCGCCGGCAAGGGGCGCGGCCCCGCCTCGCGGGCCGGTGTGCGCAAGGAGCAGCGGGCGCGGCGGCGGCGCCGGGCCGCCGCGGTGATAGCCGGGGTGGCCGCCCTCGGCGCCCTCGGCGGGGTGTTCCACTTCGTGACCGGCAGCGGGCAGGAACCAGCCCGTACGGTCGCGGACGCCGCCGGGACCACTACCGAGACGGCCCCCGACGGCCTCGGCACCAAGCCCGTACCGCCGACACCTTCGGCGTCCAACTCCCGCCCCGCGCCCAGCAGTTCGCCCAGTAAGGCGGCGGAGCAGCACGCCTCGCCCTCGGCCAAGCCGTCCACCCACCCCGCCCCGCCGAAGCCCAGCGCCCCCGCGCCGCCCCGTACGCTGGCGGGCTCGGACAGCGGCGCGGCGCCCGCCGCGCAGGACGTGCTCGCGATGGTCAACTCCGAGCGGGCCAAGGCCGGTTGCTCGGCACTGACCAGCAACCCCAAGCTGTACGACGCGGCCCTCAAGCACTCCGACAACATGTCCGCGCAGAACTTCTTCGACCACACCGACCCCAGCGGCGCCGGCCCCGGCGAGCGCATCACCGCCGCCGGGTACCAGTGGAGCACGTACGGCGAGAACATCGCGCGCGGCCAGCAGGACGCGGCCGCGGTGATGGACTCCTGGATGCACAGCCCCGGTCACCGCGCCAACATCCTGAACTGCGCGTTCAAGGAGATCGGCATCGGGGTGCACTACGGTTCCGGCGGCCCGTGGTGGACCCAGGACTTCGGCACGCGGGGCTGAGACGTACCGCGGGCCCGGATCGATTCGCCGATCCGGGCCCACTTGGTGCGAGCGGGTCAGCCCTGGCCGTCCTCCAGGTCGCCCTCGGTCTCCAGGTACACCTGCCGCAGCGCTTCGAGGACCGCCGGGTCGGGCTTGGCCCACATGCCGCGCGACTCGGCTTCGAGCAGCCGCTCCGCGATGCCGTGCAGCGCCCAGGGGTTGGCGTCCTGGAGGAACTCGCGGTTGGCCGGATCCAGGACGTACGTCTCGGTCAACTTGTCGTACATCCAGTCGGCGACCACGCCCGTCGTGGCGTCGTAGCCGAACAAGTAGTCCACGGTGGCGGCGAGTTCGAAGGCGCCCTTGTAGCCGTGGCGGCGCATCGCCTCGATCCACTTGGGGTTGACCACGCGGGCCCGGAAGACCCGCGAGGTCTCCTCGATCAGGGTGCGGGTCTTGACCGTTTCGGGGCGCGTGGAGTCGCCGATGTACGCCTCGGGGGCGGTTCCGCGCAGCGCGCGGACGGTCGCCACCATGCCGCCGTGGTACTGGAAGTAGTCGTCCGAGTCGGCGATGTCGTGCTCGCGGGTGTCGGTGTTCTTGGCGGCGACCGCGATCCGCTTGTACGCCGTCTCCATCTCGTCCCGGGCGGGCCGGCCGTCCAGTTCGCGGCCGTAGGCGTAGCCGCCCCACACCGTGTAGACCTCGGCGAGGTCGGCGTCGGTGCGCCAGTCGCGGGAGTCGATGAGCTGGAGCAGGCCCGCGCCGTACGTGCCGGGGCGGGATCCGAAGATGCGGGTGGTGGCCCGGCGTTCGTCGCCGTGCTCGGCCAGGTCGGCCTGCGTGTGGGCGCGTACGAAGTTCTCCTCGGCGCTCTCGTCCAGGGAGGCCGCCAGGCGCACCGCGTCGTCCAGCAGGCCGATGGTGTGCGGGAAGGCGTCGCGGAAGAAGCCCGAGATGCGCAGCGTCACGTCGATGCGGGGGCGGCCGAGCTCCGCGAGCGGGATCGGCTCCAGGCCGGTGACCCGGCGCGAGGCGTCGTCCCAGACGGGGCGGACGCCGAGCAGCGCCATCGCCTCGGCCACGTCGTCGCCCGCGGTGCGCATCGCGCTCGTACCCCACAGGGAGAGCCCGACCGAGGTCGGCCAGTCGCCGTTGTCGGTGCGGTAGCGGTTCGCCAGGGACTCGGCGAGGGCCTGTCCGGTCTCCCAGGCGAGCCGGGAGGGGACGGCCTTGGGGTCGACGGAGTAGAAGTTGCGGCCGGTCGGCAGGACGTTGACCAGGCCGCGCAGCGGGGAGCCGGAGGGGCCCGCCGGGACGAAGCCGCCGTTCAGGGCGTGCACGGTGTGGTCGAGTTCGGCGGTGGTCGCGGCCAGGCGCGGGACGACCTCGCGGGCCGCGAACTCCAGGATGGCCGCGACCTGTTCGCCCTGGTCGGCGGGGATCGCCGCCAGATCCCAGTTGGCGTCGTCCATCGCCTGGACCAGGGCGCGGGCCTTGTCCTCGGCCTCGTCGGCGGTGGTGCGGGTGGCCGCGGACTCGTCCAGGCCGAGCGCCTCGCGCAGACCGGGCAGGGCGGTGGTGCCGCCCCAGATCTGACGGGCCCTCAGAATCGCGAGGACGAGGTTGACCCGGTCGGCGCCGGCCGGGGCGTTGCCCAGGACGTGCAGGCCGTCGCGGATCTGGACGTCCTTGATCTCGCAGAGCCAGCCGTCGAGATGCATGATGAACTCGTCGAAGCCCTCGTCCTCGGGGCGGTTTTCGAGCCCGAGGTCGTGGTCGAGCTTCGCGGCCTGGATCAGCGTCCAGATCTGCGCGCGGATCGCGGGGAGCTTGGCCGGGTCCATGGAGGCGATCTGGGCGTGCTCGTCCAGGAGTTGCTCCAGGCGCGCGATGTCGCCGTAGGAGTCGGCGCGGGCCATCGGCGGCACGAGGTGGTCGATGAGCGTGGCGTGCACACGGCGCTTGGCCTGGGTGCCCTCGCCCGGGTCGTTGACCAGGAACGGGTAGACCAGCGGAATGTCGCCGAGGGCCGCGTCCGGGCCACAGGCGGCGGACAGGCCCGCGTTCTTGCCGGGCAGCCACTCCAGGTTGCCGTGCTTGCCGAGGTGGATCATCGCGTCCGCGCCGAAACCGCCGTCGGCGGCCAAGGCCGCGATCCAGCGGTACGCCGCCAAGTAGTGGTGCGAGGGCGGCAGATCGGGGTCGTGGTAGATCGCGATCGGGTTCTCGCCGAAGCCGCGCGGCGGCTGGATGAGGATCAGCAGATTGCCGCGCCGCAGCGCCGCGAGGACGATGTCGCCCTCCGGGTTGCGGGAGCGGTCCAGGAACATCTCGCCGGGCGGCGGGCCCCAGTGCTGCTCGACGCCCGAACGCAGCTCCTCGGGAAGCGTCGCGTACCAGCGCTTGTAGTCGGCGGCCGGGATGCGGACCGGGTTGGCGGCCAGCTGCTCCTCGGTGAGCCAGTCCTGGTCGTGGCCGCCCGCGTCGATCAGCGCGCGGATCAGCTCGTCGCCGTCGCCGGAGACCAGGCCCGGGATGTCCGCCTCGGGCCCGAAGTCGTAGCCCTCGGCGCGCAGTCGGCGAAGCAGCGCGACCGCGCTCGCCGGGGTGTCCAGACCGACCGCGTTGCCGATCCGGGAGTGCTTGGTCGGGTACGCGGAGAGCACCAGGGCGATGCGCTTGTCGGCGGCCGGGATGTGCCCCAGCTTCGCGTGGCGTACGGCGATCCCGGCGACCCGCGCGGACCGCTCGGCGTCGGCGACGTACGAGGGCAGGCCGTCCGCGTCGATCTCCTTGAAGGAGAACGGCACGGTGATCAGGCGCCCGTCGAACTCGGGGACCGCGATCTGGCTGGCCGCGTCCAGCGGCGAGACGCCCTCGTCGTTCTCCTCCCAGGCGCTGCGCGAGCCGGTGAGGCAGAGCGCCTGGAGGATCGGCACGTCCAGACCGCTGAGCGCGCCCGCGTCCCAGGACTCGTCGTCGCCGCCCGCCGATGCGGTCGCGGGCTTGGTGCCGCCGGCCGCGAGGACGGTGGTCACGATGGCGTCGGCGGCGCGCAGCTCCTCGATGAGCGCGGGCTCGGGGGCCCGCAGCGAGGACACGTACAGCGGGAGCGCGCGGGCGCCCGCGTCCTCGATCGCGCCGCACAGGGTGTCCACGAAGGCGGTGTTGCCGCTCATGTGGTGGGCGCGGTAGTAGAGCACCGCGACGGTGGGGCCGGCGGTTGCCCTGGCCGTACGCTCCAGCGGGCCCCAGGACGGGGCGGGCGCGGGCGGCTCGAAGCCGTGGCCGGTGAGCAGCACGGTGTCGGACAGGAAGCGGGCGAGCTGGTCGAGGTTGGCCGGGCCGCCGTGCGCGAGGTAGGCGTGCGCCTCGGCGGCGATGCCGACCGGGACGGTGGAGGCCGCCATCAGCTGGGCGTCCGGGGCCTGTTCGCCGCTCAGCACGACGACGGGCAGCCCGCTCGCGGTGAGCGCGTCGAGCCCGTCCTGCCAGGCGCGCACGCCGCCGAGGAGGCGTACGACCACGAGGCCCGCGCCGTCGAGAAGCGCGGGGAGTCCGTCGAGGGCGAGCCGGGACGGGTTGGCGAACCGGTAGGCCACCGGGCCGTCCGCGGCGCGGGCGCTCAGCAGGTCGGTGTCGGACGTCGACAGGAGCAGGATGTGGCGGGGATCCGCTGCGGGCTCCCCGGACGAATGCAGCATGCGGCGTCAGGCCTTCCTCGGGGTGTCCGCGCCCCGGGTGGTGTCGGAGTGGATCTCCCCCGCCCGGCCGGAGCCGGGAGCGTGGGGAAGGGAGTTCCTGACTCACCCGGCGAGACCCTTACGGGCCCGGGACCGGGCTCACAGTGGCGGGACCGCGCCGGAATCGCACCGGGCTTCCTCCCCTGTCGCCGTCGCCGGCGATGACGGGCCGAGAGACCCGTCGCTTGCATAGTAGCGACCTCGTCCAGCGCGGGTCGGGGCGCTCGGGCGGGGTGACCCGCTCCGCTCGGGCGGGGTGGCCCCCGGCGCGGGCGTGGGTATGCTCGCCGCCATGCCGCCCCCCTCCTCAACACCCTTCAATCAGGGCGAAAGTAGAATACCGGGCACCCCGGGAGCTCTCGTACACGAGGCGTCTTCGCCGGGCCGCCCGGAACCCGTCGTGCGGGACCGCGGCGACGCCTGCCCCGGCGCCCTGCGGCTGCACTCCGCCGACGACGGGCGCCTTGCCCGACTCCGGCTGCCCGGCGGCATCTTGACGAACCATCAGATCAAGGCGCTGGCGACTGCGGCCGAGCAATACGGGGACGGCCACCTCGGCATCACCTCGCGCGGCAACGCCGAGTTGCGCGGACTCGGCGACGGCTGCGGGGCCCGGCTCGCCGAACTCCTGCGCGGGGCGGGCCTGTTGCCCTCCGAGCGGCATGAGCGGATCCGCAACATCGTCGCCTCCCCGCTGGCCGGACTCGACGGCCTCGGCCACGGCGACCTCCGCCCCTGGCTGCGCGAACTGGACGCCCTGCTGTGCGGCCAGGACTGGACGACCGCGCTCTCGGGCCGCTTCCTGTTCGTCCTGGACGACGGCCGCGGCGATGTCGCGGGCCTCGGCGGCGATGTGACCTTGCTCGCACAACCGGCCGGGGACACGGCGGTGGTACGCGTCGGCACGCAGGCGCTGCGGGTGGCGGCGGCCGACGCCTGCCGCGCGGCACTGGCCGCCGCGCACGCCTTCCTCGACACCGCGTCCGCCGCGGGCAACGGCGCCTGGCGGGTCCGCGAACTCCCCCCGGGGTGCACGGTGGACCTCGCGGAAGCCCTGGAACGGGCGGGCATCCCGGCGGAGGCGGTGCGGGTGTCGGAGCCGGTGCCGTACGGGGAGGTCGGCGCCGCCGCCCCGGCGAACCCCACTTCCGTACCGGACATGAACCCCGCACCCCCCGCCCCCGGCATCGTGGCAGGCCCCGACGGGACATACGCCCTGCTCGTCGCCCCCGTCCTCGGCCGGGTCGCCGCCCGACAGCTGCGGGCGCTCGCCGGGCCCGCGGGCGAGGTCAGGGTCACCCCCTGGCGCGGATTCGTCGTGCCCGGGTTCGGCGAGCGCGCGGCACGGGAGCGGCTGCGGGAGCTCGGTGACGCCGGGTTCATCACCGCGCCCGACTCGCCGTGGACCGGGGTCGGGGCGTGCACCGGGCGGCCCGGCTGCGCCAAGGCGCTGGCGGACGTGCGCGGGGACGCCCTGCCGGGGCCGGGCGGGCTGCCGGTCTACTGGTCCGGGTGCGAACGCCGCTGCGGGCATCCGCAGGGCGACTGGGTGGACGTGACCGCGACCGCCGACGGCCGGTACACGGTTGCCGTACGCGGCACGCAGGCGCGCCAAGTGCCGGTGGCAGAAGGCAAGTTGGCGGCAGCCGTCACCACCGCACGGAGCGGGCACGCGGGACGGCGACAACAGGACCGGGCAGTACAACAGGACCGAACAGGACCGGGCAGTACCCGACCGGACGCAGGCGACGGGACCACCACGAGATGAGCGAGAGCACAGTGTTCGACTACGAGAAGGACGGCGCGGAGATCTACCGCCAGTCCTTTGCCACGATCCGCGCCGAGGCGGACCTCGCCGGGCTGCCCGCCGACGTGAGCCAGGTCGCGGTCCGCATGATCCACGCCTGCGGCATGACGGACCTGACCCGCGACCTCGGCTGGACGCCGGGCGTCGTGGCGCGCGCCCGCGAGGCGCTGCGCGCGGGCGCGCCCATCCTGTGCGACGCGCGGATGGTCGCCAGCGGCGTGACCCGCAAGCGGCTGCCCGCCGACAACGAGGTCATCTGCACGCTGGCCGACCCGTCGGTGCCCGGGCTCGCCGCGAAGATGGGCACGACGCGCAGCGCCGCCGCCCTGGAGCTGTGGCGCGACCGCCTCGACGGCGCGGTCGTCGCCGTCGGCAACGCGCCCACCGCGCTGTTCCGGCTGCTCGAAATGATCGAGGAGGGCGCGCCGCGCCCGGCCGCCGTCATCGGCGTACCGGTCGGATTCATCGGCGCCGCCGAGTCCAAGGACGCGCTCGCCGCGCACCCTTCGGGCCTGGAACACCTGGTGGTACGGGGCCGGCGCGGCGGCAGCGCGATCGCCGCCGCGGCGCTCAACGCGATCGCGAGTGAGACGGAATGAACGAGAACAGCAACACCATGGGCCGTCTCTACGGGGTCGGTCTGGGGCCCGGCGACCCGTCCCTGATGACGTTGCGGGCCGTGGAGGCCATCGCCGAAGCCGATGTGGTGGCGTACCACTCGGCGCGGCACGGCCGGTCGATAGCTCGCTCGATCGCGGCGAAGCACATCCGTGCCGACCACATCGAGGAGAAGCTGGTCTACCCGCTCACCGTGGAGACCACCGACCACCCCGGCGGCTACCGGGGCGCGCTCAACGACTTCTACGAGGAGGCCTCGGCCCGGCTCGCCGAGCACCTCGACGCGGGCCGCACGGTCGCCGTGCTCGCCGAGGGCGACCCGCTGTTCTACGGCTCGTACCAGCACATGCACAAGCGGCTCGCACACCGCTACCCGACCGAGGTGATCCCCGGGGTGACCTCGGTCAGCGCGGCCGCCGCCCGGCTCGGGGAGCCTTTGGTGGAGGCCGAGGAGGTCCTGACGATCCTGCCCGGCACGCTGCCCGAGGAGGAGCTGACGGCCCGGCTCGCCGCGACCGACTCGGCGGTGGTGATGAAGCTGGGCCGCACGTTCACCAAGGTGCGCCGCGCGCTGGAGCGTTCGGGCCGCCTGGAGGAGGCGCGCTATGTGGAGCGCGCCACGATGGCGGGCGAGCGCACGGGTCAACTGACCGACATCGACCCGGAGTCGGTGCCGTACTTCTCCGTCGCGGTGCTCCCCAGCCGCATCGACGCCACACCGCCGGTGCGCGAGCGCGGCGAGGTCGTGGTCGTCGGCACCGGTCCCGCAGGTCCCCTGTGGCTGACCCCCGAGACGCGGGGCGCGCTGGCCGCCGCCGACGACGTCGTGGGCTACACCACGTACGTGGACCGGGTGCCGGAGCGCCCCGGGCAGCGGCGGCACGGCTCGGACAACAAGGTGGAGTCCGAGCGCGCCGAGTTCGCCCTCCAACTGGCCATGCGGGGCAGGCGGGTTGCGGTGGTGTCCGGCGGCGACCCGGGCATCTTCGCGATGGCGACAGCCGTGCTTGAGGTCGCCTCGCAGCCCGAGTACGCGGACGTCCCCGTGCGCGTACTGCCGGGGGTGACCGCCGCCAACGCGGCCGCCGCCCGCGCGGGCGCCCCGCTCGGCCACGACTACGCCACCATCTCGCTGTCCGACCGGCTCAAGCCCTGGGAGGTCATCGCGGAGCGCCTGCACGCGGCGGCCTCCGCCGATCTCGTACTCGCGCTCTACAACCCCGGCTCGGCGAGCCGCACTTGGCAGGTCGCCAAGGCCCGGGAGCTGCTTCTGGAACACCGGGCGCCGGACACCCCGGTCGTCGTCGCCCGGGATGTGGGCGGGCCCACCGAGCGGGTCCGCGTCGTGCGGCTGGCCGAGCTCGACCCGGCCGAGGTCGACATGCGCACCATCCTGCTCATCGGCTCCTCGCAGACCCGGGCGGTACGCCGAGGGGACGGCGAGGAGATCGTCTGGACCCCACGGCGCTACCCGGAAAACCCGGGTAGCTCAGAGAGCCCGGAGAACTGACGCACCCAGGCGGCCGCCTCCTCGGGGGTGGCCGCCACCGCCACACCGTCGGGCACGGGCGGCCGGCGCACCACGACCACCGGGATCCCCGCCTCACGGGCGGCGGCCAGCTTGGGCGCGGTGGCGGCGCCCCCGCTGTCCTTGGTGACCACCACGTCGATCCGGTGCGTACGCAGCACCTCGCGCTCCCCTTCGAGGGTGAAGGGCCCCCGGTCGAGCAGCACCTCCATGCGGGCCGGGCAGGGCGGCTCGGGCGCGTCCACCGACCGCATCAGGAACCACAGCTCGTCGAGGTGGGCGAAGGCGGCGAGGCCCATGCGTCCGGTGGTCAGGAAGACGCGGCGGCCCAGCGTCGGCAGCAGCCCGGCCGCCTCGTGGAGCGAGCCCACCGAACTCCAGTCGTCCCCTTCGCCCGGGGCCCAGCCGGGCCTGCGCAGCGCCAACAGGGGAACATGGGCCTCGGCGGCGGCCGCCGCCGCGTTGAAACTGATCGTCCCGGCGAAAGGATGGGTGGCGTCGATGAGCACGTCCACCCGGTGCGCACGCAGCCACTGGGCAAGCCCCTCGGCGCCCCCGAAGCCGCCGACGCGGACCTCGCCGGCCGGCAGGCGGGGCGCGGCGACCCGCCCCGCGAGCGAACTCGTCACCCGCGGCGCACCGGGCTGTTCGCCGTGCAGCAGGTCAGCCAGCCGCCGGGCCTCACCTGTACCCCCCAGTATCAAGACGTGCACAGGAATCGATTCCGTTCATGAGTGAGGCCAAGGGCGGGCGCAGCGCCCAACTCAAGCACACCGGGCTGCGCCCCGGCTGGACCACCGGCGCCTGTGCGACGGCGGCCACCACGGCCGCGTACACCGCACTGCTGACCGGCGACTTCCCCGACCCGGTGACGATCACCCTGCCGAGGGGGCAGACGCCCGCGTTCGCCCTGGCCGCCGAGGAACTGGCCGCCGGGCACGCCATGGCGGCCGTGGTGAAGGACGCGGGCGACGACCCGGACGTGACGCACGGCGCGCTGATCCGCTCGACGGTACGGCTGCTTCCGCCCGGCTCGGGCGTGGTGTTCCGCGCGGGCGAGGGCGTAGGGACCATCACCCTCCCCGGACTCCCCCTCGCCGTGGGCGAACCTGCGATCAACCCGGTCCCGCGCAAGATGATGACCGACCACGTCTCCCTGGTCGCCGAACGGCACGGCGCCCCCGCCGCCGACGTCGAGATCACCATCTCCGTCGACCACGGCGAGGAGATCGCCCGCTCCACCTGGAACCCCCGCCTGGGCATCCTGGGCGGCCTGTCGATCCTGGGCACGACGGGCATCGTCGTCCCGTACTCGTGCTCGGCGTGGATCGACTCGATCCGGCGCGGGGTGGATGTGGCGAGGGCGGCGGGCCGCAGACACGTGGCGGGCTGCACGGGCTCGACATCGGAGAAGACGGTGGTAACGGAGTACGGCCTCCCCGAGGACGCGCTCCTGGACATGGGCGACTTCGCGGGCGCGGTCCTGAAGTACGTACGCCGCCACCCGGTGGACCGCCTGACCATCTGCGGCGGCTTCGCCAAACTGTCGAAGCTCGCCGCGGGCCACCTGGACCTCCACTCGGCCCGCTCCCAGGTGAACAAGCCCTTCCTGGCAGCCCTGGCTCGCGAGGCAGGCGCGAACGAGTCCCTCGCGGAACAGGTGAGAGAGGCCAACACAGGCCTGGCAGCACTCCAGTTGTGCACGGCAGCGCGCGTCCCGCTGGGCGACCTGGTGGCAGCGAGGGCGAGGGACGAAGCGCTGGGTGTTCTGCGGGGGGCGCCGGTGGTGGTGGATGTGATCTGCATCGACAGGGCGGGGAATGTGGTGGGGCGGAGCACGCCGAGGGGCCCCGCCGGCCCTGACCGTCCAACCCCGCCCAGCGCCAAATCAAGCCCGTCCGACGCTGGCCGACCAAAATCGAGCCCCTCTGACGCTGGCTGACGAGAACCCAGCCTCTCCGGCGCTGATCAGCGAAAAGATCCAGCCTCTCCGGCGATTGAGGAGCGGGGGCCTGGGGGCAGAGCCCCCAGCGCGACCCGGGTCACTCGCAGCGGTGCCGCTCAGCAGAGTAGAGATGCGAGTCCCGGAACTCCGATGCGGCCAGCGTCCGCCCGACCAGAATGACCGCGGTCCGGACCACCCCCGCCTCCTTGACCTGCCCCGCGATGGACGACAGCGTCCCGCGCAGAATCAGCTCATCCGGCCGCGAGGCAAAGGCCACGACCGCCGCAGGGCACTCCGCACCGTAATGCGGAAGCAGTTCCTCAACCACCCGGTCCACATACCCCGCGGCGAGGTGCAGCACCAGCAGTGCCCCACTGCGCCCCAGCGTCGCGAGGTCCTCCCCCTCCGGCATGGCCGTGGCGCGCTGCGCGACGCGGGTCAGGATGACGGTCTGCCCGACCGTCGGCACGGTGAGCTCCCGCTTGAGCGCGGCCGCCGCCGCCGCGAAGGCGGGCACCCCCGGCACGACGTCGTAGGGCACCCCCGCCGCGTCGAGCCGCCGCATCTGCTCGGCGACCGCGCTGAACACGGAGGGGTCGCCGGAGTGCAGCCGGGCCACGTCCTGCCCGGCCTCGTGGGCGCGTACCAACTCACCCGTGATCTCATCGAGGTTGAGCTGGGCGGTGTCCACGAGCCGTGCGCCCTCGGGGCATTCGGCGAGGAGTTCGCGCGGTACGAGACTGCCCGCGTACAGGCAGACCTGGCAGGAGGCGAGCGTACGGGCGCCGCGCACCGTGATCAGGTCGGCGGCGCCGGGCCCTGCGCCGATGAAGTACACGGTCATCTGTCTGCTCCTGAAGGGGTGTTGACGGGGCCGGGTTCACGTGGCCCGGGGTCGTTCTTGACGACGGCCCACTGGGTGACCGGCATCGCCTGCCGCCACCCGGTGAACCCGCCGACCGGCACGGCGTGCGCGACCGCGAGCCGTACGAGTTCGCCGCCACGGCGCCGGTACCAGTCGGCGAGCAGCGCCTCGGACTCCAGGGTGACGGTGTTGGCGACGAGCCGCCCGCCGCAGGGCAGCGCGTCCCAGCAGGCCGCGAGCAGCCCGGGTGCGGTGAGGCCGCCGCCGATGAACACGGCGTCGGGGGTGGGGAGTTGAGCGAGGGCGGCGGGGGCGGCGCCGGTGACGACGCGCAGCGCGGGCACGCCGAGCCGGTCGGCGTTGCGGGCGATGCGTTCGGCCCGTACCGGGTCGCGCTCGACGGTGAAGGCCCGGCAGGACGGGTGCGTACGCATCCATTCGACCGCGATGGAGCCGGAGCCGCCGCCGATGTCCCAGAGCAGTTCGCCGGGCGCGGGCGCGAGCGCGCCGAGGGTGGCGGCGCGGATGTGCCGCTTGGTGAGCTGGCCGTCGTGTTCGTACGCCGCGTCGGGCAGCCCCGGTACGGCGCCGAGCCGGAGAGCGTCAGGCGCGCGCCGACAGTCAATGGCGATGACGTTGAGCGGGTCACCGGGAGACGCCTCCCACCCATCGGCGGTCCCGTCCACGCAGTGTTCGCCCTCTCCCCCGAGCTGTTCGAGCACCCGTACGCGACTGGGTCCGAAGCCTCGGACGCGCAGCAGGGCGGCGACTTCGGCGGGGGTGGCGGCGCCGGAGCTGAGCACGAGGAGGCGCCGCCCGGCGTGCAGGGCGGCGGCGATCCTGGCCGCGGGCCGCCCGACGAGCGTGACGACCTCGGTCTCCTCGACGGGCCAGCCGAGCCGGGCGCAGGCGTACGAGACGGACGAGGGGTGCGGCAGGACGTGCGGCGGGGTGCCGAGGACTTCGGTGAGGGTGCGGCCGATGCCGTAGAACATGGGGTCACCGCTGGCCAGTACGGCGATACGGCGCCCGGCGTGGGCGGCGAGCAGCCCGGGCACGGCGGCCCGCAGCGGCGAGGGCCAGGCAACCCGCTGCCCGGCGCAGTCCTCCGGCAGCAGGTCGAGCTGCCGAGCCCCGCCGATGATCACGTCGGCGCCGGTGAGCGCGTCCCGGGCCCCGGGGGCGAGCCCGGCCCACCCGTCGGCCCCGATCCCGACGACGGTGACGTCCGGGAGGGGGGTGGGGAGGTGGGGGGTCACGGATACCTCGGTGTGCGTGCGGGGGGCTGGAGCCGCACTCTACTGTCCGGCCGGCCGCCCCTCCCGTCCCGGGTCAGTCCCCACCCCGCCCCTTCCCGAGACCCTCCGGGGAAAGTGCTTCGACTGCGGGCCATGCGTAGCTGATCGCGCAGTTCCCCGCGCCCCTGGCAGGGTGCGGTGCGGGGCATCCCCAGCCTGGGGCTGAGCCGCACAGAAATCCCCTCGCACCCCCAACCCCTCCCGCCCTACCCTGACCAAGCCGAACCCACCCCAACGCGGGAGCAACAAGTGCGCCGATTCTTCGAGACAGCCCAGAGCCCACACCTCACGGCGACCTCCGAGGAATCCCGCACCCATGCACCCCGCACACACGCACACACGCACCCTGAACATCGGCATCCTGGCGCACGTCGACGCCGGTAAGACCAGCCTGACCGAGCGGTTGCTCTACGACACCGGCGCGATCGACCGGCTCGGCAGCGTGGACGCCGGTTCCACGCAGACCGACACCGACGCCATCGAGCGGCAGCGCGGCATCACCGTGCGCTCCGCGGTCGCGTCGTTCCGCGTCGGCGACACCCAGGTCAACCTCATCGACACCCCGGGTCACAGCGACTTCATCGCCGAGGTGGAGCGCGCGCTCGGCGTGCTCGACGGCGCGGTGCTCGTGCTGTCCGCCGTGGAGGGCGTACAGGCGCAGACCCGCGTCCTGATGCGCACCCTGCGCGAGATCCGGCTCCCGACGCTGGTCTTCGTCAACAAGATCGACCGGGCGGGCGCCCGCGCGGACGACCTCCTCGCCGACATCCGCCGCAAGCTGGCCCCGCACATCGCCCCCATGACGGCGGTACGCGACCTGGGCACCCGGTCTGCCAAGACCTCGCCACACACATACGAGAACGCCCAATTCCGAGCCACCATCGGCGAGTTGCTCGCCGACCACGATGACGCGATCCTCGCCCGCGTCGTGGACGGCCCCCCGCCCACGCCCGCCGAACTCGCCAAAGCCCTGGCCGACCAGACCGCGCGCGGACTCGTGCACCCCGTGTACTTCGGCTCGGCGATCAGCGGCCAGGGCATCGACGCGCTCGTCGGCGCGATCACGACCCTCCTCCCGAGTCCTGCACCGGACCTCGCCGCCCCGCCCCGCGGCACCGTCTTCGCGGTGAAGCGCGACGAGTCCGGCCACAAAACGGCCTATCTCCGCCTGACCGAAGGCGCAGTGATGAACCGTCAGAAACTGACCTTTGCCTCCCCCGACGGCACCCACACCGGCCGCCTCACCTCCCTCGACGTCGTAGGCGCCGACGCCACAAGCGCCGCAGCGCGCCTCACCGCCGGGAACATCGGCAGACTGCGGGGTCTGCCGCGGATCCGGGTAGGCGACCACCTGGGCCCCCCGCAGAGCCCGGCGGCACAGCGCTTCGCCGCCCCCACGCTCCAGAGCGTCGTACGCCCCCGCGAACCCGGCACCGCGGCGGACGCCCGGCTGCACGCGGCGCTGCTGGAACTCGCCGAACAGGACCCGCTGATCCGTACCCGCACCGAACCCGGCGGCGCCACCTCAGTGTTGCTGTACGGGGAGGTGCAGAAGGAGGTCATCGCCGCCACGCTCCTCGACGGGTACGGCATCGAGGCCGTCTTCGAGCCGAGCCGCACGGTGTACACCGAACGCCCCACCGGGGTGGGCGAGTCGGCCGAGGAGATCCATCGCGGCCCGGCGCCGTCCGGGTACTGGGCGACCGTCGGTCTGCGCGTCGAACCGGCCCCGCACGGGACCGGCAACACCTTCCGGTACGAGACCGAACTGGGCGCGCTGCCCCGCGCGTTCCACCAGGCCGTCGAGGAGACTGTGCTCGACGCGCTGCGCTCGGGCGGCCCGCACGGCTGGGCGGTCACCGACTGCACGGTCACGCTCGTACGCTCCGGATTCAACAGCGTGATGAGCACGGCGGGCGACTTCCGCGCCCTGACCCGGATCGTCGTGGACCGCGCGCTGAGGAATGCGGGCTCGCAGGTCTACGAGCCGTACCACGCCTTCGAGTTGGAGATTCCGCTCAGCACGCTCGCCGCCGTCGGCGGCCGGCTCACCGCGCTGGGCGCGCTCATCGAGGAGACCACGGGCGGCGACTCAGTGTGGCTCCTGCGCGGCACGGTCGCGGCCCGCCGGGTGGCCGAGCTGGAACGGTGGCTGCCCGGACTCACGCACGGCGAGGGCGTCTGGTGGTCCCGCCCGGCGGCCGACCGGCCGCTCGACCACTCCGACCGGCCGTACAAAGCTCAGCGGTTGGCGTAGACCTCTTGCGGCTTGGTCCAGACCAATGCCAGTCTCTCAAGTACCGCCGTACCAGGCCGACTTGGCGCATCCCCAAGCACCCCCAAGCACCCCCAAGCTCCCCCAGCAGCACAACGCGCCACAGCCGGTCACAGCCAGCCGTTCGTTCTCCCCCACGATCAAGGAGCACTCGCATGTCCGCTCGGCGTACCGCCGCGTCCCTGGGTGTCCTCGGGGCGGCCTCCCTGACGTTCCTCGCCCTCGCCCCCGCGCCGGCCTCCGCGCACGGGTCCCTGTTCAACCCGGTCAGCCGGGTCGCCGCCTGCTACGCCGAGGGGCCGGAGCACCCGGTGTCGCAGGTGTGCAAGGACCTGGTCGCCGACTCCGGGACCCAGCCGCTGTACGACTGGAACGAGGTGAACATCGCCAACGCCAACGGTCAGTCCCAACAGCTCATCCCGGACGGCAAGTTGTGTTCGGCGAACCGGGACAAGTACCGGGCGCTCGACTGGGCCCGCACCGACTGGCCGGCCACCAACGTGTCGGCGGGCTCGTTCGACTTCAAGTTCCGGGTGACCGCGCCCCATTCGGGCACGATGACGCTGTACATCACCAAGGACGGCTTCGACCCGGCCAAGCCGCTGAAGTGGTCCGACCTGGACCCCACGCCCGTCGCGACGTACCAGACGTCCCGGACGGCGCCCGACGGCTACTACAACTTCAGCGGTACGCTGCCCGCCCGCACCGGACGCCACATCATCTACAAGCTCTGGCAGCGCGACGACAGCCCGGAGGCGTTCTACGGCTGCTCGGACGTGGTGTACGGGGCCTCGGCGGCCAAGGCAGCCGCGCAGCCGGCCGCGCCCACGGAGCAGAAGATCGCGGCGGGCGCGCCCCGTTCGACGGTGAGCCACCACGGCCACGGCGGCGACCCGGCCCCGGCGCCCGCCCCGGCCACCGCGGCGCCGTCGTCCGGCAACTCGGTGGCGCCACAGGCGATCGCCGCCGTCTCGACGGCCGGAGTGGCAGCAGGCGGCTTCCTCCTCCTGCGCCGCCGCCGCGGCTGACCCACCCACCGGGGGCGTCCACCGTCGACAGCTGACGCACTGGGGGGTGTCCACCGCCGATATAGGGGGTCTAGCACCACCCCCGATCGGCGGGGGCGCCCCATCCCGCCGGGCCCCCGAAGACGGCAGGGTTGAGTCATGACCTCGACAACCGCCCCGTACGCCGCCGCCCCGTACGCCCCGGCCACCTCCGCTCCCGCCGCGACCGGCTTCTGGCGCGCACCGTTCGCCGCCGCCACGTACCGGGAGGTCGCCTACACGCTGACCTCGCTGCCGCTCGCCGTCGCCGGGTTCGGCTTCGCGGTGTCGACGTTCGCACTCGGCGCGAGCCTGGCCGTGACGGTGCTCGGCCTGCCGGTGCTCGCCGCGATGCTGGCGGGGGCGCGCGGGCTCGGCGCGGTGGAGCGCGGGCGGGCGCTGTCCCGCCTCGGCCTCGACACCCCGGCGCCGCAGGGTGTTCCGGCCCCGCGCCGGGAGGGCCGCTGGGCCGCGATGGAGGCGCGGCTGAAGGACAGGGCGGGCTGGCAGGCCCTGCTCTTCCAGGTGGTGATGTTCCCCTGGCGCGTGACGTCCTTCGTACTCACCCTGACCTTCCTGGTCACGGGCTGGGTGATCGCCCTGCTCCCGGCGTACTCCTGGGTCTTCCCGCACTACGTCGGCTGGCCCGGCTACCGCATCGTCGACTTCACGTCCGGCGGGGTGCGCCACGCGTACTACATCGAGTCCCCGCTCCAGATCGCCGCGGTCTCCCTCATCGGCTTCACGATCGTCTTCCTGACCCCGAAGCTCGTCCGGGCCCTGACCAACGTCGACCGCGCGGCGGTGCGGGGGATGCTGAGCCGTTGAGCCGCACTGCCAACCACCCTGCCCGGTAGGCGAGTTGGACGCCTACCGGGCAGCCGACCGCAACCGCGGCAGATGCAGATCGCGAAGCGGGCCGCCCTCACCCTACTTTCGCATCCACGCAAGTATGTTACTTTCGTATCGACGCAAATAGATGCACGGCTGTCACTGCCGCCGTGCCCGCAGCGAGGAGGTGTTCGGGATGAGCCCCGACCGAAGTCCTCGCCGCGCCGTGCCCGTCGGCTGACCGACCGGCCCTTTTCCCTTCCTTCGTGGCGTGCGCCCTCGCGCACGCCTTTTCCATGCCCGCACACCGGCATACCCGCACAGCGGGAGGTTTCGCCATGACCATGCTCACCCCTACCCCCACGCCCGAGAAGCTCGCACCGCCGGGCGGTCGCGGCCGCCGTGAGCGCAGGGCCGCCGAGCTGGCGGCCCGTACCCGGACCGTCGGCGAGCGCCTCACCGAGATCGGCGCGCAGCCCACCGCGCAGGTGCTCAAGGAGTACGGCGTCGACCGCGCCGGGCTCTGCCAGGCCGAGGTGCTCGACCGCCAGGAGCGGCACGGCCTCAATACGGTCGCCCACGAGCGGGCCCCGCGCTGGTACGCGCAGCTCGCCAGGGCGTACGCGAACCCCTTCATCGCCGTACTCGTCCTCCTCGCCGCCGTCATGTACTGGCAGGACCCGGCGGACCCCGGCGTCGTCATCCTGTCCACGATGGTCGCCATCAGCGGACTGCTGCGCTTCTGGCAGGAGTTCCGCTCGGGGCGGGCCGCCGACGCGCTGAAGAAGCTCGTCACCACGACCACCGCCGTGCAGCGCCGGGCCGGGCGCGGCGCGCTGCCGACCACCGTCGAGGTACCGATGGACCAGGTGGTCCCGGGTGACGTGGTCAAGCTGGGTGCCGGCGACCTGATCCCGGCGGACCTCCGGCTGATCGGCGCCAAGGACCTGATGGTGTCTCAGGCAGCCCTGTCCGGCGAGTCGCTGCCGGTCGCCAAGGCCGACGTACGCGACGGCGAGGACAACCGGAGCGCATCCGGCGACCCCGTCGAGGCGGACAACCTGTGCCTGATGGGTACGTCGGTAACCTCCGGTACCGCGACGGGAGTTGTGGTCGCCACCGGCGCGGACACCTACTTCGGATCCATGGCGGGCTCGCTCGTCGGCGAGCGTCCGCAGACCAACTTCGACAACGGGGTCAGGAAGGTCAGCTGACACTTACACCGTCGCGGACGAGTCCGGCCTGACCCTCGTCGGCTTCCTCGCCTTCCTCGACCCGCCGAAGGCGGACGCGGCCGCCGCGCTGCGCGGCCTCGCCGACAAGGGCATCGCGGTCAAGGTCGTCACCGGCGACAACGAACTGGTCGCCGCTCGCGTCTGCGCGGACGTCGGCATCGACGTCGGTACGGTCGTGACGGGCCCGGACGTGGACGCGCTGGACGATGCGGCGCTGCGCCAACTGGCCACCGCAACAACGGTGTTCGCCAAGGTGAACCCCGTACAGAAGGCCCGCATCGTACGGGCGCTCCAGGCCGAGGGCCACACGGTGGGCTTCCTCGGCGACGGCATCAACGACGCGGCGGCGCTGCGGGACGCGGACGTCGGCATCTCGGTGGACACGGCGGTGGACATCGCGAAGGAGTCGGCGGACATCATCCTGCTTGAGAAGGACCTCACCGTCCTGGAGCAGGGCGTGGTCCAGGGCCGTACGACCTTCGGCAACACGATCAAGTACATCAAGATGACGGCCTCGTCGAACTTCGGCAACGTCTTCTCGGTCCTGGTCGCCTCGGCGTTCATCCCGTTCCAGCCGATGCTGGCGATCATGCTGCTCGTGCAGAACCTGGTGTACGACATCGCCCAGCTGGCCACGCCGTGGGACCGGATGGACGAGGAGTACCTGCGCAAGCCGCGCAACTGGGACGCGAAGGGGATCGGGCGCTTCATGGTGACCATCGGGCCCATCAGCTCGATCTTCGACATCGCGATGTTCGTCATCATGTGGAACGTGTTCGGCGCGAACAGCGAGTCGAACCAGGCGCTGTTCCAGTCGGGTTGGTTCATCGAGGGCCTGCTGTCGCAGACCCTGATCGTCCACATGATCCGCACCCGCAGGATCCCGTTCATCCAGTCCCGGGCGACGTGGCCGGTGATGGTGATGACGATCCTGGCGGTGGCGACGGGCTTGTTCCTCCCCTTCTCCCCGCTGGCCGCGACGCTCGGCTTCGTCCCGGTCCCGCTGGGCTACTTCCCGTGGCTGATCGGCGTCCTGCTGGCGTACTGCACGCTGACGCAGGTGGTCAAGACGTGGTACATCCGGCGCCACGGGGCGTGGCTGTAGGGACCTCTGCCCACCCCGGCGGGCCGTGCGGAATGCAGGCTACGGCCTTGCTTTCTTGGCCCCGTTCCACACGTCGGAGGCGTGCCGGGGGCCGGGCCGGGGCGAGAACTGGCCGACGAGTTCACGGAAACAGACCAGGGCGGTAATCGGCGGGATTCCGACGACTACCATCGCAAAAAGTGAATGCGGTGCTTGGCCGATACACAGGGCCACCGCCGTGCCGGAGGAGATCAGCATCACGGCCCAGGACCGCCGGGCAGTTCGGTGCTGAACGGATGCCCGCAGGATGGACAGACCTGCCAGCAGCCACGGCCCGTACACCGTCAGCGGCCACCATTGCGCCAAATGCGGCGACGCCACAAGCAGCGCAATGGTGCGCAGCTGATTGTACGAATAAGAGATGGACCAGGTCAGTATCGTCACTGCGCAGATGGTGATTATTCCGATCAGGATCGCGACAGCGATGATCCTCCGTTTTCCGGCAAGGACGTGAAACCCTGGCCGAGGCCGCCGTCGGTTGACCGGGCGGCGCGAGCGCCTGTCGCTGTCCGATGGCGGAGGCGCAGGATCCACGTTGTGCGTCGGAAGCAGGATCCGGGCCAGCTCTTCGTCCGGATCCCATCCCTCCGACGGGGCCTCCGGATCGGTGGCGCGCCACATGTGCTGCACGTCAATCGGCTGAGTGTAATCAGGGTATTGGTTTACCGCATCATAGTCGGTCCGCATCCTGAATCCTTTCCGTCCTTGGCTTCTCCGCGCGCGGTTCGGGATGTTTCATTCAGAGTACGAGCCTTGGGCCGACCACCCCTCCGTCGCTGCCTGCAGATATTCATTCTGCATCCGGCTGATGGTTGCGAGGAACTCCGCAAGCAGGTCCGAGCAGTGCATGAGGTCCATCATGCCGTCGGCCGGCTCAAGCCCGACGGTCGAGAGGAGCGGACGATCCTTTTCTACATTCTTTTCCTTCAAAGTCACGATCGCCTAACGAGCATCACACGGTGCGCGGCGTCGTACATTCGGGGGAACAATGGCCGGTGGGGACCCTCCCGTATATCGGATTACAGTCCATGATTGATGAAATTCCGAAGACGTATTACATGGTGTTACCGAGGGCTCATCCGGCGGACCGTTTCGGCTCGTTGGGCGTGACGGGCACGGTGACCAGGGCTGCGGCCGGTCGTTGAACCTCGCGGTGGGAAGTGCACGAAGGGTCCCGGGACACTCATCGTCCCGGGACCTCGTGCCCTCAAGCGCCCTGGCCGGTCCGCCGGGTTCACGCGTCACTCGCCTGCGGTGAGGAGATGGCGGCCGGGTCGCAAGTGCGGGGAGATCCGGCTGAAGGAGCCCAGGGACGCCGCGCCCGTGCCGCGCTTGTTCTGCACGCGGATGTCGAGGACGTTGCCGTCCTGGTCGACCGCCCGTCACCGGTAGCGCATCCGGCCGTCGACCTTGATGAACACCTCATCGAGATGCCACGTGTCGCCCGGGCGGGGCTGCCGACGGCAGCCCCGCGGCGCTGGGTTCAACGGGCCGGCGATGCGGCGGGGGCCCCTTCGCCGAGGCCCGGGCGAAGCCGGTGCGGGAAGGCGGGATGGGCGCCTACTGGGGCCGCGCCGGTGCCGTCGCCGAGGGGCAGGGGCAGGACGCCGGTGGGAGCGCCGGGGGCGGAACGGGGCCGTGCTGCGCGGTCTTGCCGACGCCCGGACCCAGGAAGACGCCCACCTCTCATCACGATCCCCACGGCACCTCCCGGGCCCGGTGACACCGCCCAGGTCGTCCGATCGCCGGGGGGTGTCAGGCCGGGCCCGGAGGCCGCCGGCCCTCGTACAGGACCGCGAAGAACATGACGAGGGCGGGGTCTTGCGGGGAAAGCGGGTAGCGGGCTGCTCAGCCCACCTTGCTGTTGCAGCCCAGGTCCGAACCCATGTGGTTGGGCTGCGCGCCCGGGGACCCTTCGCCGTTGAGCCCGTTGCCCAGCAGGGCGTTGAGGGCGCCGACGCTGCCGAGGACGTCGATGTTCATGTCGTGCGAGCGGCACTCGGAGCGCTGCGTGATGTCGGTGTCGTGCGCGCCCTGCTCGCCGTGCGCGAAGGCGGTGCCGCCGAAGGCGCCGACGCTGCCGAGGACGGCGCCGACGAGGGCTACCTTCTGGATCTTGCGCATTTCTTCTCTCCGTTGGTCGAGCCGATGTGAGGTGCAGCAGATCGAGTTGGGACGGTGGACGGTCGCGGCGAGGTCATCAGCCGACGCGGGGCAGACCCAGCTGGCCCACGGGAGGCGCCGCGAGTTGTCCGAGGCCGAGCCCGGGTACCTGCGGGGTGCTGAGCGGCGCGACCAGCGGGTTGATGAGCGGGTTCACCGTCGGGTTCACCTGGGGGTTCACCTGCGGGGCGACACGCGGCGCGGGCTCCGGGTTGAAGACCTGGGGTACGGCGACCTGCGGGGCGACCTGCGGAGTGACCTGTGGCGCCGCCTGCGGGACGACCTGCGGCATGATCTGCGCCGGCTGACCGGCCTGCGCGGCACCCGTCGACGAGGCGAAGGCGGAGGCCTGCTGCGGGGCAGGCGCCGGGGGAGCGGCCTGCATCATCGGCTGGGCGTACGGCTGCTGACCGCCGGACTGTACGGTGCCCGCCGCGCTGGACATCGCCGTGGCCTGCGCAGCCCGGTACTGCGGAGCAGGCGCGTACTGCGGCGGAGGAGCGTACTGCGGGGCAGGCGCGTACTGCGGAGCAGGGGCGTACTGCGGCGGCGGAGCGTATTGCGGCGGCGGAGCGTACTGCGGAGCCGGCGCGTACTGCGGCGGAGGAGCGTACTGCGGGACAGGCGCGTACTGCGGCGGAGCCTGGTACTGCGGACCGGCCTCGGGTGCCGAGTACTGGGGACCAGCGGCACCTCCGTACCCGCCGTACCCGCCGGGAGAGTCGGCGTGGCTGACGCCCACGCCGATGGCGGACAGACCGCCGGCCGCTGCCACTACGAGCGCGGCCTTGTGAAGCTTTCGCATGGAACCCTGGGCCCTTCAATACCTGTACACGGGAAATCCGTTGCATTCAGTGCTGTCTTGCGTGCGCTCAGTCTGATGTTCACACTGCGCCCTGACGGGGGAAATGGGGGGCTTCCATGTGGACTTCACGCCGGAGCCGACAGCGGATCCCGTTGCCCTTCTCTCTCCGATTCGTGGTCGCCGATTCGTGGTCGCCGCCTTCTCCCAGCTGGCAACGACATTTCCTCCGGACCGGTCACGGGATCCAAAATTCCGTCACCCATTTGCCATGGCCCGTCGCGCCACGGATGAGTGAGGACTTGTCGCCCCGTCAAGAACAAGTGCGGCACCCGCACTCCTCCGTTGACGATTAACATGATGATTCGCACCCTTCGGCAAATGGGTGACGACGCCCCAACTCCCGTGACGGGAGCTGCACTCAGCTCGTTCCGCACTGGCCAGGACGATGGCCCATCGCAGCCGCACAGGACAGCGAAAACAGCAACGGCTGCACCGGCTCATCTGCATTCCCATACGTTCCACGCACAGGTCAATGAAGGGCCGAGGGTTCCATGCGAAAGCTTCATAAGGCCGCGCTCGTCTTCGCAGCAGCCGGCGGCCTGTCCGCCATCGGCGTGGGCCCCAGCCTCGCCGCCGCGACCGGTGGGTACGGAAGTGCCGCTCCGCCCCCCGTTCCGCAGCCGGACACCCAGGCCGCCTCGTGGACCGCCTCACAGGCCACCGCGCACAGTTACGGCTCGCCCGCACCGGAGCAGCGGATGTCCCTGCCGCAGCCCTCTGAGGTCAGCCCGCAGGTCAACCCGCAGCTGAACCCGCTGATCTCCCCGCAGATCTCCCCTCAGACGGCCCCGGCCGCCCCGGCGGAGGCTGCCCCGACGAAGCAGAACAACCTCTTCCGTCCGTACCAGGAATGCAGCCCGCAGAACCTGCTCAACGCGAATCTCCCCGTCGCCGTACTCGCCGGCGCCGAGACCAAGGGCGTCAGCTGCGGCCAGGGCAACAACCAGGCGAACGCCCTCGCCAACGCCCAAAGCTAGGACTTTGTCACCAGGCCGCTTCCGATGGCTCCTGAAGCCGTTTCGCGGCGGCCATGGATGAGCCCGATGAGGCGAGGAAAGCCTCACGAGCCATCTGCGTGATGGCTCTTGGCCACATGACGTCTGACGTCTGACGTCTGACGTCTGACGTCTGACGTCTGACGTCTGACCAAGAGCCATCAGAAGCGCCCTGGCTACTGCAACGGCGCTTGCCAGCACCACGTTCACGTGTACGCCGACCGCTGGAGCGGAAGAACGGCTGGACGCCGGCGGAAGTATCCGGACACGCAGGCCCTGACCGCATCCACCGGTTGCCGAACCGGATCGAACGGGACGCCGACGAGGTCCTGGACGACATATGTGGCTACGTCGTTGAACACCTTGGCGACCGGAATGCCGTCCTGATCACCGATGACCCCGGATTCCTCAAGAAGGGCATCCGCTCGGCCTGTGTGCAACGGCAGTACTCCCGCACCCCCGGACGCACCGAGAACAGCCGGATCGGTATCTTCGCCGCCTGCGCCACCAACCGCGGACGCACGCTGATCCGCCGTCGCTGGTATCTGCCCACGTCATCCCATCCCGTCCCCAAGCGGTTCGTGACCTCCACGACCTGGCCGGTCACCGCGGTGCGGCAGCGGTTGGCCCGCCGGGCGGTCACCGCGGTGCGACCGCAGGTGTGGGTGGTGGATGACACCAGCGGGCCCGCTCGTAGGCGATACGGCTTCAGAGTGCTTCCAGAACAACATCACGACACCCGGCGCGTCATCGGGCGGTTTGGGGGTATTTCGTATTAATTTCCGTGACCGTAAGGAATCGATCTGCCACAGATCGCATCCACTTCACTCCAACGGAGATCACATGAACACGCTTCGCAAGGCTGCCGTCCTGGTCGCTGCCCTCGGCAGCCTCGGAATGCTGGCCGCCGGTACGGCCCAGGCGCACGACGGCGGGAAGGGCGGCGACCAGTTCAAGATCGGGCAGAGCAGCAACTGCAAGTCGCACGACCTGAACCTCGACGTCCTCGGCCAGGTCGGCATCCTCAACGGCCTGCTGGGCAACGCGCTCAACGGCGAGGGCAACCCGGGTGCCCAGAGCACCCACATCGGCTCGAGCATGGGCTGCAACAACAGCGCCTTCTAAGCACGTGTCCGGCCACATAGCCGGCGAGAGCGGGAATCAGGTCCCGGTACCGAGCCCAAAGCCCGGTGCCGGGACCCCTTTTTGTGTCGAATCTTTGTGTCGAATTTCTGTGTCCAAGCAGCCGACGCCGCGGTTCACTGAGGTTGAACTCGTGAAGGCGGCTGGGGCCGTGCCCTCTTGCTCCCTGCGGTACGCCGCGGGCATGAGGTACGCGAGCGGTGGCGGGTCGACTACCAGGGCGAGGGGGCCGCGGGAGTCAGTACGCCTTGAGGTGGCTGAGCGGTTCGCGCGGGGTGAGACGTCTGCGGAGATCGCCGCTGATCTACGGGTTCTACGGATTCTGCGGGCTCATGTGCGGCCGATCGAGAAGTGGCGGCAGCGGTGGCGTACGGGAGGTGCCGCGGCCCTCACGTCGCAGGGGCCGGCATCGCCGCTCGGCCTCCCGCTGTTCTCGTCCGGGACAACTTGAGTGTGCGGCTGCACCAGGGAGTGCAGGAGTTCATCGAGCGTTCCGAATCGCTCATCGCTTGCCAACTGCCCCTATGCGCAACGGGGTTGAACCACGCAAGGGCATCTGGCCCACGAGCTGCCTCGGCGGGCCGACCAACTTGGCCGCCGCGGGACTCGACCACTTGTTCCAGGCGATCCGATGCGGCCGAAGCAGGTCCAGTACCGGCTCAACCTCAGCACACACGGGGCGGGTTATTTCCCGCAATCGACCAAGGCGGTGAGGGATTCCCCGAATTCGGCGCGCCGCCGGGTGCTTTCAGGATATTTCGTATTACCTCTGTAACTACACGAAGTCGATCTGTCGCAGATCGCGTCCACTTCACTCCAACGGAGATGACATGCACAAGCTTCGCAAGGCCGCCGTCCTGGTCGCCGCCCTCGGCAGCCTCGGAATGCTGGCCGCCGGTACGGCCCAGGCGCACGACGGAGGTCGAGGCGGCCGGGGTGGCGATGAGTTCAACATCATGCAGAGCAGCAACTGCAAGTCGCACGACAGCAACGTCGACGTCCTCGGTCAGGTCGGCATCCTCAACGGCCTGGGCGGCAACCTGCTGAACGGCGAGGGCAACGCGGGCGCACAGTCGACCTCCATGGGCTCGAGCATGGGCTGCAGCAACAGCGCCCTCAGCAAGTAAAAAGTCACCACCTTCCTCGGTGCCCCGGCCACAGGCCGGGGCACCGAGGCTTTTATGTCGCCGGGTGGAGCGCCTGGAGAAGCAACTGGCCCGGAACAAGGCCGTGTTGGGGGTCTTGGGAAAAGCGTCGGCGCTCTCGACAGTGATCTCCGAGAGCGCGGACTGACGCACACCGCCGAGCCCGTCGTGGACACCGCGTTCAGCGGGATCGAGGCAGCGCGCGGCCGACAAGGTGCCCCCGACCGTGTGGTCGGGGGCGGGTCGGGACGGGGACCGCTGCTCGTGTCGTCGGTGGCCGACATGTGGGGTGTCGCGGATCGTTCACCCGGCGAGATCGTGTGGTGCGAGTTCACGGGCGCGTTGCTCGCCTGCCACTGCGAGGATGATGTCCCCCAACCGCTCGGCGTACAGCCGCATGTTCTTGTACGCGACGTCGGTGTCGGGGTAGCGGCAGGTGAACCACAGGCCCTCGTGGAGTCGGTTGAGCCAGACGCACACCTGGTCGCCGTAGGACACCCTGACGAGTCCATAAGCCGCCAGCTCGGCCCAGCGCTCCGACCCGGGGATGCCTCGCGCGTCGACGTACGAGACGATCGAGTACAGGTCGGGCGAGGTCGGGCGGAAATCCGAGCCGAGCAGGCGCAGTACGCGGGCAAGGGGCATGCGGGCCAGCGACCTGTTGGCCTGGAGCTCGGCGCGCACGATGGTCAGGGCGCTGCGGAAGTCGGGTGCCTGGTCCATGGGGACCTCGATGGGCGCGCCGCCGACGTACCAGCCCACGGAGTCGGACCACTTGGACTTCACCCGGGTGTGGAAGGGCACGACGCCGCGGTAGACGGGCCGTCCACCGATCTCGTGGACGATGAGGCTGGTGGCGGCCAGGACGCCGACGAGGCTGCCGCCGAAGGGCCGGCAGTACGCCTCGAACGCGGCGGCGGAGTCCGCGTCGACGAGCATCTCGCGCATGAGCTTCTGCGTGGGCAGGGGGCCGCCGGGCTCCAGACCGAGTTCTACGGGGAAGTTGGGCAGTTTCCCGTTGCACCGCCGGATGAACTCCCGCCAGCGGCCGACGATCGCGTGGGTGCCGTCGATCCGGTCCGCATCCGCCCGCTCCAGCTCGCAGAAGTCGACGTAGCTGCCGACCGGCGACTCCTCCACGGGGCGGCCCTCGGCGGCCGCGGTGTAGAGCTCGTGGATCTCGGCGGGCAGCCGCTGGACGGAGTAGGAGTCGACGTTGCTGTGGTCGAAGGCCATGTACACGCTGGTGCCGTCGTCCCTGACGACCGCGGCGTAGAGGAAGTTGGGCCAGCGCAGCGCGTTCGCGACGGCGTCGAAGCGGTCCTGGAGGTGCTCGACGAGTTGTGCCGCGTCGGGGAAGTCACCGACCACCTCGCGATGGAGTGACACGTCCTCGGTGTCGAGCGTGAACCGGCGCATCTCGTCGCCGTCCCACCGGAAGCCGCTGCGCAACGTCTCGTGCCGAAGCGTCCAGCTGCGCAGCGCGTCCTGCAGCGCGTCGAGGTCGACCTCGCCCGGGATGTCGAATGCCGTACCGATCCACGTCGGCACGAACAGGCCGTCCTCGTGCACGGATCGGGCGGTCCTGATGTGCGACTCCTGGAGATACGCGGGCGGCCGGGGGTCCTCCGGAAGGCCCTCCGCCGCCGCGACGGTCGCCGGACTGAGCGCCCACTCCACGAGCAGTCCGGGCCGGACCTCGCAGCGCTGGATGTCGGTGATTCGCACGGGCGTCTCCGTTTCGCAGTTGGAGCCCGGATCGGGCGGACCAGTTCAAGGGAATGCCGCGAGCGCGAACGGAGGCACCCGGAACATGATGTGTTACCACTTTTGAGTGGATTGAGTGATCGGCGCATGTGAGCCAATCGGTCCACTGGTCACCCGGTGGTGTCAGCCCACACGTCTCGGCCCACGAGCAGGTCGAGCTTGCGTGCGCGGAGTTCTTCGAGTCCAGGAAGGGCCCGGAGAAGAGTCCGGGAAGAGCCCAGGAAGGTCATTGTCCGCGAGGGGGGCGCGACTTCTGGGAAAGCGGATCGTTACTGTTAGTGTCCATCCAGTCACGGTAGGCAATCAGCCGATGTACAGGCAATGAAGGGCCGAGGGTTCCATGCGTAAGTTTCAGCAGGCAGTGATCGCAGCAGTCGCGGCGGCTGGCGGTCTGTCCGCCATCGGCGCCGGCGCCGGTACCGCGTACGCCCACGACAGTGCGCCGCAGGTGACCGACCACTACCGCCCCTATCAGGAGTGCAGTCCGCAGACGGCGGGCGAAGCCAACGTCCCGCTCAGCGTGCTCGGTCTCTCCGACACTCTCGGCACCACCTGCGGCCAGTTCAACAACGCATTCACCAACGCTAAGTGAGGTCGGCGGCGTAATCGTGCCCGACGCTTTCCGCGGGCCCCTTCGGGGTCACCCCCCGAAGGGGCCCGTTCACGTGCGGCCGCCCGGAGGGCGAGGCCGCCGACCGCAGTAACAGTGCCTTCAACAGGGCAGCCCTTCACTTCGTAAGCGAAACGGACCCGAACGTCCCGGACAACCGGACATGGGACTCACAAAGGAAACGCATCACATGTTCAGTAGGAAGAAGATCGCGGCCGTCTCGGGGCTTCTTGGCGGCCTCGTCGTGACCTGTGTCGGCGCCACCCAGGCGTATGCCGCGGCAGGAACAGGCTCTTGCGTCAGTGACCATCAGGGCGGCATGTCCTGCGTCCAGCGGATCGTCGGAAACACGGCCGATGGCGACGCCACCCTCCGCCAGTCACAGGGCTGCGTGCCGACGGAGCCCTTGAGGTTGCCCGTCGTGGGCCTGCTGAACCGCGGGAACATGGACATCGGCCCCAGGGTGACCTGTTCCCCCACCAACCCGGGACCCGAAAGGGGCGAAGAGGGCGTGAGCCCCCTCGGCCTGCTGAGCTGAGCCCGCGGAACTTCCGACACCTTCCCCATCTTTCAAACAGCGGATGGCCGGACCGGGTTACCCGGTCCGGCCATCCGCTGTTTCCGTGCCGGCGGGCAAACGAGTGACCGCTCCCCGCTGCCCGTGACCCGCCCCCGGGGAAGTGTCGTTTCAGGGGAGAACGGCGAGCGCACGACCGGCACAACCGGCCGCATCACCAGCCCCCTCATCCCCCTTCAGGTCCGTGGCGGACGAAGGGCGCCTCGCTGTAAGCCGACATACACGACATAAGCCGACACGGCACGCGGAAAGGGCCAAAGATCCCAAATGACTACACTCCGTATGTATATGCTCACATTAAGTAGTCCGGTCAGGGCTTCACACCCAGATAAGGAAGAGTCGAACTATGCGCAAGTTTCAGCGGGCTGCCGTCGTAGCCGCAGCGGTTGCGGGGCTGTCCACCCTCGGTGTCGGCGTCAGCTTCGCCCACGACGGCGGCTTCGGTGCGGTCACCGCGGTGGCTTCCTCGCAGGCGAACGCCGTGGCCAACTCCGGCGAAGGCGAAGGTGGGGAGCGCCACGGCGAGCGTGGCGGCGCTCCGGTATTCGCGCCGGAGAACGGTTCCGGTGTCAGCTACGGCCAGGAGCACGAGGGGGACCACGGCGAGCACGGCCCGGAGCACGGCCCGGACAACGGGGACCAGTAAAGAATTTCCGAGAGCTCGATGCGCAGGTTTCGGCACGCTGTGGCCGTAGCCGCAGTTGTCGCGGGTCGGGCAACTTCGTACGCATCGACATCCGTCCGAACACCGTATGTGAGTCGCACGAACTGAAGGTCCATGTCCTGGATCAGCTCGGGCTGCTCAACGGTGTGCTGGACAACACCCTCAACGGCAAGGGCAGCCCGGACGCGCAACAAACCCACCAGGGTGCGCGTCCGGGCTGCAACGCTCCTGCCGCCGGACGCAGTTGAAGACGCGTCAGGCGCTGGGGCCTGTATTCCGACTTCCTCCAAGGCTCGGGCGCGCCGGTCAACGGCGCAGGCGCCCGGGCCTCGATTGCAAAGGAACGCAGCACATGTTCAGTCGGCAGAAGATCGCAACCGTCTCCGGGCTTCTCGGAAGTCTCGCCGTGATCTGTGTCGGTGCCGCGCAGGCGCACGCCGATCAGCCCAAGGGCGAGTGCAAGACCTCCGCCCAGGGTGAAACCACCTGCATCCACAAGAGCGAGACCGTCCGCACCGACAAGGACGGCAGGTACGTCATCAGTCAGACGCAGGAATGCTCGGCGGCCGGCAAGCCGAACGTGGTGATGCCCGGGGACAGCAAGGTGAACCAGGCGACCATGAACGTCGGGCCGACTGTGGACTGCTCCAACAACACGAAGCTGCCCAAGGGCTTCAAGGTGCCTCACTTCAGCTTCTGAGGCGCGTGAGGTGGTAGTTGTGCTGGTCGGGGGTGGTCACCGTTGTCGGGGTCCGAGGGGCGGAGCCCCTCAGGGGGTCTGGGGCGCAGCCCAGGCAGGGAGGCCGCATCCGACCCGGGTGGCCGGCGAGCCCCCTCAACCCCCCGCGCCGCACCACCCGACCCGGGGTGATCAGCGGGCCCCCGGCCGCACCAACCCGCACTCATACGCGAACACCGCCCCCTGCGTCCTGTCCCGCAGCCCCAGCTTGACCAGAATCCGGCTCACGTGGGTCTTCACGGTCTGCTCGGCCACCACGAGCCGCGCCGCGATCTCCGCGTTGGACAGGCCCTGGGCGATCAGCGTCAGGACCTCGGTCTCGCGCTCCGTCAGGTCACCCACCCGCTCCTTCAGCGGAGCCCGCGGCACCTGCGTCATCCGCGAGAACTCCGCGATCAGCCGCTTGGTGATGTTGGGAGCAAGCAGGGCCTCCCCGGCGGCCACCACCCGTACCGCCTGGGCGAGTTCCGCCGCCGACGCGTCCTTCAGCAAGAACCCCGACGCCCCCGCGCGCAGCGCCTCGTACACGTACTCGTCCAGGTCGAAGGTGGTCAGGACGAGCACCTTCACCTCCGGCTCGCCGGGCGCCGTGATGCGCCGCGTCGCCTCGATGCCGCCGAGCTCCGGCATGCGGATGTCCATCAGGACGACGTCCGGGGCGAGTTCGGACACCTTGGCTACGGCGTCGACACCGTTCACCGCCTGGCCCACCACCTCGATGCCCGGCTCCGCGTTGAGCAGGACCGTAAATCCCTGACGGACCATCATCTGGTCGTCGGCTATCAGGACGCGGATGGTCATGGGTGGCTGTCCTCCAGCGGAAGCGTCGCGGTGACTTCGTAACCGCCGTCGGGAGTCGCGCCGGCGGCGAGTTCGCCACCCAGCATGGCAGTGCGCTCGCGCATGCCGAGCAGCCCGTGCCCGGCGCCGGGCGACGGCGCGACCGGCCGGTCAGGCGCGGTGTTGGTGACCCGCACCACGAGCTCCGCACTCTGGTGCGCGACCACCACCCGCACCGCCGCCCCCGGCGCATGCCGCATAGCGTTGCTCAGCGCCTCCTGCACGACCCGGAACGCCGACAGTTCCACCCCGGGCGACAGAGGGCGGGCCGCACCCAGTATTTCGGTCGTCACCTCAAGACCCGCCCCCCGCACATTGGCCACCAGCTCGTCCAACCGGTCGAGCGAGGGCTGCGGTGCGTGGCGTACGCCCTCGGCCAGCGGGTCCTCGGAGCGCAACACCCCCAGGACACGGCGGAGTTCGGTGAGTGCCTCGACCGCGTTCTGCCGGATGCCCGCGAGGTTTTCCAGGAGCTCCTCGGACGGGTTCTCCACGAGGTGCGGGGCGACCTGCGCCTGGATGGATATGACCGACATGTGGTGGGCCACCACATCGTGCAGCTCGCGGGCGATCCGGTTGCGCTCCTCAAGCAGGGTGCGCCGGGCCCGCTCCTCTGCGGTGATCTCCTCCTGTGCGACAAGTTGCGTACGGGCCACCCGGCGGCCGCGCAGCGCGGCCCCGACCACCACGGCGATCGTGAAGAACACGAAGGCGAGCCCCGCGCTGGGCGAGGTGTGCGGCTGACTGTGCAGGGCCGCACAGAGCACGCCCGCCCCCAGGCTGATCGCCAGCGTCTCCACCGCGACCCGGGGCCGGTGCCTCAGCGAGACGAAGAGGAGCACCCCGGTCTGGAGGGCGATCCCCGGCCCGGTCCACGGGTACATCGCGTCCGGATCGACCTGGGACTCGGCGAGCAGCGCGGCGGCGAACATGACGCCCGTCGTGGCCCACCAGGCGGGCAGCGGCCGGTACATGGCGGCGACCAGCGCGCCCGACTGGATCCCCGCGAGCACCAGGCCCACGCCCGTGCCCAGCTGGTACATGCGGCTGTACTGGAGGGTGCCCGCGACCATCACGATCAGCGCGGCGATCCCCAGCGGTACCGCGAGGGCCGGCCGCCACGCCAGCCAGCCCGGCTCCGCCCTGCGCGCCATCGGTTCGGGCGTCATCGCCAGGAGGTCCGCGCGCAGGGTGCCCGGCACCGCCCGCAGCCCCGCCACCAGCCGCTGCTTCACGCCCGGTTGAGCCACCCGCGGCCGCACGCCCCGCTCCCGTTCACTGTCCCCCGTCTTCACGAAGCTCACCCTAGGCACCCCGCACCGCCCGCACCCGGGCGGGCCGCCCTTCGCGCACCACCTTGCTCGCAGCCGCACCCGCACCCGACGCACCCGCAGTCGCAGCCCGCCCCGGCTGCTCGTACGTACGGAACGTCAGCCAGCACACCGTCAGCATCAGCGCGAACACCGGCAGCCAGGCGAGCCGGGCGAGCACCCAGCCGCCGCCGTCGGGCACGGTGTGCAGTCCGGGCAGCGCGTCGCCCGCGAGCAGGCCGAGACACGTGACGGCCATCATCGAGGTCTGGTGCCACAGGAAGATCGTCATCGCGGACAGGTTGACCAGCGCCACCACCGCCCACAGCGCGGGCCGCCGCAGCACCCGGCGCAGCGGGCCGAGCAGCAGCAACGCCGCGCCGCACTGGGCGAGTCCGAAGGTGACGGCGGCCAGCGTCGGCGGGTTGAGGTTGGAGATCGCCGCCCCCGGCACCCCGACCATCGAGGCGGGATAGCCCGCGAACAGCACCAGCAGCGCGGTCGCGGCGGCGCCGCCGGTCAGCAGCACCCACCCGGTCGTCCGCAGCGAGGTGCCCGCGCCGCGCCGCGCCCACAGCGCGCCCAGGCAGTACGGCACCAGCCAGCCTGCGGGCAAGTTGATCCAGCCGGTCCAGCCCGCCCCGTCGAAGCCGAAGCGGTACAGGTCGACGTACAGGACGACCGCGAGCGGCCACAGCGGGTGCACCTTGGAGACGATCGGGGTGGCCGCGGTCAGCGCCGCGAACACGAGCAGGAACCACAGCGGGGACAGCACAAGTTTGACCAGGGTGTGCACGGTGTCCAGGCCCACGCCCGAGGCGAGCATGGCGCCCGCCGCGACCAGCCACACCACGAGCACGGCCACCACCGGCCGGAACAGCCGCCCGAGCCTGGCCCGCAGCCACTGCGGGTACGTCGCGCCCCGGGCGCGGGCGGAGTCGTAGCTCTTCGTGGCGACCTGCCCGCCCACCAGGAAGAACACGGCCAGCGTCTGGAACACCCAGGATATGGGGGCGAGTTGGGGCAGGTACGAGAGTGGGCTTGAGGCGTGCACGGTGCCGCTGTCGGAGACCAGCGCGGTGACCAGCCAGTGCCCCATCACCACCCCGAGGATCGCGAAGGCGCGCAGCGCGTCCACGGCACGGTCACGGTCGGCCGGGGTCGCGGCCTCGATCCGCTGAACCAGTTCACGCATGGCGGGCCTCCTGCGGGGTCTGTCCGTTGACGAGCGGGGTCTGTCCGCCGACGATCCGGGCGATGTTCTTGAGCGGTACGGAGCCGGGCAACAGGTAGTCGCTGTGGCCGCCGGGGCCCGCGTCGAAGGAGCGGGCGCCGAAGTGCCGGGACACGGGGTCGGTGCCGAACCCGATGGTCACGAAGCCGAGGTCGAGGCTGGAGTGCGGTACGTCGGCGATCCAGTCGTCGGCGCCCCGGCCCGCCCAGACGGTGGCGGAGGTGTGCAGCGCGGCGGCGGTGTCGAAGCCGGTGCCGGGGCTGCCGTACAGGACGATGTCGGCGACGTCGACGCCGGAGGCGGCCTTCGCGCAGACGACCGAGCCGTAGGAGTGGCAGAGCAGAGAGGTGCGAGCCCTCGGCTTGGCCGCCTTCAACTCCCGTATGAATGAGGCGAGTTCGGGGGTGGCGTCATCGGCCCGTCCCGGGGTGAGCACCTCCGTGCTCACCGTGCCCGGGGTCGCGTACCCCATCCAGCCGATGACGGCGGTCTTCGGGCCGAGCTGCGCGGCCAGCGCCTCGGCGCCGCTGCGCAGCCGCCCGTACTGGTCGAGGTTGGTGTCCGAGCCGGGGACCAGGACCGCGATCTTCTCGGCGTGCGCAAGGTCGCCGAAGACCTCGGCGGTACGTCCGCCGTCGCGCCCGTCGAAGGAGAGGAAGTGCCGGTCCCGGTCCGCCATGGCGTCCAGCGCCCGGCCCCTGCGCCAGTCTCCGTGGTCCTCGGCCATTTTCTCGGCGGCCAGGATGTCGGCGCGGTTGGCCGCGTACCGGGTGTCGAGACCGGAGCCGGAGAGACCGGCGACCGAGAGCGGGGCAAGGGCGGCGGGCGCGGGCGCCGGTACGGCGGCGGGCCGGGCCGCACCCGAGACCGGCACCGCCACCGAAGCGGCGACGAACACGGCGATCAGGGTGCGGCGCAGACGGCCTTTGGACAGAAGGCCACCGCGCAGCCGACCGACGCGCGAACGACCCATGCCCATACGGCTGTTGGGCGGCTGCGAGCCGTCCGGACCCGGGCCGTGCGGGTGCTTGCCGTGCGGGCGCGACGCCATGGTGAGCCTTCCGTACCGGAGTTGTTCTGCCGGTACTGAAGCTATGGATCGAGCCATGTCGTCGGCGTCGCACTGGAGACCACACTTGCCGTGTAGCTCCGTAGACCTAGGGGGTGCCTCCCCAGTACTACGGGTGGGGGCCCACCCCCTACCGTGGGTGGTATCCCACGGTCACCGCTTGAGCGGTTTGGCGGGCTCCTCCTCGCGGGCGGACCGGGCCCGGTAGGGCACGTCGATGACGGTCACCCCGGGCATGAAGAGCAGCCGGGCCTTGAGCCGCAGCGCGCTCTGGTTGTGCAGCGGCTGCTCCCACCAGTGGCCCACGATGTACTCGGGGATGATCACCGACACCATCGCACCCGGATCCGCGTCCGCCGTCGCCTTCACATGGGCGAGCACCGGCCCGACGACCTCCCGGTACGGGGAGTCGATGATGGTCAGCGGTACACCCAGGTCGTACGCCGCCCACTTCTCGCGCAGCCGCACCGCGTCCTCGTCGGCGGCGGCCGTCAGCGCGGTGAGCGTGTCGGGCCGCAGCGCCTGGGCGAAGCCGATCGCCTTGAGCGTGGGCGCGTGCACGGCGGAGACCAGCACGAACGCGTGGTGGCGGGAAGGCCTGCGGGGCTTGGCGTCCGGCGCGACGGCGACCTCCTTGGCCACCTGGTCGTAGTGGTTCCGTACGCCCTTCATCCCGAAGAACAGCAGCGGCATCGCGATGATCACCAGCCAGGCGCCGTGCGTGAACTTGGTGATCAGCACGATGACGAGGACGATCGCGGTCATGGTCGCGCCGACCGAGTTGATGGCGAGCGAGCGGTGGATGTGGCGCCGGTTCTCCTGCCCCTTCGGCGTCGCAAGCTCCTTGCGCCAGTGCTTGACCATGCCGGCCTGCGAGAGCGTGAAGGAGACGAAGACGCCGATGATGTACAGCTGGATGAGCCGGGACAGCTCGGCGTTGAACAGCACGATCAGGCCGATCGCGGCGAGCGCGAGCAGCACGACGCCGTTGGAGTAGACGAGCCGGTCGCCCCGGTTGTAGAGCTGGCGCGGCGCGTACCGGTCCTTGGCCAGGATCGAGGCGAGCATCGGGAAGCCGTTGAACGCGGTGTTGGCGGCGAGGATCAGCACGCCGGCGGTGAACGTCTGCACCAGGTAGAACAGGATGTCCAGGTGCCCGAACGTGGCGCGGGCGATCTGCGCGAGCGCGGTGGAGGTGGCGGTACCGGCCGGCAGGCCCAACTCCGTTGGATCGGCGGCCACATGGACCTTGTACACCATGGCGAGCGCGGTGATCCCGGCGAACATGGTGAGCGACAACACCCCCATCGCGGCAAGCGTGTTGGCGGCGTTGCGGCTCTTCGGCTTCTGGAAAGCGGGTACGCCGTTGCTGATCGCCTCCACACCCGTCAGCGCCGTACACCCGGAGGCGAAGGCGCGCATGGCGAGCAGCACGACCGCGATCCCGGCGTAGGTCCCGGCCGCCTGGATGGGCAGATGGGCCGACTCGGCGCGGATCGTGGTGCCGGTGGCGAGGCGTACGGCGGCGAACGCGAACATCACGTAGATCACGAGCACGAAGCCGTAGGTGGGAATCGCGAAGACCCGCCCGGACTCGCGCACGCCCCGCAGATTCATCAAGGTGAGAATCACCACGAACCCTACGGACAGGGCGACTTGATGACTGTTCAGGGACGGAATCGCCGAGGTGATGGCGGCGACGCCGGAGACGACGGACACGGCGACGGTCAGTACGTAGTCGACAAGCAGCGCGCTGGCCGCGGTGAGCGCGGCGGTCGGCCCGAGGTTCTCGGAACTGACGATGTAGGCCCCGCCGCCCCCCGGGTAGGCGTAACAGGTCTGCCGGTACGAGGCGACCACGACCACCAGCAGGAAGATGATGGCCGCGGCGGCGTACCAGGTGAGGTGGAGCAGGCTGGCTCCGCCGAGCGCGAGGATCAGCAGGATCTCTTCAGTGGCGTACGCGACCGACGAGAGCGGGTCGCTGCAGAAGATGGGCAGAGCAAGCCGTTTGGGCAGCAGCGTCTCCCCGAGGCGGCTGGTGTCCAGCGGCCGTCCGACCAGCATCCGCTTCGCGGAACTCGAAACTCCCATAACTGAGGAAACTAGCCGTAATGCCGCATATCTAATGGTTTGCCGCACCGGCTGACGCCGTACGGGTGATTTCACGTTCCGTGTGCGAATGGTGACCCTGCGGAGCTATTCTCTCTGGGCAGTACATCCGGTCCCCACAACCACCCTGCTGCACAAGGGAGTTGCCCATGACGCGGCCCAATGACCTCAACCCGTGGGACTCGCCCCGCGCCTTCTACGGCAGCGAACTGCGCCGCAAACGCGAGGCCGCCGGGCTGTCCCAGGAAGACCTGGGCGCGCTCGTCTTCTGCTCGGGTGCGTACATCGGCCAAATGGAGAACGCGACCCGGCGTCCGCCGAAGGACATGGCCAAGCGTCTCGACGCCGCGCTCCACACGGACGGGATCCTGACCCGCATGTGCGAGGCGATGGAGCAGGCCTCGCAGCATGCGGAGTACTTCCGCCTGGCGGTCGAGCTGGAGGCCATGGCCTCCGCGATCTTCCACTGGACGCCCATGGTGGTGCCGGGCCTGCTCCAGACGGCGGCCTACACCCGCGCCCTGACCCGCGCGGGCCGACCGTTCGCCTCCGAGGAGGAGGTCGAGCTCAACGTCTCGACGCGTATGGAACGGGCCAAGCTGCTCGATGGCCCAACGGCGCCCGAGCTGTGGTGCATTCTGCATGAGGCGGTGCTGAAGATTCGGGTCGGCGACGACAGTGTGATGCACGAACAGCTGGCTCACATAAGTAAGTTGGTCGAGGATGGCCAGGTCGTGGTTCAGATTCTGCCCTTCGCAGCCGGGGCGCTTCCGCTGATGAACAGCTCGGTCAAGGTGATGACCTTCACCGATGCCCCGCCCGTCATCTATCTCGAAGCAGCCCATTCTGGCCAGCTGTTGGACGCACCGGCCCTGGTAGCGAGCTACATGAGGACCTACGATCTCGCCAGGGCCGTCGCGTTGTCGCCGACGGCGTCCCTGGCCATGATCCAGGCGGCGATGGAGGACTACGCACCATGAACATAACGCGCTCCCTGGCCACTGCCCGCTGGCGGAAGTCGTCCTACAGCAATGCGGAGGGCGGCGACTGCCTGGAAGTGGCGGAGGGTGCGTGGCGCAAGTCCTCGTACAGCAACGCTGAGGGCGGGAGCTGCCTTGAGGTCGCCGACGGCGCATGGCGTAAGTCTTCGTACAGCAACGACGAAGGCGGCGACTGCATCGAGGTCGCCGACGGCTACGGCATCGTCGTCCCGGTGCGGGACAGCAAAAAGGCCCCGGAGGGGCCTGTGCTGGTAGTTGGGGCTGCCGCGTGGACGCGGTTCGTAGGGGCGGTCAAGGCGGTCTGACGGGGGCGTACGTAGGATCCCGTCATGGCGAGACCGCAACTTCCCCCTGAGCCACCCGAGTCGTGTCCGTTGTGCGGAGGCGGGCTTGAGGATGTCGAGGTGCATCTGACCAACGCCTGCCTCACCGTCAAGTTCTTCCGGCCGGACTGGATGTTCGCGCGCAAGAGCTATCTGACGGGTGTGGCCTGCCGGGAGTGCGGGCACCTGCTGGTCTTCCTGGAGAACCGGGGGATCCTGGCGCCGGGGAAGTAGCCCCTGGGGGATCAGGCGGTGACTCCGGCGCGCTTCAGGGTGCGCAGGATCAGCCACTGGTCGCCCCAGGCCATCGCCGTACCGATGACCGCCATCACGATGCCAAGCGTGAGCTGCCCGGCCGCCGCGCCGAGGGCGAGGCCCGCGAGGCCGAGCCCGTAGCGGATGGCGAAGCGCACTGCCACGAGGCCGACGGCGAGGAGCCGGGTGCGCTTGTTCTTCCAGAGCTTCTTCATGTAGCGGATGCGGGCCTTCAGGACGGTGAAGGCGAGCACGATCTGGACGATGGCGACGACCGGGATCAGGGCGTAGAGCACCGGGTAGGCGCGGGCGATGTCGAAGATCCCGGCGAAGATGCCGACGAGCGGGAAGTACCAGTTGGGGAGCCCCTTGAGGACGCCGGCCTCCTCGGCCTGAACCTCGACCTGAACCGGCTTCTCCATCGTGACCGTGGCGCTCATGGTGTGTCCCTCCCGCTTGCCTCAGTGACCGGCCCTTGCCGACATCACTGATCTTGCCGTCCGAGCGGGGGTGGGCGTCAGAGTGAAGCGTCCTGAGAGCGGGAGGACAAATGTCATTGCCTTCCGCCGGGTTCACATGTGGGCCGGTCCTGGCGCCCCCTCGGAGGGGTGTGGTCGCGGCGGCCCCTTGCGGTACAGGGTGACCGACACCAGCAAGCCCAGGGCGAAGAACGACGCCGACCACCAGTACGCCGTCGAGTAACTCTGCAACTGCGCGGACACCCGCACTGCGGGTGTGGGCTGCTTGCCCACCAGATAGTTCGCCGCCGCACTCGTGGCGAGGGTGTTGAGCAGCGCCGTACCGATCGAACCACCCACCTGCTGGCTGGTGTTGACCATCGCCGAGGCGACCCCCGCGTCGTGCGCGGCCACCCCCGCCGTCGCCACGCTCATCGCGGGCGCGAAGATCAGGCCCATGCCGACGCCCATGACGAGCAGTGGCGGCAGCACATGTGTGGCGTACCCGCTCGTCGCGTCGAGCGCCGTCATCCACGCGAGCCCGGCCGCGCCGAGCCCCATCCCCACCGGCACGATCGGCCTCGCCCCCAGCTTGGGCACGAGCTTGTTCTGCGCTGTCACCGAGCTGACAATCATCGCGAAGACCATCGGCAGGAAGGCGAGCCCGGTCTGCACCGGGGAGTACCGCAGGATCTGCTGGAGGTAGTACGTCAGGAAGAGGAAGACGCCGAACATGCCCGCGCCGGAGATGAACATGGCGAGGTAGGAGGCGCCCCGGTCCCGGTCGAGTACGACCCGGAGCGGCAGCAGGGGATGCGCCGCCCTGGTCTGCCACCCGGCGAACGCCGCGAGGAGTACGCCGCCGGCCGCGAGGAATCCCCAGGTCCGGTCGGAACTCCAGGCATGGGTCTGCGCGTTGGAGAACCCGTACACGATGCAGAACAGTCCGGCCGAGACGAGCAGCGTGCCCGGGATGTCGAGCCGGGGCCGGTCCGGTGGGGCCCCCGGGTGCAGCAGCCGCAGCGCGCCGATGAAGGCGAGCGTGGCGAAGAGGAGGTTGACGTACAGGCACCAGCGCCAGTCGAGATACTCGGTGAGCAGCCCGCCGAGCAGCAGCCCCACCGCACCGCCGGTGCCGGCGACCGCCCCGTAGATTCCGAAGGCCTTGGCGCGTTCCTTCGGGTCGGTGAACGTGGTGGTGAGGAGCGAGAGCGCGGCGGGCGCGAGCAGCGCGCCGAACACGCCTTGCAGTGCGCGGGCGGTGACCAGTACGTCGAAGTTGGGGGCGGCGCCGCCGATCGCGGAGGCGAGCGCGAAGCCGACGAGTCCGGTGAGAAAGACGACCTTGCGCCCCACGAGGTCGGCGATGCGTCCGCCGAGCAGCAGCAGCGAGCCGAAGGCGAGCGCGTACGCCGTGACGATCCACTGGCGGTTTGCGTCGGAGAAGCCGAGGTCGCGCTGCGCGGAGGGCAGCGCGATGTTCACGATGGTCGCGTCGAGCACGACCATGAGCTGGGCGAGCGCGATGACGCCGAGCACGAGCCAGCGGTGCTCGTGCCTGGCCCCGGTGTGCGGCGCCTGCGGCGGGGCCGCGCCCTCACCGGCGTACGCGGCGACGGGTGGCGGGGTGGGCGTGGCGGGCGCGGCGTACCCGGCGATCGGTGGCGGCACGGAATCCTGCACGGTCCCGGCCCCCGGCGGATCGGCAGTATCGGCAGTATCGGCAGTATCGGCAGTGGAGATCCGCCCGGCCCCGGCCCCCGGCGGATCAGGGGCGGACGCCCTCCCGGGTGTGGCCAGTTGCTCCGACGCGGCAGCGATCCGCTCCGCGCGTCCTTCCTCGACGGCGTCCTTGGTGTGACGGCCCATGTGCCGGTCTCCTCGGTTTTCTCCTCGGTGACGGCCCCTTCCTCACGCTAAGTGAGGCTCCGGCGTTCCGCCACGCGAGTGAACGCCTGTGGCCGCGAGCGACCGCGCGCGGCTCCAGGGACGGCCTGCGCCCCACCACTCCGTCCCGTTTCGTCCCAGGAACAACTGGGACGAATTATCGCGTCGCCCTCCGGACACAGTTGCTGACACAGGGTCACTTACTCGGGGACCCCGCACCTCTGGAGAACACACAGATGAACCGAAGCACCGTGCGCAACAGCGTCGTCGCCGTCGCCGCCGCCCTCGCCCTGTTCCCGACCACCGCCATGGCGGCCACCCCCACGGCCGCCGTCGCCCACACCCATCACCACGACCAAAGGATGCTCCCGCAGGGCACGGTGGTCACCCCGCACGGCCGTCGGCTGCACGTCCGCGCCGGCGCCGGCCTCACCTACCGGACCACCGGCACCCTGCGCTCGGGGCGCAGGGTGTCGCTGGTCTGCAAGAAGTACGGGACGTCCGTGCGCGGCAACAGCATCTGGTACCGCCTGGCCACGCGCCACGTCCGCTACATCTCCGCCCACTACGTCCGCGTTCCGGCCACCCCGACCGTGCCGTGGTGCTGACCACCGGGACGGCCGGAAGCTGAGGGCTTGCGCCCAAACCCACAACTTCGCCCGTTCGCCCCAGGGGCCGGAGCTTGGCTCCGGCCCCTCAGGGGTACAGATGCCCCTGGAACGGGATGTTGTGGACTTTTTGGAGGGACCGCGTGGCCCAGTGGCGAGAGTTGCCCGAGTCGACCCGGCCCGAAGCGAGGCTGCTGATCGAGGAGTTGAGGCACCTCAAACAGACCATGGGCCTGAGCCTGGCCGGTCTGGCCACCCGCACCGCGTACAGCAAATCGGCCTGGCACCGCTATCTGAACGGGGACAACTTTCCGCCCCGCAGCGCGGTGGACGCCTTCGGGGCCCTCGGCGGCCCCGAGCACCACGACCGCCTCCTCGACCTCTGGGACCTGGCGGTACGCCCCCCGGAGCCGGTGGCCACCCCGGAGCCGGTGACCCCGGCGCAACCGGAGGCACCGCACGCGGCCGAGGCACCCCAGGCGCCACCCGCACCGCCGTCCCGCCGGACGCGCCGCCGGACAGTGACCGTCGCCGCCGCGCTCGCCCTGGTGGGGAGCGCCGCTTGGGCGGCCGTCCCGCACAGCCCCGACGCGAGCCCCGCACCGGCCGCGCCGCCCGCCTGCCAGGGCGCGAGCTGCCAGGGCGCCGACCCCGCCGTCTCGCCCTGCCGCACCGACGCCCGCACCCAGAGCGCGCTGACGACGGCCTCGTACGCGGTGAAGCTCCGCTACAGCCCGTCCTGCGACACCATCTGGTCCGAGGTGCGCAACAGCTCGACCGGCACCGACACCGAGAGCCCGATGCTGGTCGCCCCCGACCCGAAGGAAGCCGAGGCGTGCGCCGAGGTCGCCCACAAAATGCTGTGCACGGGTGATGTGCCGCCGGATTAGATATGCCCAAGCGCTCCGCGGGAAGTGGCGTTAGTCGGGTGCAGGCCGGCCGTGGCTGGTCGCGCAGTTCCCCGCGCCCCTTCAGGGCGCGGTGCCGCACCGGACTTCGACAAGACCGCTTGGACGTGCCGCCGGATTAGAGGGTGTCCGGTGGGTCGCGACCCCGGCCATGACCTACCGGGACACCCCCTAACCCGCGACCGCCGACCCCGCCTTCTTCCAGTTGCCGCGCAGGCGCGACAGGTAGTCCGCCGCCTGGCTCCCCGGCTTCACGCCCCGCGCGAACGCCGCCATGTTGCCGCCGCCCGCGTTGTAGCCGAGCGCCATCAACTCGTCGCGGGTGTACGACCCCGCCCAGTGCGAGGGCAGTTGTGCGGACATGTCGTGCAGGTACCAGGCCGCCGCCTCCACCGCGAGGCCCCGGTCGTCGGGCAGCTCCTCCCACTTACGAGACGCGAAGTCCCGCCCCCGCTTCGTCTCATCGAACGCGGCCCGGTGCATGTTCGCGATGCCGAAGGCCGCATCCGGCTTGTACTTCTGCCAGCTCCGCTCGAAAGCCGCGTCGTGGGGCTTGTAGTCCTCGTTGTAGAGAATCGCCATCAGCAGCTGCGCACTCACCTCCGCCTTCTTCGCGTACGTCCGCACCTGGGGCGCGTAGTCGGCGGGGTCGTACGTGCCGCCCGGCTTCGGCGCGGCCGAGGCCGATGAGGACGCCGACGCCGAAGGAGTGGGCGCCGGGCTCCCCGACTCCGAGTGCGTGCCGCCCGCCCGCACGCACCCCCACCCGATGAGCGCGGCAACCGGCAGCACCAGCCACTGAGCCCGCCCACCCCGCCTGCGCTCCGCTTTCACCATCCGCTCAGCTAAACACGCCTCCGCCCGCCGCCGCCACGAAGGGGAAGACTTCTGCCGTGGCGGCGGACAGGGCCCTGTCGGGCCGCTGCCGCCGCCACTCCCCCGTCCGCTTCCCCCGTACCCCTCAAGGCTCGCGGACCGCGCGGCCCGTTCCATCCCCCGTGCGAACCATCCGCCTCCCCCGCGTGGGGGAGGCCTCCCGCCCAACTCCCGTTCAGGAGACGGTCAGTACCGCATTTCCCCGCACCTTTCGGGCCCGCAGGTCGGCGATGACCTCGGCCGTGCGCGACCAGTCCCGTACCGAGCCGATCTCCGGGTGCAGCCGCCCGGTGGCCACCAGGCGGACCAGCGTGGCCAGGTCGGCTCCGTACGACGTGTCGGATGAGGTGTAGTCGAAGTGGGCGATGCGGGCCTGGTTCGGGCCCTTGAAGAAGTCGAAGAAGTCGAGGGTCACGGGGGTGCGGGCGGCCTGGCCGAACCACACGAGCAGGCCGCCCGGCGCGAGGCGGGCGAGGGCTGCGGGGAACGAATCGCCGCCGACCGATTCGAGCACGATGTCGTACCGGCCGTCGGTGTCCGCGATCGATGTGACCAGCTCGGTCGCGCCCAACTCGACCAGGCGGGCGCCCCGTTCACGGGTCGCGGCCACCGCGGTGACCGCCGCTCCTGACGACGCGGCGAGCTCGGTGACGTAGTGGCCGACTCCGCCGCTCGCGCCGGTGATCAGGACGCGGCGCCCGGCGACGGAACCGGCCGCGCGCAGCAGCCGCAGCGCGGTGATCCCGGCGAGCGGCAGCGCAGCGGCGGTCAACGCGTCGACGCTGTCCGGGAGTTCGGCCACGCTCGCGCTCGGCACGGCGACGCGCTCGGCCCAGCCGAACGCCGGCGGGTGGGCCACCACCCGGGTTCCGACGGCGGGACCGCTCCCGTCGGCGGCGGGGCGTACGACCGTCCCCGCCACATCCTTGCCGGGCCGCCAGCCCGGCCACGTACGGTCGAGCTGGCCGTCGAGCTGGAAGGTCTCGCCCCGGTTGACCGAGTACGCCTCGACCGCGACCACCAACTCATCGGCGGCGGGGGCGGGTTCGGGCGCCTCGCCCAGGATGACGGGCTTGCCCGCGTCGTCGGGGGATCCCGGCAGTACGGCCTTCATGGCAGGTGCCTCTCAGAAGGGTGGGCGGGCTCAGACGAAGACGACGTTCTTGGCGTGCAGCGTGTCGAAGTACTCGCGCACCTCGGCGATCCGCCCGTCCCGGATGGTGAACACGGCCAGGCAGTGCTGGTCGTAGCGCAGGCCCGACTTGGCGAGGCCCCGGGTGTTCCACTCGGCGAAGACCCGCTCGCCGTCGGCGATGAGGCCCTCGAACTCCAACTCCATCGACTCCGGCACGAGCCGCGACAGCATCGCGGGGATGAACTCGTCGAGGATCTCGCCGGGCCCGTGCCAGGTCCGCGACAGCGGCAGGTCACCGGCGAGCGTCCAGGTCGCGTCCGGTGCGAAGAAGTCGCGCAGGGCGTCGAAGTCGCCGGTGACGAGGGTGTCCATGTAGGCGAGCACCACGGCGCGGCTGGCCTCGGTGGCGTTCGCGGGGGTGGTGGGGGTGGTGGGGGTAGCTTCGGCTGCGGCGCTGTCGATGCTCATTTTTTTCTGTACCCTTCGGGTCGTTTTCGCGGTGTCTCTTTCCGACACCTGAACCCTAGGAACGGGGCCCGCCCCGAGGGAAAGACCTGTTCGGGACCGACTCATGCCGTACCGGCATAACCGCTGCTCAAGCCCGGTCGTATGCTGCTTCGCATGTCCGAACTCCGCCGCCTGCGCTACTTCCTCGCCGTCGCCGGTGAACGGAACTTCACGCGCGCCGCCGAACGTCTGCACATAGCCCAGCCCGCGCTCAGCCGCCAGATCCGGCAGCTGGAACAGGAGCTCGGGGTGCGGCTGTTGGACCGCACCACGCACTCCGTCGAACCCACCGAGGCCGGGCGGCTGTTGATGGAGCGCGGCGCCGAGCTGTGCGCGGAGGCCGACCGGCTCTGGCGCGACGTACGCGGCTTCGCCGAGTCCGAGCGGGCCTCGCTGACCCTCGGGTACAGCACCAGCACGGGGTACGGCACCGCGCCGGGCCTGCTCGCGGCGCTCGCCGAACGCCACCCGGACCTCGCCGTCACCACCCGGCTGCTGACCACCGCCGAGATCGTCACCGGGGTGACCGACGGCACCCTGGACGCCGGTCTGGTCCGCTGCCCGCCACCGACCCCGGAACTCGTCCGCACCCTCGTACGCCTCGAACCCCAGGGCGTGCTGCTGCCCGCGTCCCATCCGCTGGCGGGTCAGGAGTCCGTCGAGACGGCCTCGCTCGCGGGCGAGCGGCTCCTGGTGCACCCGCGCGAGGCCAATCCGGGGCACTTCGACGCGATCACCGCGATCTTCACGCGGGCCGGGCTCTCGCCCCAGCTCCTGTTGCGTCAGCTGTCGTTCGACGCGGCGCACACCCCGGTGGTGCGGGGTGAGGCCGTCTCCGTCGTCGGGGAGTCGGCGGTCGACGGGCTGCCGGGCACGCTGGTGTGGCGGCCGCTGCGTCCGGCGTCCACCATCGAGCTCCACGTCCTGACGCGGGGCGGCGCGGGCCGCCGTCCCGCCGTCGCCCACCTGCTGCGCACCGCCTCCGAGACCGCCCGCGCGGCGGGGTGGCTGCGCTCCCCGGCGTAAGCGCTCCGCTGGGGGGTGCGGGTGTTCGGCTGCGGACCGTTGTGGCTGTCGCGCAGTTCCCCGCGCCCCTAGCAGGGTGGCGTCACCCGGTACGTTTCCATCGCAGGGCTTCACTGGGGTGTGGTTGTTCGGCTGCGGACCGTGCGTGGCTGAGCGCGCAGTTCCCCGCGCCCCTAGCAGGGTGCTGCTGCCCGGAACGTGCCCATTGCCTCCCTCACCTCGTCGAGGGTGACCTCCGCGATCGCGTTGGCTCGCTCGTTGCCCTCGTGGATCAACTGGCGTACGTACGTCAGGTCTTGGGCGTATTCGGTGCGGCGCGCGCGGTGGGGGGCGAAGTGGGCGTTGACTGCCTCGGTGACCGTCGCCTTGAGGGCGGCCGAGCCGCCGTCGCCGAGCTCGGCCGCGACCTCGTGCGGATCGCGGCCGCCCTGGCAGAGCGCGGCGAGCAGGACGAGGTTGCTGACCTCGGGGCGGTTGTCGGGATCGTAGGAGATACGGCGCGTCGCGTCGGTCTTCGCGCCACGGATCAGGCGCGCGGTCTCATCCGAACTCGCCTTCAGCGCAATGGAGTTGGCCCGGCTCTTGCTCATCTTGCCGCCGTCCGTACCGAGCAGCAGGGGCGCGGCGGACAGCAGCGCCTGCGGCTCGGGGAAGACGGGGGCGTACCGCTCGTTGAAGCGGCGGGCGATCGTGCGGGTCAGCTCCAGGTGCGGGAGCTGGTCCTTGCCGACCGGGACCAGGTTCGCCTTGCAGAAGAGGATGTCGGCGGCCTGGTGGGCGGGGTACGTGTACATCAGGCCGGAGACGGCGGCCTGGCGGGAGTGGGCGATCTCGTCCTTGACGGTGGGGTTGCGGCTGAGCTCGGCGACCGAGACCAGGCTCAGGAACGGCAGCAGCAACTGGTTGAGGGCCGGTACCGCGCTGTGCGTGAAGATCGTCGCGCGGGCCGGGTCGACACCGGCGGCGAGATAGTCGAGGACGAGGCCCTCCACATGCTCGGACAGCCGCTCGGCGACGTCCCGGTCGGTGAGCACCTGGTAGTCCGGGATGACGAGGAAGAGCTCGACGCCCTCGTTCTGGAGCCGGACGCGGTTGTGGAGGCTGCCGAAATAGTGGCCTACGTGGAGGGGGCCGGTGGGGCGGTCGCCGGTCAGGATGCGGTCTGGGGTGACTGTGTCGGCGTGGGCGGCGGTGGTGGTGGCGGTGGCCGTGCCGGCGTGGGCGGCGGTGGTGGTGGCCGTGTTCATGGTGGGCTCCTCGTTGGGCAGTGGGGTGGGCGGGCCTGGACGGCGCCCACTGCGGAACCAGCGAGGGCAACAAAAAGGGGCCGTCCATGTGAGAACGGCCCGCTGATGGCGTCGTGCGTATGTAGGCGGCCGCTCCTAGGAGGAGCGCCACCAGCAGAGGTGCGAGATCTGCGACGCGGACGGCATGGGGCCACTGTAGCCCGGCGGGATACCCGATCTCCAGGGCCGAAGGCCCACCGGCCGAAGGGCCACTACTTGTGGGCGTGGCTCCCCACGTAGAAGAGGAGCCACACGAATCCGGCGAAGACGTGGGTGCCGAAGATGTAGAAGCCCGCGCGCAGGGCGATGCTGCGCTCCTGGCTCTTCTCACTGTCGGCCACGGCCACCTCCTGGGTCCGTTCCAGGGTACGGGGAGGTTGCTGGGGGCGCTGCCCCCCTCGACCCCCGCTCCTCAATCCCCCCAACGACTACGTCCAAGGGTCTTGAGTTCCAGGGTCAGTCCTCGTGCGTGTAGAACCAGTAGAACGACACCGCGAACATCGCCCCGCCGAAGACCAGGCCCATGCCCGATGACCTGACGACGCTCTCGCCGGTCAGGCTGTGCAGGAAGCCGATTCCTGAGCCGAACAGCGTCGCGTACGCGCTCGCGCGCACTTCGCGGGGCAGGGCGGACTGGATGCTGAGGAGGGCGGTGCCCAGGATGATCATCAGGAGGCCCGACACGACGCCCAGGACGGTCTGGCCGCCGGTGGCCTGGCCGCCGCCGCGCTGGATGTAGGCGGCGTAGAAGCCGTACGCCACGCCCAGGACGACCGGGATCGCGAGGACGGCCCTGCTCAGACGGTGGGCCATGGGGGGACCGGTGCGGTGACTCCTGGCGGGTATCGAAGCGTGTGCGGCCATGGCGGCACTCCTTCCGCTTGCCGGGGGGCGCGGTGCGTGCCCGTCCCCCATACAGCCCACACCCGCGCGCGCCGACCGGCAACCCGGGATTTCGTGGACGGGTGCGCAGCTTCCTGTCGGCGGTGCTGATCGTCCTGGCGGCCGTCCTGGTCCCGCTGGGCGCGGTCGCCGCCTGGGCGAAGACGGAGATCGGCGACAGCGGCCGGTACGTCTCCACCATGGCCCCGCTCGCCGGCGACGACGCCGTACGCACCGCAGTGGCCGCCCGGGTCACCGACGCGATCATGAAGAGCATCGACGTGGGGCCGCTCCAGGCCTCGGTGGCCTCGCTGATCGGCGGGGCCGTGCGGGCGTTCACCACCACCACCGCCTTCCAGAGCGTGTGGGACACCGCGAACCGGACCGCCCACGCGAGCGTCGAGTCCGCCCTCACCCGGAACACCGGCGGCAACGACGTACGCATCGACCTGGCCCCCGCGATCCAGCAAATCAAGAACGAACTGGAGGCACAGGGCGTGCCGTTCGCGAACGAGATTCCTGTGGAACACACCGACCTCACCGTCGTCGAGTCGACGAAACTCGGCCCGGCCCGCACCGTCTTCCGGTGGCTCCAGCGCATCGGCGTCTGGGGCGCGGTCGCCGCCCTGGTCGCGGCGGCCGGTGCGGTGCTCGTGGCGGTGCGCCGGCGCCGCGCCCTCGTCGGGGTGGGCATCGGGCTCGCCGTGGGCGCGGCGGTCCTGCGCGTCCTGGTCGCCGTCGGCAGGTCGCTCACCCTGGACGGGCTGCCCTCGGACTCCGACCCGTCGGCGGCGGGCGCGGTCTACGACGCCCTGACGGACTTCCTCAGTACGGCGGCGTGGGCCGTGCTCGCGTTCGGGCTGCTGCTCGCGCTCGGGGCATGGCTCACGGGCCGGCTGTCGCGGCGAGGGCGGCAAGCCGCCGAAGGGCCCCGGCCAGGACCGGCACCGGCGGAGTCGCCAGACCGATCCTGACCGCGTCGGGCACCCTGGTGCCCACCGCGAACGCGGTACCCGGCGTCACCGCGACCCCGAGCCGCTCGGCGGCGGCCGCAGCGAACGTCTCGGCCCGCCAGGGCGCGGGCAGCTCCCACCAGCAGTAGTACGCGGCCGGGTCGCTGCGGATCCGGAAGCCGTCCAGATGCGTGCGGACCAGCCCGTGCCGGGCGGCGGCGTCGGCCCGCTTGGCGGCGCCTACCGCCGCCACCGTCCCGTCCCCGGCCCACCGCACGGCCGCCTCCAGATTGAACCGCCCCGCCGTCCAGGCGCCGGACCGCAGGGCGCGGGCGAGGGCGTCCGCGTGGTCGGCGGGCGCCACGAGGAACCCGGTGGTGAGCCCGGGGGCGAGCCGCTTGGAGAGGCTGTCGATGAGGATCGTGCGGTCGGGGGCGTAGGCGGCGAGGGGTGGTGGGGTCGGGTGCGGGGTGCCGTCGGCCGACGCGCCCTCCGCCTGCGGCGCCAGGAACGCCCACGTCGTGTCCTCGATCGCCCATAGGTCCAACTCTCCCAGTTTCTCCGCCAGTTGAGCCCGTCTCCCCTCCCCCATCGTCAGCGTGAGCGGGTTGTGGAGGGTCGGCTGTACGTACACGGCGCTCAGCGGGGTGCGGCGGTGGGCGGCGGTCAGGACGTCGGGGCGCAGGCCCTGGTCGTCCATGGCGATGGGGACCAGGTCGATGCCGAGGCGTTCGGCGATGGCTTTGACCAGCGGGTACGTCAGCTCTTCGACGCCGAGGCGGCCGCCGGGGCGGACCAGTGAGGACAGCGCGGCGGCGATGGCCTGGCGGCCGTTCCCGGCGAACAGGATCCGGGCGGGGTCGGGCCGCCAGCCCGGCCGGGCGAGCAGTTCCGCCGCGGCCCGGCGCGCCTCGGGGGTGCCGTCGGCGGCGGCGGGCCGGGTGGCATCGGTGAGGACATCGGGCCGCAGCAGTGCCCCGAGCGAGCGCGCCATCAGCTCCGACTGCCCCTGTGCCACGGGGTAGTTGAGCTCCAGATTGACGGGCGTACGGCCGCTGTCCTCGGCGAGGACCGAACCGGGGTGCGGCGGGGCGGCCCGTACGAAGGTGCCGCGCCCGACCTCGCCCACCACCAGGCCCCGGCGGCCGAGCTCCCCGTACACCCGGATCGCGGTGGAGACCGCGATGCGGCGGCGGCGCGCGAAGGCCCGCTGGGTGGGCAGCCGTTCGCCGGGTCTGAGCACCCCGGACGCGATGTCCCCCGCGACCTCGTCGGCGACGCTGCGGTAGTCCATGGCTCGCCCTTCCGTCCATTGCACTTCATTGCACCGAGAGCAAAGATCTTATTGCACCGAGGAGTTGGCCACCCTAGCCTCGTCCCCATGTCCCGCACCTACACAGACGAGGGCACCGGCGACGCCCTGCTCCTCGTCCACGGCCACCCCTTCGACCGCACCATGTGGGCCCCGCAGATCGCGGAGTTCTCCCGTACGCACCGGGTGGTCGCCCCCGATCTGCGCGGGTACGGCAGCGCACCCGTCGTCCCCGGCACGACCCCGCTCAGCGCCTTCGCCGAGGACGTGCGGGCGCTCGCCGACGCGCTCGGCATCGAACGCTTCACGCTGGGCGGGCTTTCCATGGGCGGCCAGATCGTCATGGAGTGCTACCGGCTGTTCCCGGAGCGGATCAGCGGCCTCATCCTCGCCGACACCTTCCCGGCCGCGGAGACCTCCGAGGGCAAGGCCGCCCGCAACGCGATGGCCGACCGGCTCCTTCGCGAGGGCATGAAGGGCTACGCGGACGAGGTCCTGGACAAGATGGTCGCGCCGTACGCCGACGAGTCGGTACGGACCCACGTGCACCGCATGATGACGTCCACGCCTCCCGAGGGCGCGGCGGCTGCCCTGCGCGGCCGCGCCGAACGCCCGGACTACCAGGCCCTGTTGACCACCATCAGCGTCCCCACCCTGGTGGTGGTCGGCCGCGACGACACCTACACCCCGGTCGCGGACGCGGAGGCGATGCACGAGGCGATCCCCGGCTCTACCCTGACCGTCGTCGAATCAGCGGCCCACCTGCCCAACCTGGAACGACCGGGCGCCTTCAACACCGCCCTCGAAGAGTTCCTGGCCCGGGTGGCGGCGGGCTAGGGCCTGCCGGAATGCCGCTCTGCGGCAGCGTCGAACATGCCGCTGAGCAGCCAAATCGAGCCGGAAGAGGCGGGCCCGGCAGCGCCGGGAGCCACAGAACCGCAGATCCGGACACCTCGCGCGGCCGGCCGTGCCGACGGCCGCGGCACCGCACTTGTGGATCTTGGCCTTAAAGATCAAGGAACGGCGCCCAGGGGGGCGCCGGACAGACCCCGGAACGCGCCCGTCCGCATTCGATCAAACGCCTGGTCAGCGGCGTTTGTCTGGTTCTCACCCAGTGGCGAGTTCCGCTCTGTGTTCATCCGCCTCCGGATGCGTAGCGTCACCGGTCTGCGACGCAGGGAGGGTCTGAAGAGCATGGGAAACAACAGCGCCAAAAGTGATGTGGGAACGGCCTACATCAACGACGTATTCATGCGACACCCACTGACCACACGGAATCAAGAGGAACTCGAAATCGCTGCCAGGGCCGCCGGCATCCTGCAGCGGAACCAACTGCGGAATGTATTCAAGCGCACCCCCCAGGCCGGGGGTGCGCAGATCAACCCGATCGGGTTCTCCCTGAACAAGGTGCGCTACGGCGACTTCCCACCGGAAGAAGTGACCGCGGACGAGCGCGGCTGGCGCGCCTACATGAACGTCGGCGTACCGGTGGTCGAAGAACGCAGCGACATCCAGCAGCCCCCTCCCGACATGATCTCCAAGCAGACGTACATCAATGGCACCGACCCGATCAAAATCACCGTGACCGACACGGTCGAATTCGGGATCTCGAACACGATCAGCTGGTCACTTCAGGGCGAGGTGAAGCTCACCTTCGGGGCGAAGTCCACCGCATCGCTCCAGCAGCAGCTCCAGAAGAGCATGGAGATGAAGCAGTACCAGAAGACCACCCTGCTCAACAGCAAGGACAACCAGGGCGTCAACACGGAGTCCCAGACGGAAGCGACGAGCAACACCCAGGCCACGAGTTCCGTCACCGGCACCGGGGAGTTGTGGGGAGAACTCCTGCTCGGGATCACCGGCTCCGTCAGTGGCTCGCTGACCACCGAATGGAAGCACCAGTCCTCGGTCAGCTTCGAAGTCGCCAGCCGGGCGGACGTCATGGCCACGACGCGGCGTCAGATCCGCCAGTTCGACTACGAATTCCCCGTCACCTTCGGCGGCTGGGTCGCTTTGTACTACCCCGCGCCGGTAGAGGTCAAGGAGACCACGAAGCAGGGCGCCACCCCGAAGTACTCCCGGGTCATCGCGTGGAAACTCGGCGAGTCCTCCTTGGATTCCAACCGCTTCGACCTGGCTGACGAAGGAAAGCGGTTCCTGCAGAAGGGGACGGCCGAAATCGTCGCTGTCCGTACCGGTGAACACCGGGTTTTCCAGCCGGAAGTACTCGACTACCAGAACCAGAAGCAGCCCCTCTAAGGGGTCGGGAGGAAAACCCATGTCCTTCAAGAACATCTTCGACAACGGCGGAGACCAGGCCGGTTCCGCCGACAAGTCCGCCGACGCGCTCAACAAAGACACCCCGGGATTCGGTGACATCTCGGACGCCGTGCGCAAGCTGGAGAGCGAGCGCGACCCGTGGCTCGTGCGCCAGACCGCGCACGGGGCGTTCGACGTCATGGGTTTCCTGGGCCCGCTCTTCCAGAACGCCCAGGGCGCGGCCGCCGCGCAGCGCCAGGTCTCCGAAGACCCCGGTTCGACCTCCACCATGGCCGGGGCGACCACGAAGGCGTTCGGACCTCCGAAGGTGAGCATCGGCGAGGACGACATGCCGAAGCTCGAAGACCTGTCGAAGCTCATCGGCAACCGGCGGGGCTACACCCTCATCGCGACGGGTCTGGGAACGTCCGAAGGCCTGGCGGTCGACCCGTCGCTCAACACGGTGTACGTCTCCGACCGGGGCGGCGCGAAGCTGTCCGCGGTGAAGCTCGACACCGGCGCCCAGCGCCCGGTCGCGATCAACCTGGGCGACATCGGCGATGTGCAACTGGACGGCCAGGGCACGGCCTACGCCACCGACTACGGCGGCGCGCGCCTGCTCGCGGTGGACCTGTCCAAGGGCTCCTCCCGCAAGATCGCCGACGTATCGGGCGCGGGCGGCGTCGGGCTCGCGGCGGGCAAGGCCTACGTCGCCAGCTGGGCCGACGGGATCCTGTACGCCGTCGATCTGCCGGGCGGACAGAAGACCACGATCGTCTCCGGCATGGGGCAGGGCATCGGCGGAGTGGCGCTGGACGGGCGGGGCAAGGCGTACGTCGGCCGGAAGGACAACGGCGGCCAGCTGTACGAGGTCGACCTGGCCGCGCGCACCTACCGCACCCTGACCAACCTCTCCCCGGCGAGCGCCCTCCGCGTGGCCCTCGACGGCGCCGGCCGGGCGTACACCATCGACCACACGGGCGGTCGCCTGTACGAGATCACCCTCTCGGACGGCGCGTACCGCGTGGTGGCCACCGGCCTGGGGACGTGCGAGGGCCTCGCGCTGGACACCGTCAACGGCTGGATCTACGTCAGCAACCGCGAAGGCCAGCTGTGGCAGATCAGCCAGCGTGCCACCCAGGCCCTGGGCGGAGTCGGCAAGGTCGTGGCGTACTAGGTCAAAGGACGGGCAACCCTCCCCCACCCCCCGTCGTCTTTGCGGGAGGATTCGGGCGTCTGGCCGTCCGGCCGGGTTGGGGGTATGCCTTGGACACCTTGGACACCGGGACCGGGCCGGACCGGACGGTCGGGGAAGTCGGGCGGCGGCATCCGTGGCGGTGGGTGTCCGGGCTGCTCGGGGGGCTGCTGCTCGCCGGGGTCAGTGCGGTGGTGGGGTGCCGGGCCGCCGATTCGGACGGGGTCACGCCCGTGCCGCAGGCCCTCGCCTTTCTGCCCTGGCTGCTCGTGCCCGCCGGCGCGGGGCTCGCGCTCACCGCGCTCGGCCGGTGGCGTACCGGCATGGTGTGGGGCGTCGCGGTGCTCGCGGTCACCGGGTGGTACACCCAGCCGTACGGCGCCGAGACCACCAAGCCCAAGGGCGCGATCCTCGCGGAGTTCAAAGTCCTCACGTCCAACACCGAGTTCGGGTGGGCGACGGACGATCTGATCGCCACCGTCAAGCGCGAGCAGCCGGACCTGGTGTTCGTGGAGGAATGCAGCTTCCGGTGCTCCGACGCGCTCGCCGCCGAGCTGTCGAAGGCCGACTATCCGTACCGCGATGTCGTACGTGAGGACGGCTCCTCGGGGTCGGCCGTCCTCAGCCGGTTTCCGCTCCGGGCCACCGAGCCCATCCCGTCCGTGATGGCCATGCCCGGTGCGGTGGCCACCATCGGCGGGCGGGACGTGCGGATCCAGCTCGCGCACCCCTCGCCGCCGCTGCCCGGCGACGAGGGCAAATGGCATCAAGAGCTGGGCCGGGTAAGGGAGTTCGCGAAATCCGCGAAGGGGCAGAGCGTCATCCTCGCCGGGGACTTCAACGCCACCCAGGACCACGCCCTGTTCCGGTCCGTGCTCGACGCGGGCGCCCTGCACGACAGCGCGCGGCTCACCGGGCAGTCGCGCGCCTACTCCTGGCCCGCCGACCGCACCACCCCGCTGCGCACCCAGATCGACCACGTCCTGGTGAGCGGCGACTTCAAGGCGACCTCCGCGCGCTTCCTGAAGCTGCGCGGCACCGACCACCGCGCACTGCTCGTGCGGCTGGGCCTGTACGGATAGCGCCGACGTGCGGGGCCCGGCCCGGCGGGTCAGGATCGTAGGAGCCCAGGGGGGCGAGCAGGAGGCGTACCCGTATGCGCGCTGTCGCCGTCGCGGCCTTCAAGGCCGAGCCCGCGCTCGTCCACGTGCCCAAACCGGAGCCCGGCGCGGGCGAGATCCTGGTGAAGGTCGAGTTCGCCGCGCTCAACCCGTACGACTGGAAGGTCGCCGACGGCCTGCTCGACGGGCAGGCCCCGCATGTGTTCCCGCTGGTCATGGGCGTGGACTTCGCCGGGCGCGTCGATGTGGTCGGGCCCGGCGAGCACCGCTTCGTGGTGGGCGACCGGGTGTACGGGCAGGTGTCGCGGCCGCCGGTGGGCGCCGGGACGTACGCGGAGTACGTGACCGTGCCGCAGGACTCCGCGCTGGCCGGGGTGCCCGACACCCTCGATCTGCGGACCGCGGCCACGCTGCCCACCTCGGGCATGACCGCCGCGCAGATCCTGCAGAACGGAGCCGTGCTGCGGCCCGGACAGAGCCTGCTGATCGTGGGCGCGGCGGGCGGCGTCGGCAGCGTGCTGACCCAGCTCGCGGCGGCCCGCGAGGTGCGGGTGATCGCGGCGGTGCGGGGCGACGAGCGGGAGCGGATGGCCAAACTCGGCGCCGCCACCACCGTGGACACGACGGAGGAGCCGCTGGAGTCCCGGGTGCGCGCACAGTACCCGGAGGGCGTCGACGCCGTGGTCGACCTCGTCTCGTCCACCCCGGACGCCTTCGCCGCGCACGCCCGCCTCGTCCGCCCCGGCGGGACCGCCCTGACCACCCGGTACGTCGCCGACCCGGCGCTCGTCCCGGCCGGGGTCGAGGCCGTGAACTTCGGGCTCAAGGCCTCGGCGGCGCTGCTCGACACGCTCGCCGCGGCGGCCGCCACGGGCGATCTGAAAGTGCCGGTCGACGCCGAACTCCCCCTGGAGAAAGCCCCGCAGGCCCTCGCGCAGAACCGCTCGGGCGGCGCGCGCGGCAAGACGGTCTTCGCCGTGCGATTCGGGAATGATCCGGAAACGGCGGTGCCGCGAACCCCGCGGAGCCGTTGAACGGATGGGCGGATGCGTGAGCCCGTGGGCGGCAGCCCGGTCGGCGGAAACGCACACCCCGTGTACAGAGCAGCAAACCCCGTGGGCGGAACCGTAAAAATTATCCACAGGCTGTGGACAACATTTACGGTTCTGTTGGGCGTCCCGTTTGCACCAAGTGATCTTTTTACGGTGTCGTGTGGTCATGGCTGACCAGAAGCGGGCGGGGGACGGCGTACGGCACGGGCGGCTCGCGCCGCCGGAATGGCTCATCGGCGGGCTGCGGCCAGCCCCCACCCCCATCCCCTGGCCCGCCGTCGCCCGGGCCGCGATCGCGCTTGCCGCGCCGCTGGCCGTGGGGATGGCGACCGGGCAGGCCGCGTACGGGGCGCTCGCCTCCATGGGCGGGCTCAGCGCAGTCATCGGCGACACCGCCGACGCGTACCGGATGCGGATCTACAACATCGCCGTGCCGCAGCTCTTCGGCGCGCTCGGCGTGACCGTCGGCAGCCTCGTCTTCGGCCACGGCTGGCTCGCCGTCGGCGCGCTGACCCTGGTCGCGCTGGTCTCCGGGATGATCTCCTCGATCGGCGCGGTCGCCTCGGTCTCCGGACTGCTGCTGCTCCTGAACGCGGTGGTCGGCGCGGGGCTGCCGATGCCGGGCCCCTGGTGGAAGGCGCCGCTCCTGCTCAGCCTCGGCGGCCTGTTCGTGCTGCTCCTGAGCCTGCTCGGCTGGCCGCTGCGGCGCACCGAACCCGAACGCGCCGCCGTCGCCGGGACCTACCGCGCGGTCGCCGAAGCCATCGAGGCCGCCGCGACCGACGCGTACGACACCAAACGCCAGGCGGTCACCCAGTCCCTCAACACCACCTACGACCTCATCCTCGGCCGCCGCGCCCGCGAACACGGCAGGCGCGGGGAGCTGGTGCGGCTGCTCGCCCAGCTCAACGTGGTGATCCCGCTCGTGGAGGCGGCCCCCGCCGTGCACCTGCGCGGCTGGGGCGTGGACGCCGCGATCCCGGCGGCCGTACGGCAGTTGGCGGACTCGGTGGACCAGGGCCGCACCGACACCCCCGAGCTGGCTCTGCCCGCCCCCGCGACCCCCGCCGAGCGGGCCATGGACAGCGCGCTGCGGCACGCCTCCGCCGTGGTCCACCACCCCGACCCCGACCAGTCCAACGTCGACGACCGGCTCGGCCGGCCCGCGGCGCTGCGCATCCGGGTGCGCCGCGCGGCCCGCAACGTACTGCTGTCCGGCGCGTCCTGGCGCTACGGACTCCGGCTCGCCCTGTGCATGGGCCTCGCGCAGGTGCTGGTGTCGGTGATCCCGGTCGAGCGCTCGTACTGGGTCGCGCTGACCATCGTCTTCGTCCTCAAGCCCGACTTCGGTTCGGTCTTCGCGCGCGCCCTGATGCGGGCGATCGGCACCGCGGGCGGCCTCCTCATCGCCGCCGCCGTGCTCGCCGAGGTGCCGCTCGGCTGGTGGGACGTGCCGGTGCTGGCGGTGCTCGCGGCGCTGATCCCGGCGTTCTCGGCGAAGGGCTACGCCTTCCAGACCGCGGCGATCACCCCGGTGATCCTGCTGCTCTCGGACGTACTGAACCACCAGGGCTTCAATCTGGTCCTGCCCCGCCTGTGGGACAGCCTCATCGGCTGCGCGATCGCCCTCGTCGCGGGCTATCTGCTGTGGCCCGAGAGCTGGCACACCCGGATCGGCGCACGGCTCGCGGACGCGGTGGCGGCGACGGCGGACTACGTGGAGTACGCGTTCGGCTCCGTGGGCGACCGGACGGAGCGGGTCCGCCACCGGCGCCGCCTGTACCGCGATCTGTCGACCGTACGCAGCGAATTCCAGCGGGCGTTGACGGAGCCGCCGCCCACCGGGCCGCGGGCGGCGGCGTGGTTGCCGCTCGTCGTGGCGGTCGAGCGGATCGTCGACGCGACGACGGCGGCGCGGGTCCGCGTCAACCACGGCGCGCCGCCGCCCGCGCCGGGCGAGGTCACGGAGATCGCGGTGGAACTGCGCGAACTGGCCCAGGGGCTGCGGGAGAGCGTGACCCTTGTGGAAGTGCGGGCGGAACTGGCGGGGGACGAGGAGGGGGTGCTGGCACCGTTGCGGCAGGAGGTGCGGGCGGCCCGGGCCATCGCGTCGCCCAACACCTGAGAGCCGGGCGCCCCCTTGGAGAATTCAAGCCCCTTCTTCATTCGAGCCCCGTCTTGAGCGCGCGCCGAATTCGGGCCCTCCCGGCGCGAGTTCCCGTCCCACGGGCAACCGGCGAGGCGCGGACACCCTCAACCGAGGTGTGAGAAGCAATCCAGTCAAGATAGTCCTGGGGTGTGTGGCGCTGATCTGCGTACTCGGCACCTCGATCGCACTCGGCATTCTGCTGACGGGATCGGATGACGGCACAAAGCCCGCCGCACAGCCGTCGACGGCCGGCGATCCGGCCGAGGGGCAGCCGGGCGACGACCCGTCGTCCGACAAGCCGTCCGCCAAAGGCCCGGTGCTGCGGATCGACGGCCCGGACGGCCCGGTGACGCCGAACGAGATCACCTCGTTCAAGGCATACGTCCAGGCCCTCACCCCGGCCAAGGACGACATCGGCAACAACTGGGCCCAGGGCGGCAGCGGGCAAGCGGTCAAAGCCATGGGGAGGGTCTACGAGGTCTCCCACGACACGGCGGTGCTCGACCGGATGACCGGCTTCTGCGACGCGGTGCTCGCCGAGCGCGACGACCTCGCCCCCGGCCCGGTCGGCGGACACACCCTCTGGACCGGCAAGGTCGACCCCGCCTGGCCGAACAACGTCACCGCTCAGCCCATCGGCACCGGCGGCGAGCAGGGCGACCCGGTCGGCCACCTCGGCAACTGCGCCCGGGAGATCCTCCAGACGCCCGCGGTCTGGCACAACCCGGTGGCGATCGGCGACCCGCACGGATACGGCGCCACCTACCTCGACCGAGCGAAGAAGTTCGTCGCGGAAGCGGATGCAGCCGTCGACCGGCACATCCTGGCGCGACTGCTCGACGTCTCCCACGGCGACCGGCAGTACTTCGCGAAGGATTCGCCTTACATGGGCGGCAAGCCGGTGCCGTGGAACCAGCAGATGATGTTCGACTACGGCTTCTCGAACCTGGCGGCCGCGCACCAGATCCTGGCCGACGACGCCCAGCGCGTCGCGCGCTACGACCGGCTGGTGAAGACCAGCGTGGACTGGTTCTTCTCCGCGGCCCACAAGTACACCGACCCCAAGGGCACTCCGGCCGACAACTGGGGCTACTCCCCCTCGCAGCCGGGCGGCGAGGACTCCAACCACGGCAGCCTGGACTGCGCGGGCCTCCACCAGCTGTACCTCACCGGCCGGTACGGCATCACCCCGGCGATGATGGCCCCGCTCACGAACACGTTCACCGATGTGATGACCAAGGGCCCGCACACGTACGCGGGCCGGGTCGACGGCACGGACGGCAAGGGCCACGGCGCCCCCACCAGCTACGTCCGCGGCGGCTACCTTCCCCTCGCCGAGTTCCGGCCCGACGCCTACCACACCCTGCTGGCCGAAGCCCTCCCCGGAAACCGCACCACGAGCATCGAGACGTTCTCCGACGCCCTGACGCTCAAGAGCCGCCACAGCCAACACCACTGACGGCTGACCGCTCCGCCGGGCCGGTGCACCGCCGCCGACGTCACCGTCTCGGCATCAGAAGAGGGGCAACTGGCCCGGAAACGGGGCGAGTTCGAAACCGTCCAGGGTCCGCTGGGAGGCGTCGGCGGGGGCCCGGCGCTTGGAGCCGGGACAGAGCGTCAGCCCGCCGCCCTCCCGGGTACGGGGATCGTGCCGCACATACCGGCCCGCCACCACGGCAACGGCACGGCCGCAGAACGGGCAGGGACGACGGGGAGAGACGCTCGGCATCCCCCCATGCTGCCAGAGGGGCCGGGAGTGTCCCCGGTGGATCGGGCCCGGGCAGGTCGCGGCGGCACACGGCAATGATGCCGGTCTGCGACAACTCCCGTGTATCGGAGGGGTTTTGAACGTCTGGTGCGAGGAATTGGCGCGTCCTAACCTCAGCCCATGGAGCTGGAGGTGAGACATCTGCGGCTGCTGTGCGCCATCGCCGACGCCGGCAGTCTGCACGGCGCCGCGCGGACGCTCGGTACGAGCCAGCCCGCTCTGACCACCCAACTGCGCCGCATCGAGAGCACGCTGGGCGGGACGCTATTCTCGCGCGAGCGGACCGGCTGCGTGCCCACCGCGCTCGGCCGGGGCGTGGTCGGCCGGGCCCGGCCGCTGCTCGCCGGGCTGACCGCGCTGGTCACCGAGACCCGGGCCGCCGCGGCCCGCGCCGCCGACGGCAACCGGCTGCGCATCGGCTCCACCGCGAACCGCGCCATCCCCGGCTGGCTGCGCCGCCTGCGCGAACGGCTGCCGCGCACCGAGACCGAACTCCGGGTGGCGGTGTCGGCCACCGCGCTGCTGCGGCAGGTCGCGGCGGGCGAGCTCGACGTGGCCTTCGTCCACGAGGTGGAGGGCTGCCCGCTGCCGGTACCGCCGGGCCTGGACATCCACACCCTGGTGGAACGCGAGCCGCAGTTCGTGTGCCTGGCCGTCGACCACCCGGCGGCCCACCGGCCCGTCGTGGACCTGGCCGACCTCGCCGCCGACCCGTGGATGATCGACCCCAGCGTGGACGGCGAGTGGGAGGGCCTGCGCCGGGTGCTCTCCGCGGCCGGCCTCAACCCCCGAGTCCTGCACGGCGATTACCTGACGGCGGCGGGCCTGGTCGCCACCGGCGAGGTCGTCACCTTCTGCCAGCCCACCTCCCGCCCCCGCCCCGACCTCGCCATCCGCCCGCTGCGGGGCGACCCGCTGGGGGTGCGGCTGCTGCTCGCGGTACGGAGCGGGGCGTACGGGGGCGAACTGGCCGGGGTGGGCGCCGACTTGGCATCGGCGTACTGGGAGGCGGCGTCGGCCGCGCCCGCCTACCGGGAATGGCTGGGACAGCGGGGGTGGGCGGGCGAGCGGGGGCGGCCGGGCTGACCGGGACCCCGCCCCGGCGGACTACGATGCGGTCGGCTTTCGGTGCGCCCGGCGCGGTGTGCTCGGTGTGCTCGGTGCGGTGCTCGGTGAACGCGCTCAGTGAAGGGCGCTCAGTGAAGTGCTGCTCGGTGCGGCGGAGGCGAGGTTTCTGACATACCGCCATATGTCTAACCGTCAAAGGATGTTCGGGCCATGAGCAGCAGCACCAGCGGCAGAGGGCTTCAGCCCAACGCCCTCTCCCCGTTCGACACCGTTGTCATGGCGGTCGCGGGCAGCGCGCCCGCCTATTCGCTGGCCGCCACCAGCGCCGTACTCGTGAGCGCCGTCGGGCTCGCCGGCCCGGCCGCGCTGCTGTACTGCGCGATACCCATGCTCGGCATCGTGCTCGCCTTCGGGCGGCTCGGCCGGATCGACGTCAACGCGGGGGCCGCCTACTCCTGGGTCGGCCGCACCCTGCACCCCTTCCTCGGCTTCCTCAGCGGCTGGGCGCTCGTCGCCGCCGCGACCATCTTCATGGTGGCCGGATCGCTGCCCGCCGGGCAGCTGACCCTCGGCCTGTTCGACCCCGCGCTCGCCCAGAACACCGCCCTGGCCACCGCCACCGGGGCGGGCTGGTTCCTGCTCATGCTGGGTGTGGTGCTCGGCGGGGCCCGGCTCTCGGCACGAGCCCAACTCCTCGTCTCCGGAGCGGAGTTGGTGATTCTGGCCGGGTTCGGCGCGGGCGCGCTGATCCGTATCGGGGACGGCGGCGGGGTCGTCGCCTTCGACTGGGGCTGGCTCGGGTTCGGCCACTTCGACAGCGTGTCCGACTTCGCCGCCGGCACCCTCATCGCCGCGTTCTACTACTGGGGCTGGGACGTCACCAGCAACCTCAGCGAGGAGACCCGCGACAGCCGCCGCACCGCCGGGCTCGCAGCCCTGATCGGAGTCGGACTCGTCTTCGCCCTGTTCGCCGCCTTCACCGTCGCCGTGAACGTCCTGCTGACCAGCGGCGAGATCCGTGCCCACCAGTCCAATGTGCTCGCCGTGCTCGGCGAGCGGATCTGGCCCGGCGCCGGCGGCAGGCTCATGGTCCTCGCCGTGGTGCTCTCCACCATCGCCACCCTGGAGACCACCCTCATCCAGGTGACCCGCTCCCTGTTCGCGATGGGCCGCGACCGGACGATGCCGGGCGCGCTCGGCACCGTACACCGGCGGTGGAACACCCCCTGGGTGGCGATCACCGTCGTCGGCGCGGTCGCGCTCGTGCTGTTCGTCGCCGCCAACGCGCTCGGCTCGGTCGCGGACATCATGGCCGACGCGCTCGCCGCGATCGGCCTCCAGACCACCCTGTACTACGGCCTCGCGGGCCTCGCCGCCGTCGTCGCCTACCGCCGCACCCTCACCGAGTCCATCAGCTCCTTCCTGCTCGGCGGGGCCTGGCCGCTGCTCGGCTCGGTCTTCATGTTCTGCGTGTTCGGCGCCTCGCTGACCCGGCTCAGCGACGCGGCCGTCGCCATCGGCCTCGGCAGCCTGCTCGTCGGAGTCGTCCCGATGCTCTGGTACTGGCGCCAGGGCAGCGCGTACTACCGTCCAGCGCGCCTCGACGCGACCCGGGCCGACGCCGACGGCGGACACCCCGGCTCCCGTACGCCGACGCCCGGCTACGCGGGCGCGGGCCTGCCCACCGACTTCTGAGAGGCGGTACGCGGATGGCCGCACTGCGCCGCCGCTTCGACCGGAAGCAGGCCGTACGCTTCGACCCCGATCTGGGCGACCGGCCGCTCACCGAGGCCCGGCACGACATCGTCATCGGCCGCTGGCAGGGCGTACGCGATCTGCTGCGGGCCACCGGCGACGACTGGCCGCTGCGCACCCACCGGATCCGGCTGCTCGCGAACGCCGCCGCGGGCTCGTCCGTCGTCGAGGCGTGGCGGGCCGCCGAACCGGACAGCCCGGACGCGGCGGTGCTGCGGGCCGCGACCGAGGTCACCCGGGTGTTCAACGGTGCCATCGCGGCCGGTCGCGGCGCCGGGGCCGACCGGGACCGCATCGACGTGGCCGTGATGGCCTGCCTCGGCGCGGCCGACGCCCACCCTGCCGACCCGATGCCCTGGGCCTCGCTGCTCGCCGTGGTGCGGCTGTACGACGGCGGGGTGGCCCGGCGGGAACTGCGATCCTGGTGGGAGGAGTTGCGCCGCCGCGACCCGTACCACCTCGAAGGCCACGTCCAGCTGCTGCGCTACTTCTCCGCCCGCTGGCACGGCACGCACGGCTCGATGTACGACTTCGCGCGGGACGCGGCGGGCGCCGCCCCGGCCGGGTCGCCGTTGCCGGTCCTGGCACAGATCGCCCGACTGGAGGAGTACCGCTATGTCGCCGACGCCGCCAAGGGCACGCCGGTCCGGGGCTTCGGACAGCACTGGAACCACGAGCTCGCGGTGACCGAGCTCCGCCGCACCTACGACCGCTGGCTCGGCGGCCGGCCGCCGAGCCCGATCCGTTCCGAGGAGGCTGCCGAGCTCAACTACCTTGCCCACGCCGCCTGTTGCGCGGGCCTCACCCGCGAGGGCGCGGACCTGGTCGCCCTGCTCGGGGAGCGGGTCGCCAAGGTGCCCTGGGCGTACACCGGCGACCCGGCCCGGCAGATCGCGCGCTGGCGCGAACAGGGCGGGAAGTAGCACCCCGCGACGACGCATCCGGGGCGGGAACCGGCCCCTTCCCGGAATCGCCCGGGAGGGTCGCTAACCTTACGTGTCCGCGCTGGCCAGCGATCCCGGGGCGCCAATCCCGGAGCTGTGGCGCAGTGCGGTACGTATCGCACCCAACTCATGCGAAAGGCCTCGCCCATGGGCATTCGGAGCTTGCTGCGCAAGGTGTTCGGACGCGATCGCGCGGAGCGTGCCGAGACGGCGGCGGCTTCCGTACCGCCCCAGACGGAACGCACGGCCGAGCCTTCCTCGGCACCGGCCGCCGCTGAGCCCGTCTCGGCACCGGCCACTACCGAGGCGTCAGCGCCCACCGTTCCGGCGCCGGGGCGTCGCGACCTGTCCCCGGCGGAGGAACTCGTCGCCGCCGCCTTCGACGGGCCGCGCCCGCCGATCCCGTCCCCGTCCCACCCGGCGGAGCCGCCCACCCCGGAGACGGCGTCCGCCGAACCCACCCCGGAACCCACCCCCGAACCGACTGTGGACGTGCCTCAGCCCCGGACGGAGGCCGAGCCGGAGCCGGTGGCCGAGCGGGTACAGGTGGCCGAGCGGGTACAGGTGGCCGATCCGGTGGCTGAACCGGTGCAGGTTGAGGAGCCGGTACAGGTGGCTGAGCCGGTCGCCGAGCCGGAGCGGGTGGCTGAGCCGGAGCCGGTGCAGGTTGAGGAGCCGGAGGCCCCGGCCCCCGAGCCCGAGCCCGTGCAACTGGAAGCCGAGCCCGAGCCCGTGGCTGCGGAGCCGGAGCCCGTCGCGGCGGAAGCCGAAGCCGGGCCCGTCGCCGAGCCCGTGGTCGAGCCCGAGCCCACCCCCGTACCGGCGGAAGCGGAAACGGAAGCGGACCCCGAGCCCGAACCCATCGCGGACCCGGACCCCGACCCCGTCGTAGCCGACAAGCCCAAGCCCGTCCTCTCCCCCGCGCGGGTGAAGTCTCGGGCGCCCGGGCTCGGCGGGGCGTACAAGGCCGCCGGGGTCGCGCTCAAGAAGGCGGGGCTCGGCGGGGCGCGCGCCAAGGTGTACCTCGTGCTCGACCGGTCCGGGTCGATGCGGCCGTACTACAAGGACGGCAGCGCACAGGGTCTCGCCGAGCAGGTGCTGGCGCTGGCCGCGCATCTGGACGAGGAGGCCACCGTGCACACCGTGTTCTTCTCGACTGACATCGACGGGTCGGTGGACCTCACCCTCGACGCGTACGAGGGTGTCGTGGACGAGACGCACGCCGGGCTCGGGCGCCTTGGCCGCACCAGCTACCACCGGGCCGTCGAGGAGGTCGCCCTGCACGTCGAGAAGGCGGGGCACGAGGGACCGGTGCTCGTGGTGTTCCAGACCGACGGCGCCCCCGACGCCAAGCTGCCCGCCCGCCAGGCGCTCGCCGATGTCGCCGACAAGCCGCTGTACTGGCAGTTCGTGGCGTTCGGCGAGGACGACTCGAAGGCCTTCGACTTCCTGCGCACCGCGGAGGCCGACGCCGGGCACATCGGGTTCTTCCATGCGGGCCCCGCGCCGCGCGAGCTGAGCGACGCCGAGGTCTACGCCGGGCTGCTCCACTCGTTCCGCCCCGGGAGTTAGCAGCCTTCGGCAGTGACACGGTCACGGCGAGCCCGCCTTCCGCGCCGGGCGACGCCGTGACCGTACCGCCGTGCGCGAGGGCGATGGAGCGCACGACGGGCGGGCCCGGGCCCGCCCCCGGCTCGAAGGGCCTGCCCCCTCTCCGCCGCCGCCCACCATCCGGACATCCCGGGCGGCCGGGCCCACCGCGGCCGATAGGATTCCGCGCATGCCTTCGCCGACGTACTACGTTTCGACGCCCATCTACTACGTCAACGACGCCCCGCACCTGGGCCACGCCTACACCACCGTCGCCGGTGACGTGCTCACGCGCTGGCACCGGCAGCGCGGCGAGAAGGTCTGGTACCTCACGGGTACCGACGAGCACGGCCAGAAGATCATGCGTACGGCCGAGGCGAACGGCGTCACCCCGCAGGAGTGGTGCGACAAGCTGGTGGGCGAGGCGTGGCAGCCGCTGTGGGAGCACCTGGGCATCGCCAACGACGACTTCATCCGCACCACCGAGAAGCGGCACACCGACCGGGTGCAGGAGTTCGTGCAGGACCTGTACGACAAGGGCGAGATCTACCCGGGCGGCTACGAGGGCCCGTACTGCGTGGGCTGCGAGGAGTACAAGCTCCCCGGCGACCTGATCAAGGCCGAGGACGGCACCGAGCTGTGCGCCATCCACAAGAAGCCGGTGGAACTCCTCAAGGAGGAGAACTACTTCTTCAAGCTGAGCGAGTACGGTCCGAAGCTCCTTGAGTTCTACGAGGCGAACCCCGGGTTCATCCAGCCCGAGTCGGCCCGCAACGAGGTGCTGAACTTCGTGCGGCAGGGGCTTCAGGACCTGTCGATCTCGCGGTCGACGTTCGACTGGGGCGTGCCGGTGCCGTGGGACCCCAAGCACGTCATCTACGTGTGGGTGGACGCGCTGCTCAACTACGCGACGGCGGTCGGGTACGGCGCCGACCAGGCCCGGTTCGACGAGGTCTTCCCGGCGAACGTGCACCTCGTCGGCAAGGACATCCTGCGCTTCCACGCGATCATCTGGCCCGCGATGCTGATGGCCAACGGGCTGCCGGTGCCGGGCAAGGTCGCAGCCAACGGCTGGCTGATGGTCGGCGGCGAGAAGATGTCGAAGTCCAATCTGACCGGCATCAAGCCGCAGGACCTCACCTCGCACTTCGGCGTGGACGCCTACCGCTGGTACTTCCTGCGGGCGATCGCGTTCGGCCAGGACGGCTCGTTCTCGTGGGAGGACTTCACCGCCCGCTACACCTCCGAACTCGCCAATGACTACGGCAACTTGGCGTCCCGGGTGGCGGCGATGGTCGGCAAGTACTTCGGCGGCGAGCTGCCCGCCGCGACGGCCGACGGCGACGCGGAGAAGGCTCTTCAGGACGGTCTCGCGAAGACGGCCGCCGAGGCCGACCGGCGCATCGGCGACGAACTCGACTTCCAGGGCGGCATCCTGGCCGTCTTCGACTTCGTGAAGCAGGTCAACGGCTACCTCACGGAGCAGGAGCCGTGGAAGGTCGCCAAGGACGAATCCGCCGAGGGCCAAGCCCGGCTCGCGACGATCCTGTACACGGCGGCCGAGTCGCTGCGCGGGGTCGCGGTGCTGCTCAACGCGGTGATGCCGGACACCTCGCAGAAGCTGTGGGACTCACTCGGCGCCGAGGCCTCGCTCGGCGCGCTCGAAGGACGGCGCGTCCAGGACGCGGGCGCCTGGGGTCGGCTGGCCCCGGGTGCGAAGGTCACCAAGGGCGCGGTGCTGTTCCCGCGCCTTGAGGAGAAGCCCGCGTAAAAGCGGCTGATGCGGCGGCCGTTGTAGCGCCTGCTGTAGCGGCTGTCGTACGGATTTCGCGGGGCCCGGGGTCGGTCGATCCCGGGCCCCGCGCCGCTGTACCCTTCACCTCTGTTCGATCTTGGCCCGTTTCGTTCCCCATTCAACGGTTGTTGATTCGCTGTTGATCGGGCCGGACCACTCTGTGCCGGTTGGGTACGCACGGGGTGGGAGAAGGGACAGGGAATGCCATTGCTCGCGAATCGTGTCACGGTGACCGTTCACGCCTCCGATCCGCTGAGCCGGGCCGGAGTCATCAGTCATCTGCAGCACCAGCCGACCGTGGAAGTCCTGCGCGACACCCGCGAGTCCCGCGAGACGGACGGCCGCCCGGCCGACCCCGCCGTCGCCGTCATGCTCGTCGACCAGGTGGACGACACGGCCTCCGCCGAACTGCGCCGCGTCGTGCGCGGCGGCGAACAGCGCGTGGTGCTGATAGCCCGCGAACTGCGCGAGCCGGACCTGCTGACCGTGGTCGAGTACGGCGTACGGGCCATCCTGTGGCGCCACCAGGCCACCGAGCAGCGCCTGTTGAAGGCCGTGCACAGCGCGGCGCGCGGCGAGGGCGAGCTGCCGCCGGACCTGATCAGCCGGCTGCTCGTACAGGTCGGACGGCTGCGCCGCTCGGAGACCACCTCGTCCGCCGGGTCCGCGTCGTCCGCACCGCTGTTCGGGATGGCGCCGCGCGAGGTGGACGTGCTGCGGCTCGTCGCCGAGGGCCTGGACACCCGGCAGATCTCCGAGAAGCTCGCCTACTCGGAGCGGACCGTCAAGAACATCCTGCACGCCCTCATGACGCGGTTGCAGCTCACCAACCGCGCACACGCCGTCGCCTACGCGCTGCGCGAGGGCTACATCTAGGCGTGCCCGGCGGGCACCCTCCTCAGCCGGCACGGCTGCGGGCACCCCCCATCCGACACGGCTCCAACCGCTCAATCGCCGCCGCGACCGACTCTTTTCGGCCGGTGTCCGGGACTCGGGAAATTGGCTCAATGATCCACGAAATCGACGAAGCGCTGCGGCGCATCCTGCGCGGCGGGGCGCTGCCCGAGGGAACGGGGGACGTCGTCTTCGAGGCGCCCACCCGCGACTGGGCGGCGCGCCGCAACACGCCCACCCTCAACGCCTATCTGTACGACATCCGCGAGGACGTGGCCCGCCGCGAGCGCGGCGCGTACGCGGAGCGGGACGCCAACGGCATCGTGCTGCGCAAGCGGCAGCCGCCCCGCTGGTACCGGCTGTCCTACCTCCTCACCGCGTGGACCAGCCGCCCCGAGGACGAACACCGGCTGCTGTCCGGCGCGTTGGCGTGTCTGCTGCCGCACGAGATGCTGCCCGCCGAGTCCGTACCGAAGGCGCTCGACGCGTACAAGGCGACCATTCCGCTCACGGTCGCGGTGCCGCCCGCCGAGTCGCGTTCCCTTGCCGACATCTGGTCGGCGCTCGGCGGCGAGCTCAAGCCCTCGCTCGACGTGGTGATCACCACGCCGTTCCCGGTCACTCCGGTGTACGAGGTCGCGCCGCCGGTCACCGAGGGCGCGGTGGTCACCGTGTCCGGCCGGGACGGGGTGCCGAACGACTCGCGGCCCCGGATGCTGCGCACCACCCGGGACGGCGCCAAGTGAACGAGGCCGCCCCCGCCCTGCTGGGCCGCCTCGAACGGCTGCGGACCTCGGTCGCCGCGCTGGTCGCGGCCCGCTCCGCCGACGACCCGACGGCGGGCGACCCGCTGCGCGGACTGTACGTGTCGGCGGAGACCGCCACCCGCCTGGTGAACGCGCCGACGCCCGAACTCCCCTCGCCCGACGGCCCGTTCCCATCCGGGCCCGGAGATCGCCTGGCCGCGGCGGCGGCCGGGTTCGGCCTCACCGCGCTCGACGAACTGATCCTCGTCGCGGCGCTCGCCCCCGATGTGGACCGGCGCTTCGAGCCGCTCTACGGCTACCTCAACGACGATGTGGGCCGGCGCCGGGCCTCGGTCGCCCTGGCCCTGGAACTCGCCGGGACCGGACCGCACGATCCGGTCGCCCGCGGCCGGCTCCACCCGGCCGCGCCGCTGGTCGGCGCGGGTCTGGTCGTTGTGGAGGACGAGGACCGGCCGCTGCCGGGCCGGGCCCTGCGGGTCCCGGAACGGGTGGTCGCCCACCTGCTCGGCGATGACACCCTGGACGGCCGGCTGGGGGACGCGCGCGTGGAGTTGCTGGCCCCGGGCGGCGACGCGCCCGCCGACGGGCTCGCGGCACGGATCGCCCGCTCCCGGCAGCCCCTCGCCGTCCATCTGCGCGAGCGCAGGGCCGGGAGCGGTGCGGACGCCGTGACCGCGGCGCTGCGCGGCGCCGGGCGCTCCGTGCTGCGCCACCGCCCCGAGAGCGCCGACCCGGCGACCGGCCGCACCCTGCTGCGCGAGGCCCGGCTTCGCGGCTCCGGCACCGCGGTGGTGGTGGAGCTGCCGCAGGACCAACCCGGGCCGCTGATCCGGGAGTTGACGGCGGGCGGGGTGACCGTGGTGTTCGCCGGGACCGAGCCGTACGACCCCGGGTGGGCGCCGGACGCGGGGCTTCTCGCCCTGGACGACACGGCCGTCGAGACCGACCCGCTGGCCGCCTGGACCGAGGAACTCCCCGGCTACGAAGGCGACTTGGCGGAGGCCGTAGGGCCCTACCGGCTCGGCGCCGGGCAGGTGCGGCGGGCCGCCCGGGGGGCGCTGGCCCTGGCCGGTTTCGAAGGGGCGCCGGTCGGCCTCGGCCACGTACAGAAGAGCGCACGGCTGCTTTCGGCGCCGCTGCTCGACAAGCACGCGCGGCGGGTGCGGCCCGCCGTGGGGTTCGCCGACCTGGTGCTGCCCGAGGAGCCGCTAGGGCTGCTGCACGAGCTCGCCGGGCGGGCCCGGCACCGGGACCGGGTGCTCGGCGAATGGCGGCTGCGTACCGGTGGCGGGCGCGGGCGGGGCGTCGTCGCGCTGTTCGCGGGCGACTCCGGCACCGGCAAGACCCTCGCGGCGGAGGTCGTCGCGGGCGAACTCGGTCTCGACCTGTACGTGGTGGACCTGTCGTCCGTCGTGGACAAGTACGTCGGCGAGACCGAGAAGAACCTGGAGCGGATCTTCTCGGAGGCCGACCGGACCGACTCGGTGCTGCTCTTCGACGAGGCGGACGCCGTGTTCGGCAAGCGCTCCGAGGTCAAGAGCTCGCACGACCGGTACGCCAACCTGGAGAGCGCCTATCTGCTCCAGCGCCTCGAAGCCTTCGACGGCATCGCGGTCCTGACCACCAACCTGCGGGCCAACATCGACGAGGCCTTCACCCGGCGGCTCGACCTGGTGGTGGACTTCCCGTTCCCCGACGTGGAACTGCGGGCCTCGCTGTGGCGCAGCTGTCTGGCCGGGGTGCCGCAGGAGGACGGGCTCGGGGCCGAACTGGACGCCTGCGCCAAGGAGTTCGAGCTGGCGGGCGGGGCGATTCGCTCCGCGGCGGTGACGGCGGGGTACATCGCGGCCGACCGGGGTTCTCCGGTGACCGCCGAGGACGTGCGCACCGGGGCGCGCCGCGAGTACGTGAAGTCGGGGCGGCTTGTGCCGGGGGTGGGCACGGCCTGGGCGCCGTAGCTCCGCAGGGGGGGCAGGTGTTCGGCTGCGGATCGATGGGGGTCCCCCCTGCTCGAACGAAGTTGAGAGCTTGGGGGAGGCTGCTCGCGCAGTTCCCCGCGCCCCTGGCAGGGCCGAGGGTGCCCTTGTGGGCGCCCCCGGCACGGACCGACTACTGGACGATCTTCCAGCGCTGCTGGTCGGCGGGCAGCGCCCCGCAGGCGCGGACCTCGGCGACCTGGAGGTGGGCCTTGTCGTTCGGCGACAGGTCGGAGAGGCACCAGACGACGTCCCGGCTCACCAGGCGTACGAAGCCGTCGGCGCCGTCGATCGGCTGGATCGCCCACTTCTGGTTGCTGGTCATCGACCCGTCGGACAGGCTCGGCGTGCCGCCGGAGGCGCCCCACATCTCGATCTGGTTGCCCTCCCTGGTCTTGTCCACGACGGCCCACGGCTCGGACGACGAGGTGATGGCGAACTCGTTGTTCGGCAGCGGATGGACGGCCCAGTACTGGTCCCAGGGCGGCTGGCCATGGGTGTCGGGCGCACTGTAGACGTACCGGCCCTCCGGCTTCTGGTCGGTGGCCGTCGTCAGGAACATCCCGAGCCCGGACTGGATCCGCACCTTCTTGTTCGGGTCGTACGTGGGCGGCTTCGGCCCGCCCCCGCCGCCGGGCTTGTCCGGCTTCGGCGGGACGGCGCCGCCGGGGTTCGGATTCGGCGGCGCGGCCGGCGGGGCGTCGGGACCCTTCGGCTTGTCCGACGGCGAGGGCGGCGGGGCGGACGGCAGCGGGCTCTTGGCGCCCTGCGGCAGCGGCTCCTCCTTGGAGGGCGCCTTCTCGGTGGCCTGGCTCGACACCTTCGGGGCCTGCTGGAACCAGAGCAGCGCGAACGCCACGGCAAGGGCCACCAGGAGCGACCCCACCGCGAGGAGCCAGCGCGGGAACACGGAGGGCTGCGTATAAGTGCCGCGCAGCTCCTCCGGGGCGGGCACCCCGGCCCGCGACACCTGGACGGTGAAGGGGCGTTCGCGCGAGGTACCGAACCAGCTGACCTTGGTCGCGGTGATCTCGACCTCGGCGAAACCGGCCCGGCCCGGGGCGACCTGGACCGCGCCGGGGTTGGCGTCGACGTCGAACGCGTCGCCGTTGTCCCGGGTGGAGAAGGAGGCGGTCAGCGGCTGGTTGCCGAGGTTGTCGATCGCGATCCGGCCCCGGGCCCGCCGACGGCCCCGTACGGTGCGCGGGACCAGCTCGGCGCGGAGTTCGGTGAACGGGCCGATGGTGAGCCGGCCCTCGGCGACGTCGGAGGCCTCGGGGTGTTCGCGCGGCTCGACCCGAATACCGAACGGGGCCGGGCCCGCCACGGCGTCAGGGGTGCGCGGTGGCGCGAAGGTGACCTCGGCGGTGCCCTCGGCCCCGGGGTAGATCCGCAGCACGGCCGGTTCCACCGACGCCCATCCGGCGGCCTCCCCGGCCGGCGAGAGCCGGTACTCCTCGACGGTGTCCCCCGTATTGCGCACCCGCAGCCGTGCGACGGCGCTGTCCCCGGGGGCGACGGTGATCGCGGGGGGCTCCAGAGATGTCCACATACTCACCCCATGAGTCAAGTGGGGAGAGCGGGCCACGTACAGCGCCGCAAAGGGCAGTCCCGAGGGCAGCGGTATGTGCCCTGACGGCCACGCGCCCATGGCCCGGTCGGCTGGGGGTGGCCGGATCCGGACGGTCGCGGGGGACGACCGTCCGGACGCTTGAGCGGCCGGGGCCCGGGGTGCCGGGCCCCTTCGGCCGGTCCGCGGCCCCGGGGTGGCCGGGGCCGCGGTCGGCCGGTGGCCGCGCCCGGGGTCACCGGGCGGCCTGCCCCGGACGGCTGTGGGGGAACAGCCGCCCGGGAGTTCTGTGGGGGCGGGGCGGGCGCGGCCGGGGCCTGGGAGTATCCGGTGGATCAGGGTCGGACACCCCCTAACGCCCGCTAACGTCCGCGCTAACGCCGTCGCTAACGGCCCGGCTTTCCGGGCCCGTTGACCGAGCCGCCGATCAGTTTGCCGAGCGTCGCCGCGTCGGCCGTGCCGGACGCCGGGAGGCCGACCTCCTGCTGGTACTGCTTGATCCAGCCCTTGATCGTGTCGTCCGACACCGCCACCTGGCCGCTCTTCTGGCCGTTCTTGAAGTAGTCGATGCCGGTCTTGGCGTACCAGCGGTCGAGTTTCAGGTCGTCGTTCGAGATGGGGACCTGCGACGCCCACCAGAACGACGCGGCCAACTTCGTCACCTGGTAGTTCTTCGCGCCGCTCTTCACGTCGTCCGGCTTGATGCCCTGCGCCCACAGCGAGGCGAGGGTGGCCCGTCCCAGGGTGCCTTCCGGGTCGGTCTTCGTCAGTTCGCGGCTGCTCTTCTGGTCCCGCATGACGTGCTGCTGGTAGCAGCGCAGCGAGGTGTCGGTGAGCTTGTCGATGACCCCCTCGGTCCAGCCGGGCTGCAGCGAGCAGACGTTGTTGAGCGTGGCCAGGCGGTACTGGGCGAAGGTGACGATGTCGTCCGGCCGGTAGCCCATCTGCCAGGACGGGCCCGACTTGGCGTTCGCCTTCGGCGGGGGCGCCTGCTTGGGGGCCGGGGGGATCACCGGCGGACCGTCGCCGGGCGCGGAGCTGTTGTCGCCGCCCCCGCCCCCGGCTCCGCCGCCACCGGCTCCGCCACCACCGGCCGGGTTCTGGGCGCCCGGCGGCGGCGAGGCCGGGGCCGAGGGGGCCGCCGGCAGCGGGGACTCGGCGCCCTGCGGCACCGGCTGCGCGCTGGCACCGGCGGCCTGCGTCTCGCCGGTCGCGGTGGTCACCTTCGGCTGGAAGCCCAGCCACATCACCGCGAACGCGACCGCGGCCGCCACCAGCAGGCTGCCCGTGGCGAGCAGCCAGCGCGGCAGCACCGGACGCTGGTCGAAGGTGCCGCCGAGTTCGAGCCCCTTGTCGTCGCCGGAGCGGCGTACCGCCAGGGTCAGCCGGTGCTGTTCGGCGGTGCCGGTCCAGCGGACCTGCTGCGGCCGGATGATGACTTTCGCGAACGCGGCCCGGCCCGGGGCGACTTGGACCGAGTTCGGCGCCATTTCATAGGTGAGCCGGTTGGCCTCGTCGCGTACGGTCAGCGAGGCCGTGAGCGGGGTGTTGCCGAGGTTGTCGACGGCGACGGCGGCCCGCCCCCGGAACCGGCCGACCAGGCTGGGCGGCAGCAGTTCGGCGCGCACCTCGGTGAAGGGCGCGACGGTGACCTGCCCCTCAAGCACGTCCCGCAGCTCGGGGTGCTCGCGGGGCTCCACGCGGATGCCGTACGGGGCCGGGCCCGCCAGGGCGTCGGGCGAGCGGGGCGGCGCGAAGGAGATCTCCGCGGTGCCCTCGCTGCCGGGGTAGAGGCGCAGGGTGTCGGGCTCGACACGGGCCCAGCCCGCGGGAGTGCCGACCACCGAGAGGCGGTATTCCTCGACCGTGTCGCCGGTGTTCCGTACCCTCAGCCGCGCGGTGGCCCGCCCACCGGGATCGACGGCGACGGCGGCCGGGTCCAGAGACGTCCACATGGTCATGAGGAAAAGGCTAGGGGGCGCGCCGGGTTACCCCCTGCCCGAAAGGCTCTGTCAGAGGGCAGCCCTCGCTGCACTCGTGGACCCGCCAACAGGGCTGCCCGTCGGGGCAGTCGACTGTCTGGGCACCGCGGCCGGGCCGGTCCACAGCAGCGCGGTCAGCTCGTCGGCGTCCGCCGCGCCGCGCGCGCTGAGCAGCCGGTGCGCGGTGCGCAGCGAGGCCAGCGCGGACAGCGCCGGGGTCTCGCCGAGCGCGAGCAGGGCCCGGCCGCGCGCGGCGAGCGCGAGCCCGCGGCAGAACGGGTCACCGAGGCCGTCCTCGATGGACAGGGCCTGCGTCGCACAGGCCGCGGCCTCGCTGGGCCGCTCCCGGGCCAGCGCGCAGTGCGCGAGCCGCGCCCAGGCGAGCGCCTCCCAGCGCAGCTCGCCGCTCCACTGGTGGTGCTGGCGCGACTCCCGCAGATGGGCGGCGGCCCGCACCGGCCGGCCGCCCGCGAGCAGCGCGCAGCCGATCTGGTACAGCACATGCCCGAGCGTACCCCGGTCGCCCAACTCCCTTGCCCTGCGCAGTACTTCATCGGCGGCGGCCTCGGCGCGCTCCTTCTGGCCGAGCAGCATGTGGGTGCGTACGACATGGGCGAGGACGCGCACCGCGTCGCCGGTGCTGCCCAGTTCGGTGAAGCGGGCGTAGGCCTGCTCGAACAAGGGGAGCGCTTCGGCGGGGCGGCCCATCACGCCCAGGATGATGGCGAGTTCGTGCGCCGCCCCCGACTCGGCGAGCGGGTCGCCGGCCAGCGCCGCGTACTTGAGCGCCTGGCGCAGGGTGCGTTCGATGCGCGGGTAGGTGTCGGCGCCCTGCTGCGGTACGGCGGCGATCAGGCGCAGCGCCCGGCCCGCCGAGCGGTCGTCCCCGTGGCACTGCGCCGCCGACAGGGCGAGGCCGGCCGGGCCCTGGAGTTCGTGGCGGCGGGCGGTGCCGAGGATCAGCTGGGCCCAGCCGGTGAGGAGGTCGACGGCGGGCCGCAGCGCCTGCTCGCCCAGGTCCTCCCAGGGTCCCTTGCCGAGCGCCTGCTCGACGGTGGCCCGGATCAGCTCGTGCGACTCCTGGAGCCAGACCCGGGCGTCCGCCGCGTCGGTGGGCCGGTAGCCGGGCGCCTGCGGCTCGTGCAGCAGATCCGGTACGCCGCTGAGCGGCCGCAGGCAGCGCAGTACGTTGCGCGTCCCGGCGAGCACATGGTCCAGGAGCCTGCGCTGGGCGGCGGGCCGTTCGGCGGCGTCGGGCGAATGCTCCAGGATTCGCCGCGCGTAGATCCGCACCAGGTCGTGGAAGCGGTAGCGGTCCACTCCGTACGCCTCGATCAGACCGGCGTCGACGAGCGCCTCAAGCGCGTCCTCGGCGGCGCACTCCTCCACGCCGAGTAGCGCGGCCGTGGTGTCCCGCCCGAAGACCGGGACGTCGGCGGCGGCCGCGAGGCGGAAGGCGCGCGCGGCCGGGGCGTCGAGCCCTTCGTAGCTGAGCCGGAAGGCGGCGGCCACGCCGAGCCCGTCGGCCTCCAGCTCGTCCAGCCGGTGGCGCTCGCTGCTCAGCCGGGCCACCAGATCGGCCACCGCCCAGTCGGGGCGGGCGGCCAGCCTGCTGGCCGCGATGCGCACGGCGAGCGGCAACCGGCCGCAGGCGGCGACCAGTTGGCGGGCCGCGTCCGGCTCGGAGCGCACCCGCCGCGCTCCCGCGATCGATTCCAGCATGTCCAGGGCGTCCTGCTCGTCCGGCGCCTCGACGTCCACGAGCCGCGCCCCGGGCAGGCCCACGATGCGCGTCCGGCTGGTGACGAGGACCGCGCTGCCCGGGGTGCCGGGCAGCAGCGGGCGGATCTGCGCGGTGTCGTGCGCGGTGTCGAGCAGTACGAGCACGCGCCGCCCGGCGAGCAGTGAGCGGTACAGCGCCGCCCGCTGCCCGGCGTCCTCGGGTACGGAGGCCTCGGCCACGCCGAGTGAGCGGAGCAGTTGGGTGAGGACGGCGGCGCTGTCGGCGGGCTCGGCGTCGTGGCCGCGCAGATCGACGTACAGCTGGCCGTCGGGGAACGCGGCGCGCATGCGGTGGGCGGCGTGTACGGCCAGCGCGCTTTTGCCCACGCCGCCGAGGCCCGTGAGTACGGCCACGCCCACGGCTCGGCCGTCGGAGGCGTGTTGGAGGGTGGCGGTCAGGTCGGCGAGGTGGGTGGCCCGGCCGGTGAAGTCAGGTATGTCCGGGGGGAGTTGGGAGGGGGGCGCGGATGGGCTCGGGACGTCGGCAGGCTCGGCGGGGGCGGGTGCGGCAGTAACCGGGGTTCCGGCGGCGGGGGTTCGTTGTGCCCACCCTTCCCCAAGGTCTCGGCTCCGCTCGACCAGGGGAGACCCCGATCGCCCTGCGGAACGACTGCCCACAACGTGGGGGCTCTGCGTGGCCGGGGCTTCCAGTGGGCGGGACAGCAAGCGGGTGTGCAGGGCCGTGAGTTCGGGGCCCGGGGGGACGCCCAGTTCGGTGTCCAGGGTGCGGCGGGTCGCCTCGTACACCGCGAACGCGTCCGCCTGGCGGCCCGCCCGGTGCAGGGCCAGCATCAGCAGCGCCTGGGCGCGTTCGCGCAGCGGGTGTTCGGCGGCGAACGCGCCCAGCGAGGCGATCGTCGCCGTGTGCCGGTCCAGGGCGAGGGCGCAGTGGAAGTGGTCTTCGCGGGCCGAGAGCCACAGTTCGGTCAGCCGGTCGCGCTGGCGCTCCGCGTGCGGCCCCGGCAGGCCCGCGAGCGGGCTGCCGCCCCACAGGGCGAGCGCTGCGGCCAGTTCGCGGTGGGCGGCGGCGGTGTCGCCCGCGCCCCGCAGCCGCGCGGCCTCGGCGAGGCGCGCCTCGAAGACCGCGGTGTCGAGCGCCGCGGCCGGCACCCGCAGCGCGTACCCGTCGTCGGCCGACACCAGGAGCCTGGCCGGGGTGCGTGCGGGCCTGCCGGGTTCCAGCAGGGTGCGCAGTCTCGATACGTAGGTGCGCAGGGTGCCCACCCCGCGCGGGGGCAGCCGCTCCCCCCATATCGCGTCGAGCAGCTCCGGCATGGAGACCGGCCGGCCCTCGCGCAGCAGCAGTACGGCGAGCAGGGCCCGCTGCTGGGGCGGGCCCAACGGCAGTGCGGTGCCACCGAGTTCGCCCTCGACGGGTCCGAGCATCCGGAACCGCAGTCCGCCGGTTATGCCGCCCTCGCCCGTTCCGCCGGATTCCGCCACGCGCCGCTGCCTCTCCCTCGCCCGGCCGACTCGTCCCCCGACGTTGCCCTTTCGGCCCACGAATGCTGTTCTTCCGGTCCACCGAACGCTACGTCAGGAGCGCCCGCAGGCCCTCATCACCCCGTGTATCCCCCATGGAGTTGGCCTGAACTGGCCCCTGTATCCCGTGGGTAACCGGGCGAAAGGGCAAGCTCCCTGCCCCCAAGACGGGCCGGGCGCCTCGTGCGTTCCCTCTCCCGCGGCCGAAGAATCGCGAGGCAGCCACCGAGGGGAGTCCGGACACGTGCGGGCCATGGAACAGAATCCGGCCGACCTGCACGGCGACGGACCGCATACCCGGCCGCCGCTGCGGCGCGGTTCCGCCGTCGCGGACGTCCGGCGGACCGCGGGCAACACGGCCCTCGCCCGGCTGCTCGCCCCCACGGCACCCGGGGCCCACGCGCTCGCACCCATACCCGTACCCGTACCCGTGCAGCCGATCAGACACATCAAGGCCGACCCCGCCGGCCCGACCGGCCAGGGGAGTTCGAACACGTACGCAAAAGGCATTGGGAAGTCGCGCCCACTGGCCAGGCCCGTGCTCCGGGGAGCACGCTGCATGAAGTACGGACAGCGACCGCACGATCACGGACCGGGGCGGAGTCGGCAGACCTGCTTGGGGGTGCGCGCCATGGGTGACAGTACGGAAGAGCAGGCGGCCGAGGACGCCAGGCGCAGGGAGGAGCTGATGGAGAAGGTCCGCGAGGCCAACCGGCTGAGCACCGGCCGCCCCTGCTCCCCGCCCGCTCCCGTGCCGGTGACGCCGGACGAGGACGACTGCTGACCGTCCGCCGCGCTGCCCGCGCCCACCCGCCCGAGTGACCGGACGGGCAACCCCGGCTGCCCTCGCCCCCGCACCTTCTCCCCTCCCGCCGCCGGCCCGCGCCAGCGAGGCTGGTCGGGACATTGGCCATCACGGCGACTCGGGGGAACGGGAACCACATGCGTGCGCAGGACCAGCAGGCCGCACGGGGCACTCACCGCCCGCGACTGCCGGACCGTACCCAGCACGCCCCGAGCGACGCGGCCCCGCCGACCACCTCCGCCGCGGCAGCCGTCCGGCGGACCGCGGGCAGCACGACGGCGTCCGCCGCGCGAGGTGGCGTCGACCACCCGTAACGGACCTCGCCCGGCAGCCGGGCCGTCCCGGCTCGTACCACCCCACCTTCACGAGGAGACCCCGACCGTGCCCAACTACCTCTCCCCCGGCGTCTACGTCGAGGAAGTCGCCAGCGGATCCCGCCCCATCGAGGGGGTCGGCACCTCCGTCGCCGCCTTCGTCGGGCTCGCTCCCGTCGGGCCGCTCAACGAGCCGACGCTGGTGACCAACTGGTCCCAGTACGTCGCCGAGTTCGGGGAGTTCACGGACGGGTACTACCTGGCGCACTCCGTCTACGGCTTCTTCAACAACGGCGGTACGGCGGCCTACGTCGTGCGCGTCGGCGGCACCGACACCGGCACGGCGCAGGCGGCCCCGCAGACCAACGCGGCCGCCGCGGCTCCCCAGGCGATCACCGCGGGCGAGTCCGTCGCGCTCGGCGCGTTCAAGGTCGCCGCCATCGCGGCGGGCACGAACGGCGCAGCGCTCACCGTCGAGGTGCAGGACGCCGAGGGCGAGAAGGACGCCGACCGCTTCAAGCTGGTCGTCAAGGACGGCGACACCATCGTCGAGAACTTCGACGTCAGCGCCAAGAAGTCGGCCCGCAACTTCGTCGTCACGCAGGTCAAGCAGCGCTCGAAGACGATCACCCTCGAAGAGGCCGTCGCGGGCGGCCAGCTGGCCCGCCCCGAGGCCCAGGCCGTCACCCTCGCGCCGCCCGTCGCCGCTTCCGCCCCGGCCGCCACCGGCGGCACGGTCGCGCGGATCGAATCCGGCCAGTTCATCGGCGACTCCGCCGACCGCACCGGCTTCGGCGGCCTGGAGGCCCTCGACGAGATCAACATGGTCGCGGTGCCCGACCTGATGGCCATCTACCAGCAGGGCCTGATCGACCTGGAGCAGGTCAAGGCCGTCCAGCTCGGCCTGGTCGCGCACTGCGAGCTGATGGGCGACCGGATGGCCGTCCTGGACCCGCCGCCCGGACTCAACGCCCGCGACATCCGCAAGTGGCGCATGGAGGTGGCCGGTTACGACTCCCGGTACGCCGCCCTGTACTACCCCTGGGTCAAGGTCTTCGACCCGTCCAGCGGCCAGACCAAGGTCGTGCCGCCGTCCGGCCACATGTCCGGCATCTGGGCCCGCAACGACGCCGAACGCGGCGTCCACAAGGCCCCCGCGAACGAGATCGTGCGCGGCGCCGTCGACCTGGAACTCCAGATCACCCGCGGCGAGCAGGACCTCCTCAACCCGATCGGCGTGAACTGCATCCGCGCCTTCCCGGGCCGCGGCATCCGCGTCTGGGGCGCCCGCACCCTCGCCTCCGACCCGGCCTGGCGCTACCTGAACGTGCGCCGGTACTTCAACTACCTGGAAGAGTCGATCCTGATCGGCACCCAGTGGGTCGTGTTCGAGCCGAACGACCACGCGCTGTGGGCCCGGATCCGCCGCAACATCTCCGCCTTCCTGGTCAACGAGTGGCGCAACGGCGCCCTGTTCGGCCAGCGCCCCGAGGACGCCTTCTACGTGAAGTGCGACGAGGAGACCAACCCGGTCGAGTCCGTCGACCTCGGCCGCGTCGTCTGCGAGATCGGCATCGCGCCCGTCAAGCCCGCCGAGTTCGTGGTGTTCCGCCTGGCCCAGTTCTCGGGCGGCGGCGGCGAGCTGGAGGAGTAGGACGCACCAACTCCCCATTCCCTAGGCCGATTTCGTACGAACAGGAGTAACCCAGCATGTCGCTTCAGCCCGGTGATGCCCTCACCACCCACAATTTCGGCCTGCAGATCGACGGTGTCATGGTCGAGTACCTGCAGGAAGTCAGCAGCCTCTCGATGGAGCAGGACGTCATCGAGTACCAGCAGGTCTCCGCGGCCGGCAAGCCGATCATCAAGAAGCTGCCCGGCGTGAAGAAGGCCGGTGAGTGCACGGTGACCCGCGGTGCCACCCACTCGTCCACGTTCTCCGAGTGGATCAAGCAGTCCATCGACGGAAACATGGGCTCGGCCCGCAAGAACGCCTCCATCATCATGATGGACTACCAGGAGAACCCGGTGAAGCGCTACCACCTGCGCAACGCCTGGTGCACCAAGGTCGAGGTCAGCGCGGTCAAGGCCGGCGACGCCTCCGCGATGACCGAGCAGGTCAGCATCACCTTCGAAGAGCTGGTCATCGAGTAATGAGGCGCGAAGGTCCTGGAGTTGGGGGAGCCGAGGCCCAGGCCCAGCCCCCGTCGGCCGCGCGGGAGCCGCTGCGCACCGAGTTCGAGTTCGAGCTGCCGCGCGGCTACGTGGACGAGTCGGGCACCGTGCACCGGCACGGCTCGATGCGGCTCGCCACGGCCCGCGACGAGCTGGTGCCGCTGCGGGACGTCCGGGTCCGCGAGAACCCGGCGTACCTGTCGGTGGTCCTGCTCGGCCGGGTGATCACCCGGCTCGGCACCCTCGGCGATGTCCACGACGGCACGGTGGAGAACATGTTCGCCTCCGACCTGGCCTTCCTCCAGGACTTCTACCGGCAGATCAACGCCGAGGGACACACCCGGGCGGCGGTGGCCTGCCCGCACTGCAACGAGTCCTTCGAGGTCGAGCTGGCCGGGAGCCGCCTGGGGGAATCGTGACGTACGCGGCCGACCGGATCGAGGAGGAGACCGCGTACCTGGCCTACCACTTCCACTGGGGCATGGACTCCATCCTCGACCTGGAGCATGCGGACCGGCGGGCGTACGTACGGCGGGTGGCGGCACTGGTGGAACAAGGCGAAGGGGAGCGGTGACGGGGGATGGCCCTGTTCAAGCGCCGGCGCGGCCGGACGTCCGAGACCGCACCGGCGGCTCCGGCCGCTCCGGCCGCCCCACCGGTACGGGGTGACGGCGGCTGGGCCGCCGCACCCCCGATCCAGCGGGCCCTGGCCGCCCCCCGCCTCACGGCGGAAGCGGCCTTCGGCTCGACCCTGGCCGCCCACCAGGACCTGTCGGTCGTACGCCCGCTGACCCACGCGGTCTCCCCGACGGCCCCCCACGGCGTCCTCCACAACGCCGTGACCCCGGTCCCCCCGAGCCCGTCCGCCCCTCTGCTGCACCTGCCGGTGGCCTCCGGCGGGCGGCAGGCGGAGGGCGCGGAGCCGACCCCGGCTCCGGCTTTCGGGGCGGGGCCGGGATCCGGGGCGGGTTCTGGCTCTGGTTCGGCTTCTGCTTCGGCTCCAGTGCAGCGGGCGGGGTCGGCTCCTGCTCCCGGTCCGGCTTCAAGTTCCGGTTCGGCTCCGGTGCAGCGGGCGGGGTCGGCTTCCGGTTCCGGTTCGGCTCCGGTGCAGCGGGCGGCTGCTCCTGCACGGGGTGCGGCGCCGACGCCGATCGCCCCGGCTGGGTCTGGTGCGTCTGCTACCGCTCAGGGGCCGACCGCGACTCCGCCGAGCGCGGGGGCCGTTGTGCAGCGGGCCGTCCCGGATCAGCTTGGTCCGGCGGCCAACTCCCGTGCAGAGTCAGCACCTTCGGTGCAGCGGGCCGCTGCGTCTTCGACCGGTTCCATGGGCACCCCTGCCGCGCCGCCGGGCCCGAGTGCGGCAGCACCGCGCGTTCCGGGCAACCAGCGGCCTGCCGCACCCGCATCCCGGCCCGGGTCCGCGACCCCGGTCGCGCCGCCGGTGCAACGCGCCGCCGCGTCGCCGCAAGGCCCTGTGGCCGAGCCTGTTGCGTCAACGGGTCCGGCTTCCAGCACAACTCCCGCAGTGCAGCGTGAGGTTGCGTCCCCCAGCGCTCCGGCGCCGAAGCCCGCAACGCCCAGCACCGGCCCCGCGATCCAGCGGACCACCACCCCCGCAGCGCAGCGCCCCAGCACCCCCACCCCGACACCGCACTCCACGACCCCGGCCGCACCCCCGATCCAGCGCGGCACCGCATCGCCGCAGGGTCCGACGACCAACCCCGCCGATGCGACACACCCCACGCCCGGAGCAACCCCCGCCGCACAGCGCGGGGTTACTCCAACCACCACACCGGCGCCGAAGCCCGCAACGCCCAACACCGGCCCCGCGATCCAGCGGACCGCCGCTCCCTCGGCAGGCCCAACGGCCAAGCCTGCTGAACCAACGCACCCCGCCACGCAGCGCCCCAACACCCCGGCCCCGGCACCGCACTCCACGACCCCGGCCGCACCCCCGGTCCAGCGAGCGACCGCATCGCCGCAGGGTCCGACGACCAACCCCGCCGATACGACACACCCCGCGCCCGGTGCAACTCACTCAGTACAGCGCGGAGTTACTCCCGTATCGCCTCCGACGCCCACCACGTCCAGCACCGGCCCGGCGTTCCAGCGGACCACCACCTCCGCCGCGCAGCGCCCCAGCACCCCCGCCCCGGCACCGCAGTCCACGCCCCCGGCCGTACCCCCGGTCCAGCGGGCGACCGCAGCGCCGCAGCGCCAAACAGGGCACCCCGCCGAGGCGCCTCGCCCCGCATCCGGCGCAACCCCCGCAGTGCAGCGGGCCGCCACACCTTCAGCTGCCCCGGCCGGCACACCCCCCGCCGTACAACGGGCCGCCCATCCCGCGCCGGGGCAGGCCGCCGCAGCCCCCGTGCCACAGCGCGCTGCGGCAACACCTCAGAGCCCGGCGGCCGAGCCAACGCGGCCCACGATCGGCGCAACTCCCGTAGTGCAGCGTGCAGTTACCCCGTCCACCGACGCGACGCCGGCAAGCCCGGCCGCGCCGTCGGTGCAGCGCGCTGCCACACCTCCGCAGGCCCCGGCGCCGCACGCCCCCGAGGTGCAGCGGTCCGCTACACCCATCGGCGCGACACCGCACAGCCCGGCGGGCACCCCGGCGCCGTCCCCCTCAGCACAGCGACGCGGCTCGCACGCCGAGACCCGGCCCGCGCCCGGCGCGGCTGACGTCGTTCAGCGCGCCGTCACGCCCACGCCCAACCCACCGCACGCCCGAACCGAAGCCGTACGCCCCACCACCCCGCCCGCGCCCGACGCCGCTCCCGTCGTGCAGCGGTCGGCCGCGCCCTCGCGCGGCGATGCGAGCCGCCCCCGTACGACACCGGCCGCGCCCAGCGCGGCGACTCCCGTCGAGGTATCGGGGCCGGCGATCCAGCCCGCCGCAGTACAGCGTGCCGCCTCGTCCATGCAGACCCCTGGCATCAACTACCAGGCCGCGCCCAGCAGTTCGGCAGCCCCTCCCTCGGTCCCGGCCGGACAGCAGGCAGCCAGGCCCGTGAACAGCCCCGTCACCGAACCCCGTACACCGCAGAACACCCTCCGCCCCGCGCACCCCGTCCTCCCCGTACGCGGAACGGCCAACGGCCCCGCACCGGCCCCGGGCGGCGCCCAGCCCATTCAGCGCGCTCTCACCCCCACGCGCCCTCCCCTGACCTCCGCTCCCCGGCCGGTCCGCCCCTCCCACCACCTCGACCCGGTGGGCGTCGTACGGGCCCCCGCCAAGGCACCCGCGCCCACCCCCGAGCCGGAGGCACCCGCGCCCGCACCCGCACCGCAGCCGGAGGCGACCGCGCCGCCCATCCAGCGCAAGCCCGTCGTCCGGCGGGTCAGCCGGGTGCAGAGTCCGGCGGCCGACGGGCCCCGGCGGCGGCCCCTCATCGGCGCCCCCATCACCCCGAGCGCCACTCCGGCCGCCCCGGCCATCACCCCGGTCGCCCCGGCCACCCCGCCCCCGGCCGTCGCCCCGACGCCCCCTCCCGTGCGGCGAGCCCCCGCGCCCGAGCCGCCGGCCGTCCCGGCCACCCCGCTCCGCAAGGTCCGGCTGCCCGGGCCGACTCCCGTACAGCGCGCCGCCGTTGCCGGTCCGCCGCTCGCTTCCGCCCGCCCGCTCACCACGCGGCATCAGGAGGCGGCGGCACGCGGGGCGGCCGAAAGGGTGGCCGCTCCCGCGCCGCTCAAGCAGGCCCCCGCCCGCTCCGAGGCCCGGCCGGTCGTTCCGTTGCGCGGTCCCGCCGCGCCCCGGGGCGTAGCGCAGCCGTCCGTGCAGCGGGCCCCGGCCGTGCCCGCCCCGCCGCGGGCCGTCACCCCCGTACGGCGCACCAGCCCAGCGCCCGCCCCGGCGGCGCAGCCCGCCCCCGCCCCCGTACCGCGGCAGGTGCAGCGCACCGCCCAAGCCCCCGCGCCCACCTCCGCATCCACATCCGCCCCCGAGCCCACCGCCCCCGAACAGCCCGCCGATCTGGACGCGTTGGCCCGCAGGCTCGTCGCGCCGCTCTCCCGGCTCCTGCGGGCCGAGCTGCGCGGGGACCGCGAGCGGATCGGGCGCCTGCGCGACCGCTGACCCCGCACGACAGACCCGTAACCCACCGACCCGCAACCCACCCCACCTACGGAAGACCACCCCATGCCCAGCACCCTTGACCCCGGCTCCACCGTCTTCTTCAAGCTGACCATCGACGGCCAGAACCTCGGCCTGTTCAACGGCTGCGACGGTCTCGCGTCCGAGGTCGAGGTGGAGCAGCACCAGGAGGGCGGCAACAACGGGTTCGTGTGGCAGCTGCCCACCCGCGTCACGTTCTCCACGATCCGGCTGACCCGGCCGCTCACCGCCGACACCTCCAAGGTGGCTTCCTGGATCTCCTCGCTCGCCACCGGCATCACCCGGCCGACCGCGCAGATCGCCGCGCTGCGCGCCGACGGTTCGATCGTCGCGCAGTGGGGGCTCGTCGAGGTGCTGCCGGTGCGCTGGACGGGTCCGAGCCTGGACCCGGCGAGTCCGAGCGTGGCCACCGAGACGCTGGAGATCGCCCACCACGGCTTCACCGACGCGGGAGGTGCCTGAGCATGGCCGCTCCCACCGGAGGCAAGGCGGCGGGGCTCTCCCGTGCCACCCTCGCCATCCACCAGCCGCCGACCGACCTGGGCGGTTCGATGGGCGGGCTCATCGGCGAGGTGAAGTTCCAGTTCAACCCGTCGAAGCTGCAGCTCGGGCGGACCGCGAGCTGGACCACCCCGCTGGCCATCGCCTACACGAAGACCGCACCGCCCAAGTTCACCGGCGCGCAGCCCGCCTCCCTCCAGCTGGAGGTGTTCCTCGACGCGTCGGGCACGCCCAGCTCCAACACCGTGCAGACGCAGGTGGAGCTGCTGCTCTCGTGCTGCGAGGTGACCTCGCAGAGCGTCAGCGCGAAGGCGCCGTCGCCGCCGTGGGTGAAGTTCACCTGGGGCTCGTTCTCGACCGTCCAGTTCACCGCGTTCGTCACGAGCGTGAACGCCAGCTACACCCTGTTCAGCCCCAACGGCGTTCCCCTGCGCGCCACCTGCACGCTGGCGCTGACCGAGGTCTCCAGCGAGACCAAGCGCCAGAACCCCACCTCGGGCGCGCTCTCGGCGCGCCGGGTGCACCGCACGGTCGCCGGGGACACGCTCGCCTCGCTGGCCTGGCGCGAGTACGGCGACGCCACCCGCTGGCGGACCATCGCCGAGGCCAACGAGATCGACGACCCGATGCGGCTGCGCCCCGGCACCGAGCTGCTGCTTCCCGCTTCCTCGGAGGGCGTCGCGTGAGCGAGAAGACCTTCACCACCGTCCTGCACGTCCAGATCAACGGGGCCGTGCTGCCCGACCAGTTGGCCGTGCGGCTCATCGAGGGCTGGGTGGACGCCTCCGTCAACGTGCCCTCCGCCTTCCAGCTGACCTTCACCGACAAGGACGGCACCCTCACCACCAAGTTCCCCATGCTCAAGATCGGCGCGAAGGCCGTCCTGAGCCCGTTCACCGACGGCCGGCGCGCCGATCCGATGCTGACCGGCGAGGTCACCGCGCTGGAGGTCGACGCCGAGCCGAGCACCGGCCGCCACCTCGTCGTACGCGGCTACGACCCCGGCCACCGGCTGCTGCGCAACCGCCGCGTCATGGGCTACCCGAGCATGACGGCCTCCGACATCGTGCGCCGCGTCGCCGGGCTCAACGGGCTGGACCTCGGGAAGATCGACTCGACGCCGACGGTGTACGACCTGGCGACCCAGCCCAACACCACCGACTGGGACTTCCTGGCCCGCCTGGCGGCCGAGAACGACGTGCGGCTGTCCTTCGACAACGAGGGCAAGCTGAACTTCGCCGCCCTCAAGCCGGCCTCCGGCGCCCCCTCCGACACCACCCCGGCCGCCCAGAGCCCGTACGTCCTGGACTTCGGCGCGAACACCCTGCACAGCCGGGTCGCGATGACGGCGGCCGGGCAGGTCAAGCAGGTCAGCGTGCGCGGCTGGGACATGCGCACCAAGCAGCAGCTGAGCGCGCCCGCCCCCGCCGTCACCAGCCCCGACATCGCGGCCGACATCACCCCGGCGACGGTCACGACTCCCTTCGGGGCGGCGGAGCTCACCGCCACGCAGATCCCGTACACCACGCAGTCCGAGGTCATGCACGCCGCGCGCGCCCTCGCCGACGACGTCACCGGCGCCTTCGCCGAGCTGGAGGTCGCCGTCACCGGCAACCCCGACCTCAAGCCCGGCACTCCCATCGCCGTGAAGGGCGCCGGGTTCCCCTTCGAGGGCAAGTACACGGCGACCGGGGTCCGCCATGTCTTCGCCTCCGGCGAGCCGTACACCACCTGGCTGAACGTCTCGGGCCGCCAGTTCCGTTCGCTGTACGGGCTCGCCGCGGGCGGCACCGACCAGGCGCCCCCGATGCCGGGGGTCGCGGTCGCCCTGGTCACCAACACCAAGGACCCGCTGACCCTCGGCCGGGTCCGGCTGCGCTTCCCGTGGCTGTCCGAGACGTACGAGAGCGACTGGTGCCGGGTCGCGCAGTTCGGCGGCAAGGGCGGCGGCGGGCTGCTGCTTCCCGACGTCAACGACGAGGTGCTGTGCGCCTTCGACCGGGGTTCCCTTGAGCACCCGTACGTCATCGCGGGCCTCTACAACGGCATCGACAAGCACACCCGCGAGCCCGACAACATCCCGGCGGTCGACCCGACCAGCGGGCAGATCAACTGGCGGGCGGTGACCGCCCGCAGCGGGCACACCGTCGAGCTGCTCGAATCGGGCGGCGCCGCACGGGCCTCCAGCGGCATCCGGCTGCGCACCGGCGAGGGCAAGCTGTACGTCCAGCTGAACGAGGCCCGCACCACCCTCACCATCAGCAGCGACGGCAGCGTCAAGATCCATGGCGCCCGGAGCATCGACATCGACTCGGGCGGCGACCTGTCCCTGAAGGCCGTCGGCAAGCTGAGCATGCAAGCGGGCGCGGGTATCGAGATGGACGCCGGCATGGCCATCAACGTCAAGGCGGGCCTCGCCTTCGACGTCAAGGCGGGCGCCGAGGCCTCCCTCGACGCCGGCGGCGCGGTGCAGCTGAACGCGGCCGGCATGGCGTCCATCAAGGCGATCGGCAACGCCAACGTCACCGCGGCGACCATCGAACTGACCGGCATCACGCTGCGCAACGGCCTGCCCTTCTAGGAGAGTTGAGATGAGCGAACACTTCGTCGGGGCCGGCTGGGCCTTCCCGATGCGCACCGACCCCGGCGGCGGCATCGCACTGGCCCGCCGGGACCGCGAGATCGAGGAGGCCATGCGCCTGGTGCTCGCCACCGCGCCGGGCGAGCGGCCCATGCGCCCCGAATTCGGCTGCGCGGTGCACGACCTGGTGTTCGCGCCCGTCAACGACGCCACCGCCGGGCGCATCCGCTACGAGGTGCGCACCTCGCTGGACCGCTGGGAGCCCAGGATCGAGGTCCAGGAGGTCACCGTGACCCCGGCGCCCGACGAGCCGACCGTGCTGCACATCGACGTGCGGTACTCGGTGCGCGGCACCAACAACCCGCGCAGCCTCGTCTTCCCCTTCTATGTGATTCCCTCCGAGGGCGGCGACCAGCCAGGCCCGACGGCCGGCGAAAGCGAACTGCACTGATGGCCCTCCCCGCACCCCATCTCGACGACCGCCGCTTCCAGCAGTTCGTCGACGACGCCAAGCGCTACATCCAGCAGCGCTGCCCCGAGTGGAGCGACCACAACGTCTCCGACCCGGGTGTCACCCTCATCGAAGCCGTCGCGCACATGGCCGACCAGCTGGTCTACCGGCTCAACCGGGTGCCCGAGAAGAACCAGCTCGCCTTCCTGGACCTGCTCGGGGTGACCCTGTTCCCGCCCGCCGCGGCCCGCGCCTCGGTGACGTTCTGGCTCTCGGCGCCCCAGTCGGAACCGGTGGTGCTGCCCACCGGCACCGAGGTCGCCACCAGCCGTACCGAGACCGAGGAGGCGGTGGTCTTCGCGACCGAGGACGATCTGACGATCGTGCCCAGCCACCTCACCCACGTACTGCGCCAGCCCGCCGGGTCCGGACCCGAGGACTGCTCGCAGGACGTGCTCGGCAACACCGACGTCTCCGTGTTCAGCACCGGCCCGCTCCCCGGCGACGTGCTGCTCTTCGGCCTGTCGGCGGCCATCCCGAACTGCACGGCCGCGCTGCGCCTGGAGAGCCGGGTCGACGGCGTCGGCGTCGACCCGCGCCAGCCGCCCCTGGTGTGGGAGGCGTGGACCTCGGACGGCTGGACCGAGTGCGAGGTCGCCGAGGACTCGACCGGCGGTCTCAACCGGCCCGGCGAGGTCGTCCTGCACATGCCGGGCGGCCACACGGTGTCCCGGATGGCGGGCCGCCTGGACGCGGGCTGGCTGCGCTGCCGGGTCGTCGAGGCCGCCCCCGGCCAGCCGTTCTACAGCGTCTCGCCGACCGTGCGCGGCGCCTCCGCCTTCACCATCGGCGGTACGACGCAGGTCTCGCACTCCGAGTCGGTGCACGACGAGTCCCTCGGCGACTCCGAGGGCGTCCCGGGCCAGCGGCTGCTGCTCGCGCACGCGCCCGTCGTCGGCGGCGTGCGCCTGGAAGTGTCGGCGGGCGAGGGCTGGGAGGAGTGGGAGGTGGTGGACGACTTCGCGTCCTCCAGCCCCTTCGACCGCCACTTCACCCTGGACGCGGCGACCGGCGAGCTCGCCTTCGGTCCGGCGGTGCGCCAACCGGACGGCACGGTACGGCAGTTCGGCGCGGTCCCCGTCAAGGGCGCCGCGATTCGGGCCTCGCGCTACGGCACCGGCGGCGGCCGTTCCGGCAACGTCGCCCGGGGTGCGATCCAAGTGCTCCGCAGCTCCATCCCGTACATCGCGCGGGTCGAGAACCGGGAGGCGGCGCGGGGCGGCGTCGACGGCGAGACCGTCGAGGAGGCCAAGACCCGCGCCCCGATCGCGCTGCGCGCCCAGGAGCGCGCCGTGACCGCCCGCGACTACGAGGAGCTGGCCCGCCGGGCCGCCCCCGAGACCGCCCGCATCGCCTGCCTGGCGGCGGACTCGGCGGAGTCGGGCGACAACGCGGTACGGGTCCTGGTCGTCCCGCAGGCCGTGCCCGACCGGGGCGGCCGCCTGCGCTTCGAGCAACTGGTGCCGGGCGACGAGCTGTTGGGCCGGGTCACGACGTTCCTGGACGAGCGCCGCCCCCTGGGCACCCGGCTGGCCGTGGGCCCGCCCTTCTACCAGGGCGTCACGGTCGTGGCCACCCTGCACGCCTTCCGCGCCGCGAAGGCCGACCACGTACGCGACGAGGCGCTCAACGCGCTGTACTCCTACCTGGACCCGCTGACCGGCGGCGCCCACGGCACGGGCTGGCCCTTCGGCCGGCCGCTGCGGGCGGGCGAGATCTTCGCGGCACTGCAACGCGTCCCGGGCGTGGAACTGGTCGACGAGGTCCTGCTCCACCCCGCCGACCCCCTGACCGGCCGCCGGGGCGACGCGACCGACCGCATCGAACTCTCCCCCTCCGCGCTGCTCTTCCCCTTCGACCACCGCGTCCGCGTCATCGAGGCCCGATGAGCGCCCGCGGCACCATCGAAGGCCTGGGCTCCTCGCACCCGCTGGGCGGCCAGCTGCCCGCCGTGTACGCGGACGACGACTTCGCACAGCGCTTCGTGGAGGGCCTGGACATCGTCCTGGCCCCCCTGTTCAACGTGCTCGACTGCCTGGAGGCCTACTTCGACCCGGCGATCGCCCCCGAGGACTTCGTGGACTGGCTCACCACCTGGGTCGGCACGGAGCTCGACGGCACGGAGCCGCTGGAGATCCGTCGCCACGCGGTAGCGACGGCAGTCTCCCTCCACCGCGTGCGCGGCACAGCTCAAGGCCTCTCCCAAGCGGTCCAACTGGCCTTCGGGGTACGCCCCGAGATCACCGAGAGCGGCGGCGCGATGTGGTCGGCTCGCCCCCTGGGCCCGTTCCCCGGCACCCCCCGGGCAGGCTTGACGGTAACCCTCACCGTCCCCGACCCTTCCGCCATAGACCCCTACCGCCTCCAGGCAGTGGTGGCGGCGGCCCGCCCCGCCCACCTCCCTTTCACGGCCGAGGTAACCCGTAAAACCCTGATCCCCGAAGGGAATTGATCGCTGATGTCCACCCCGGCCACCGTCCCCTGCCCCGACTGCGGCACCCCGGCCCGCCCCACGGGCCAGTCCTTCTGCGACTCCTGCGGAGCCTTCCTCCGCTGGACGCCCCCGGCGACTTCGCCAACCCCGGACGCGCCCGCGTCGGCCCCTGCCCCGGCGGCGTCCACACCGCCCTCGGGCAGCACCCCGGCCGCACCCAACCCGTCGCCGGGCACCACGTCGGCGGCCGCACCCGGGGCGGGGGCGACCCCGCCCGCGTCCACGCCGTCGGCGGACACCGCCACGGCGCCAGAGGAACCCCGAACCCCGTCTGCGGGAGCCGCGCCGGAAGCCGCCAACCCCGCCGAACCGGCGAACCCGCCCCAGGCGCACCCTGCCAACCCGGCCCCCGCATCGGCTCCGGGAGCCACCACCACCCCCATCCCCGCCGTACCCGCAGCGGACACCACCCCCCTCCCCACCGCGAGGCAAACCTCAGCCACGGACGCCGCAAGGGCCCTCCTCGTACCGGTACAGGAACCCACCCCCGTACAGCCGCCGGAGGCCCCCGGCCCGGCTCTCCCCGGCCGCCCGGAAGCCGCCCGCCCCCGCGTCCGCACGGCAACCCCCGCCCCCGCACCGGAAAACGGCACACCCTGCCCCGCCTGCGGCACCCCCAACCACGAGCACCGCAACTTCTGCCGCAGCTGCGCCACCCCGCTCACCCCGCGCCGCGCGGACAACGCGGAGGGCCCGTACGCCGGCCAGCGCCCCCCGCTGTACCGGGACCGCAAGCGCTGGATCGCAAGGGCGTTGATAACAACGGCAGTTGTGGCACTGATCGTGGGCGGCATCTTCGGCGGCCCCCCGGCGGCCCGCGCCGTACAGGACCACTTCGCCAAGCGCGTGGCCGTACACCCGACGGCTTGGAAGGCATCCCACTCGGACCCCAAGCACGGCGCGGATCTCGCCGGCGACAGCTACTCCAACACGTGGTGGGGCACGGGCTTGCAGGGCGATGCGGCGAGCCAGTGGCTGGAGGCGACGTTCGGCCAGCCGACCGACCTCCTGGCCATGCTGATCACGCCGGGCACCTCAAGTCGCTCGGGCCAGCAGTCGGAGCAGGCCCGCCCCCAGGAGTTCGACCTGGTGGTGACCGACTCCAGCGGCAAGACACACACCTCGCACCACAGCATCAACGACGGCGGGGTCCAGCGCATCGACGTCCGGGTACGCGACGCCGCCTCGGTACGCCTGATCCTGCGCTCGGCATTCGGCGCGGGCCCGGACAAGCAGGTGGCAATAGCCGAACTGGAATTCTTCAGCAGGTCCCGCAACTGAGGTCTGCCGATACGGAATTGCCCCGCCGAGCCGAAGAAGCGGCACGGCGGGGCGAGCCATTACCGAACCGGAACACCCCTGCCCCACAGCTCCTCGGTGCCCCGTCAGAGGGGCAGAGTCGGACGGGGCCGCGCTCGTCGTCCAGCGTTTAGATGGGGAAGGACCAAGACCCGTCAGGGGACAGCAGGGAGCTGCCCTCTGCTGTGAGCTCCGCTCGTAGCGTGTGGAGAGAGAACCGGTTGTTCTCTTCCCACTTGCGGCGGACGCGTTCCAGGTCGTCCCAGAGCCGGTGGGGGCCACCCTGGTGCACCACGGGGGAGGTTCCGTCCTCGGCGCGTGCCCATGAGCCGTCCGCGGCGAGCAGCCACACCACACGCCGACCGTCGTTCGGGTACATGGGTGCGCGGGTCTCGACTCCAGGCGTGTCCAGCTCGTAGAGCCACCGGAGCGGCCATTCCTGCCACAGGTCGGGAATCGGCCCGTCCGGGGGCCGGACGTCCTCGCCTTCCCGCACTCGGGCGGACACGAACACGTCGTTCAGCTTCGCCGGATAGTCGGCTGCCTGCCGGGTCTCCATGAACGTTGCCGGGTCGGGCTGGACGGTGCCGCGTGCGATGCCGTCGGTTCCCATGTCCGCCGTGATCAGTAGCGCGGTGTGGGCAATCGTCGTGACGAGCCGTCCGCCGGGACGGAGCGCGCGGAGCCACGACGCGGGGACGGGCCGTACGGAAACGGTCGCCATGATGCGGTCGTATTCCGGTTCGGGGAGTTCCCCGGTGGCGTCGATGACTTCCACGCGCGGTGTACGTCCGAACCCGGCGAGGCGCCTGCGGGCGGCCTCGACCAGGTACGGGTCCACGTCCACGCTGGTTACGTTCTCGTCCCCGAAGCGGTGGGCGAACAGACCGGCGGAGTACCCGGAGCCCGTGCCCACGTCCAGGACCCTGTGGCCGGGCCTGACGTCGAGCCGGTGAGCCATGGACACGATGAGCCCCGGCAGGGTGGATGACGACGTCGGGTCACCCTTGCCGTGCTCGCCGAGGGTGGCGTGATCGGCGTGCGTGGGACCGACGCGGGTCACCAGCGTTTCGTCGCTGTAAGCGGCGTGCAGCCGCTCAGTGGAGTCCTCGGGCAGGTCTACCAACTCCCATTCTTGCGCTGGGCTGTTGGGGATACGCTTCCACCAGCGCGGAACCAGCTGGTGACGGGGGGTGTTGCGCACCGCGTCGTGCCATGCGGGGGCGTCGGTGGTCACCTTGTCCGCAAGCGCGTTGGCGGCATCGGTCCATGGGGACGCTTCGGTCATGCGGTCTCTCCTCGCAGAGCGTCGGCCATGGCTTCAACGAGCGGAACACCAGCTTTGACAGCGAGCCAGTGCCATTGGCCGTTGGGGTTCACCTCGAAGAACACCCAACGTCCGTCCGGCGTGACGGCGAAGTCCAGCGCACCGAAGAACAAGCCGAGTTCGTCCATGAGCAGGCGGACCCCATTTTCAACCTCCGAGGGCATGTGCACCACCTGGTACGTGTGGGATTGGTAGTCCGTTCGCCAGTCGAGTTGTGCGGCTTCGCTGTTCGTGTGGATGGCGACGGGGAACATGCGGTCACCGATCACGGTCAGGCGCACTTCGTACGCCTTGGCCACGCGCTCTTGGAACAGGTGGGCGGTTCCGCTCACTCCGTCATCCACCTGGTCTGCGGAGACAAGCGCCACGGGGAGGAACTGCCGTTTCCTGTCGGGCCCGAGCACGCCACCGCCGAGCCCCTTGTAAACAACCGCGTCGTCCGCCATGAACGTACGAGCGTGCTCGGGGTCCGAAGTGATCACGGAGCGGGGCACGTCCAGCCCGCACCGGGCGGCGACGGCAAGTTGCCTGGGCTTGTAGTTCGCTGCCGCATCGTTGGCAGGATGGTTGATCCAGCGCACAGGCAGCGAGCCGAGCACGCCGAGCAGCCCGGCACGCGCTTCCGAGACCGCGAGTGCGCGAGCGTGTCCGGGCCAGTCATCAGGGGTCCGGAACTCGTTGGGGCGACGCCACCACACCGACCTAACGGATTCCAGGCGGACCGTACGGGATCCGGTGAGGGAGCCCGTCCAGCCGTCCCCGGTGAGGGAGACGGCCAGACGGGACTCGGTCGGAGAGTCGGCAGTGTCGTACCTGACGACGTGCTCGCCGCGTTTCACCAGCTCCTCGACCACCGCGTCGGCCGTGAGGTCGTCCCGGCCGGTCAGAATGAGGATGGATCGCATGTCAGTACAGGTCGGTTCCGCTGTCGGAGCCCGGTGCCGAACCGTCACCGTTGCTGGTCTCCGTCTGCGTTTCCGGCATCTCCGCCGTGATCGCGTGCCACGGGTTGCCCTCGGCGGAGACATTCAGCTGAAGCGCATCGCTGTACGTGATGACGGGCGCTTCGTTGTTCATCGGAGCCGGTGACACCAAGTGCCGGACCCCGAAGGGGAGGGGCGTTGCCGTTGCGGTGCTCATACTGCGTTCCTCCTGTGTTGGACAGAGAGCGGAAGTCAGGGGGCCCACGGCCGGTGCCTTGGCCACCCGTTTTGCGTGCAGCTCGACCGTTGACGTGCCATGACAAACCCACACGTGGGCACGCTCGCCGGCTGTGAGGGCCGCATACAAAGCCCACTGCGCGGTGTCGTTGTTCAGCCAGGCCTGAAACCGCCCGGCCGAAGGGTCATTGGGGCCCAATCTGCCTACACACCAGCGCACTTGAGCACACAGCCATGATGCGGCGAGGATCGGCGATGGCGTCCCGTGAGAGTTGGACAGCATCTCGACATGCCGCGCATCGAGCCGCAATGCGGCCCGGACGGTACATCGGTACTCGATGTCACCCATGCTCGGATTCCCGACGCGCAAGGAACGTGCGCGGCCCGGTCCGTCCGGCGTGCTCGTGTGGGGGACGTAGCGGAGCCCGGCGCGGGTCATCGACTCACCCCTGCGTGCGGGTGCCGACGGATCTCCACGTTGCAGTCGACGGCGCCGGAAAGGTCCCGGAGCCAGTAGCACTCAGTGCGCTGCGCGACCAGCGCCACGCACACGTCGCAGTCCGGGTCCGCCGGACCGGGGTCGTACACCGGGAACGGATCACGCTGTTCGGCCTGTTGCCACAGTCCCCGCACCATTCTGCATCCCTTCACCGTCCGCTGGTGTCGCGATCGTCGCGCGGTGATCAGGACGAGGGAACCTCGTACGTTCGGCACTTCGGGACGTCCCATGCCCTGTAGAACGTCCCCATGCAGAACGAGCGGTTAAGGGCCGTCATGACGTCCGGAGGCTGGACGCACGCCTCACTGGCCAGCGTGACGGGCGTGGATCCGAAGAGCGTGGAACGGTGGGTCAACCTCGGGCGCACCCCACGGCGGGCAACTGCGATCAAGGCAGCCGAGACGTTGGGCGAGGACGTTCACACCCTGTGGCCGACGCTCCGGCAGGCACGCGCGGCACGGGCGGTCAGTCCGGAACTGGTCGCGTTGTACGACCAGCGGGCGGACCTTCCCGTATCCGTTTTCGTGGACCTCCTCACGCCCGCGCGCGAGCGAATCGACGTCCTGGTTTACGCGGCGGTGTTCCTGCACGAGGCGTATCCCCGGCTGAACGATCTCCTGCGGGAGCGGGCCGCCGATGGGTGCGCGGTACGTATTGCGGTCGGTGACGCGGACAGCGAGAACGTCCAGCAGCGAGGGCAGGAAGAGAAGTTCGGGCACGGCATCGAATCACGCTGCCGTCTCGCTCTCCTGCACTACCGGCCGTTGGCGAGCGTGCCCGGCATCGAGCTTCGGACGCACGGCACGACGCTCTACAACAGCCTGTATCGAGCGGATGACCAGGTGCTGGTCAATGCCCACGTCTGGGGTGTGAACGCGTACGGTGCGCCCGTGTGGCACCTTCGCCGCCACGAATCCGGCGGCATGTTCGACACCTACGCGGACAGTTTCAATGCCGTGTGGGAAACAGCGCGCCCCGTGGAGGCATGAGCCGATGGCCCGGACCGAGTACTACGACGACCCTCACGCGCCTGCGCCGAACAGCATGGTCGTGGCCGCGTCGGCGGTGGTGACCGATAGCGAGGGGCGTCTTTTGCTGCAACGGCGTCGGGACAACAACTTGTGGGCCCTGCCCGGTGGCGGGATGGAGCTGGGCGACTCGCTGCCGGGGACGGCCGTCCGTGAGGTCAAGGAGGAGACCGGCCTCGACGTGGAGATCACCGGACTGGTCGGCACGTACACGGACCCCCGGCACATCATCGAGTACAGCGACGGCGAGGTACGGAGGCAGTTCAACGTCTGCTTCACGGCACGCATCACCGGCGGGGAGCCGACCCTTTCCGACGAGAGCACGGAACTGCGGTTCGTGGCACCGGCCGACCTCGACGCCCTGCCCATGCACCACACCCAACGCCTGCGCCTCCAGCACTTCTTGGAACACCGCTGCGCGCCGTACCTCGGCTGATCATGCGGCGTACCCCAAGGGGCGGGAAAAGACGCAACCCCCCGGGCCGCAGCCCAGGGGGTTGGGAAAGGGAGCGCGGGGTCCCTTACTTGGTCTTGTCCGCCGCCGCCGGCTTGCGCAGGGCGATGTTCAGCTCGCGCAGGCGGGACTCGTCCAGTTCCGTCGGGGCGCCCATCATCAGGTCCTGCGCGTTGCCGTTCAGCGGGAACGCGATGGTCTCCCGGATGTTCGGCTCGTCCGCGAGCAGCATCACGATGCGGTCCACGCCCGGGGCGATGCCACCGTGCGGCGGGGCGCCGAGGCGGAACGCGCGCAGCATGCCCGCGAACTCGTGCTCCACCGTCTCGCGGTCGTAGCCCGCGATCTCGAACGCCTTCAGCATCAGCTCGGGCTCGTGGTTGCGGATCGCGCCGGACGACAGCTCGATGCCGTTGCAGACGATGTCGTACTGCCAGGCCAGAATGTCGAGCGGGTCCTTCTCCTCCAGGTCGGCGAGGCCGCCCTGCGGCATGGAGAACGGGTTGTGCGAGAAGTCGATCTTGCCGGTGTCCTCGTCCTTCTCGTACATCGGGAAGTCGACGATCCAGCAGAACCGGAAGACGCCCTCCTCGAAGTGCCCGGCCCGCTTGGCGGCCTCGACCCGGACGCCCGACATGATCTTGGAGACCTCGTCGAACTCGCCCGCGCCGAAGAAGACCGCGTGGCCGGGGACGAGGCCGAGGCGCTCGGTCAGGACCTTGACGTTCTCGTCGGTCAGGAACTTGGCGATCGGGCCGGACAGCGAGCCGTCCTCGGCGACCCGCACCCAGGCCAGGCCCTTCGCGCCGAGCGAGACGGCGTAGTCGCCGAGCCCGTCGAAGAACTTCCGCGACTGCGACGCGACGTCCGGCACCGGCAGGGCGCGGACGTGCTTGCCCGCGAACGCCTTGAACTCGGAGCCCTCGAACACGTCGGTGATGTCGGCGAGTTCGAGCTGGGCGCGCAGGTCCGGCTTGTCGTTGCCGTACTTCAGCATCGACTCGCGGAACGGGATCCGCGGGAAGGGCGAGGTGACGTGGCGGCCGTTGCCGAACTCCTCGAAGAGCTCGGTCATCAGCTTCTCGATGGGCTGGAAGACGTCCTCCTGCTCCACGAAGCTCATCTCGACGTCGAGCTGGTAGAACTCGCCCGGCGAGCGGTCGGCGCGGGCGTCCTCGTCGCGGAAGCAGGGTGCGATCTGGAAGTACCGGTCGAAGCCGGAGATCATCAGGAGCTGCTTGAACTGCTGGGGGGCCTGGGGGAGGGCGTAGAACTTGCCCGGGTTCAGGCGGGAGGGGACCACGAAGTCGCGGGCGCCCTCGGGGGAGGTCGCCGTCAGGATCGGCGTCGCCATCTCGTTGAAGCCGAGCGCGACCATCTTCGAGCGGATCGAGGCGATCACAGCGCTGCGCAGCATGATGTTGCGGTGCATGCGCTCGCGGCGCAGGTCGAGGAAGCGGTACTCCAGGCGCCGCTCCTCGTTGACGCCGTCGTCGGCGTTGATCGTGAAGGGCAGCGGGTTCGCGGTGCCGAGCACCTCGACCTCGCCGACCTCGATCTCGATCTCGCCGGTGGCCAGCTCGCTGTTCACGTTCTCGGTGCCGCGCGAGACGACCTTGCCGTCGACGCGGACGACGGTCTCCTTGGACAGCTTGTCCAGGGCCTCGGCGCCGGCCGTGCCGGGCCGGGCGACCAGCTGCGTGATGCCGTAGTGGTCCCGCAGGTCGATGAACAGGATGCCGCCCAGGTCTCGGCGATTGTGCAGCCAGCCGCTCAGCCGTACGTCGCTGCCGACGTCGGAGGCGCGGAGCTCGCCGCAGGTGTGGGACCGGTACCGGTGCATCGTTCATCCAATTCTTCGCGAGCGGTGGTCGCGACTTCTTCGCGAGATTCTTCGCGAGACAGGCGGGAATCAACCAGTCCAGGTTACCGCCCGGTGCGACGGCCACTCTCGGTGGCGACCAGGCCGCAAACATTCCTAGAGTGGGGCAATGCGCACAGAGGACGTCCTGGCCGCGATCGCGACTGGCCTGTGGCGCTGGGACAACGCATCCGGGACGGTCACCCTCGACGCCGAGGCCGCCCGGCTCCTCGGACTGCCCGCGAAGCGGGCGACCCTGACCGAGGCGGCCGTACGGTCGCGTTTCCACCCCGTCGACTGGAACGAGGTCGACGGCATCATCAACCTCGCCGTCGCCGAGGGCACCCTCGCCGAGGCCCGTCTGCGGATCATGGACGAGAGCGGCCGGGTGATCCGTACCGTACGCAGCCGCTCCAAGCCGCTGACCAGAGAGGACAGCTACGTACTGATCGGCACCATCCAGGAGGTCGCCGAGCCGCAGCCCGGCACCACCGCAGCCCACCCCTCGATCACCGGCGACTGGCGGCGCTCGCGCGAGGCGTTCCTGCTCGACGCGGGCCGGGCGCTCGCCGAGGCCCGCTCGACCTCCGAAGTGCTGAGGGTGGCCGCCTCGCTCTCCATGCCGGGCTTCTCGCCGGACGGCCTGGCGGTGTTCGGGGTGGCGGGCGAGCGGCTGACGATCATCGGGCACCACGGGCACAACCCCGGGGACGACGGACCCTTCGCGGACATGGCCCTGGACATGGACTATCCGGCGGCCGACGTCGTACGCAACGGGCGGGCTATCTATCTGCCCACGCCGCAGGAGTACCGGCGCCGCTTCCCCGCCACCTGGCCGCTGGTGCAGCGCTTCGACCGCCAGTCGTGGGCGTTCGTGCCGCTGATCGTCGCCGGGCGCACGATCGGGGCGTGGATGGCCGCGTTCAAGCACCCGGTGGCGTTCACGCCCGACGAGCGCTCGGTCCTGACCACCGTCGCCCGCATGCTGGCGCAGGCGCTGGCCAGGGCGGGCGAGGCGGAGAACGAACGCGAGCTCTCGCTCGGCCTGCAACGCTCGATGATGCCGACGCTCGGCCCCGAGATCCCCGGCATGACGGTCGCCGCCCGCTACGTCCCGACCGGCGGCGGCCTCCAGGTCGGCGGCGACTGGTACGACATGATCCCGCTGCCCACCGGCAGCTTCGCCCTGGTCATCGGGGACGTACAGGGCCATGACGTACGGGCGGCCGGGCTGATGGGCCAGCTGCGGATCGCGCTGCGGGCGTACGCCAGCGAGGGCCACCGCCCCGACGCGGTCCTCTCCCGCGCCTCCCGCTTCCTGTACGGGATCACCGAGTCGTACGGGGTGCCCGATCCGCACATCGAGGGGTACGAGGACTACGCGCCGCGCTTCGCCACCTGCCTGTACATCGAGGTCGACCCGGCCACCGGCACCCTCGACATCGCGCGGGCCGGCCATCCCGACCCGGTGATCCGCACCGCCGACGGCACCGCCCTGATACGGCCCACCGCGGGCGGCCTCCCGCTCGGCATCGAGGCGGACTCCGACTACCCGACGACCCGGCTCGTCCTCGACCCCGGCGAGACAATCATGATCTGCACGGACGGGCTGATCGAGACCGGCGGCCACGACCTGGCCAGCGGCTGGACGCGGCTGCGTCCCGTCCTGGAGAAGCACACCGACGACGGCCTGGAGGAGCTCGCCGACGCACTGGTCCAGGCCGTGCACGGCCCCTCCTCGCACCACACCACGGGCCCGCTGGTCGACCGCCGCGAGGACGACATCGCGCTGCTGCTGCTCTCCCGCAATGCCGAGGGCCGCGTCGGTCCCACCGCGGCGCCCGCGGTCCGCCGCACCGCGCTGACCATCGCCCAGGCCGAACCGGAGCGGATCGCGGGCGCCCGCAAGCAGCTGCGCGAGCTCCTCCACGACTGGGCGGACGAGGAGCAGATCGACTCGGCAGTCCTGATGATCTCCGAGATGATCACCAACGTCCTGGTCCACACCGACGGCGACGCGCTGCTCGTGGCGGAGGCCCGCGGTCCGCTCGGCTCCCGCCGCCTGCGCGTCGAGGTGGCCGACGCCAGCGACGAGCTGCCGCACCGGCGCCGCCCCGGCGAGATGGCGTCCAGCGGCCGCGGCCTGGTCCTGATGCAGATGCTCGCGGATGCGTGGGGGGTGGACCCGAGGGGCGACGGGAAGTCCATCTGGTTCGAGCTCTCTGAGACGAGGGCCGCGGACGGCTCCGCATCATCGGTGGCGTAAGGGCTGCGCTGCTGTCCTGCGCTACGAAGCGGGGGCCTGGGAGGCGGGCCGGTTGTCGGTGGCGTAACGCCTGCGCGGCGCGCCCGCACCACGCGGCGGGGCCTCGGGGGCGGCCGGGTCGGCGGTGGCGCAAGGCCTACGCGGCGGGTTCTTCGGGCGGTGGGCCCGCCGGGCCGTCGGCCGCGTACCGCCTGCGCAGTTCGCCGAGTACCCCGAACCCGGCCGCCGCGACCGGCACCGCGAGCAGCATCCCGACGAGCCCGGCGACGCTGGCGCCCGCCGTCAGCGCGATCATGATCATCGCGGGGTGCATCTGCACGGTGCGGCTCTGGATGACCGGCTGGAGGATGTGCCCTTCGAGCTGCTGCACGGCGAGCACCACCCCGACGGTCCACAGGGCGGTGCCGAGCCCCCGGTCGGCGAGCGCGACGAGCACGGCCACCGCGCCGGACACGAAAGCCCCCAGATAGGGGATGTACGCGCCGATGAAGACGAGAGCCCCAAGCCCGATGGCACCGGGCACGCGCAGGATCAGCAGCCCGGCGGTGATGCAGATGGCGTCGATGAACGCGATGAGCGTCGTCCCCCGCATGAACCCCTCGACGGCCTCGAAGGCCCGGCGGGCCATGGCCTCGACGGTGTCGCCGGTGCCGCGCGGGGCGAGGGAGTGCGCGAGGTCGACGGCCCGGTCGGAATCCTTGAGGAAGAAGAAGGTGAGGAGCAGCGCGAGCACGCTGGTGGCGATGAGCGAGCCGAGCACGCTGAGCCCTTCGAGCAGCCCGCTGGCCGCGCCGGCCCCGAACCTGGACAGCAGCTGCTTGGCGTTGTCGGCGAGGTTGGTGACCCCGTCCCCGCCGGCCGTCCCGAGGTGATCGGCCACCCACTGTCCGGCCTGCTTGAGCGAGGCGACGATCTGGTCGCCGGTGTCGATGAGCGCGCTGACGACGACGTAGCCCGCGCCGCCGACCACGCCGACGAGGGCGACGCAGGTCAGCCCGGCGGCGATGGACCGCCGGACCCCCATGCGGATCAGCCGGCGGTGTACGGGGCCGAGCAGGGCGGTGCCAAGTAGCGCGAGCAGTACGGGAGTTACGGCGGTCTTGAAGACGATGCACAGCCAGATGGCGATGGCGGCGACGCCGGTGACGAGCAGCACGACCACGCACCAGGCGGCGGTCCGCCGCGCCCCGTCGGGGAGCAGCGCGTCGGGTTTCTCCACCCGCCCACCCGACCACGGCGGGGGCCCCGTCGCCTCCCCAGCGGCCCGCCCGGGTGACGCCCCGTCAGCAAACGGTGCTTTTCCCCTACCCGCCCCTTCCCGAAACCCTCCGGGGGTGGGGGTGGGAAGGGGTGCTCTCCCGGGGCTCCGCCCCGGACCCCCGGCGGGGGCTGCGCCCCCTGCACCCCCTTAGGGGGCTTCGCCCCCGGACCCCCCTCGGGGCTCCGCCCCGGACCCCGCTCCTCAAGCGCCGGAGGGGCTTGATTTTGGCTGAGCATGGGGATTTGGCTGCGGGTCCCAGCCCGTCAAGGGGCAACTTCCAGCCCGTCATGGGGGTCCCCCCTGGCCCTTAAGGCCTTGGGGGAGATTGAGGACTGGGGGTCTGGGGGCAAAGCCCCCAGTTCGGGAAGGGGCGGGGTGGGGGAAGGGACTCACATGCCGTGGACCGCCGGGATCCTGCCCAGCCTGCCCTGCTGGAAGTCGTCGAAGGCCTGCTGGAGTTCTTCGCGGGTGTTCATGACGAACGGGCCGTAGTGGGCCATCGGCTCACCGATCGGGCGGCCCCCGAGGAGCACGACCTCCAGGTCGGGGGCGTGGCCGTCCTGCTTCTCGTCCGCGCGGACCGTCAGCGAGCCGCCGTCGCCGAACACGGCGGTCTGGCCCATGTGGACGGGACGGCGCTCGGCACCGACAGACCCGCGCCCGGCCAGCACGTAGGCGAGCCCGTTGAAGTCGGACCGCCACGGCAGCGTGACCGACGCACCCGGCCGCAGCGTCGCATGCACCATCGTGATGAGGGTGTGCGTAATGCCCGGCCCCTCGTGCCCGTCGAGCGAGCCCGCGATGACGCGCAGCAGCGCGCCGCCGTCGGGGGAGGTGAGCAGTTGGACGCTGCCGCTGCGGATGTCCTGGTAGCGCGGGGGCATCATCTTGTCCTTGGCCGGCAGGTTCACCCACAGCTGGAGGCCGTGGAAGAGGCCGCCGGACATCACCAGGTGCTCCGGCGGCGCCTCGATGTGCAGCAGGCCCGAGCCCGCCGTCATCCACTGGGTGTCGCCGTTGGTGATGGTGCCGCCACCGCCATTGGAGTCGTGGTGGTCGAAGATCCCGTCGATGATGTAGGTGACGGTTTCGAAGCCGCGGTGGGGGTGCCAGGGGGTGCCCTTCGGCTCACCCGGTGCGTACTCCACCTCACCCATCTGGTCCATCATGATGAACGGGTCGAGGTGCTTGTAGTTGATCCCGGCGAACGCGCGGCGCACCGGGAAGCCCTCCCCCTCGAACCCCTGCGGCGCGGTGCTCACGGCAAGGACGGGGCGCGCCGCGACACCCTCCGGCGCGGTGACGCGCGGCAGGGTCAGCGGGTTTTCGACGGTCACAGCAGGCATGGGACGGCCCTCCTTGCGGGGATGCTCTGCATCCAAAGTAGTTGAATGGTGAACATCTAGCAAGGCGCCCACATTCCCGGCCCGCTCCCGCCGCCTCCGGGACGCACCTCGGGCCCGTATCCCCCCAAGGGGTACGGGCCCGAAAGTCGACCTCCGAGCAGCAGCTATCCGTACATGCGCCGCATCGCGAAGTCGACCATCTGCTCCACGGCCTTCGCGTCGAAGACCATCCGGTGGTCGCCCTCCATGTCGAGCACGAAGCCGTACCCGGTCGGCAGGAGGTCGATGACCTCGGCGCCGGTGATGACGAAGTACTTGGACTCCTTGCCGGCGTAGCGGCGCAGCTCCTTGAGCGAGGTGAACATGGGGATGACCGGCTGCTGGGTGTTGTGCAGCGCCAGGAACCCGGGGTTGTCGCCGCGCGGGCAGTACACCTTCGATCCGGCGAAGATCTGCTGGAAGTCCTCGGCGGACAGCGACCCGGTGGTGAAGGCCCGCACCGCGTCGGCGAGCGAGGGCGGCGACGGCTCGGGGTACAGCGGCTGCTCCCCGTACCCGCCCTGCTGCGGCGGTGCGTACTGCTGCTGCTGCGCGGCAGGGCCGCCTGCGTGCTGGTCGTAGCCGTACATGGCCCACAGCGTAGTGCGCGGCGATTAGAGCCGCGTCACAGTTGTCCGGTTAGGGGTTGCGTCTTATTACCCACGGGTAGCATCATCGTAGCTACTTGCTGGTAAAGATGTAACCGACCCTGCTTACGGAGCCGTCGCCATGGGGCACTACAAGTCGAATCTCCGCGACATCGAGTTCAACCTCTTCGAGGTGCTCGGACGCGACAAGCTGTACGGCACCGGCCCGTTCGGGGAGATGGACGTCGACACCGCCAAGTCGATCCTGGAGGAGATCGCCCGCCTCGCCGAGAACGAGCTGGCCGATTCCTTCGCGGACGCCGACCGCAACCCGCCGGTCTTCGACCCGGCCACCAACACCGCTCCGGTCCCGGAGTCCTTCAAGAGCTCCTACAAGGCGTTCATGGACTCCGAGTACTGGCGGCTCGGCCTGCCCGAGGAGATCGGCGGCACCGTTTCGCCGCGCTCCCTGATCTGGGCGTACGCCGAGCTGCTGCTTGGCTCCAACCCGGCGATCTGGATGTACTGCTCCGGTCCCGCGTTCGCGGGCATCCTCTTCCAGGAGGGCAACGAGGCGCAGAAGAAGATCGCCGAGATCGCCGTCGAGAAGCGCTGGGGCTCCACCATGGTCCTCACCGAGCCGGACGCCGGCTCGGACGTGGGCGCCGGCCGCACCAAGGCCGTCGAGCAGGCGGACGGCTCCTGGCACATCGAGGGCGTGAAGCGCTTCATCACCTCCGGTGAGCACGACATGGAGGAGAACATCCTCCACTACGTCCTCGCCCGCCCCGAGGGCCACGGCCCCGGCACCAAGGGCCTGTCCCTCTTCCTCGTCCCGAAGTTCCACTTCGACTGGGAGACCGGCGAGCTGGGCGAGCGCAACGGCGTGTACGCCACCAACGTCGAGCACAAGATGGGCCTGAAGGCGTCCAACACGTGCGAGATGACGTTCGGCGACCAGCACCCCGCCAAGGGCTGGCTGATCGGCGACAAGCACGACGGCATCCGCCAGATGTTCATGATCATCGAGTTCGCGCGGATGATGGTCGGCACGAAGGCCATCGCGACGCTGTCGACGGGTTACCTGAACGCCCTTGAGTACGCCAAGGAGCGCGTCCAGGGCAGCGACCTCTCGCAGTTCATGGACAAGACCGCGCCGAAGGTGACGATCACTCACCACCCGGACGTACGCCGCTCGTTGATGACGCAGAAGGCGTACGCCGAGGGCATGCGCTCGCTCGTCCTCTACACCGCCTCGATCCAGGACGCGATCCAGCTGAAGGAAGCGGCGGGCGAGGACACCAAGGCGCTCGTCGGCCTGAACGACCTGCTTCTGCCGATCGTCAAGGGCTACGGCTCGGAGAAGTCCTACGAGAAGCTGTCCGCCGAGTCGCTCCAGACCTTCGGCGGCTCCGGGTACCTCCAGGAGTACCCGATCGAGCAGTACATCCGTGACGCCAAGATCGACACGCTGTACGAGGGCACCACGGCGATCCAGGGCCAGGACTTCTTCTTCCGGAAGATCGTCCGCGACCAGGGTGCCTCGCTGAACGCGCTGGCCGAGGAGATCAAGAAGTTCCTCGCCGAGCAGCACGGCGGCCACGAGGAGCTGGCGGGCGCGCTCGACTCGCTCGCCAAGGCGGCCGTGGACCTGGAGGCGATCGTCGGCACGATGATCACCGACCTCACCGCGACCGGCGAGGACGTCAAGAACATCTACAAGGTGGGCCTCAACACGACCCGTCTGCTGATGGCCTCCGGCGACGTCGTGGTCGGCTACCTGCTGCTCAAGGGCGCGGCGGTCGCGGCCGAGAAGCTGGGCTCGGCCTCGGCGAAGGACGTCCCCTTCTACCAGGGCAAGATCGCGGCCGCGAAGTTCTTCGCCGCGAACGTCCTCCCGGGCGTCGGCGCCGCCCGCGCGCTGGCCGAGACGGTGGACAACTCCCTGATGGAACTGGACGAGGCGGCGTTCTAGCCATCACGGTGCGGTTCTGGCCTCACGGTGCGGGGGCTCGGGGTACTAAATCCCCGGGCCCCTTTTCCCGTGCCCCCCTTCGGCCTGCGGACCGTGCTCCGGTTGTGCCCACCCTCCCCCAAGCTCTTGAAGAGCAGGGGGGACCCCCATCGCCGTGCGGAACGCCTGCCCACAACCTGGGGGGCGCGAAAAAGTGGACCTCAGCCGAAAATCCAGCCCCTCCGGCGATTGAGGAGCGGGGTCCGGGGCGGAGCCCCGTGCCCACCGGGCGGAAGGCGGGCGGCGGCGCGGCCCCAGGGGTACGAGGGTGCAACTCCCAAGGGACTGGGGTGCAGGCCCCAGGGGGCAGGGGGCACAAGCCCCGGAGTGATGGACGGGCCGCCGCTAGGGTGGCGGCATGAGCACACCCGCCCGCTTCGACCGCGGCCACACCGACGACCTCATGTCCTTCCTCGCGGCGAGCCCGTCGCAGTACCACGCCGTGGCCAACGCCGCCGCACGCCTGGAGAAGGCCGGGTTCCGGCAGGTCCAGGAGACGGACGCGTGGGACGGGACGCACGGCGGGAAGTACGTGCTGCGCGGCGGCGCCATCGTGGCCTGGTACGTGCCCGAGGGCGCCCGGCCGCACACCCCGTACCGGATCGTCGGCGCCCACACCGACTCCCCGAACCTGCGCGTGAAGCCGCAGCCCGACTCGGGGGCGTACGGCTGGCGGCAGGTGGCCGTCGAGATCTACGGCGGCACGCTGCTCAACACCTGGCTCGACCGCGACCTCGGCGTCGCGGGCCGCCTCACCCTGAAGGACGGCAGCCACCGCCTGGTCAACGTGGACCGGCCGCTCATGCGCGTACCGCAGCTCGCCGTGCACCTGGACCGCTCGGTGAACACCGACGGGCTCAAGCTCGACCGCCAGCGCCACCTCCAGCCGGTCTGGGGCCTCGGCGACGACGTACGGGAGGGCGATCTGATCCGCTTCCTGGAGCAGGAGGCGGGCCTCGCCGAGGACGAGGTGGCGGGCTGGGACCTGATGCTGCACTCCGTCGAGCCGCCCGCATACCTGGGCCGCGACCGGGAGTTGGTGGCCGGACCCCGGATGGACAACCTGCTCTCCGTGCACGCCGGGACGGCCGCCCTTGCCGCCGTGTCCGCCTCCGAGAACCTCCCCTACATCCCGGTGTTCGCCGCCTTCGACCACGAGGAGGACGGCTCGCAGGCCGACACCGGCGCGGACGGGCCGCTGCTCGGCAACGTCATGGAACGCTCGGTCTTCGCGCGCGGCGGCACCTACGAGGACCGCGCCCGCGCCTTCGCGGGAACGGTCTGCCTGTCCTCCGACACCGGCCACGCCGTGCACCCCAACTACGCGGAGCGGCACGACCCCACGCACCACCCACGCGCCAACGGCGGTCCCATCCTCAAGGTCAACGTGAACGCCCGGTACGCCACCGACGGCGCCGGCCGCGCGGTGTTCGCGGCGGCCTGCGAGCGCGCCGGGGTGCCGTGGCAGAGCTTCGTCTCCAACAACGCGATGCCCTGCGGCACCACCATCGGCCCCATCACCGCGGCCCGGCACGGCATCCAGACCGTCGACATCGGCGTGGCGATCCTGTCGATGCACAGCGCCCGCGAACTGTGCGGCGCCGACGACCCGTACCTGCTCGCGGGCGCCCTGACCGCGTTCCTGGCGGGCTGAACCACCGCTCGGGTGGGCGGGATCGGCCATCGCGGATGCACGTACCCGCGACGGCCGGTCTTCTTACGGAGGCGGGGCCGCCGCACCCGCTCCGCGTGACCCGCGCCACCTCTGGGCCCGGTGGCCCCCGGACGTGAACCGCACCCCTTGAGCCCCGCGTATCCTCGACTGTCCGGGCCCTGACCAGGCCCGAGTAGACCGGGAACGGGGAGCAAGGGGGTAGCGCCGCCGTGGAGTTCCGTGTCCTGGGAACGGTGGCCGTGGCGACGGAGGACGGCGCGGTCCTCCCGCTCGGTCCCGCCAAGCGCCGCAGCCTGCTCGCCGTGCTGCTGCTCCAGCCCAACACCGCCGTCCCCGTCGACCGGCTCACCGAGGCGCTGTGGGACGAGGAGCCGCCCACCCACTCCCGCACCGTCCTGCAGGGCCACGTCTCGCGGCTGCGGGCGCTGTTCGCCGAGCACGGCGCCGAGGCGTACGGCATCGAACTGGCCACGCAGGGACCGGCGTACGTGCTGCGGCTGCCCGAGACCCTGATCGACGCCCACCGCTTCGAGGAACTGGTCTCCCTCGCCCGCGGCCAGCGCGGCCCCGGCGACGCGGTGCTCATGCTGCGCGAGGCGCTCGCCCTGTGGCAGGGCCCCGCCCTCACCGGCACGGTCACCAGCCCGCCCCTGCAAGCCGCCGCCCACACCCTGGAAGAGCTCAGGCTCGCCTCGGTGGAGGCGCTCGCCGAGGCATACGGGGAGCTCGGCGAGCACGGCCGGGCCGCCGCCGTCCTGCGCACCGAAGCCGTCGCCCACCCCCTGCGCGAGCCCCTGTCGGCCGCGCTGATGCTGGCGCTGAGCCGCTCCGGACGGCAGTCCGACGCCCTCGAATGGTTCCACCGCACCCGGCGCCTGCTCGCCGACGAACTCGGCGTGGACCCGGGCCCGGCGCTCGCCGAGGCGTACACCTCGATCCTGCGGACCGGCACCACGCCCGCGGTCCCGCCCCGGCCCGCCCTGCCCGAACTCGCCGTCACCGTACCGGACTTGCTGCCGCGCAGGCCGCGCGGCTTCACCGGCCGGCACGCCGAGCTCGCCGCGCTCGACGTGGCCGCCGCCGGCCAGTACGGCGCGATAGCCCTGGTCACCGGCGGCGCCGGCGTCGGCAAGACCGCGCTCGCCGTGCACTGGGCGCACGAGCGCCAGCCCGGCTTCCCCGACGGCCGGCTCTTCGCCGACCTGTGCGGCTACAGCGACACCCCGGCCCGCCAAGTCACCGTCGTACTAAGGGAATTCCTGCTCGCGCTCGGCGTTCCCGTCCAGCGCATCCCCGAGACCGAGGCCGGGATGGGGGCGCTCTACCGCTCGCTGACCGCCGACCGCCGGATGCTGGTCGTGCTCGACAACGCCCGCGACTCCGAGCAGGTCCGGCCGCTGCTGCCCGGCGGCGACCACTGCGTCACCCTGGTCACCAGCCGCGACCGGCTCGGCGGCCTGGTCGCCACCGACGCGGCCCGCCCGGTCCGCCTCGACGAACTGCCCGCCGCCGACTGCACCGCCCTGCTCGCCGCCGTCCTCGGCGAGGACCGCGTCGCCGCCGAACCCGCCGCCGCCGCACGCCTGGCCGCGCTCTGCGACGGCCTCCCGCTCGCCCTGCGCGTCACCGCCGCCCGCCTCGCCGCCCGACCCCAGTGGACGCTGTCCGCGCTCGCCGCCGAACTCGCCGACGAACAGCGCCGGTTGGGGCTGCTGCGGGTCGAGGACACCGGGGTGGCCGCGGCCCTGCGCCTGACCGTGCAGCAACTGCCCGAACAGGCCCGCCGGATGTTCCGCGCGCTCGGCCTGCACACCGGCTCCGAACTCGACCGCTACACGGCCGCCGCGCTGGCCGGCTGCACCCCCGACCAGGCCGCCGCCGCCCTCGAACGCCTCGCCGCCGCCCACCTCGTGGTGGAATCGGGCCCGCACGGCCCCGCCCACTCCCGTACCCGGCCGGACTCGTACACCCTGCACGATCTCGTCCGGCTCTACGCCCGCGCGCTCGCCCCCGAGGCCGACCCGGACGGACTTGCCCGCCTCCTCGACCACTATCTGCACACCGGCCTGGTCGCGACCGCCACCGCCGAACCCGGCAGCCAGCCCTGCTTCGTGCCGCCCGCCGGGGCCCGCCGGCCCGCGGCGGTGCGCGAGTTCGAGGACCGGCAGGCCGCCCTCGCCTGGTACGAGGCCGAACGAGCCACCCTGCGCGGGGCGGTCGCCGCCGCGGTCGCCGCCGGTATGCACGACCGGGCCTGGCGGCTCGTCCTGCTCCAGTGGCCGCTGATCCTGTGGCGGGTCCGCGACGGCTGGGTCCCGCTCCTCGAACAGGCCCTGGAATCGGCCGAGTTGGAGCAGGAGCTCGACGCGCAGTCCCGTACCCGCGCGCTGCTCGGCTGGGTGCTGCACGAGGAGGGCCGCTACGACGACGCGCTCGCCCAACTGGAGAAGGCCCCCGACCTCGCCCGGCAGGCCGGCGACGTCACCAGCGAGGCCATCGCCCGCATCAACCTCGCCGTCATCCTCATCCAGTACGGCGAGAACGACCGGGCCGGCGATCTGCTCGGCCACGCCCTCACGCTGGCCGGCCGGGCCCGCGACCGCTCCACCGAAATGCTGGCCCACCAGCACCTGGCCCGGCACTTCCTCACCGCCGGCGCCCACCACCTGGCCCTGGAGCACGCCCGGCGCGGCCTGGAACTCGGCCCCTCGCCGGAGGCGATCCCCCGCCGGGTGCTGCTGCGCACCAGCTACGGCGAGGCGCTGGCCGGGCTCGGCCGCACCGAGGAGGCCCGCCGCCAGCTCACCGACGCGGCCCGCGAGGCCGACGACCACGGCTACGAGGAGGGCGCGGCGGCGGCCCGCGCGGAACTGGCGGGGCTGCCGCCGCTGTAGCGGGGTTTGGCGGGGTGGCGCTCACGGGCAGTGAGCAGCGGGCCTCGGTTCTTTGGGGCCGCCGTCCAGGGGGCGGACGCGTTAGCGGATCGATAGGGGGACCCGCGAGGCTGCCGGGGCACCTGCACTCGATCATTCGATGAAGCACACCTATTCGACTCGGACCGGGGGACGCGATGCGCAGGGGGAGGACAATCCCGGGGCAGGCGGGAGCGGCCCTCGCCGGACTCGTCGCGCTGCTCGGCGCGCTCACGGGCTGCACCGACGGCGTGCCCACCGCAGCTCCGGGGACCGGCGCAAGCTCGGCGCGGCCCGGCTCTCCCGCGCCGGAAGCCCGCGCCTCTCAGGCACAGCAGCCCCCGGCCGCCCCCGCGTCGCCGCCGGGCCGGAGCGGAACCCCGCAGAGCCCACCGCCCAGCGCCGCTCCCGCCGCCCCGCCCAGCCCGCCCGCGGCCTCTCCGCCGCCGCCCCTCCCGGGCACGGACACCCGCACCGGCCCGGGGGACGACGGCGGGGAGGACGCCCGCACCTACTGCCCGCCCACCGCGCTGTCCTTCACCTTCCGCACCGCGGGCGACGCCCGTACCCCGGACAACGCCCGTACCGCAGGGGACGCCCGTAGCGCGGGGGACGTGCGGGCCGGGGGCGACGCCGTCCTCGCGGTCCGCAACACCTCCGGGCACGCCTGCGTCCTGCACGGCTCGCCCGCGCTGACCCTCACCGACGACACGGGCCGTTCCTCGCTCACCTCCGCCCCGGCCAAGCCGTACGCGCAGGCCTTCGCGCTGCACCCCGGGGCGAGCGGCACGGCACGGGTCCACTACGCCGCGCGCCGCGACTGCCGGACCCGGGGCTCCACGGTGCGGGTGACCCTGCCGGGCTCCGGCACCGCGAGCACCCTGCCGGTCCTCGACGCCCACGGCCGCCCGACCACGCTGCCCTTGTGCGGGCCGCCGTTGCTCATCGGACCGTTCAAGCCGGGCTTCGGGTAGGGGGTGTTCAGGCCCGGCTCCGGCTAAAGGGTGTTCAGGCCGGACGCTCCTTAGGCCTCGGCCGGGTCCATCCCGGCCAGCACCAGCGGCAGCCGGGTCGCGCCGCCCTCGGTGAGCCGGACCGGGACGCCCCAGTCCTGCTGGTGGACGTGGCAGGCGGGGTACTCGTTCGCCGGGTCGTCGTCGCAGGACGCCGCCATCGCGGACACGTGCAGCACGCCCTCGGCGATCTCGGGGTTGAGGCTCAGCCCGCGCGCGAGATCCGTGCCCGTGCCCTCGCCCGCGAGCAGCAGCTCGGGCGGGGTCGAGGAGACGAGCAGCCGGGTGGAGGGACCGTACCGGGTGTCCAGCTTCTGCCCGGCGGGCGCCTGGAACACCACGTCCAACTGGAGCCCGCCCGGGGCGACTTCGGTCGCGGCACGCTGGGTGCGGTGGGCCACGGCCTCGACCCGCACCGCCTCTTCGGGCAGCCGCAGCCGGGTCAGCCGGTGCCGGGCCGACTCGACGACCACGATGTCGTCCCCGACCAGGACCGCGCCGCTCGGCTCCCTCAAGTCCGTTGCCAGTGTGGTCACTTCACCACTGGCCGGGTCGTAGCGGCGCAGCGCGTGGTTGTACGTGTCCGCCACCGCGACCGAGCCGTCGGGCAGGGCGGTGACGCCCAACGGGTGCTGAAGCAGGGCCTGTTCCGCCGCTCCGTCCCGGTGCCCGAAGTCGAAGAGCCCGGTGCCGACGGCGGTGTGCACCGCGCCGTCGGTGTCGACGTAGCGCAGCGCGGAGGTCTCCGAGTCGGCGACCCAGAGCCGGTCCTCGGCGGCCGCGAGCCCGGACGGCTGCGCGAACCAGGCCTCGGCGCCGGGCCCGTCGACCAGACCCTCGTTGGTGGTCCCGGCCGCGACCTCGACGGTCTTCGTCTCCGGGTCGTACGTCCACAGCTGGTGCACGCCCGCCATGGCGATCCACACCTTGCCCCGCCACCAGGCCACGTCCCACGGCGAGGACAGGTCCACTTCGAGCGCGGGCCCGGAGGTCGGCTGCCCCTGCCACCACTGCCTGCCGGTGCCCGCGACCAGCTCGATGTCCCCGGTCGCCGGGTCGAAGACCCGCAGCGCGTGGTGCACGGTGTCGGCGACGACGACCTTCCCGTCCGGCAGCAGCGCGAGCCCCTGCGGCTCCTTGAACTGCCCGTCCCCGCCGATCCGCCGTACGACGCTCTCCCCGTCAGGGGCCAGCTCGACCAGCTCGTGGCGGGTGGTGTCGGACACCAGGAAGTTCCCGCTGCCGGGCAGCACGAGCGCCTTCCCGGGGAAGCGCAGATCCGTGGCGACCGGCTCCGGCGGCACATAGGGCCCGTCCCCGCGCCGCAGCGTCCCCTTCGCCCCGTGCTCGGCCTCCAGCTCCGCCACCAGGCGCTCAATAGCGTGAGCATGCCCCTCGCCGGCGTGCTGGGCGACGATGTACCCCTCGGGGTCGATCACCACGAGCGTGGGCCAGGCCCGCACGGCGTACTGCTTCCACGTCGCGAGCTCGGGATCGTCAAGGACGGGGTGCTCCACCCCGTACCGCTCCACCGCGTCGACAACGGCCCGGTGCTCGGCCTCGTGCACGAACTTCGGCGAGTGCACCCCGACGATGACCACGGTGTCCCGGTGCTTCTCCTCCAGCTCGCGCAGCTCGTCGAGGACGTGGAGGCAGTTAATGCAGCAGAAGGTCCAAAAATCAACAACAACGCACTTACCTCGCAGGTCGGCGAGGCCCAGGTCCTTCCCACCCGTATTCAGCCAACCGCCCTTGCCGATCAGCTCAGGGGCACGGACACGGGTGCGGCGGGGGGCGGGCGCGGGGGTGGGCGCCGGGGCGGCATCGTTCATGGTTCAAGCTTGCCATCCCGGTATGAACAGCTTGTGACGCAGTTCGGCGGGGCTCCGGGGCGGGCAGGGTTGGATGCATGAAATACCTCGTGCGCGACAAGATCTTCGCCATCGGTGACGACTACTGGATCGACACCGAGGACGGCCGCCACGCCTTCCTCGCCGACGGCAAGGCGCTGCGGCTGCGCGACACCCTGGAGCTGAAGGACCCCTCCGGGCGAGTGCTGATCACGCTGCGGGAGAAGATGTTCAGTCTGCGCGACGCGATGACCATCGAGCGGGACGACCAGACCCTCGCCACCGTCCGCCGCAAGCGGCTCTCGCTGCTGCGCAACCACTACCGGGTCAGCCTGGTCGAGGGCACCGAGCTCGATGTCACCGGCAAGATCCTGGACCGCGAGTTCACCGTCGAGTACGACGGAGAGCTGCTCGCGCACGTCTCGCGCAAGTGGTTCCGGATGCGGGAGACGTACGCGGTGAACGTCGTACGGGAGGACGCGGACGCGGCACTGATCATCGCGGTGGTGATCTGCGTGATCCGCATGGACGAGAAGGAGCCCGGCCACGACGACTGAGGGCTCTTGTGCAGGTCCGGGTACGGTCCGTGCCCTGAAGGGGCGCGGGGAACTGCGCGACCAACCCACGCCGGCCCGCAGTCGAAATCCCCCCCAGCGGAGCGCTAGAGCACCCTGTCCTTCAGCGCCGGGAACGCCTCCCGTGTGGTGGTGACCTTCGCCGGGTCCAGGTCCACCGTCAGGGTCTCCTCACCGGAGCCCGCTTCCACGAGGACCTCGCCCCAGGGGTCGACCACGATGCTGTGGCCGGCCTGCTCCACACCGGCGTGGGTACCCGCGGTGCCGCAGGCCAGGACGTACGCCTGGTTCTCGACCGCGCGGGCCCGCGCGAGCAGCGTCCAGTGGGCGCGGCGCCGCTCGGGCCAGCCGGCCGGGATCACGAAGGCGTGGGCGCCCGCGTCGACCAGGCCCCGGAACAGTTCGGGGAAGCGCAGGTCGTAGCAGGTGGCCAGGCCCAGGGTGAGGTCCGGAAGGGCGGCGGTGACGAGGTGTTCGCCCGCGCCCATCAGCACCGCCTCGCCCTTGTCGAAGCCGAAGCGGTGGATCTTCCGGTAGGTGTGCGCCAGCGTGCCGTCGGGCGAGAAGACGAGGGAGGTGTTGTAGAGCGCCCCGTCGTCACCCCGCTCGGGAACGGACCCGGCATGCAGCCAGATCCCGGCGTCCCGGGCCGCCTGTGACATCTCCTGGACCGTCGGCCCGTCGAGCTTCTCCGCCTCGTCCGCGAAGAGTTCGTACGCGAAGGCCCCGACCGTCCACAGCTCGGGGAGGACCACCAGATCGCTGCCCCGCTGCTCCCGAACCAGCGAACCGACGCGCCGGCGGCGGGAATTGACCGGCTCTTCCGGGTTTACGTCGATCTGAATGAGCGAGGCGCGCACAGTACCACCGTCCTGGCCGTCGAGCCGTCAGCACTATTGGAAACAGCCTACGATCGTCACGAGAAAGCACTGCCGGGGTGCCTGCGAGCAGCGTAACTTAGCCATCAAGCCTCCCACGCAGTCCCGCAGTCCAGCCCGCGTACATAAGAACCGCCGAGGGGTCCCGTGACCGTCCATCCCAGCCTTCAGACCTACGCCGATGCCTGGACCCACTCCATCGAGGCGATATCGGAGCTGGTGCAGCCGCTCGTCGAGGGCGAGTGGAACCGCGCGACGCCGTGCCCCAACTGGTCGGTGCGCGACATCGTGTCGCACGTCATCGGCGTGGAGTGTGAGCAACTGGGCGATCCGAGGCCGATCCACACCCTGCCGCGCGACCTCTTCCATGTGCAGACCGAGCTTGAGCGCTACATGGAGATGCAGGTCGATGTGCGCCGGCACCATACGGCGCCGGAGATGACCTCCGAGCTGGAGTACACGATCATTCGCCGGGCCCGGCAGCTGCGCAACGAGAACCGGGACCCGGACACCAAGGTGCGCGCCCCCCTCGGCGCCGAGATGACCCTGGAACTCGCGCTGCGGATGCGGGCGTTCGATGTGTGGGTGCACGAGCAGGATCTGCGCTGGGCCCTCAACAAGCCGGGGAACCTGGACTCTCCGGGCGCGTACGTGGCCCGCGACATCCTGCTGCACACGCTGCCCCGGGTGGTCGCGAAGGACGCGGGCGCCCCGGCCGGCTCGGCGGTGGTCTTCGACATCCACGGCCCGCTGGAGTTCCTGCGTACGGTACGGGTGGACGCGGACGGCCACGGCACCATCGACGGCGCGCCCTCGCTGGGCCCGCTGGTCACCCTGGCCATGGACTGGGAGACCTTCCTCCGCCTGGCCTGCGGCCGGGTCCGCCCGCACGCGGTCGCGGACCGCATCAAGTCAGAGGGCGACCAGGCCCTGGCCGAGGCCATCCTGCGAGAGTTCGCGGTCACGCCGTAGCCCTCCGGCGTACTGGCTGGCAAAACTTCAAGCGGCTCGTGGGGGTCCCTCTGGCCTTTAAGGCCCTGGGGGAGATTGAGGTGGGGGGTCCGGGGGCAGCGCCCCCGGTGCCCGGGCCGCGGGGTGGGCCACCCTCACTACACGGGGACGTGAACCGCCTCCACCCTGCTGGCCACAAGCCGTTCCCGGCTGACCGCCCGCGCGCGCAGCCGCAGGATCTGGGCGAGGCCCAGCGCCTCCAGGAAGAACACCGACGAGAACGCGACGCGGTAGTTGTCACCGGTCGCGTCAAGGAGCACCCCCACCGCGAGCAGCGTCGTCATGGAGGCGACGAAGCCGCCCATGTTGGTGATGCCGGACGCGGTGCCCTGGCGTTCCGGCGGGTTGGCGGGGCGCGAGAAGTCGAAGCCGATCATCGAGGCGGGCCCGCACGCCCCGAGCACCAGGCACAGTGTGACGAGCAGCCACATCGGCGCGTGCGCCGAGGGGTAGGCGATGGTGGCGGCCCACATGAGCGCGGTCGCCCCCACGGTGCCGAGCACCAGCGGCAGCCTGGCCGCATGGTGGCGGGCGATGAGCTGCCCGTACACCAGGCCCACGACCATGTTGGAGAGCACCACGAGCGTCAGCAGGGTGCCCGCCGTGCCCCGGCTGAGGCCCTGCGCCTCGACGAGGAACGGCATCCCCCACAGCAGCAGGAACACCATCGCGGGGAACTGCGTCGTGAAGTGCACCCACATCCCGAGCCGGGTGCCGGGTTCGCGCCACGACGCGGCGATCTGGCGGCGTACGAACGCGGCACCGGCGTGGTGCGCGGGCGGCGGCTCATGGCCCTCGGGGTGGTCGCGCAGGAAGAGCAGCAGGAGTACGAGGACGACGACCCCTGCGAGCGAGCTGCCCGCGAAGGTCTGGGTCCAGCCGATGCCGTGCAGCGCGCGGGCGATGATGATGGTGGACACCAGGTTCCCGGCCATCCCGAACAGCGCGGCGACCTGCCCGATCATCGGCCCGTGCTTGGCGGGGAACCAGCGCGAGCCGAGCCGCAGCACGCTGATGAAGGTCATCGCGTCCCCGCAGCCGAGCAGCGCGCGGGAGCCGAGCGCGGTGGCGTACGAGGGTGACAGGGCGAAGCCGAGCTGTCCGACGGTGAACAGGACGGTCCCGAGCACCAGGACCTTCTTGGTGCCGAGCCGGTCGACCATGAGGCCGACGGGTATCTGCATCCCGGCGTACACGAGCAGTTGGAGTATGGAGAAGGTGGACAGCGCCGAGGCGTTGACGTGGAAGCGGTCGGCGGCGTCGAGCCCGGCGACGCCGAGCGAGGTGCGGAAGATGACGGCGACGAAGTAGACGCCGACGCCTATGCCCCACACGAACAGGGCCCGGCGCCCGCCGACCGGATCCCGGGTCTCCAGTGCGGCGGAGCTCATCGGTCGTCCCCCCTGACCAGGACCTTGACCCAGCTGAGGTGCTGGCGCACGCACTGCGCGGCCCGCTCGCCGTCGCCGTCGCGGATCGCGGCCAGCATCTCCTCGTGCTCGGCGATGTTCTTGGCGACGCGGTCGGGCTGGGCGTGCATGACGGCGACGCCCATCCGCAGCTGCCGGTCGCGCATCTGGTCGTAGAGCCGGGCCAGGATCTCGTTCCCGGCGCTCTGCACGATCTCGGCGTGGAAGCAGCGGTCGGAGACGGCGACGGCCGCCAGGTCGCCGGCGGCGGCGTGCGCCTTCTGCTCGGCGAGCAGTTCCTGGAGCCGCACCACGAGGCGCTCCGGCGCCGGTACGGCCCTGCGCACCGCGAACTCCTCGACGAGCAGCCGGGTTTCGACCACGTCGGCGGTCTCCTGCGCGGAGACGGCGAGCACCAGGGCGCCCTTCTTCGGGTAGAGCTTGAGCAGCCCTTCCACTTCGAGTTTGAGCAGCGCTTCACGCACGGGCGTCCGCGAAACCCCGACGGCCTCGGCCAGCTCCCCTTCGGTGAGCAGCGTGCCGCCTTCGTAGCGGCGGTCGAGTACCGCCTGCTTGACGTGCATGTATACGCGGTCGGCGGCGGGGGGCTGCTTGGTGGCGGGGGCCGGGGCGGGAGGCATGCGCACAGGATAGATACAACAGAGGTGCATCAGGAAGCCGCGTCCGGATCGCGGGACAGGGACCTGCTACGTAGTCACCTTGCGGGCGTGGTGGAGTTCACGGCCGGTGCCGGCTTGCAGCCCTTGGGGAGCTTGGGGAAGTCCTGGATCGCGTACGGGGCGCGGGGGCCGCCCTCGACCTTGGTCTTGAGCTGCGGGGCGGTGGAGTACGGGTGGAGGATCTCGGCGTAGATACCGGCCGAGGCGGGCAGCTTGGGGTGGTTGCGGTCGAGCTTGCCGAGGCTGGGGACCGGGTTGCCGGGGCCGTCCTTGAACGTGACCGCCGGGCCGTTGGGACCCAGGGTCAGCACCGCGTCGGTACCGGCCCCGATGGAGGCGTCCCGGGTGACCGTGCAGCCCTTGGCGGCGCCCCCGGCGGTCGGCGCGGTGGGCCCGGCGGCGAAGGCCGCGGCCGGGGTGAGGAGGGCGCCGGCCACGGCGGCGGTGGCGACGGCGGCTCGAATCGAGTACCGCGCGAAGCCCATTGAGCGGCGGCGGGCGGGGGACGGGCGGGCGGTCCGGCAGGGGGAAGCGGCATAACCCGGCACGCCCGTTGAGCGGCGGCGGCCGGGCAACGGGCGGGCGGTCCGGCGGCGGGAAGCGGCGTAGGTCGGCATGGACGACTCCCTGGAACGGGGCGGCCTGAGGGCAGGATCATGCCTCTGTCTGCCCGGACCACCGGGCGGGCAGCCCGCGCCGACCCTCATCCCACTTTCCGCCCGCCCCCCGGCCCTGTCCAGCCGGGCCCGGCCGGGCACACCGCTGCCCCCGGCGCGTACGGATACGCATCGGGGGCAGCGGGGCCGACTTCCGTGCCGGGCAGCCGTGTTGCCGGGGGCGGTCAGCCCCAGGTGATGAGGCGCTTCGGCTGCTCCAGGACCGCCGCCACATCGGCGAGCACCTTCGAGCCGAGCTCGCCGTCGACCAGGCGGTGGTCGAAGGAGAGCGCGAGCGTGGTGACCTGGCGGGGCTTGACCTTGCCCTTGTGGACCCACGGCTGGAGCTTGATCGCACCGACCGCGAGGATCGCGGACTCGCCCGGGTTCAGGATCGGAGTGCCGGTGTCCACGCCGAACACGCCGACGTTGGTGATGGTCACCGTGCCGCCCGACATCGCCGCGGGCGACGTCTTGCCCTCGCGGGCCGTGGACACCAACTCGCCGAGCGACTCGGCCAGTTGCGGCAGCGTCTTGGTGTGGGCGTCCTTGATGTTCGGGACGATCAGACCGCGCGGGGTGGCCGCCGCGATGCCCAGGTTCACATAGTGCTTGAGGACGATCTCCTGGTTCGCCTCGTCCCAGGCCGCGCTGATGTCCGGGTTCCGCTTGATCGCGACCAGCAGCGCCTTCGCGATCAGGAGCAGCGGGTTGACCCTGAGGCCCGCCATGTCCTTGTCGGACTTCAGCTCCTCGACCAGCTTCATCGTGCGGGTCACGTCCACCGTCACGAACTCCGTGACGTGCGGCGCCGTGAACGCCGAGCCGATCATGGCCTGCGCGGTCGCCTTGCGTACGCCCTTGACCGGGATCCGGGTCTCGCGGGCACCCTCCGCCTGAACGGCCGGGGCCGGCACGGGAGTTGTTTCACGTGAAACAGCGGCCGGTTCGGCGACCGGTGCCGCCGCCGCGTGCACGTCCTCACGGGTGACGACGCCGTCGGGGCCGGTCGGCACCACGCTGGCGAGGTCGACGCCGAGGTCCTTGGCGAGCTTGCGGACCGGGGGCTTGGCGAGCGGGCGGGCCGGGGCGGCGACCCGGCCGTTCAGCTCGGTCTGCACGGCCCGCAGGGCTTCGGCCGGGGCCTGCTCCGGAACCGAAGTCCCCTTGCGGGGGCGGCGCTTGGTCGAGGCCTCGGAGACCCCGTAGCCGACCAGGACGGGCTGACGGCCCTTGGGCGCGTCGTCCTCGGCGGCTTCGGCGACCACGACCGCCTCGGCTGCTTCCGCGGCCTCGGCGAACGGGGCGTACCCGCTGTCCGGGGCCACGTCGACGGTGATGATGGCCGTGCCGACGTCCACCGTCACGCCCTCTTCGAAGTGCAGCTTCTGCACCACGCCGTCGTAGGGGATGGGGAGTTCGACGGCCGCCTTCGCGGTCTCGACCTCGCACACCACCTGGCCGTCGGTCACCGTGTCACCGGGCTTGACGTACCACTTCAGGATCTCCGCCTCGGTGAGTCCCTCGCCGACGTCCGGCATCTTGAACTCGCGGTAGCGGGCAGCGTTCTCAGTCATTGTCGTCACGATTCCTCAGTACGCCAGCGAGCGGTCGACGGCGTCGAGCACCCGGTCCAGGCCCGGCAGATACTCCTCCTCCAGGCGGGCCGGCGGGTACGGGGCGTGGTAGCCGCCGACCCTGAGTACCGGGGCCTCCAGGTGGTAGAAGCAGCGCTCGGTGATCCGGGCGGCGATCTCCGCGCCGGCGCCGTAGAAGACCGGCGCCTCGTGGACGACGACAAGGCGGCCGGTCCGCTCCACCGAGGCCTGGACCGTGTCGAAGTCGATCGGGGACATCGAGCGCAGGTCCACGACCTCGACCGACTTGCCCTCCTCCTGGGCGGCGGCGGCCGCTTCCAGGCACACCTTCACCATCGGGCCGTACGCCACCAGCGTGAGGTCCGAACCGGCGCGCACCGTACGGGCCTTGTGCAGCGGACCCGGGATGGCGTCCGTGTCGACCTCGCCCTTGTCCCAGTAGCGCCGCTTCGGCTCGAAGAAGATCACCGGGTCGTTGCACTGGATGGCCTGCTGCATCATCCAGTACGCGTCGGACGCGTTCGACGGGCTGACCACCTTCAGGCCCGCCACGTGCGCGAACAGCGCCTCGGGGGACTCGCTGTGGTGCTCGACCGCGCCGATGCCGCCGCCGTACGGGATGCGGACGACGACCGGCAGCTTGATCTTGCCGAGCGCGCGGGCGTGCATCTTCGCGAGCTGGGTGACGATCTGGTCGTAGGCGGGGAAGACGAAACCGTCGAACTGGATCTCCACGACGGGCCGGTAGCCGCGCAGGGCCAGGCCGATCGCGGTGCCGACGATGCCGGACTCGGCGAGCGGGGTGTCGATCACCCGGTCCTCGCCGAAGTCCTTGAACAGGCCGTCGGTGACCCGGAAGACACCGCCGAGCTTGCCGACGTCCTCGCCCATGACCAGGACCTTGGGGTCGGTCTCCATCGCCTTGCGCAGCGACTCGTTGATCGCCTTGGCGATCGGCAGCTTCTGTACGGTCATGGCTAGTTGCCCTCCCCGTCCGCGAACGACGCCTGGTAGGCGGCGAACTGGGCGCGCTCCTCGTCGACCAGCGCGTGGCCGTCGGCGTAGATGTTGTCGAAGATCGCCATGGGCTCGGGGTCGGGCATGGCACGGACCGCCTCGCGCACCCGCTTGCCCAGCGTCTCGGACTCGCTCTCCAGCTCCTCGAAGAACGCGGCGTCCGCGTGGCCGGCGTTCTCCAGGTAGGTGCGCAGGCGCAGGATCGGGTCCTTGGCCTCCCAGGCCTCGCGCTCCTCGTCGGCCCGGTACTTCGTCGGGTCGTCGGAGGTGGTGTGCGCGCCCATGCGGTACGTGAACGCCTCGACCAGGGTGGGTCCTTCGCCGCGCCGGGCGCGCTCCAGGGCCGCCTTCGTCACGGCCAGACAGGCCAGCACGTCGTTGCCGTCGACGCGGACGCCGGGGAAGCCGAAGCCCTGCGCGCGCTGGTACAGCGGGACGCGCATCTGCTTCTCGGTGGGCTCGGAGATCGCCCACTGGTTGTTCTGGCAGAAGAACACCACCGGGGCGTTGTAGACCGCGGAGAACGTGAAGGCCTCCGCGACGTCGCCCTGGCTGGAGGCACCGTCGCCGAAGTAGGCGACGACCGCGCTGTCCGCGCCGTCCTTGGCGACACCCATCGCGTATCCGGTCGCGTGCAGCGTCTGCGAGCCGATGACGATCGTGTACAGGTGGAAGTTGTTGCTGTTGGGGTCCCAGCCACCGTGGTTCACACCGCGGAACATGCCGAGCAGGTTCGTCGGGTCGACGCCCCGGCACCAGGCGACGCCGTGCTCGCGGTAGGTCGGGAAGACGTAGTCGTCGTCCCGCAGCGCGCGGCCGGAGCCGATCTGGGCGGCCTCCTGGCCGAGCAGCGAGGCCCACAGGCCCAGCTCGCCCTGCCGCTGGAGGGCGGTGGCCTCGGCGTCGAAGCGCCGGGTCAGCACCATGTCGCGGTAGAGGCCGCGCAGCTCTTCGGGGCTCAGATCGACGTCGTAATCAGGGTGCTCGACCCGCTCGCCCTCGGGCGTCAGCAGCTGTACGAGCTCGGGGTCGGCGCCCGCTTTCCTTGCGCCGGCGCCGGCGGTGCGCTTGCTGCTGCGGCGCGGTTTGCGCGCGGCAGTGCTCTCCACGGTCACGTGCGTGCTCCTCCGTCTGTCCGGCTTCCGGGTTCGCCGGTAAGCCTGGGGGTCCCCCCGGCCCGTCAGGGCCCGGGAGAGGCTCGCCTGTCCGTCAAGTGCACGGGGTGTGCGCGCTCAACCGGGAAATCAGGCGTGACAGGTGCCCCGGCGAGCGCCCTGCAAAAGGCACGTTACCCAGTGCTGCGCATTACTGCGAAACCCCACTTGACCTGCGATTTTGCTTGGATTTCCAAGTAAATCGAGAAAGCCGGGAACAGCCCCTGGTCACAGCCTCGCAGGCCGCCGGAACAACGGCACGTTATCCCGGTCACGCAGTACTCGGGAAGGGGTCACTTATGGCACTCTCCGGCGCGCTTCGGACGAATGTGTGAGACTGATTCCGTGCGCGAACCAGGCAAAATCACCGTATTCCTGCTCGACGACCACGAGGTGGTCCGCCGAGGCGTCCACGAAATGCTGTCCGTCGAGGACGACATCGAAGTGGTCGGCGAAGCCGGCACGGCGGCGGACGCCCTGGTCAGGATTCCCGCGACCCGCCCCGATGTCGCCATCCTCGACGTGCGGCTGCCGGACGGCAGCGGAGTCGAGGTCTGCCGCGAGATCCGTTCGCAGAACGAGGACATCAAATGCCTGATGCTCACCTCGTTCGCGGACGACGAGGCCCTCTTCGACGCGATCATGGCCGGCGCCTCCGGATACGTCCTGAAGGCGATCCGCGGGAGCGAGCTGCTGACCGCCGTACGTGACGTGGCGGCCGGCAAGTCGCTGCTCGACCCGGTGGCCACCGCGCGCGTCCTGGAGCGGCTGCGCGACGGCGGCAAGAGCAAGGGCGACGACCGCCTCGCCAACCTCACCGAGCAGGAGCGCAAGATCCTCGACCTGATCGGCGAGGGCCTCACGAACCGCGTCATCGGCGAGCGCCTGCACCTGGCGGAGAAGACGATCAAGAACTACGTCTCCTCGCTGCTGTCCAAGCTGGGCATGGAACGCCGCTCCCAGGCCGCCGCGTACGTGGCTCGGATCCAGGCGGAGAAGCAGCACTGAGCCCGACTCCCCGGGCCTGATGCCCGGCCCCCTGCGCATTCGGGACCTATGTCCCCGCCCGCAAGGGGCCCCGGGCTCTTTCCGCATCCCGCGGCGCCGCGCAGAGTGGGGGCATGTCCTCCGAGGAAGCGCGCGCGATCGAACTGCTCGGCCGCGTCCCGTACGGCCGCGTGGCGACCAGCATGCGCGCTCTGCCGTTCGTCGCCCCGGCCCGCCACATCGTGGTCGACGGCCGCGTGCTGCTGCGCCTGCACGCGGGGCTCGGCTACCACCACGCCTGCCTCGGCAGCGTGGTCGCCTACGGCGCGGACAACCTCGGCTCGGACCGGGAGCGGGTGTGGTCGGTGCAGTTCACCGGCACCTCCGAGCGCTTCGAGCCGACCACCGGCGAGCTGGAGCTCTTCGGGCCGCCGCCCCGCGAGGTGGACGGGGAGCCCTTCGACCCCGTGTACATGCGCATCGAACCCCAGTTCGTAACGGTCCATTCGCTCGACTACTCCAAAGAGCGACAACTCCAGCACGTTGCGTGATCTAACATCTGACGAGTGCCGCGCTCATCTGCAACCCCACCCGTGGGCGCCCTGCTGCGCCGCTACGAGTCCCCCGGTGAGCCGCTCTCCTGCGAACGCGTCGCCCAGGGCCTGCTGAACCGCGGCTACCGGCTCGCCACCACCCGCGGCGAGTACTTCCTCAAGCACCACCTGGACGGCGACCACGAGGCCATCGCCCGCCAGCACCGGGCCACCGAACGCCTCCAGGCCCTCGGCGTACCGGTCGCCCCGCCCGTACCGGACGCCGACGGCGACACCGTCGCGGTGATCGGCGGCCACTGCTACGCCCTGCACCCCTGGGTGCACGGCAGACACCGCGACGGCGCCCAGCTCTCCGCCGTCGAGTCCCGCCGGCTCGGCGCACTGCTCGGGCTCGTCCACACCTGCCTGGCCCAGGTCATGGAGCCCGACGTGCCGCAGGCCGAGCACGGCAGCGCCGATCCCGCGGACACCCTCGCGCTCATCGACGACCTGGTGGCGCGGGCCCGCAGGCACCGGCCCCGGGACGCCTTCGACGAACTGGCCGAGCACCGGCTCCTGGAGCGGCGGGTGCTGCTCGGCCAGCACGCCCACCGCCGCCCCGCGGCCCCCGCCACCGGCGCCTGGGTGCACGGCGACTTCCATCCGCTGAACCTGCTCTACCGGGGCGAGGGCCGCTCCGCCGAACCCGCCGCGATCGTCGACTGGGACCGGCTCGGCGTGCAGCCGCGCGCCGAGGAGGCGGTCCGGGCCGCGGCGATCTTCTTCGTCCGCCCGTCGGGCGAGCTGGCGCTGGCGAAGGTACGGGCGTACGCACGGGCCTACCGGCGGGCCACCGGGGCCGACGCCGAGGAACTGGCGGCCGCCGTGCACCGGGTGTGGTGGGAGCGGCTCAACGACTTCTGGATCCTGCGCTGGCGCTACCAGCTGCACGACCGAAGGGCCGACCCGCAGTTTCCTGCGGCGTCGGCCCTGGCGGTCTGGTGGACCCGCGAGTACGAGGCGGTGTGCGAGGCCTTCGCGGGCTGAGGCGACCGTGCGGTCAGTGCCCGGGGATTCCGGTCAGTGCCCGGGGCTCGGGGTACCTCCGCCGGGCCCGGAGGAGGTACCCGTGGTCGTGCCCTTGCTGGTGCCCTGGCTGGTGCCGGTGGTCGTGCCCTGGCTGGTGCCCGTGGTCGTGCCGGTGGTCGTGCCCTGGCTGGTGCCCTGGTCCGTACCCGAGGTCGTGCCCTGGCTGGTGCCCTGGTCCGTACCCGAGGTGGTGCCCTGGGTGCCCGTACCGCCGTCGCTGGTGCCGGACGTCGTGCCCTGGCTGGTGCCCGGGGTGTGCGAGGGGTGCGACTTGCTCGGCGACGGCGAGGACTGGCGCGAGCGGTGCTGCGAGGGCGACTCGTTGCCGCCGCTCGTGCTGCTGCCGTACGACTGGCCCTGGCTGGCGCCCGGGGTGTCCGGGGTCGACGGGGTGTCCGACTGGGAGACCGACGGCGGAGCCTTCGGCGAGTTCGAGGGCGCACCGCCCGAGCCGCCGCCCGAACTCTTCGCGGCGTTCAGCGCGAAGGCGACCCCCGCGGCGATCGCGACGATGGCGAGCACCACGAAGAGCAGCATCTTGCCCCGGCCGCCCTGCTTCCGGCCGCCGTGGCCGTAGCCGTCGTAGCCGCCGTCGTCCGGGTTCATCGGCGGCAGCATCGGACCGCGGAACTGCGAGGTCTCCCCGTGCACCGGGTGACCCATGGCGGTGGTCGCGCCGGTGGTGCCCATCGCGGGGGTGTGGGCGCCCTCGTGCATCAGCTCGACCGGGCCGGTGTTCCAGGTGCCGGTGTGGCCGCCCTGCGCCTGGAGCATCTGCAGTCCGTACTGGACCAGGCCGCGCATCTCCTCGGCGGACTGGAAACGGTCGTCCGGGTCCTTGGCGAGAGAACGCATGACGAGGCCGTCGAGTTCCGGCGGCGCGACATGGGCCACCTGCGACGGCGGCACCGGCATGTCCTGGACGTGCTGGTACACCACGCTCAGGGGGGTCTCGCCGATGAACGGGGGCCGCAGCGCGAGGAGTTCGTACAGCAGACAGCCGGTGGCGTACAGGTCGGAGCGGTGGTCGACGGCCTTGCCGAGCGCCTGCTCGGGCGAGAGGTACTGCGGCGTGCCCATGACCATGCCGGTCTGGGTCATCGTCGACTGGGCGCCGTGCAGGGCCCGCGCGATGCCGAAATCCATCACCTTGACCGCGCCGGTGTCGGTGATGATCACGTTCGCGGGCTTGATGTCGCGGTGCACGATGCCGTGCTGGTGCGAGTACGCGAGCGCCTCGAGCACCCCGGACACGATGATCAGTGCCTGCTCCGGCGGCGGGGCGTCCGCGTCGACCAGGAGGTCGCGGATGGTGCGGCCCTCGACCAGCTCCATCACGATGTACGGGACGGTCTGGCCGCCCACGTAATCCTCACCGGAGTCGTACACCGCCACCACCGCGTGGTGGTTGAGTCCGGCCACGGACTGTGCTTCACGCGTGAAGCGCGCCTTGGACACCGGGTCCTCGGCGAGATCGGCGCGGAGCAGCTTCACGGCCACGGTCCGGCCCAGGCGCACGTCCTCGGCGGCGAACACCTCCGCCATGCCGCCGCGTCCCAGCCGGTGGGTGAGACGGTAGCGGCCGTCGCCGACGAGACCGCCGACCCACGACTCGTGGTCCTGCGCATCGGCCATCCCGGCGCCGTTTCCGTCGGGTTCGGGTGCCATCAGTCCTCGCCGTCGTATCTGGCCGCGTCCGCGGTCGTTCCTTACGGTCTTCCGTCGTGCTCTTCCGCTGGTTGTGCAGTAGTGCACGCTACAGCGTTCGCGCCGGGCGCCGGTCCGGGATGGACCGGCCATCAAATCGGTTCCACGTGTACCCATGCAAATCCGGTACGCATTCGATGCCGTTCCGGTAACGCTTGCGAGACTCTTCCAGTGCGTACGGTCACGGAACGGGCACCCGGCTTGACGTGACCGACCCCTCAGGCAGACTTGGCCTGAAAAATCGAGGATCAGCACTGGCCACCGCGCCAAGGGGGATGCACAGTCATGAGCCAGGACGGCGCACACGGCCGCTATGCGGGCGGTTCGATCGCGGGCGGGCGCTACCAGCTGCGCGACCTCCTCGGCGAAGGCGGAATGGCGTCGGTGTACCTCGCGTACGACTCCGCCCTGGACCGCCAGGTCGCCATCAAGACGCTGCACACCGAGCTCGGCCGGGAACAGTCGTTCCGCGAGCGGTTCCGCCGCGAGGCGCAGGCCGTCGCCAAGCTCCAGCACACCAACATCGTCTCGGTCTTCGACACCGGCGAGGACACGGTGACCTTCAATGGCTCCGCCGAGGGCGGCGACGGCGTGATGCCGTACATCGTCATGGAGTACGTGGAGGGCGAGCCGCTCGGCTCGACGCTGCACCGGGACATCCAGCAGTACGGTGCGATGCCCGCCGACAAGGCCCTCAAGGTGACCGCCGACGTGCTGGCCGCGCTTGAGGTCAGCCACGAGATGGGGCTGGTCCACCGGGACATCAAGCCGGGCAACGTGATGATGACCAAGCGCGGCATGGTCAAGGTGATGGACTTCGGCATCGCCCGCGCCATGCAGTCCGGCGTCACCTCCATGACCCAGACCGGCATGGTCGTCGGCACGCCCCAGTACCTCTCCCCCGAGCAGGCGCTCGGCCGCGGTGTGGACGCCCGCTCCGACCTGTACTCGGTCGGCATCATGCTCTTCCAGCTGCTGACCGGGCGCATCCCCTTCGACGCGGACTCGCCGCTGGCGATCGCGTACGCACATGTCCAGGAGGAGCCGGTCGCGCCCTCCGCGGTCAACCGGTCGATCACCCCGGCCATGGACGCGCTGGTCGCCCGCGCCCTGAAGAAGAACCCGAACGAGCGCTTCCCCAGCGCCCAGGCCATGCACGACGAGATCCTGCGGATCGCCTCCTCCGGCCAGATGGGGGCGGCCCCGGTCATCACCGGCGGAGCCCCGCTCTCCAGCGGTGCGGGCGTCGGCGCGACGGTCTTCCCGCCGCTCGACCCGCAGGCCGCACCCGGCCTCCAGGGCAATGTGCAGACGCCGTACCAGCCGGGCCCCTACGGTCCGCCCACGCCCGCGCCGGCCACCCCGCAGCCGCAGCCCGCCTACGGATACCCGCAGGCGGCGCAGCAGCCCGCGCCGATGGCGGCTCAGACCCCGCCGCCGTACACGATCTCCCCGGCCCAGACGCCTCCGGCCGCCTCCGGCGGTTCGAAGCGGAACACCTCGGTGATCGTGGGCTCGGTCGCGGTGGCCCTCCTCGCGGTCGGCGGCCTGGTCACGGCGGTGCTGCTGAACAACAACGACTCGGGCGGCTCCGGCGGCAACGCCAAGTCCAGCAGTTCGGCGCCGGCCGCCGGCCACAAGGGCCCGGAGCGCGATCGCAAGATGGACACCGGCAAGTGCACCTCGCCGCAGACCTCCACGCTGGACCCGGGCAAGGTGCAGGCGCCCGACTTCACGTACAAGGACATCCTGTCGGCGAAGTCCTGCATCCAGGCCGCGGGCTGGAAGGTCAACACCGAGACCGTCGACAACGGCCAGTTCGGCCAGGACGTGGTGGTCAGTCAGTTCCCCGCGGCCGGCGTCGACGTGGACAAGAAGAACGCGGAGTTCACACTGCAGATCTCGTCGGGCAACGCACCGGCTCAGTAACCGCGCACCGCTCGCTCACGCAAGGCCCGGCACCGAGGCATCCGCCCTGGTGCCGGGCCTTGCGTGCAGGCGGACGCTGCGGCCGGGGGAGCCTCCCGTTCGGCGCACGCCGGGGTCTCCCGGGATGCCGCGCAACTCGCCCCGTGTGACGCTGATCCGGTCAGCCCAGGCGATCGTGCACGTCCGTACGGGAAGGGGCCCCCATGGCTCCAGGGCTCCGGCCACTCGGCGCCGCCGCGACGCTGACGGGCGTGCTGCTCCTGACTCCCCTCCCGTACGCGGCCGCGGACGACACCCCGACACCCAGCCCGCCCGCGACGGCCGTTCCCTCGCGCTCGCCGAACTCCTCGCCCAGCGCACAGCCTTCGCCACCGGCCGCCTCCGGGGAGCAGCGCCTCGCGGGCAGCAGGGCGGGCGAGGGCCGCACCCGGCCGGGCAGGGTGCCGCCACCGCACGACTTTCCCTACGCGCCCGACACCGAACTGCCCGACGCGGTCAGGCCGGCCCAGCAGGAGGCGGTCCCGGAAATGCCGCCGCAGGCCCCGGTGCCCGAGCCCCCGGAGACCCCGGAGACCCCGGAGCCCTCGCAGCCGCCGGCGACGCCTGCCCCCACGAGCGCCCCGGTCCGCCCTCCGAACGGACACCGTCACCAGGCGGCCCCGGCCGTCACCAGCGGGTCCGATCTGCGCTACCACGTCCTCTCCCTCGGAGCGGGCCTCGCCCTGACGGGTCTGGGCCTCGGGTTTCTGGGGCTGAGGCTCCGACGGCTGTAACCGCTGGGAGGGGCCTGCCGGTGTTTCACGTGAAACATCGCTCGTCGGGCCGGAATCGTCGTGCGGCAAGCGGTGGATCACCGCTTGCCGGGGGCACAACGTGATGTGAGGCACGTGTGCGAGAGAATGGGCGGCATGGAGATGCCGAGGAACGAAAAGTCGCCGGACAGCCCCCACATCCTGGTCGTAGGCCAGGACGGTATGGCCATCGGCGGTGGAGACGACGAGTCCCGCGAGGTCCCGGTGACAGAGATGGTCGAACAGCCGGCGAAAGTCATGCGGATCGGCAGCATGATCAAGCAGCTTCTTGAGGAAGTCCGCGCGGCTCCTCTCGACGAGGCGAGCCGTGTGCGCCTGAAGGGCATCCATGCTTCCTCCGTGAAGGAGCTGGAAGACGGTCTGGCTCCCGAACTGGTCGAGGAACTGGAGCGGCTCTCCCTGCCGTTCACCGACGAGGCGATCCCCTCCGAGGCCGAACTCCGCATCGCACAGGCGCAGTTGGTGGGCTGGCTCGAAGGCCTCTTCCACGGGATCCAGACGGCTCTGTTCGCCCAGCAGATGGCGGCCCGCGCCCAGCTGGAGCAGATGCGCCGCGCACTGCCGCCCGGTGCCTCGCACGAGGACGACGAGGACGGCGGCCCGCACGCGGGCGCCCGCTCGGGCCCGTATCTGTAACCCGGTCCGCCGTACGGAGCGTGCGTCGTACGCGACAACAGGCAGAGGGGGCGCCTTCCCGGCGCCCCCTTCGTGTTTCACCCGGCCGTGAGCAGGACCTTGCCGACGTGCGTGGAGGCTTCGAGCACCCGGTGGCCCTCGGCGGCGTCCGCCAGCGGCAGCGTCCGGTCCACCACGGGCCGCACCCGGCCGCTGGAGATCAACGGCCACACGTGCTCGCGCACGGCCGCCACGATCGCGGCCTTCTCCGACGCGGGCCGGGCCCGCAGCGAGGTCGCGGTGACCGCGGCCCGCTTGGTGAGCAGCTCGCCCAGGTTCAGTTCGCCCTTGGCACCGCCCTGGAGGCCGATCACCGCGAGCCTGCCGTTGACGGCGAGCGCCCGCACGTTCCGCTCCAGGTACTTCGCTCCCATGATGTCGAGGATGACGTCGGCACCCGCGCCGTCCGTGGCCTTCACCACCTCGTCCACGAAGTCCTGTTCGCGGTAGTCGATCAGGATGTCCGCGCCCAGTTCGGCGCAGCGCGCCAGCTTGTCCGGTCCGCCCGCCGTCACCGCGACCCTGGCACCGATCGCCTTGCCGAGCTGGATCGCCATGGTGCCGATCCCGCTCGCCCCGCCGTGCACCAGGAGGGTCTCGCCGGGGCGCAGGTGGGACACCATGAACACGTTGGACCACACGGTGCAGACGACCTCGGGCAGGGCCGCCGCGGCGGTCAGTTCCACGCCCTCGGGCACGGGCAGCAGCTGCCCGGCCGGCACCGCCACCTTCTCGGCGTAGCCGCCGCCGCTGAGCAGCGCGCACACCTCGTCGCCGACGCTCCACCCCGACACCCCGGGACCCAGCGCGGCGATCCGCCCGGAACATTCCAGGCCCGGGTACGGGGACGCGCCGGGCGGCGGGTTGTAGAAGCCCTGCCGCTGGAGCACGTCGGCACGGTTGACGGCGGCGGCGGCCACCTCGACGAGGACTTCACCTTCGGCCGGTACCGGATCGGGGACCTCGGCCCAGACCAGCGCCTCGGGACCGCCCGGCTCAGGAATCGTGATCGCATACATGCGCCCGACGCTACTCCGGCCGACCCTCCGGGGGCGCGCCACCGGCTCGTACGATCGTGATCAGTCGGTCGGTCAGCTGGAGCGGGCTCGCCTTGGCGTCGTCGTACGGCAGCAGCCGGTGGCCGCGCAGCACGCTCACCACCAGGTCCTCGGTCTCCCGTACCCCGCGTCCGACCTCGCTCTTCTTCACGGGCCGCTCCACCATGTCGAGCCCGCTGCCCTGCTGGATCAGGTCCTCCATCACGGTGCCCGCGCTCGGGCTGAGCACCGACAGGCCGAGCAGCCGGCCGGCCGCGCTGGCGCTGGTGATGACGGCGTCCGCGCCGGACTGGCGCAGCAGCGGCGCGTTCTCCTCCTCCCGCACCGCGGCGACGATCTTCGCGCCCCGGTTGAGCTGGCGGGCCGTCAGCGCGACCAGGACCGCCGTATCGTCGCGCTGGGTGGCGATGATGATCTGGCGGGCCTTTTGGAGTTCGGCCCGCAGCAGCACATCGCTGCGGGTGGCATCGCCGATGATGCCGACGAATCCCTCCGCGGTGGCGGTCTCGATCACCTTCGCGCTCGGGTCGACCACCACGACGTGGTCCTTCTTCAGGCCCGTCGCGCACAGGGTCTGGATCGCGGAGCGGCCCTTCGTCCCGAAGCCGACGACGACGGTGTGGTCTCGCAATTGAGCCTTCCAGCGGTTGAGCCGCCACTCCTCGCGGGTCCGTTCGGTGAGGACTTCGAGAGTGGTTCCGACGAGGATGATCAGGAACAGCACACGCAGCGGGGTGACCAGCAGGATGTTGGTGAGCCGTGCGCTGTCGCTGTACGGAACGATGTCGCCATAGCCCGTTGTGGAGAGCGTGACGGTGGCGTAGTAGGCGGCATCGAGGAAGTCGACTCTGCCGTTGGCGTTGTCGTGGTAGCCCTCGCGGTCGATCCAGACGATCAAGGTCGTCAGCATCAGCACGGCGAGTGCCATGAGGAGCCGCTTGGCGACCTGCCGCAGCGGTCGGTCGACGATCCGGCGGGGCAGTTGCACGCGCCGGGTGATCAGGTTCTCGCCTGCCTGCCGCGCCATCGCGTCATGGCCGGGCAGTTTCACGTGAAACACCTTTCCCGCATACGGGAGTTGAGGATCTGGGACGAGTGTTTCACGTGAAACATCCTTCGTTCATACGGGAGTTGGAGGCTTGAGCGTGGTGTTTCACGTGAAACACCCTTCGCCCGAGCCCGCTTGAGGCCACGGCAGATCGAGGATCTCCACCTCCTGGCCCGCCCGTGCCCCGCCGGGCGGCACCACAGCCAGCCCGTCGGCCGCCGCGATCCCGCGCAGCATCGCGGGCCCGTTGTAGTGCAGCGGCACGACGCGTTCGGACCGGTGCACCACCGGGACGAGCCGGGTGTCGTGCGGATGCCCCTGCACCTCGTTGCGCAGCGGCACGGTGTACGCCACCGGGCTTGCCCGGTGCGCGAGTTCACGCAGCAGCGGCTCGGCGAGGGTGAGCAGTCCGGACACCGCGGCGAGCGGATTGCCCGGCAGTCCGACCAGGTGCTTTCCCACCCCGATCTGCGCCAGCAGCATGGGGTGCCCGGGCCGCACGGCGACCCCGTCGACCAAGAGCTCGGCACCGGCCTTGTGCAGCACGGGGTGGACGTGGTCGACAGGTCCGGCCGCCGTGCCGCCCGTTGTGATCACGAGGTCGGCCGAGGATCCGGTGACGGCACGGAGCAGCGCCCCCGCGTCGTCCTTCAGCCGCCGGGTCCCGACGACCTCCGCGCCGAGCGCCCGCAGCCAGAACCCGAGCATCGGGCCGAGCGCGTCCCTGATCAGCCCGTCGCGGGGGAGACCCTGTGTGAGCAGTTCGTCGCCGAGCACGAGGATCTCGACGCGGGGCCGCGGGACGGTGGCCAGCGCGTCGTATCCGGCGGCCGCGGCCAAACCGAGCACGGCCGGGGTGACCAGCGCGGTGGCGGGCAGCAGCACATCGCCGGAGCGGCACTCCTGGCCGCGCGGGCGGATGTCCTGGCCGTGCAGCACCACGCGGTCGGCCTGGAGCTGCGTCTGGGCCGCGTCGGTGCGGGCGTGTTCGCTGCGGATCACCGCGGTCGCCCCGGCCGGGATGCGGGCCCCGGTGGCGATGCGTACGGCTTCGCCGTCGGCGAGGGCGGCGGGCGCGGCGTGGCCGGCGAGGATGCCGCCGCCCTGCAGCGCCCACGGGCCCGGCCCGGCGACGGCCCAGCCGTCCATGGCGGAGGTGTCGAAGGACGGCAGATCGGTGAGGGCGGTGAGCGGTTCGGTGAGTACCTCGCCCGGAGCCTGGTCCAGCGGCACCCGGTGGGACCGGGCCGGTGCGGTGCGGCCGGCCCGCGCGGCCACGGCCCGGGCATCGGCCCAGGGGGCGGCGCGGCGGCGGGGTGCGGGACGGGCCTGGGAGGCCGTGGCCTGCGCGCGGTCCCCGTCGGCCTCGCCGGTCTCCGCGTCGGCGGCTGCCGGGGGGCGGGCTTCGCGCAGCAGGGCGAGGGCCTCGTCGGATCCGTCGTCCGCCGCCGGGCCGGGGGCGGTCATCCGGCGTCGTTCTTCGGGCCGTCGGAGGCCTCGGCCTCGGCCGCCCAGCGGTTGGCGAGCGCGGCGGCCCTGCGTGCCGCGTCCGCCACGTCCTTGCCCTCGCCGCCCGCCTTCGCGGCCGCGTAGCCGACCAGGAAGGTGGTGAGCGGCGCGGCGGGCCGGGCGACGCCGTGGGCGGCGTCCCTGGCCAGGTCGAGCAGCACGCCGGTGTCGACGTCCAGCTCGATGCCGAGTTCGTCCTTGACTGCGGTGATCCATTCGTCCAGCACGCTTCCATGCTCCCTGATCCGGGCCCGGGCGGCGGCGAGGTCCTCCCAGGTGTCGCAGTCGAACGAGGCGAGCGGGTCCGTGGTGATGCGGGCGAGGTCGAGTTCCGCGGTGAGCAGTCGCAGCGGCAGCCCGGCGAGCGAGCCGTGCTCGGTGGCGAGCAGCGCCAGCTCGCGGCGCAGCGGTTCGGCGCGGTAGACGGCGACGAGTGGCTGGTCGCGGCCGTCGGGGTCGGTGCAGAGCACGCCGTCGTGGCCGGTGCGCGCCAATGCGTCGAGGAGCGCGTCGACGGTCGGTGCCGCGAGGAACGGCAGATCGGCCGAGAGCACGAGCACGCTCCCGGCCGTCGTGTGCCGCACCCCGGCGTCCAGCGCGGCCAGCGGTCCGCCGCCGGCCGGTTCCTCCCGGGTCCACACCACGGGCCGCGCGGTGGCCCGGCGCCCGCCCACCACCACGGTGGTGGCGGCCCCGGCGCAAGCAGTGAGCACCCGGTCGAGCAGCGCCCGGCCGCCCACGCTGAGCCCGGGTTTGTCGGCGCCGCCGAGCCTCTTGGCGGCGCCTCCGGCGAGTACTACGGCGTCATACGCGGTCATCCCCCGAGTATGGGCCGCCGGACGATCACCATGGCCCCGCGAACGTCTCGGGTCCGCAGGGGCGTTCGTCACAGGGTGCGCAGCAGCACCGCCGGATGTTCCACGCAGTCGGCGACGTAGCGCAGGAAGCCGCCCGCGGTGCCGCCGTCGCACACCCGGTGGTCGAAGGTGAGCGAGAGCTGGACCACCTGGCGCACCGCGAGCTCACCCTCGTACACCCACGGCTTGGGGATGATGCGGCCGACGCCCAGCATCGCCGCCTCGGGGTGGTTGATGATCGGCGTGGAGCCGTCGACGCCGAACACCCCGTAGTTGTTGAGGGTGAAGGTGCCGCCGGTCAGCTCGGCCGGGGTCAGGGTCGCGGTGCGGGCCGCCTCGGTGAGCCGGGCGAGCTCGGCGCCGAGCGAGTCGACGTTGCGGGTGTGGGCGTCGCGGACCACCGGCACGACCAGACCGCGCTCGGTCTGCGCCGCGAAGCCCAGGTGCACCTCGGGCAGCCGGACGATCTCGCGGGCGGCCGCGTCCACCGTGGAGTTGAGCTCGGGGAAGCGGGCGAGGGCCGCCGTGCAGATCCGGGCGAGCAGCGCCAGGACGGACACCTTGGGGCCGCCCGCGGCGTTCATCGCGGCGCGCGCCGCCATCAGTTCCGTGGCGTCGGCGTCCACCCAGCAGGTGGCGTCGGGGATTTCGGTGCGGCTGCGGCTGAGCTTGTCGGCGACCGCGCCGCGGATGCCCCGCAGCGCGATCCGCTCACCGGCGGAGGCCGGGACGGCGGGGGAGGCGGGCGCGGGGGCCTCGGCCGGTGCCGTCATCGCCGATTCCACGTCGGCGCGCAGGATCAGCCCCTCGGGCCCGGTTCCCCTCAACTCCCGCAGGTCCAGGCCGTGTTCACGGGCCAGCCTGCGGACGAGCGGGGAGATGACGGGCACCGGACCCGCCCCTTGAGGCACCGGGTCCGCCGCCTTCGCGGGAGCGGCCGGCGCGGCCGGGGTCACCGGCCCGACCCGGGAGCGGCGGCGGGTGGTGGTGGCCGCGGCCGTCCCGTAGCCGACCAGGACGTTGCCCGAGCCCTCGGAGGACTCGGCCTCCGACACCGCGGCCGGGGCGCCTACCGCGACGGTCAACAGCGGGGCGCCGACGGGCAGTTCGGTGCCCTCCTCGCCGAAGCGGGCGGTCACCACGCCGCCGTAGGGGCAGGGCACCTCGACCATCGCCTTGGCCGTCTCCACCTCGACCACCGGCTGGTCCACGGCGACCACATCGCCCACCGCGACGAGCCAGCGCACGATCTCCGCCTCGGTGAGCCCCTCGCCGAGGTCGGGCAGCTTGAACTCCAGGACCTTCGGCATCAGTGCTCCGCCTCCCACTGCAACCGCGCCACCGCGTCCAGCACCCGGTCCACACCGGGCAGATGGTGCTTCTCCAGCATCGGCGGCGGGTACGGGATGTCGAAGCCGGCCACCCGCAGCACGGGCGCCTCCAGGTGGTGGAAGCAGCGTTCGGTGATGCGCGCCGCGATCTCGCCGCCGGGGCCGCCGAAACCGGCCGACTCGTGGACGACCACGGCCCGCCCGGTGCGGCGCACCGATGCGCACACCGTCTCGTCGTCGAAGGGCACCAGCGAGCGCAGATCCACGACTCCGAGGTCCCAGCCCTCCTCGCGGGCCGCCTCGGCCGCCTCCATGCACACCGGCAGCGAGGGCCCGTAGGTGATGAGCGTGGCGCTGCGTCCCGTGCGCCGCACCACGGCGGTGCCCAGCGGCTCGACGGCCGCCGGCGCCTCGGGCGACCAGTCGGACTTCGACCAGTACAGCCGCTTCGGCTCCAGGAAGACGACCGGGTCGTCGGATGCGATCGCGGCCCTGAGCAGCCCGTACGCGTCTTCGACGGTGGCCGGGGTGACGACCTTGAGGCCGGGCGTCGCCATGTAGTAGGCCTCGCTGGAGTCGCTGTGGTGCTCGACGCCGCCGATCCCGCCGCCGTAGGGCACCCGCACCACGATCGGCATCGGGATCGCCCCGCGGGTGCGGTTGCGCATCTTGGAGACATGGCTGATGAGCTGCTCGAACGCCGGGTAGGCGAAGGCGTCGAACTGCATCTCGACCACCGGCCGCAACCCGTACATCGCCATGCCGACGGCCGTGCCCAGGATGCCGGCCTCGGCGAGCGGGGTGTCGGTGCAGCGGTCCTCGCCGAATTCCTTGGCGAGCCCGTCGGTGACCCGGAAGACACCGCCGAGCGTGCCGACGTCCTCTCCGAGGACGTGCACGGACGGGTCCTCGGCCATGGCGTCGCGCATCGCGCGCTGCAGGGCCTGCGCCATGGTGGCGGGCTTCTTGCCGGTGGCGGTGGTCATCACCGGGCCTCGGCTTCCAGCTCGGCGCGCAACTGGGCGGCCTGCTCGCGCAGTTGGCCGCTCTGCTCGGCGTAGACCTCGGCGAACAGGTCCATGGGGTCGAGGACGGGGTCGGCGTTCATCCGCTCGCGCAGCGCCGCCGCCATGGTCTCGGCGGCCTCGGCGGCGGCCCGTATGCCGTTCTCGTCAAGGAGGCCGCGGGCGGTCAGCTCGTCCTCCAGGAGCCGGATCGGGTCGTGCTCGCGCCAGGCGTCGACCTCGGCGGAGCCCCGGTAGCGGGTCGCGTCGTCGGCGTTGGTGTGCGCCTCCATGCGGTACGTCACGGCCTCGATCAGGGTCGGTCCGCCGCCGCGCCGGGCCCGCCCGACGGCCTCGGAGAGCACCTGGTGCACGGCGGGCGCGTCGTTGCCGTCGACCAGCCGGCCCGGCATCCCGTACCCCACGGCCTTGTGGGCCAGGGAGGGCGCGGCGGTCTGCTTGGCGAGCGGTACGGAGATCGCGAAGCCGTTGTTCTGGACCAGGAAGACCACCGGGGCCTGCCAGACGGCCGCGAAGTTCAGCGCCTCGTGGAAGTCGCCCTCGCTGGTGCCGCCGTCGCCGACCAGGGCGAGCGCCACCACGTCGTCGCCCTTGAGGCGGGCCGCGTGTGCCAGGCCCACCGCGTGCGGCAGCTGGGTGGCCAGCGGGGTGCACAGCGGCGCGATGCGGTGCTCGCGCGGGTCGTAGCCGGTGTGCCAGTCACCGCGCAGCAGCGTCAGCGCCTGTACGGGGTCCAGGCCCCGCGCTACGGCGGCCAGGGTGTCGCGGTAGCTGGGGAAGAGCCAGTCGCGCTCCTCCAGGGCGAGCGCGGCGGCGACCTCGCAGGCCTCCTGGCCGGTGGAGGACGGGTACACGGCGAGGCGGCCCTGCTTGGTGAGGGCGGTCGCCTGCGCGTTGTAGCGGCGGCCGCGCACCAGCTCCGCGTACAGCTTCAGCATCAGCGCGCGGTCGAGCTCGGCGCCGGTGCCCAGGACGCGGAAGGGCTCGGGGTCCGGGAGGAGCGGCGCGGGGTCGATGCGGGGCCTCCAGGCGGGTGGAGGGGTCGGCCGGTATGCGGCGGCACCGGGGAGCTCTTGGACCGTCATGCCAATGCACCTCCTTGTGGGAGCGGACATTCATACGCGAGGCGTGAATGTGACGCCCCTCACCTACCGATTGTTCGGTCGTGGACGCATTTTGGCTACAGGCGCCATCAGCCTGTGGACAAACGGTTCTCCACAGCCTGGGATGGGAACAGGTCGTCCACAACAGGAAGGCGGGGGGACATGGCAGCTGAACAAATGGCCAACGGTGGCGCTCGGCCCGCGCCGCCGCGCCCGCTGGACGAGATCGACCACGCGATCCTGCGCATCCTGCAGACGGACGGCAGGGCGTCGATACGCGCCGTGGCCGAGCGGGTGCACGTCTCGCGCGCCAACGCGTACGCGCGCATCAACCGGCTCGTCGAGGACAGCGTGATCCGCGGTTTCACCGCCCGCGTGGACCACGAAAGGGCCGGTCAGGGCGCGGCCGCGTACATCACGCTCAAGATCGTGCAGAACTCTTGGCGCACGGTCCGCGAACAGCTCCAGGAGCTGCCCGGGGCGGCTCATATCGCCCTGGTGAGCGGGGACTTCGACGTTCTGCTCCTGGTGCACACGCCCGACAACAGGGCGCTGCGCGAGCTCGTCCTCACCCGGATCCAGTCCATCCCCGAGGTCTTGTCGACGCGGACGCTGCTGGTGTTCGAGGAGACCGATCTGGACCCGGCGTGAGGGCCGGGCGCAGTACTTACCGAATGTACCGAGTCCTCAGGTGCAGTACTTCCTGAGGAAGTCGAGGACGGTCTGCCAGGTGTCGGGGCCGGCGAGCAGGGCCACGCCGTGCTGGGCGGAACCCTTCACCGATTCGAGCCGGTTCTCCGCCGCCTTGGTGCTCGCCCGGCTCAGCTCCCTGGCGGTCGGGCCTGCCGCGCCGTCCCGCTCACCGGCCACGTAGAGCACCGGCGCGGTGAGGGCCTGGGCCGCGCCCAGAGCGTCCAGGGAGCCGTCCTCGGCGGGGGCGGACAGCGCGACCACCGCGTCCGGCTTCAGCGGCAGGCCGGCGGCCGCCTGGAGGGTGGCGGCGGCGCCCCTGGACGCGCCCATGAGAAGCAGCTTCCAGGCCCCCTCGGCGCGCAGCAGGCTCGCGGCGCCCTCGATCTCGGCCACCTCGTCGCCGGTCGTGCTGTTGACGGCGAGCACCCGGAAGCCCGTCTTGCCGAGCTCGACGGCCTTGTCCTTCCACTGGCAGACATTTCCGTCCGCCTGGTGCGCAAGAACGATCCCGGTATTGCCACTGCCGGTCAGAAAGCCGCCAGTGGCCGCTCCGGTGGAGCTCTTGAAGACGATGGATCCCGACGTCGCCTGCTCGGGCGTCAAGCAGCCGAAGGTGTCGCCCTTGACCGGTGGGGCCTGCCCGGCGGGTCCCGCCGCGGCCTTCTTGAGCGCCGCTCCGGCGTCGGGCGACGTGGCCGCCGCATCGTTTCTGCCGCCCTCACCACTGCACCCGGCCAGCCCCGCGAGCAGTACCACGGCACAGACGGACACGACGGGCGCAGGAGTTCGCAAGGCAGCCATGACCGTGGATGTTGATCCGCTTCGGTGCCTCAGTCAACGGCACCGGAACTCACTGGCCGGTACGCAACCCCTCGAACGCCATACGGACCACGGTTTCGGCCACCTGGTCGCCGTCCGCCTCCCCCTCGCGCTGCGGCCGGTACCACTCCACAAGGGAGTTGACCATGCCGAACAGCAGCCGGGTCGCCAGGCGAATGTCCAGGTCGGACCGGAGATCGCCGTCCGCGACGGCCGCCTTGAGCAGATCGGACACCCGCTGGTCGAACTCCCTGCGCCGCTCCATCGCCCAGCGTTCCGTCTTGGTGTTGCCACGGACGCGCAGCAGCAGAGTGACGTAGGGAAGTTCCGCCATCAGGACTTCGACCGTACGGCGCGTGACGTACTCGACTCGCTCGATCGGGCGGCCGCGCAGCGCGCCCGGCTCGTCCAGGACACCGAAGAGGCCGTCGATGGCACGGCTCACGGCCCGCCGCAGCAGCTCCTCCTTGCCGGCGACATGGTGGTAGATCGACGACTTGGAGATCCCGGCCGCCTTGGAGAGGTGCTCCATCGACGTGCCGTCGTAGCCGCGCTCGTTGAAGACCCGGACGGCGACCGTGAGGAGCGTCTCGGGCGTGTAGGTGTCCCGTTTGGCGGTCGTCATGAGCCCGTCTCCCCGTCGGTGGCGTACGCCTGCCGGTAGAGCGCGAGCGAGGGCGCGTAGCGGCCGGTGGGGCAGCGCTCGTGCACCGCGGTGAGCAGGTCGTACGCCCAGTCCGGGCCGAGCCGCCGGTTCCATTCGACGGGCCCCAGCGGGTAGTTGACGCCGAGCCGCATCGCGGTGTCGATGTCCTCGGGCGAGGCGACGCCCTTGGCGACGGCGTCGGCGGCGAGGTCGGCGAGCATCGCGACGGTGCGGGCGACGATCATGCCCGGTACGTCACCGATGACGCTGACCTCCTTGCCGAGCTTCTGGAACAGGCCGACGGCCTCGGCGACCGCGCGCTCGGAGGTGTCCTCGCTCGCGGACAGCGCGATCCGGCCGGCGCCCCGGTAGTCGAGGGCGAGGTCGAAGTAGACGACGTCCGCGAACTCGACGGACGTCTTGCCGTCGGCCGGGACGAGCTGTCCATCCCCCGGAAGCGCGATGTAGGGGCCGCCGTCGTTGACGGTCTTCACGTCGATGCCGGCCTCGGTCATCATCGCGACCAGGTCGCGGGCCGGGCCCAGGTCACCGACGACGGTGACGGCCGCCGGCGCCTCGGCGGGCGGCGCGGTGTGCGGCTCGCTGCGCACGACATCCTTTGAGGACGCGCCGGACGCACCGGACGCACCCGACCCGACCGCGCCGGACGCTTCGTAGCTGTACCAGCCGCGTCCGCTCTTGCGCCCGTGCAGCCCCGACTCGACCAGGCGGCGCTGGGCCAGCGACGGCGTGAACTTGGGGCTGTGGAAGAAGGCTTCCCACACCGAGCGCGTCACCGCCTCGTTCACGTCCTGCCCGATGAGGTCGGTGAGCTCGAACGGGCCCATCCGGAACCCGCCGCACTCGCGCAGCACCGCGTCGATGGTGGCCGCGTCCGCGCCGCGCTCCTCGTACACCGCGAAGGCCTCGGCGTAGAAGGGCCGGGCGATGCGGTTGACGATGAATCCGGGGGTGTCGGTGCAGCGCACCGGCGTCTTGCCCCAGGCTTTCGCGGTCTCGTACGCCCTGGTCGCGGCCGCGGCCTCGGTGGCGAAGCCGCTGACGACCTCGACCAGGGGGAGCAGCGGCGCCGGGTTGAAGAAGTGCAGGCCGACGAAGCGGCCGGGATGCCTGAGCGCCCCGGCGATCGCGGTGACGGACAGCGAGGAGGTGTTGGTTGCGAGCAGGCAGTCCTGGTCGACCACGACCTCCAGGGCGGTGAACAGCTCCTGTTTGACGTGGAGTTGTTCCAGGACCGCCTCGACGACGAGTGCCGCGTCGGCCAGTTCGGCGAGCTCCTCGGCGGGGTGCAGCCGGGCAAGCGCCGCATCGCGGTCCGCGACGGCCAGGCGGCCCTTGTCGACCAGCCGGTCCAGGCGCCCGGCGATGGCGTCGGCGGCCTCGCGCGCGCGGCCCGGCACGGCGTCGTGGAGCCGTACGCGATGCCCGGCGACCAGAGCCACCTGGGCGATGCCCTGGCCCATGGTTCCGGTGCCGACGACGGCGACGGTACGGCTCGGCGCGATGGCTGCTGCGCTGGCGGTTTCGGTCATGGACGCGATCCTCCCCTACGGCTTGCCCACGCACCCGACGGGCCCCCTCCAGGGGGCCGCCCACCGGGTCCGTGGCGGGCGTGGCCGGTAGTTGTCCACAGGTTTCCCTGACCCTCTTGTCCCGACCGATCGTTCGGTTACTCTAACTGTGTCCGGCTCTCCCTGCCCAGCTCGATGACTCGACGAGGAGTTGCTCGCATGCAGCTGACCGAGAAGCACAGGCCCACCCTGGACGGGGCCCTGGAAGCGATCCGCACGCGTGCGTACTGGTCGCCGCACCCGGAGCACCCCAAGGCCTACGGGGAGACGGGCGCCGAGGACGGCAAAGCGGCCTTCGACGCGCTCCTGAACCGCCGCTTCGACCTCGACCAGCCGGGCACGGACGACTGGACGGGCGCCGAAGTGTCGCCGTACGGCATCGAGTTGGGCGTCCAGTACCCGCATCCGGACATCGACGTGCTGCTGCCCGCGATGCGGGCCGGCATGGCCGGCTGGCGGGCCGCCGGACCCGAGACGCGGGCCCTGGTATGCGTCGAGATCCTGGCCCGGATCGGCGCGCGGACGCACGAGTTCGCGCACGCGGTCATGCACACCAGCGGCCAGGCCTTCATGATGGCGTTCCAGGCGGGCGGGCCGCACGCCCAGGACCGCGGCCTGGAAGCCGTCGCGTACGCCTATCAGGAGCAGACCCGCACCCCCGAGGGCAGCGCCGCCTGGTCCAAGCCGCAGGGCAAGCGCGAGCCGCTGGAGCTCGCCAAGACGTTCACCCCGGCCGGGCGCGGCGTCGCCCTGCTCATCGGCTGCAACACCTTCCCGACGTGGAACGGCTACCCGGGCCTGTTCGCCTCGCTGGCCACCGGGAACCCGGTCCTGGTCAAGCCGCACCCGCGCGCGGTGCTGCCGCTGGCGCTGACGGTGAAGGTGGCGCGCGAGGTCCTGGCCGAGGCGGGCTTCGACCCCAACCTGGTGGCGCTGGCCGCCGAGCGGCCCGGCGAGGGCATCGCCAAGACCCTCGCAGTCCGCCCCGAGATCAAGATCATCGACTACACGGGTTCGTCCGCGTTCGGCGACTGGCTGGAGGCCAACGCCCGCCAGGCGCAGGTCTACACGGAGAAGGCCGGCGTCAACACGGTGGTCGTCGACTCCACCGACAACTACAAGGGCATGCTCGCCAACCTGGCCTTCTCGCTGTCCCTGTACAGCGGCCAGATGTGCACCACCCCGCAGAACCTGCTGATCCCCCGCGACGGCATCACCACCGACGCGGGCAAGAAGTCCTACGACGAGGTGGTCGGCGACCTGGCGGGCGCGGTCGGCGGCCTGCTCGGCGACGACGCCCGCGCCAACGCGCTGCTCGGCGCGCTGGTCAACCCGGACGTGAAGGCCCGCCTGGAGGCGGCCCCCGGCCTCGGCGAAGTGGCGCTGCCCTCAAGGGAGGTGGCCAACCCCGAGTTCCCGGACGCGGTGGTGCGCACCCCGGTGATCGTCAAACTGGACGGCGCGAAGCCCGACGCGGAGGCCGTCTACCTGTCGGAGTGCTTCGGCCCGGTGTCCTTCGCGGTCGCCGTCGACTCCACGTCGGACGCGGTCGAGCTGCTGCGCCGCACCGTCCGCGACAAGGGTGCGATGACGGTGGGCGCGTACACCACCTCCCCCGAGGTGGAGCGCGCGGTGGAGGACGTCTGCCTGGACGAGTCGGCCCAGCTGTCGCTGAACCTGACGGGCGGGGTGTACGTCAACCAGACGGCCGCCTTCTCCGACTTCCACGGCTCGGGCGGCAACCCGGCGGCCAACGCGGCCCTGTGCGACGGGGCGTTCGTGGCCAGCAGGTTCCGGGTGGTGGAGGTCCGCAGGCAGGCCTGAGGCTCAGGGAGCGGAGGCGCGTCAGTGCGGGACGACGGCGTGCCTCTGCACCCAGGCGTGCATCGCGATGGCGGCCGCAGCCCCCGCGTTGATCGAGCGCGTCGACCCGAACTGCGCGATGGAACACACCAGTTGGGCGTGCTTGCGGGCCTCCTCGGTGAGCCCGGGGCCCTCCTGGCCGAAGAGCAGCACACACCGCCGCGGCAGCTCGGTCCGCTCCAGCGGCACCGCGCCGGGCAGGTTGTCGATCCCGATGATCGGCACGCCCTCGGCCGTCGCCCACGCGGTCAGCGACTCGGTGTCCGGGTGGTGGCGCACATGCTGGTAGCGGTCCGTGACCATCGCGCCGCGCCGGTTCCAGCGCCGCCGCCCGACGATATGGATCTCCTTCGCCAGGAACGCGTTGGCGGTACGCACCACGGAGCCGATGTTGAAGTCGTGGCCCCAGTTCTCGACGGCCACATGGAACTCGTGCCGCCGCGTGTCGAGGTCGGCGACGATCGCCTCGCGCGTCCAGTACCGGTAGGTGTCGACGACATTGCGCCGGTCGCCGTGTGCGAGCAGCTCCGGGTCGTACCGCTCGCCCTCGGGCCAGGGCAGCGGATGCGGGCCCACCCCGACCTCGGCCGGGCCGAAGCCTTCGTCGTACTGCATGGGGTGGCCGGCCTGGGCGTTCTCGGCCGGGGCCGGCTGTTCGGTGCTGCTCACCCCACGAGCGTACGTGGCCGCTCGGTCTCCTCGGCCCGCTGCCGGCTCCGCTCGGGCAGCCGCACGCCCTGCCGCCACCGGCCCGCCAGGGCGCCCACCCTGCGCAGGAACGACGTCGGCAGGAACACGGCGTCCGCGGCGATCATCGCCAGCGAGAAGAACGGCAGGCCGAGCAGTACGGCGATCCCGGCGTGCTCCAGCATCATCGCCACCAGCAGCACGTTCTTGACCCGCCGATTGAAGAGCGTGAACGGGAACGCCACCTGCACCATGACCGTTCCATAAGTGAGCAGCATCACGATCACCCCGCTCGCGCCCAACAGGGAGGAGACTTCGGGCCACGGCGAGAAGTAGTCCAGCTTCAGCGGGTAGAACAGCGCGGTGCCGTCCTGCCAGCGGCTGCCCTGGATCTTGTACCAGCCGGCGGTCGCATAGATCAGGCAGACCTCCGCCATGATCACGACCATGGCCGCGTTGTGGACCAGGTTGCCGAGGACGTCCAGCAGCGCCCGCGCCTCGGCGGCCGCGAACCTGCCCGCCGCCCACCACAGCCCCTGCACGGCCCACATGCCCCAGAAGACGACCCACAGCCACCACTCACCGCCGCCGGACACCCCCGAACCGGACGTGCGCCAGGTTCCGGCCAGCAGCGCGAGGCCGCACACCGCCCACAGCACCGGACCGACCCGGTCCCTGGCCGCCCCGCGCGCGGCGCGCCGCGCATCGAGCGACCAGACCTGGGCGCACCGCGTGAAGACCAGATAGATCGCCATCAGATGGATGACGTTGTCACCGCCGTCCCCGACGAAGACGGAGCGATTCTGCAGAGACAGCACACCGATCATGAAGACGACCGACACGGTGCGGGTGCGCCAGCCCAGCATCAGGAGCGCGCTGGACACCACGGCCAGCGCGTACACAATCTCGAACCAGAGGGTGCTGCTGGACCACAGCAGCGAGGTGAAGGCATGGTTGCCCGCCACCAGCCTGCCGGCGAGGTGCCAGCTCCACGGCCCGTCGGGACCGTACAGCTCACGGCGGTGCGGCAGCTCGCGCAGCAGGAAGAACAGCCAGGTCCCGGCGAACCCGATCCGCACGACCGCGCTCTGGTACGGGCCGAGGGCCGCGGCCGAAACGATGCGTAGGGCCCGCGCGGCCGGGGTCTCGGCGGTGGTGGCGGGACGGGGCGCGGGGGTCTGCCCGGGGGCGCCGGACACGGCGTCGGCCGCACCGCCCCCGGGGTGCTGGTCGGCCGGGGGCGGGGCGGTTGCCGGGCCGCCGTGGATGTGCGAGCCCGAGGGCGGGGCGGTCGGGCCGCCGTGACCGTGGTCGTTCGCGCTCGAGGGCGGGGGGGTCGGGCCGCCGTGGTCGTTCGCGCTCGATGGAGGGGCGGTCGGGCCGCTGTGGTCGTGCGTGCTCACCGCTTCGCCTCCGTACGTGCGTCACCGGCGCCCTGGGGCAGGTCGGCCGGGGTCACCGTCCACCACGGCACGACCCGGTAGGAGGGCTGGGTGTCTATCTTCTCCTCGCTCCACGAGGGGCCCTTGACCGCCGTGGTCATGGACCTGACCTGGATCCGGTCGACGGTGCCGCCGTCGCGGTGCGCGCCGAGCCGGAGCATCACGATGCGGCGCAGGTACTGCTCGGAGAGCTCGCCGCGCAGGCCGTTCGGCTTGTTGTCGTCGCCGTGCGAACCGACGAAGAAGTCCCAGCCGCGGCGGAGTTCGTTCTGCTGGGTGTGGCTGGGCAGCGGGTTGTGGTGGATCCCGGCGCCGTCCTGGGCCGAGAAGTCGATCCAGTCGGTCGTCCTGGTCTGCCCGCTCGGCAGCCGGATCTCGGCGCGCGCCTGCACGTCGATGTTCTGCTGGAGCGGATTGGGTGCGAAGAGCTTCCAGTTCTGCTCGAACTCGGGGTACACCCAGTTGTCGACGGCCTTGCCGTACTGCTTGCTGACCGTGTTGGAGGGCGCGACGTGCAGGAACACCATCCCGATCTGGACGCAGGCGATCACCGCGATGCAGGCGAGTGCGACGGCGGCCACGACCTGGAACCGCAGGGGCAGCCCGGCGATACCGCGGGAGGAATCGGTCCCGGGGCCGGTTTCCGCCGCCGGGCCCCCGCCCGCCGGAGCGCCATGGCCCTCATCGGCGATGTCGCCGGATCCGGCCGCACCGGCCTGGACCTGCGCAAACCCCGCCCCGTCGGCCTTGCCCCCGGCTCTGGTCCCGTCCTTGTACGAATCCATCCCGCCCCGATCGGCACCCACTGAGTTATCCACAGGGTTGACACCCTACGGGCCGTCGACCCACCATTGAAGTCATTGAACCGAACGATCGGTCGGTAGGTGGATACCCGCACAGCAGCTCGGCAGGGGGCCAAAATGACCGGAGTGACCGCGACAGCCACGGCAGCCACAGGGACGGACGAGCCGTACCAGGCGGCGTTCGACGCGGCCGTCGCCGCGGACGAGCGGATCGAGCCACGCGACTGGATGCCCGAGGAGTACCGCTCCTCGCTGGTCCGCCAGATGGCGCAGCACGCCCATTCCGAGATCATCGGCATGCAGCCGGAGGCCAACTGGATCACCCGCGCCCCGTCCCTGCGCCGCAAGGCGATCCTGATGGCGAAGGTCCAGGACGAGGCTGGCCACGGGCTGTACCTGTACAGCGCGGCCGAAACCCTCGGCACCGGCCGCGAGGAGCTGCTCGACAAACTGCACTCGGGCCGCCAGAAGTACTCGTCGATCTTCAACTACCCCACCCTGACCTGGGCCGACGTCGGCGCGATCGGCTGGCTCGTGGACGGCGCGGCGATCACCAACCAGGTCCCGCTGTGCCGCTGCTCCTACGGCCCGTACGCCCGCGCGATGGTCCGCATCTGCAAGGAGGAGTCCTTCCACCAGCGGCAGGGGTACGAGCTGCTGCTCACCCTGTCCAAGGGGACACCCGAGCAGCACGCGATGGCGCAGGACGCGGTGAACCGCTGGTGGTGGCCGTCGCTGATGATGTTCGGCCCGCCCGACGACACCTCGGCGCACTCCGCGCAGTCGATGGCCTGGAAGATCAAGCGCCACTCCAACGACGAGCTGCGCCAGCGCTTCGTGGACATAGCGGCCGGCCAGGCCGAGGCCCTGGGCCTCACGCTGCCCGACCCGGAGCTGCGCTGGAACGAGGAGCGCGGCCACCACGACTTCGGCGCGATCGACTGGACGGAGTTCTGGGAGGTCCTCAAGGGCAACGGCCCCTGCAACGAGCAGCGGATCAGCCAGCGGCGCCGCGCCCACGAAGAGGGCGCCTGGGTCCGGGAAGCAGCCGCCGCCTACGCCACGAAGCAGCACCCGAACGGAGAGGCAACGGCATGAGCACGCACGACTGGCCACTCTGGGAGGTGTTCGTGCGCTCGCGCCGCGGGCTGTCCCACACCCACGCGGGAAGCCTGCACGCGCCGGACGCCGAGATGGCGCTGCGCAACGCCCGCGACCTCTACACCCGCAGGTCGGAGGGCATCTCGATCTGGGTGGTGCCGTCCACCGCGATCACCGCGTCCTCGCCGGACGAGAAGGACTCGTTCTTCGACCCGGCCGCCGACAAGCCCTATCGCCACCCGACGTTCTACGAGATCCCGGAAGGGGTGAAGCACCTGTGACGGCCATCGTCTCGGCGGACGCCGCCCTCGCCCTCGGCGACGACGCCCTGGTGCTCTCGCACCGGCTGGGCGAGTGGGCAGGCCACGCCCCCGTCCTCGAAGAGGAGGTCGCCCTGGCAAACATCGCCCTCGACCTGCTCGGACAGGCCCGGGTGCTGCTCTCCGAGGTCGGCGACGAGGACGAGCTGGCCTACCTCCGCGAGGAGCGGGCCTTCCGCAACCTCCAGCTGGTCGAGCAGCCCAACGGCGACTTCGCCCACACCATCGCCCGCCAGCTGTACTTCTCGACGTACCAGCACCTGCTGTACGGCGAACTGGCGGCAGCTGACGGCGAGTTCGCGGCCCTCGCGGCCAAGGCGGTCAAGGAGGTCGCCTACCACCGCGACCACGCCGAGCAGTGGACGCTGCGGCTCGGCGACGGCACCGAGGAGAGCCACCACCGGATGCGGCGGGCCTGCGACGCACTGTGGCGCTTCACCGGCGAAATGTTCCAGCCGGTGCCGGGCCTCGACCTCGACTGGGCCGCCCTCGAAGAGAACTGGACGCGGTCCATCGTCTCCGTGCTGAGCCGCGCGACGCTCCCCGTCCCCGAAGGCCCGCGCACCGGAGCCTGGACGGCCGGCGCCGGACGGCAGGGACTGCACACCGAACCGTTCGGGCGGATGCTCGCCGAAATGCAGCACCTGCACCGCAGCCACCCGGGGGCGTCATGGTGACCGACACGTCCCCCACCGCCCTGGAGACCGAGCTGCGGCGCCTCGCGGGCTCCGTCCCCGACCCCGAACTGCCGGTACTGACCCTTGAGGAACTCGGCGTACTGCGCGGCCTGCACATCGAAGGACCCGGCCGGGTGAGGGTCGAGCTCACGCCCACCTACACCGGCTGCCCCGCCGTCGAAGCGATGTCCTCGGACATCGAGCGCGTGCTGCACGACCACGGAATACCCGAGGTCTCGGTCGTACGGGTGCTGTCCCCCGCCTGGTCGACCGACGACATCAGCGCGGAAGGACGCCGCAAACTCGCCGAGTTCGGCATAGCACCCCCGCGGCCGCACACCGCCGAGGGCCCCGTCGCGCTCACCCTGTCGGTGCGCTGCCCGCACTGCGGATCCACCGACACCGAGCTGCTCAGCCGCTTCTCCTCCACCGCGTGCAAGGCGCTGCGCCGCTGCGTGGCGTGCCGTGAACCCTTCGACCACTTCAAGGAGTTGTAGATGTTCCATCCGCTCCGGGTCAGCGAGGTCGAGCAGCTCACGGACGACTCGGTGGCCGTCACCTTCGCCGTGCCGCCCGAGCTCCGCGAGACCTTCCGCCACCTCCCCGGCCAGCATCTCGCCCTGCGCCGCACCGTGGGCGGCGAGGAGATCCGCCGTACGTACTCGATCTGCGCGCCCGCCGTGGAAGCCCCGGCCGAGCCCGTGCTGCGGGTGGGGATCCGGCTCGTGGAGGGCGGCACGTTCTCGACGTACGCCTTCAAGGAGCTGGCCGTCGGCGACACCGTCGAGGTCATGGAGCCAATGGGCCGGTTCGTCCTCGCCCCGCGCCCGGGGCACTTCGCGGCGATCGTCGGAGGCAGCGGCATCACTCCCGTCCTGTCGATGGCGGCGACACTGCTCGCCCGCGAGCCCGAGGCGCGGTTCTGCCTGATACGCAGCGACCGCAGCGCCGCGTCGACGATGTTCCTCGAAGAGACGGCCGACCTGAAGGACCGCTACCCCGGCCGCTTCCAGCTGGTCACCGTGCTGTCCCGGGAGGAACAGCAGTCGGGGCTGCCCTCGGGCCGGCTCGACCGGGACCGGCTGACCGGGCTGCTGCCCGCGCTGCTCCCGGTGACGGACATCGACGGCTGGCTGTTGTGCGGCCCCTTCGGCCTGGTCCAGGGCGCCGAGCGGGCCCTGCGCGGGCTCGGGGTCCAGCGCAACCGGATCCATCAGGAGATCTTCCACGTGGACGGGGCACCGGCGCCGGTCGCCGCGGCCGCCCCCGCACACGCCACGCTGACCGCCACGCTGGACGGCCGCTCGGGCAACTGGCCGGTGAAGGAAGGCGAGTCCCTGCTGGAAACGGTCCTGCGGGCCCGCGCGGACGCCCCGTACGCCTGCAAGGGCGGTGTGTGCGGGACGTGCCGGGCGTTCCTGGTCAGGGGCGAGGTGCGGATGGACCGCAATTTCGCGCTGGAGCCGGAGGAGACCGAAGCGGGCTACGTACTGGCCTGCCAGTCGCACCCCGCGACCGGGGAGGTGGAGCTGGACTTCGACCGGTGAGGTACGGCGAAGGCGGGCGGGGGCGTGGCCACGAGGGCCAGCCCGCGAGGGCATGGCCGGCTCCCGAGTGCGGACGTCGGCCCATGGCGGCCGCGTACCCATTCCCATCCTGTAGAACCTGTTCTATCTTGACGGTCCGTCAGATGCAGTCGGGTGCCGGACACTTGACGCTGCCCGGCGGATCCGGACAGAACCGGTGCATGCGGGAGGACAAGACCGTGGACTTCACCTTCACCGAGGAGCAGCAGGCAGCCGTCGAGGCCGCCAAGGCGGTCTTCTCCGGCGTCGCACCCGACGCGGTACCCAGCCCCGCTCTCACCGCGGGCGCCGTCGCCGACGACTTCGACCGCGCACTGTGGGCCAAGCTCGCCGCCTCGGACCTGCTGAGCCTGGTCCTCGACGCCGAGTACGGCGGAGCAGGTCTCGACCCGGTCGCCCTGTGCCTGGTGCTGCGCGAGTCGGCGAAGGTCCTCGCCCGGGTACCGCTGCTGGAAACCAGCGCGGTCGCCATGACCGTACAGCGGTACGCACCAGGGCAGTTGGCGGACGAACTGCTGCCCGCCGTCGGCCGGGGCGAGCTCGCCTTGACCGTCGCCGCCAACGGCCGCACCGGCCACGACGGCGCCGAACTCGCCGTCACCGCACGCCGGGACGGCGACCACTGGGTGCTCGACGGCGCCCAGACCGGCGTCCCCTGGGCCCAGACCTGCGACCACATCGCCGTCCCCGCCCACACCACCGACGACCGCACCGTACTCGCCCTGGTCCCCCGCACCCACCAAGGCGTCACCCTCGCCGAACAGACCTCCACCAGCGGCGAACGGTTCGCCGAGGTCCACCTCGAAGCCGTACGCATCGACGCGCCCGCAGTCATCGCAGCGGACGGAGCCTGGGAGTGGCTGCGCGCTCTGCTCGCCACCGGGACCTGCGCCCTGGCCCTCGGCCTCGGAGCCCGGGTACTCGCCATGACCAGCCAATACACCGCAAAACGCGAGCAGTTCGGCTTCCCGGTCGCCACCTTCCAGGCCGTCGCCGTCCAGGCCGCCGACCGCTACATCGACCTGCGCGCCATGGAAGCGACCCTCTGGCAGGCCGCGTGGCGCATCAGCACCGGCGCCCAGGGAGCGCTGCCCGTCGCCGGTGACGTCTCGGTCGCGAAGATCTGGGCCTGCGAAGGCGTACGCCGCGTCGTACAGACCGCACAGCACCTGCACGGCGGCTTCGGCGCCGACACCGACTACCCGCTGCACCGCTACCACGCCTGGGCCAAACAACTGGAACTCTCACTGGGCCCGGCCGCCGCCCACGAGGAAGCCCTGGGCGACCTGCTCGCCGCCCACCCCCTCGGCCAGAGCGCGTAAGCCCCGCAAACCGCGTAAGCCGGCCAGGAAGAAAGAGGGGCGGGAGAGCTGAAGAAAGAGGCTAGATGACCGTTCCGGGCGCGCCCTGCGCGTCCACGACCTCGCGGCCCGACGCCTCCCACACCTGCATGCCGCCATCGACGTTCACCGCGTCGATCCCCTGCTGCACCAGATACTGGGTGACCTGCGCCGACCGTCCGCCGACCCGGCACACCACATACGCCCGGCGCCCGTCCGCCACCGCCTCGGTCACCTCGCCGAAGCGGGCCACGAAGTCGCTCATCGGGACATGCAGCGCGCCCTCGGCATGCCCGGCCGCCCACTCGTCGTCCTCCCGGACATCGAGCACCAGGGCATCGGCCGGCACCTCAGCGACATCCACCGAGGGCAGCTGGGCGAAATTCATGGGTCATGCCTTCTCTCGTACGAACCCGGCAGGTCACCCGAACGCTACTGCACCAGCTTCGCGAGTTCAGCCTCACGACCGGACACCTCCGCAAGCAGCTGCTCGGCGATCTCGTCGAGCAGCCGGTCCGGATCGTCCGGCGCCATCCGCAGCATCGAACCGATCGCGCTGTCCTCCAGCTCCCGGGCCAGCAGCGCGAGCAGTTCCTTGCGCCGGCTCAGCCACTCCAGCCGCGCGTACAGCTCCTCGCTCTCGCTCGGCCGCACCTCGGGCGGCACCGGACCCGCCGCCCACTCCTCGGCCAGCTCCCGCAGCAGCGCCTCGTCACCACGCCCGTACGCCGCGTTGACCCGGGCGATGAACTCGTCCCGCCGAGCCCGCTCCGCCTCGTCCTGCGCCAGATCCGGATGCGCCTTGCGCGCCAGCTCGCGGTAGAGCCGACGCACCTCCTCGCTGGGCCGCACCCGCTTGGGCGGCCGCACCGGCTGGTCGGTGAGCATCGAAGCCGCCTCGGGGGAGAGGCCGTCGGAGTCCATCCAGTCGTGGAACAGTTCATCGACCCCCGGCATCGGCTGCACCGCAGCCCGCGCCTCCCGCGCCCTGCGCAGATCCTCGGGGTCACCGCTCTGCACGGCCCTGGCCTCGGCGATCTGCGCATCCAGCTCATCGAGCCGGGCGTACATCGGGCCGAGCTTCTGATGGTGCAGCCGGGAGAAGTTCTCCACCTCGACCCGGAACGTCTCCACCGCGATCTCGAACTCGATCAGCGCCTGCTCGGCCGCCCGAACCGCCCGCTCCAACCGGGCCTCCGGCCGCTCACCCGTCCCGCCCGGCGGGCTCGCCTGCCCGGCGGGCTCGCCCAGCGGGGCCTCCGGCTCGGCCGCCGTACTCGGCGGGGCGGTCCGCGGGTCGTCGTTCCGGGCAGTCGTACCGCCGGCAGCTTCGTCCGTCACCGGTCCAGCGTACGGGCGGCGGGTCGGGGGCGGGGGCCCCTCCCCCCCTCCCCCCTCCCTCCCCCCACGGCGTCCGGCATCGATCCGGACGGCAGTAGCGCCCTGGGGCTCCGCCCTGCCCTTGCTCGGCGGACGCCGGAGGGGCGTGATGCGGGGCCGAGCCCACTGGGCTCCGCTCAAACCCCCAGCTCCGCGGCGACCCGGCCGTCGCGCACGGCGGCGGCCAGAACCGCGTGGTCGGCCTCCGTGCGGTCGGCGTAGGTCACCGCGAAGGCGGCCATCGCGTCGTCGAGCTCCTCGTTCTTTCCGCAGTACCCGGCTATCAGTCGCGGGTCGACGCTGTGCGCATGGGCCCGGGCCAGCAGCGCGCCCGTCATGCGCCCGTAGTCGTCAAGCTGCCCGACGGGAAGCGCGGCGGGGTCCACGCTGCCCTTCCTGTTCCTGAACTGCCTTACCTGGAAGGGCAGTCCGTTCACGGTCGTCCAGCCGAGCAGGATGTCGCTGACCACCTGCATCCGCTTCTGTCCGAGCACCACGCGCCGCCCCTCGTGCCCGGGTTCCGGTATCGAGAACCCGGCCCTCGGCAGGTGCGGCAGCAGAGCCGAGGGCCTGGCTTCCTTGACCTGGAGCACCAGCGGTTCACCGCGGTGATCCAGGAGCAGCACGACGTACGACCGTGTCCCGACGCTTCCCGTGCCGACCACCCGGAAGGCCACGTCGTGGATCGCATACCTGGCGAGCAGCGGAAGCCGGTCCTCCGGGAGGGTTTCCAGGTACTGCTGGAGGGCTGCGGCGACCGCGGCCGCCTCGGGGTCGGTCACCCGGCGCAGTACGGGCAGCGCGTCGACGAAGTGCCGGCTGCCGCCCTCGCCCTGCTCGGTCGCCTTGGCCGCGAAGCGTGCACTGGTGTTGTTGCGGGCTTTCTCGGAGACCCGTTCCAGGGTGCCGACGAGGTCGTGGGCGCCGGCGTGCGAGACCAGTTCCTCGTCGGCTATCGCGTTCCAGGCGTCGAGGACCGGCAGTTTCGCGAGCAGGCGCATGGTGCGGCGGTAGGACCCGACCGCGTCGAACGCCGCTGTCCGGCAGGTGTGTTCGTCGGCCCCCGCCTCACGGCCGGCCAGGACCAGTGAGGTCGCGAGCCGTTTCACGTCCCATTCCCAGGGGCCGGTCACGGTTTCGTCGAAGTCGTTCAGGTCGATGACGAGGCTGCCGCGCGCATCGCCGTACAGGCCGAAGTTCGCCGCGTGGGCGTCGCCGCATATCTGTGCGCCGACGCCGGTGACGGGTGTGCCGGCCAAGTCGTGTGCCATGAGTCCGGCGGAGCCGCGCAGGAACGCGAAGGGGCCGGCGGCCATGCGGCCCACTCGTATCGGCGTGAGCTCCGCCACCCGGCCCAGGTTGGATTCCTCCACGGCGCGCAGCGCGTCCGGCCGGTCGGCCGAGAGCAGCAGAGAATCGTGCGAGGCACGCGGCACCCGGTCCCGCAGCGCCTTCCCCGTGCTCTTCGGCGAAGCTATTTTCGGCGAAGGCGCACCCGGACCCGCGTTCGCATTCGGGCGGCGGGCGAATCCCGGGATCTCGGGGATCCGCTCCGGCCCCTCCCCGGGCCCGGTCCGCCGCGCCGGTACCAACACCTCGACTCCACCCATGGCGTGCCGCCTCCCCCGTCCTCGTACAGCACTCGCGTACAAAAGCTCTCGTACAAAGCCCTCGTACGACGTCAAGAGCTCAACTGCCCCTGACCGTACAGGCGCTGGCCGACAGCCGCCTCCCCCTGTGGATAACTCTGCGGGGCGGGCCGACCGGCCCGTCGTTTCACGTGAAACGACGTGGAGAAGGACCCGCCCCGGCCTACAGCCCGGCGTCCCGCGCGAGGAGCGCCGCCTGTACCCGGTTCTCGCAGTCCAGCTTCGCCAGGATCCGGCTGACGTACGTCTTCACCGTGGCCTCGCTCATGTGCAGCCGCTTCCCGGCGTCCGCGTTCGACAGCCCTTCGCCGAGCAGTGACAGCACATCGCGCTCGCGCTCGGAGAGCACGCCGACCCGGCGTCGTGCCTCTTCGGCGCGGGCCGCGGCCCGGCCGGTGGCGAGCTGGTCCACGACGTGCCGGGTGGCGCCGGGTGACAGATAGGCGTCGCCCGCCGCGGCGGCCCGTACCGCCCGGATCAGTTCTGCGGGCGCGGTGTCCTTGAGCAGGAATCCCGCGCCGCCGTGTTCCAGGGCGCGCAGGACGTTCTCCCGTTCCCCGAACGTCGTGAGGATGATCACTCTCGCCGCCGGTACGGTCCTGCGGAGCTCGGCCAGGGCGCTCAGACCATCCATCTCCGGCATCTGGATGTCGAGCAGCACCACGTCCACGGCGTGCGAGCGGGCCAGTTCGACCGCTTCCCGGCCGTTGGTGGCCTCCGCGACGACGTCGATCGCCGCGTCCGAGGTGAGGATCATGCGGATCCCGGCCCGGATGAGGGGTTCGTCGTCGGCGATCACGACCCTGATGCGTGGTCCCGTCACACCCAAATCCTGTCCTGTCCGCCGCTGCGCCGCCCCCGGGGGCCGCCGCTAGCGCGCCACGTCGTACGACTTCTTCTCGATCAGCTTGCCGTCCTTGAAGCAGAACCGGAACACCGGCTCGGTCTTGAGACCCTCACCGGTATCGGAGGACATCAGCACCAGGCACCGGGAGCCTTCCGGTTCGGCGGGGCCCTTGCCCGCGAGGCCGGAGGTCAGCACGGTGTCGCCGCTCGGCAGCTGCTCGCGGACCTGCGCTTCGGACGCGCCGACCTTGACCTTGTCGTACTGGGACGGGTCGATCATGCCCTTCTCGGCCGATCCGGCGAGCAGGAACAGCCCGACGACGGCCGCGATGACGAGGAGCACCACCGCCCCCACCGCGATTCCGCATCCCAGCGCGACGCCGCCGCCCCTGCTCCTGCCGCTCATGCCCAGCTCCTTCTCCGCGATGTTCCAGTCCACGACCGGACCACCGTCGCCGAGCAGCAGGGCGGGCGACTGCTGCCGGAAGTCGTCGCCGGTGGCTACGAACGTCGCTGCGTCGGCCGCCCCGTACGGCAGGACGCCCGCCACGCGGAAGCCGCCGTCGTCGGTGGGGCCGGCGTGCACCATGCCGCCGACGAGCCGGGCCCGCTCGTGCAGTCCGGTCAGTCCCTGGCCGCCGCTGACCACTTCGCCGGCCTGGTCGGCGGCGGCGCGGTCGACCACGCCGTTGACGACCTCTACGACGAAGGAGTCCGGTTCGTAGCGCAGTTCCACGCTGATCGGGGCGCCCGGCGCGTGCTTGTACGCGTTGGTCAGGGCTTCCTGGACGATGCGGTAGGCGGCGTGGTCACCGGCTGCGGCCAGCGGCCGGGGCTCGCCGCTGCCGCGCAGTTCGACGGTGTTTCCGGCGGCGCGGGCGGCCGCCACCAGCGCCTCGATGCCGGCGGTGCCGCGGGATGCGGGCTGGGCTCCGTCCGGCGCGGCGGGTGCTTCGATGCCGTCCCGCAGGATGCCGACGACTTCGCGCAGTTCGTGCATGGCGGAGACCGAGGCCTGCCGCAGCACGCCGACCGCCTCGCGCTGGCGGCCGGTCAGTTCCGGGTCGACTTCCAGGGCGCCGGTGTGCACGGAGATCAGGGCCAGCTGGTGGCCGAGGCTGTCGTGCATGTCCTGGGCGATGCGCTGGCGTTCGCGCAGCCGCGCCTGGCCCGCGACCATGGCGCGCTCGCGCAGCAGTTGGGCGTTGTGTTCCTGCATGGCGCGCAGCAGGGTGCGCCGTTGCGACCAGTACCGGCTGGTGAGGCCGGGCACGACGGCCGCCGCCAGGAAGAACAGGGTGCCGAAGATGCCCATCAGGATCGGCTGTGCGATGGGCCACAGTGTGGTGACGCCGACCACCAGGTAGACGAGGAACGCGCCGGTGAAGGCGGCCAGGGCCCGTCCGGCGCCGATGATGTGCCGCCCCGCCGACCAGGCCGCGATCAGCAGCAGCGGGGCGGTCTCACCCGCCAGCATGGTCAGGGCGGCCGCCGCGAGCAGCACGCTCGCGGGCAGTGAACGGCGCAGCAGCGACAGCGCGGCGACACCGGCGGCGACGGCCCCGGCCCGCAGCGGGCCGCCGCTGAGCAGTCCGGTCCCGCCGGCCATCAGGGCCAGCGCGAGCGCGAGCGCGGCCTCGCCGGTGATCCGGCGCCGCGACCAGGGCTCGGGCCCCTTCAGCAGGCGCCATCCGGACCGGACCCTCGATGACACATCCACGCCCGCACCCTAGACAGCGGGATCCCTCCCCGGCGGCTCTCTTTCGTCGCGCCCCGCCACGACAAAAGTCGCGCAGGCTCCTGGACATACGAAGGAAGCCCCGCAGATCCGAGGATCTGCGGGGCTTCCGACTTGTGCGCGAGGGGGGATTTGAACCCCCACGTCCCGAAGGACACTGGCACCTGAAGCCAGCGCGTCTGCCGTTCCGCCACTCGCGCAAGAGTGGTGTGCTGGGCTCTCTTACTTTTCGGTGCGATTGCCTGGCGACGTCGAGAAGATTAGCACGCTGGACAGGGTGGATTCACATCCGTTGTTCGGGGGCGACCCTGGTGGGGAGGAGCAGATCAGGAGAGAGGCAACCCCCGGCATCGTTACCCGCTCCTCCTGAGTGCACTCCGGGTGCGGGACACTGTTGGGAAGCCACCTCTACGATCCGTACGAGAGGTGCGTGTGAGAGGTGACACTCGTCCACAGGGCACAGAAGGGGAACCAGCCGATTTCCCGACGCGTGGATACGATCAGTAAGCAGTACCAAGAACACGACGCACAGCAGAACCGGCAGCAATACCGGGACGGCAACGACGGAGGAGGTGCCCCATGGGAGTCCTGAAGCGTTTCGAGCAGCGTCTCGAAGGCCTGGTCAACGGCACCTTCGCGAAGGTCTTCAAGTCCGAGGTCCAGCCCGTCGAGATCGCGGGCGCACTCCAGCGCGAGTGCGACAACAACGCGTCGATCTGGAACCGGGACCGCACGGTCGTACCCAATGACTTCATCGTCGAGTTGAGCGCCCCTGACTTCGAGCGGCTCAGCCCGTACTCGGGCCAGCTCGGCGACGAGCTGTCCGGCCTGGTGCGTGACTACGCGAAGCAGCAGCGCTACACCTTCATGGGCCCGATCAAGGTGCACCTGGAGAAGGCCGAGGACCTCGACACCGGTCTGTACCGGGTGCGCAGCCGTACGCTCGCGTCCAGTACCGACCAGCAGGGACCCCAGGGTCCCGGCCCCGGTGCCCCGCAGCGTCCCGCGCCCCCCACGCAGGGCGGCCGGGGCGGCTACGGATACCCGCCGGCCGCCGCGTCCCCGCCTCCCATGCCCGCGGCGCCGCCGCCGGGCCGCCCGAGCGCTTCGCCCGCCGACCGCCGTCCGGCGGTGCCGGGGCCGATGCCGGGCGGGCACGGCCAGGTGAGACGCTGGATCGAGATCAATGGCACCCGCCACCAGATCTCCCGCCCGACGCTGGTCCTCGGCCGCAGCACCGATGCGGACGTGAGGATCGACGATCCCGGCGTTTCGCGCCGGCACTGTGAGATCCGGACCGGAACGCCCTCGACGATCCAGGATCTCGGGTCCACCAACGGCATCGTGGTGGACGGGCAGCACACCACCCGCGCTACGCTCCGCGACGGCTCGCGGATCGTCGTGGGCAGTACCACCATCGTTTACCGGCAAGCCGAAGGGTGAAGCGGGGGCAATGTCAGAGCTGACCCTCACGGTCATGCGGTTGGGTTTCCTCGCCGTACTGTGGCTGTTCGTCATCGTGGCCGTCCAGGTCATTCGCAGCGACCTGTTCGGTACGCGCGTCACCCAGCGCGGTTCGCGCCGGGGCAATGACGCGAACCGGCAGCAGCAGACCGGCCGGCAGGCCACCGCCGCCGCGCCACCGCCCCAGCGCGGCCAGCAGCAGGGCGGCGGGCGGCAGCGCCGCGGCGCCCCGACCAAGCTGGTCGTCTCCGAGGGCACCCTCACCGGCACCACGGTCGCGCTGCAGGGCCAGACCATCACGCTGGGCCGGGCGCACGATTCGACGATCGTCCTGGACGACGACTACGCGTCGAGCCGTCATGCCAGGATCTACCCGGACCGGGACGGCAAGTGGATCGTCGAGGATCTTGGTTCCACCAACGGCACCTATCTGGACCGGAGCCGGCTCACCACCCCGACCCCGATTCCGCTGGGCGCGCCGATCCGCATCGGCAAGACCGTCATCGAGCTGCGGAAGTAGTACGACAATGAGCGAGCGGAGCGAGCGAGCCGCGGCGGTCCGGACGGACCGGGGCGGGCTCCCGACCGGAGGGTGGGCAGTGTGGCTCGACATGACCGGCTGTACCCCGAGGAAGCGTCGACAGGGCAGGTGCGCATGAGTCTGTCCCTGCGTTTCGCCGCCGGATCGCACAAAGGCATGATCCGCGAGGGGAACGAGGACTCCGGCTACGCCGGTCCCCGTCTCCTGGCCATCGCCGACGGCATGGGCGGTCAGGCCGCCGGTGAGGTCGCCTCGTCCGAGGTGATCTCCACGCTGGTCACGCTCGACGACGACGTACCCGGCTCCGACATCCTCACCTCGCTCGGCACGGCCGTGCAGCGGGCCAACGACCAGTTGCGCATGATGGTCGAGGAGGACCCCCAGCTGGAGGGGATGGGCACCACGCTCACCGCTCTGCTGTGGACGGGCCAGCGCCTGGGCCTCGTGCACGTCGGTGACTCGCGGGCCTATCTGCTGCGCGACGGCGTCCTCACCCAGATCACCCAGGACCACACCTGGGTGCAGCGTCTGGTCGACGAGGGCCGCATCACCGAGGAAGAGGCCACCACCCACCCCCAGCGGTCGCTCCTCATGCGGGCGCTGGGCAGCGGCGACCACGTCGAGCCCGATCTCTCCATCCGCGAGGTCCGGGCCGGCGACCGGTATCTGATCTGCTCCGACGGCCTGTCGGGCGTGGTCTCCCACCAGACGATGGAGGAGACCCTCGCCAGCTACCAGGGCCCGCAGGAGACCGTGCAGGAGCTGATCCAGCTCGCGCTGCGCGGCGGCGGCCCCGACAACATCACGGTGATCATCGCCGATGTGCTCGACGTCGACTCCGGGGACACCCTGGCGGGGCAGCTCAACGACACTCCGGTGATCGTCGGCGCGGTCGCCGAGAACCAGTTGCAGCTGAACGACGGCGGCGCCATGCAGACCCCGGCGGGCCGCGCCTCCGGGCTCGGCCGTCCGGCTCCCTCGCCCTCGGGCGGCTTCGGCCCGCCCGGCAGCGGCGACGACGGCGGCTACGGCAACCCGCCCGAGGGCGCCTTCGGCTCGTACGCCGACGAGGACTTCGTCAAACCGCGCCGACGTGGCCGGTGGCTGCGCAGGTCGCTGTTCATCGTGCTGGCCCTCGCGGTCGTCGGCGGCGGCCTGTACGGCGGCTACCGGTGGACGCAGACGCAGTACTACATCGGCACCAACAGCGACGGCACTCCGCACGTCGCGCTGTACCGGGGCATCAGCCAGGACCTGGCGTGGGTGAAGCTCTCCCAGGTGGAGACCGACTACCCCGACATCGAACTCAAGTACCTGCCGCAGTACCAGCGCACCCAGATCGACTCGACGATCACCGCAAGCAGCCTCGACAAGGCGCAGGCCAAGGTCAAGGAGTTCGCGACCCAGGCATCCGCCTGCAAGAAGGAAGAGGCGCGCCGCGCCGCCGAGGGCAACACCCCCACGAAGCCCACCACGGGCTCCACCGGCACCCAGTCCAACAAGACCAACACCGCATCTCCCACACCCGGCCCCAGCCTCTCGGAGGACGAGCAGAAGCTGGTCTCGCAGTGCGGTAAGCAGTAGGCAGCCGTAGGGGGCCATTCCAGATCATGAGCGTTGTCACCAACACGACCACCATTGGCGCGATCGAAGCACCGAGCCGCCGCAACACCGAGCTGGCCCTGCTCGTCTTCGCCGTGGCCATCCCGGTGTACGCGTATGCCAACGTGGGGCTTGCCATGACCGGCAAGCTGCCCTCCGGCATGCTCGGATACGGTCTGGGCCTCGGCCTGATGGCGGGTGTCGCGCACCTGGTGGTGCGCAGGTTCGCCAAGTACGCCGACCCGCTGCTGCTGCCGCTGGCGACGCTGCTCAACGGTCTCGGTCTGGTGCTGATCTGGCGTCTCGACCAGTCGCCCCGGCTGATCGCGCAGGCCAAGCGCTCCTACGGGGCGTTCAGCCCGTCCGCCCCGCATCAGCTCATGTACTCGGCGCTGGGCGTGGCCCTGTTCATCGGGGTGCTCCTGCTCATTAAGGACCACCGGATTCTGCAGCGCTACACCTACATCTCGATGGCCGTGGCGATGCTGCTGCTGATCACGCCGATGTTCTTCCCGGCGAAGTTCGGCGCCCGCATCTGGATCACCATCCCCGGGCTCGGCTCGATCCAGCCCGGCGAGTTCGTGAAGATCATCCTGGCGGTGTTCTTCGCGGGCTACCTCATGGTGAAGCGGGACGCGCTGGCGCTGGCCAGCCGCCGTTTCATGGGGATCTACCTGCCGCGCGGACGCGACCTGGGCCCGATCCTGGTGGTCTGGGCGATGTCCATCCTGATCCTGGTCTTCGAGACCGACCTCGGTACCTCGCTGCTGTTCTTCGGTCTCTTCGTGGTCATGCTGTACGTGGCGACCGAGCGGACCAGCTGGATCGTGTTCGGTCTGCTCATGTCGGCGGTCGGCGCGGTCGGCGTCGCCTCCTTCGAGTCCCACGTCCAGGCGCGCGTCACCGCCTGGATCGACCCCTTCGCCTGCTACAAGACCAGCGGCGCCTGCGAGCAGATCGGTAACGCGATCATGTCGTTCGGCTCCGGCGGCACCCTCGGCACCGGCCTCGGCCAGGGCAACTCCGACCTCATCGGCTTCGCCGCCAACGCCGACTTCATCCTCTCCACCGTCGGTGAGGAGCTCGGCCTGGCCGGCATGATGGCGCTGCTGCTGATCTACGGGCTGATCGTGGAGCGGGGTGTGCGCACCGCGCTCGCCGCCCGCGACCCGTTCGGCAAACTGCTCGCGATCGGCCTCTCCGGTGCCTTCGCGCTCCAGGTCTTCGTCGTGGCCGGCGGTGTCATGGGGCTGATCCCGCTGACCGGTATGACCATGCCGTTCCTGGCGGCCGGCGGTTCGTCCGTCATCGCCAACTGGGCGCTGATCGGCATCCTGATCCGCATCAGCGACACCGCGCGCCGTCCCGCCCCGGCCCCCGCCCCGTCCCCCGACGCCGAGATGACCCAGGTGGTCCGCCCGTGAACAAGCCCCTGCGCCGGATCGCGATCTTCTGCGGGCTGCTGGTCCTCGCCCTGATGATCCGCGACAACTGGCTCCAGTACGTGCGTGCCGATGAGCTGAACGCCCACAAGTACAACCAACGGGTCCAGATCGAGCGCTTCGCCCGCGAGCGCGGCAACATCATCACCGCCGACGGCCAGGTCATCACAGGCTCGGTCGCCACCCAGGACACGTACTACAAGTTCAAACGGTCCTGGAAGGACGGCCCGATGTGGTCGCCCGTCACGGGCTACGCCTCGCAGGTCTTCGACGCCTCCCAGCTGGAGAAGCTCGAGGACGGCATCCTGTCCGGCACCGACAACCGGCTCTTCTTCGACCGCACGCTGTCGATGTTCACCGGCGAGAAGAAGAAGGGCGGCAACGTCGTCACGACGCTCAACAGCGCCGCCCAGGAAGCCGCCTTCAAGGGGCTCGGCGACAAGAAGGGCGCGGTCGCCGCGATCGACCCGCGCACCGGCGCCATCCTGGCGCTCGCCTCGACGCCGTCGTACGACCCGGCTTCCTTCGCCGGCCGCAGCAGCAATGACTCGGCGGCGTACAAGAAGCTGCTGGACGACAAGAACGCGCCCATGCTGAACCGGGCGCTGCGCCAGACCTACCCGCCCGGCTCCACCTTCAAGGTGGTCACCGCCGCGGCCGCCCTGGAGAACGGCCTGTACTCCGGCATCGACGACGCGACGAAGTCGCCGCTGCCGTTCATCCTGCCGGGCAGCAGGACCGAGCTGAAGAACGAGGGCAACATCCCCTGCGAGAACGCCACGCTCAAGGTGGCGCTCCAGTACTCCTGCAACACGGTCTTCGGCAAGATCAGCGACGATCTTGGCAACGACAAGATGAAGGCCGAGGCCGAGAAGTTCGGCTTCAACAAGGAGATCTTCAACCCGATCCGCACGGACGCGAGCGTCTACCCGAAGGACGTCCGTCCGCAGAACGCGATGGCGGGCATCGGCCAGGCCTCCAACCGTGCGACCCCGCTCCAGATGGCCATGGTCGCCGCCGCCGTCGCCAACGACGGCAAGCTGATGAAGCCGTACATGGTCGACCAGCTCCAGGCGCCGAACGTGGACGTGCTCAGCAAGACCCAGCCGGAACAGATGAGCCAGCCGCTGTCGGCCGCCAACGCCCAGAAGCTCCAGAAGATGATGGAGTTCGTGGTCACCGACGGCACCGGCACCAGCGCCCAGATCGACGGTGTGACCGTCGGCGGCAAGACCGGTACCGCCCAGCACGGCGTCGACAACAAGGACAATCCGTACGCCTGGTTCATCTCCTACGCCAAGTCCGGCGACGGCTCCCCGGTCGCGGTCGCCGTGGTGATCGAAGGCTCCGACACGACCCGCGACGACATCGCGGGCGGCAAGCTCGCCGCCCCCATCGCCAAGAACGTGATGAAGGCGGTGCTCGACAGCAAGAAGTGATCCGGGCTGTTTCACGTGAAACGTCGCCCGTTTCACGTGAAACATCACACGTGCCCTGTACCGGTCCGGTATCAGGTGGCGGCTGTGGGCTGATCGGCTTGCACTGCCCGGTAGCGTATGCGCGAACAGCACACCGCCGGACCACCCATGGGTACGGTCGGGACAGACGGAGAGGGCTGGATTAGCTATGGAAGAGCCGCGTCGCCTCGGCGGCCGGTACGAGCTGGGCCAGGTGCTCGGCCGTGGTGGCATGGCCGAGGTCTACCTCGCGCACGACACCCGGCTCGGCCGCACCGTCGCCGTGAAGACGCTGCGGGCCGACCTCGCCCGCGACCCGTCCTTCCAGGCCCGGTTCCGCCGTGAGGCCCAGTCGGCCGCCTCGCTCAACCACCCGGCGATCGTCGCTGTCTACGACACCGGCGAGGACTACGTCGACAACGTCTCCATCCCGTACATCGTGATGGAGTACGTCGACGGTTCGACCCTGCGTGAGCTGCTGCACTCCGGGCGCAAGCTGCTGCCCGAGCGCACCCTGGAAATGACCATCGGCATCCTCCAGGCCCTGGAGTACTCGCACCGCAACGGGATCGTCCACCGCGACATCAAGCCGGCGAACGTCATGCTCACGCGCACCGGCCAGGTCAAGGTCATGGACTTCGGCATCGCCCGCGCGATGGGCGACTCCGGCATGACGATGACGCAGACCGCCGCCGTGATCGGCACCGCCCAGTACCTCTCCCCGGAGCAGGCCAAGGGCGAGCAGGTCGACGCGCGAAGCGACCTGTACTCGACGGGCTGCCTGCTGTACGAGCTGCTGACGGTCCGGCCCCCCTTCGTCGGGGATTCACCGGTCGCCGTGGCCTACCAGCACGTCCGCGAGGAGCCGCAGCCGCCCTCGAACTTCGACGCCGAGATCACGCCCGAGATGGACGCCATCGTCCTCAAGGCGCTGGTCAAGGACCCCGAGTACCGCTACCAGTCGGCGGACGAGATGCGCGCCGACATCGAGGCCTACCTCGACGGCCAGCCGGTCGCCGCGACCGCCGCCCTGGGCGCGGTCGGCTACGGCGGCAACGGGTACGACGGCTACAACAACGGCTACGGCAACGACCAGCCGACCACCGCGCTGCGGCAGGCCGACCCGGCGGGCCAGACCTCGATGCTGCCCCCGGTCAATCCGGACGACGGCGGCTACGGCTACGACGACCGCCCCGACCGGCGCCGCCAGAAGAAGTCCCACACCTCGACGGTCCTGCTGATCCTGGCGGGCGTCCTGGTGCTGGTCGGCGCGATCCTCATCGGCAAGTCCGTCTTCAGCGGCAACGCCGACAGCAGCACGGTGAACGTGCCCCAGCTCGTCGGCAGCAGCCAGGCCGACGCGGCGAAGCTGGCGACCAACGCCGGGGTCAAGATGGCCGTCGCCAAGCAGGAGCCGTGCGCGGACCAGCCCAAGGGCAACGTCTGCAGCCAGAACCCGGCGGACGGCACCATGAAGAAGGGCGAGACCGTCTCGGTCACCGTCTCCACGGGCGCACCCAAGATCGAGGTCCCGGACGTCACGCAGAAGGACAAGGACAGCGCGACGCAGTTGCTGCAGAGCAAGGGCTTCGTGGTGAAGACCACGGAGGTCGAGTCCGGTGCCACGCCGGGCACGGTCGTCGCCCAGGACCCGCAGGGCGGCGGGCAGGCGGAGAGGAACTCGACGGTCACCCTGCAGATCGCCAAGAAGCAGACGACGAAGCTGCCCGATGTGACGGGTTCGGACTACAACAGCGCGGTCCAGCAGCTCAGCGCGCTCGGCTTCACGAACGTGTCGCGCCAGGACGTGGACAACGAGAAGCCGATCAACCAGGTCGTGTCGATGACCCCGACCGGCAACACCAGCCAGACCAAGGACGTCCAGATCGTCCTGAAGGTCTCCAAGGGCCCGCAGGCACCGCCCCAGGGGCAGGTGCCGCAGGGTCTGGTCGGGCAGACGGTGAAGAAGGCCACGCAGATGCTGAACGACGCGGGCTTCAGCAACATCCAGTTCGCGCCGGGAAGTTCGAACGACGAGAAGGCACGCGTCATGGTCGTCACGCCCGGTTCGGGCACCACGGTCGACCCGAACCAGCCGATCACGCTGACCACGGTCGGCGGGACCAACAACGGCGGCCCGAACTTCTTCGGCGGCCCCTCCGGCGGCCCGCTGAGCTAGCCCGCCACCCGCTCAGCACTGAGCCCCGGCACCCTGTGAAGGGTGCCGGGGCTCAGTCGCGTAGGGCGCAGGCGTCAGGGCTGGCGCAGCTCCGCCGGCTTGGTGCGCTTCGTGTCGACCTTCGCGGTGCGGACCAGCTCGCCCCAGACGATGTAGCGGTAATCCGAGGTGTAGACCGGGGTGCAGGTCGTCAGGGTGATGTACTGGCCGGGCTTTTTGGCGCCCGACTCCTTCGGGACCGGCTGCAGCACGTCGACGTTGTACTTCGACGTCTCGGTCAGCTCCGCGAACACCTTGTAGACGTACCAGGTGTCCTTCGTCTCGAAGACGACCGCGTCGCCGTCCTTCAGCTTGTCGATGTTGTGGAACTTGGCCCCGTGGCCGTCGCGGTGCGCGGCCAGCGTGAAGTTGCCGGTCTTGGCCGCGCCGGGCAGCGTCGCCTTGACCGGGTCGGTGTAGTAGCCGGCCACACCGCCGTTGAGGACGTCGGTGTCGGTGCCCTTCTTGACGAGCACCTCGCCGTTCTTCATCGCCGGTACGTGCAGGAAGCCGATGCCGCCCTTGGTGTCCAGCGCGCCGGGCCCGGCGCCCGCCGCCCAGTCGCGGCGCACGCTGTCGCCCTGCGCGGACGCCTCGCGGTCGGCCAGGACGTTCGTCCACCACAGGGAGTAGACGACGAACAGTGCGAGCACCAGGCCCGCGGTGATGAGGAGTTCGCCGAAGACGCTGATGACGGCGGCGACGGCGCCGCGCCTGCGCCGGACCGGAGCCGGTCCGGGCGTGCCGGTCCGCTCGTCGTGGTCGGTTCCTGTCGCCACCGCACCCGCCCCTGCTGTCCGTTCGGTCATCCCACGAGCGCGTCGGGCTTGCCCTTGCTGCGCGGTCGGTCGTCAACCATCTTGCCCCACACGATCAATCGGTAGGTACTCGTGAATTCCGGCGTGCAGGTCGTCAGTGTCAGATAGCGGCCGGGCCCGGTGAATCCAGATCCGGTGGGGACCGGTTTGAGCACGGAGACGTTCGACGGCGGGGTCTGCGGCAGCGCGCTGGTGATCTCGTAGGTGTAGTACGCGTCCTGCGTCTCGACCACGACCTTGTCGCCCGGTTTCAGTTGGTTGATGTACCGGAACGGTTCGCCGTGGGTGTTTCGATGGGCGGCGACCGCGAAGTTGCCGGTCTTGTCCGACGGCATCGCCGTCTTGAGGCCGGACTCGTCGTAGTGGCCGATCATGCCCTTGTCGAGGACCTTCGCCTTGCTGGTGCCCTGCGCGATCGGGGCGACGATGTCCAGCTTGGGGATGTGCATGATGGCGAAGCCCTGGCCGGGCGCGAAGGCGCCCGGTTTGCGGCCGTCCGCCCAGTCCTGCGCGATCTTCTTGGCGGCGCTGCCGGCCTCTTGGTGCGCGCGGACGTTCGTCCACCACAGCTGGTACGTCACGAACAGCAGCATCACCACGCCCAGCGTGATGAACGCTTCGCCGATGACCCGGCTGGCGATCACGGCCGCGCTGTCCTTGCGCGCCTTCGCCGCCCGGCGCGCCTCGGCCCGGGTGCGGGGCCGCTCGGCCGGCCCGGGCGCCGGGGCCGTGCGTCCTCTGCCCTTGGCGGCCCTGCGCCGCTCGGCCCGCCCTCCGGTGACCGGCGGGGCCGTCGTGGCCTCGTCCAGGGCCCGCAGCGCGACGGTCTCGTTGTCGAAGGGGGCGGCCTCGGGGACGGCGACGGATATCGGCGCCGATATGGGTATCCCGGGCTCGGCGGCGGGGAGCGGTCCGGCCGTCTGCTCCGGTGCGGGATACCAGTCCTGCCGGGGTCCCGCCGGGCCCGGGTCGTACCACTCCTGAGGTTCCGTCAGCGGATTCCGCAGAGGATCCCCCAGGGGCTGAGATACGGGCTCCTGTACGGGGGGTGAGGCGCCCGGCGCCAGGTTGTCGGACCGGAACCAGGGTGACGCGTGCCCGCCGGGTGGCAGCGGGTCCGTCAGCGGGTCGTACTCGTGCTCCGGGCGCACCGAAGTCACGCCGCGGCCTTGCCCACCACCGGTGCGAGCCCCGCCGACCGCTCGACGGCGCCCGCGTCCCCGCAGCGCACCAGCCAGTTGGCCAGCATCCGGTGGCCGTGCTCGGTCAGCACCGACTCGGGGTGGAACTGGACGCCCTCGACCGGCAGTTCACGGTGGCGCAGCCCCATGATGATGCCGTCCTCGGTGCGGGCAGTGACTTCGAGCTCGCCCGGCAGCGTCGCCGGCTCGGCGGCCAGCGAGTGGTAGCGGGTCGCCGTGAAAGGAGAAGGGAGCCCCGCGAAAACGCCTGTGCCCTGGTGCAGCACCGGAGACGTCTTGCCGTGCAGCAGTTCGGGGGCCCGGCCCACGACACCGCCGTACGCGACCATCATCGACTGCATGCCGAGACAGACGCCGAAGACGGGGACGCCGGTTGCGGCGCAGTGGCGCACCATGTCGATGCAGACGCCCGCCTGTTCGGGGGCGCCGGGCCCGGGGGAGAGCAGCACGCCGTCGAAGCCGTCCTGGGCATGCCCGAGGGACACCTCGTCGTTGCGGACGACCTCGCACTCGGCGCCGAGCTGGTACAGGTACTGGACGAGGTTGAAGACGAAGCTGTCGTAGTTGTCGACCACGAGAATGCGCGCGCTCACCGGCCTGTGGCTCCCGTCCCCTGGTCCACCGTCACATCGTTGAACGGGAGCAGCGGCTCCGCCCACGGGAAGACGTACTGGAAGAGCACGTAGACGATCACGAGCACCATCGCGAGCGAGATGAACGCCCGCAGCCACGCGTTGCCCGGCAGATGCCGCCAGATCCAGCCGTACATGCTGTCCCCGCTGTCCCTTCCGACGATCGTTACCGCACCAGACTAAGGGCCCCGGTGACGGCGTGGGGTCACCCGGCCAAAGCTGTGGGTTTGCCCTGCGTCACAGGCAGAGTGGAGTCGAGGTGTCCCCAGGCGATCAGGCGGTGGCTGCTGCCCCATTCCGGGTCGCAGGTGGTGAGGGTCAGATAGCGGCCCGGTGAGCGGAACGGCGACTTGGCGGGGACGGGGTCGATGACCCCGATGTCGCTGGGCACGGTCCGGTAGGGCACGTTGTCGACGCGGTAGGTGTACCAGGTGGTGTCGTCGCGCAGGACGACCGCGTCGCCGGGCCGCAGTTCGGGGAAGTCCTTGAACGGGTCGCCGTAGGTGCGCCGGTGGCCGGCCACCGAGAAGTTGCCCTGCTGCCCGAGCCGCGCCGTGTTCGCGTAGTGGCCGAGGCCCTTCTGGAGGTCCTTGACGGCGGTGCCTTCGAGGACGGGCTTGTGCCAGTCCTTGCCGAGCCGGGGGATGTACATGACGGCGAAGGACCGGCCTTCGGTGTACGCGGCCGGAGCGGGCGGCTGGGCGGCCTGCTGCGGCGCCGCGGGGCGGGGCGGCGGGCTCTGCTGCGCCCACTGCTGCTGGAGGCCGGATATCTGGTCGCTCGCGGCGCTGTCGGCCTGCACGCCGGTCCAGTAGAGGACGTACACGACGAACAGGACGATCAGCGTGCCGACGGTGATGCACAGTTCGCTGAACGACCTCACGAGGATCCGCACGGACATCGGCGGTGGCCCCCTCCCGCGCCGCTACTGCACCGGTTTCGCGTAGTGGAGATCCACTGTGCCCGAGTAGCCCGGAAGAGTCATCGTCTTGCGCTCGTCGACTTTCCAGCCGAGCCCGTAGGCCGTCACGTACAGCTGGTAGTTCTGGATCGCCTTGGAGGCGGTGAGCGCCGCGCGCAGCTTCCCGGTGTCCCCGACCGCCGTGATCTTGTACGGGGGCGAGTAGACGCGGCCCTGGAGGAGCAGAGTGTTGCCGACGCAGCGGACGGCGCTGGTGGAGATCAGCCGCTGGTCCATGACCTGGATGCCCTGGGCACCGCCCTGCCACAGCGCATTGACCACGGCTTGCAGGTCCTGCTGGTGGATGACCAGGTCGTTGGCCTGCGGGGCGGGGTAGCCGGGGGCGGCGGTGGCGTTCGGCGGGGCGTCGTTGAGCGTGACGGTCAGGGCCCGGCCGGAGACCGGTGCGGTGCCCGAGGCGTCCTTGAGGCCGTTGAGGAGCTGGTCCTGGGCCTTGGTGGAGCCGTCGTCGCGCTGGGCGAGCGCGTCCACGTCGCTGCGTACGGCCGCGGTGGAGTCGCCGAGCTCCTGGTTCTTGCGGTCGCGCTGCTTGATCAGGTCCGACAGCTTCAGGAGCGAGGCGTCGGTGCGGATGTTGGTGCCTTTGGCCGTGTTGAAGCTGGTGACGAAGATGAGGCCGGCGAGCGCGAAGACGGCGGCGGAGAGCAGCCGGACGGGCCGGCCGCGGAAGCGGCGCCGGGGCGGTTGGGGGACCCCGTCGGGGGAGTCGGCAGAATTGCTCAACGTACCCTTATCTCCTTCGGCGCCACGGAAGCACTACGCTAACGGACGCTTGGGGGAGGCCTCCCCCACAGCCCCGTCCCCCGGCGCCGCCACAGTTCCCTGCGCGGTCACGCAGCGCATCGACAGGAGAGTTCCTCGTGCCGAAGTCACGTATCCGCAAGAAGGCCGATTTCACGCCGCCGCCCGCGAAGCAGGCGACCGCCATCAAGCTGGGCAACCGCGGCTGGGTGGCCCCGGTGATGCTGGCGTTCTTCCTCATCGGGCTCGCCTGGATCGTCCTCTTCTATGTGACCGAGGGCGATCTGCCGCTCAAGGCGCTCGGCAACTGGAACATCGTCGTCGGGTTCGGCTTCATCGCGGGTGGGTTCGGCGTCTCCACGCAGTGGAAGTAACGACTCTCCCCGCGGCTTCCGGACCGGGGCGGCAGGGCGGATCCGCCGCCTGAACGCAAGCTCTGCCCCCAGTTATCCACAGCGCTATCCACCGGGAGTGGATAACTCAGACGATCTGTGGATAACTTCCGGGAAGTTGACGCCGGTGTGACTGGTTCCGCCGCCCTCCACAGCCCTTGTGCCCCTTGCCCCGCCTGGAAACAACCAGGTCAGAGGCGAGGGGCACAGGCGTTCTCCATCCAGTGCACAAGTTCGGGCACTTGCTGTGGACAACTCTGGGGAAAGCTCGCACCCGCTGTGGTCAGGTGAGCGCGGCGGTGCGCATCACGACGAGGACGACCGACACCGCGAGCACCAGCACACAGCTGCCCCACTGCACCAGGGCGCGCCGGTTCGCCGGGGCGTGGACCATGCCGATGCCGACCAGGACGCCCGCGGCCAGACCGCCCACGTGCGCCTGCCAGGCGATGCCCATCCACGGGTTGAACGTGAGGATCAGGTTGACCACGAGCAGCCCGATGACCGGCCGCATGTCGTACTTCATCCGCCGCATCAGCACCGCCATGGCGCCGAACAGGCCGAAGATCGCGCCGGACGCGCCGAGCGAGGGCTCAAGAGGGCTGGCGATCAGATACGTCAGCGCGCCGCCGGCCAGTCCCGAGACGAAGTACAGCGCGAGATAGCGGGCCCGGCCGAGCGCGGCCTCCAGGGGGCCGCCGAGCCACCACAGGCTGAGCATGTTGAACAGGATGTGCACGACGCCGCCGTGCAGGAACATCGAGGTCACCAGGCGGTACCACTGGCCCTCGGCGACGCCCTGCGCCCCGTCGAAGCCCGGCACGCCGGCCCTGCCCAGCAGGAAGAGCGCGTCGGTGAACCGGTCCCCGACCACCTCCTGCACCAGGAACATCACGGCGTTGAGGCCGATGAGGATCTTGGTGAGCAGCTGCGGGTCGCCCGCCGCGAGGATCCCGCCCGCCAGCGTCCGCGGCCGGTTCGCCGTCGGGGCGTGGCCGGTGCCGGAGCCGGTGCGGACGCACTCGGGGCACTGGAAGCCGACGGAGGCGCTGATCATGCACTCGGGGCAGATCGGGCGCTCGCAGCGGGTGCAGCTTATGCCGGTCGCCACGCCCGGGTGGCGGTAGCAGCTGGGCAGGCTCGACTGCCGCGCCTGCTCCTGGTCCTGGTTCATCGGGCTCCCTCGTCCTCGTGCAGCAGCTCCGCCCCGCTCGTCATACGGACGAGCGGGGCGGAAAGGTTCCCTGCGGAGCCGGAGATCAGCCTTCGCGGTTCTCCACGACGACGGACTCGATGATCACGTCGTTGACCGGGCGGTCGGTGCGCGGGTTGGTCCTGGTGCCCACGATGGCGTCCACGACCTTCTTGCCGGCGTCGCTCGTGACCTCGCCGAAGATGGTGTGCTTGCCGGTCAGCCACGCGGTGGGCGACACGGTGATGAAGAACTGCGAGCCGTTGGTGCCCGGGCCCGCGTTCGCCATGGCCAGCAGGTACGGCTTGGTGAAGGCCAGGTCGGGGTGGAACTCATCACCGAACTCGTAGCCCGGGCCGCCGGTGCCGTTGCCCAGCGGGTCGCCGCCCTGGATCATGAAGCCCTCGATGACGCGGTGGAAGACGGTGCCGTCGTACAGCGGGTCCGTGGTCTTCTGGCCGGTCGCGGGGTTGGTCCACTCGCGCTCGCCCTTGGCGAGCTCCACGAAGTTCCGGACCGTCTTGGGGGCGTGGTTCGGCAGCAGCCGAATCTCGATGTCGCCCTGATTGGTCTTCAGGGTGGCGTAAAGCTGGTCGGCCACGATCTGCCTTCCTTAGAGGTCTGCACTGAACGTCAGAGGTCTGCACTGAACGTCCCACGATCCTCGCACGGACCGGACCGGCCGGAGGAAAAGCGCCCGGTTACCCATGGATACCCGCCGAACGGCCTCTTACCGGCCGAGGCCGTGGCATCGTCGTCCGCGAGCTCCCTCCACAACCGCGCCCGCAGTTGCTTCAACAAGCGACGCACACCCGGATGCCATGGCGCACATGCCGGGTACCCGCAGGACAGGCATGATTTCGAGATGGGTGGAAAGGCGACATACCGAACCGCCACCAAGGAGGAGGATCACGTGACCCGCATGGAGAGCGTGCGCGCCGCGACCGGAACGGCGAAGGAGAGCGTGCTGCACGCCGCGGAAGTGGTGGCGCCCTACGCCGACTCGGCCAGGCAGCAGGCCGCGCAGTACGCGCAGCACTATGCGCAGGAGGCGCGCGTACGCGTCGCGCCGAAGATGTCGAAGGCCGCGCACCAGGCGCGCCGGCAGGCTCGTCAGCAGTACGACGCCCATGTCGCGCCGCGGGTGCCGCCCAGGGTGGACGAGGTGGCGCACCAGGCGGCCGAGCGGTCGCGCCGGGCCGCCCGGCAGGCCGCCGAGTACGCCGGGCCGCGCGTGGAGCAGGCGGTCGCCGCCGCCCAGCCCCTGCGCGAGGAGGCGCTGGCCCGCTCCACGGCCGCTCTCGCGGCGCTGCGCGGCCAGGTCTCGCCCCAGGAGATCGAGAAGCTCGTGCGCAGGCACCAGCGGAAGGCCAGGGTCGCCTGCTTCGCCAAGGGCTTCCTGGTGGTCGGCATCCTGGCGGGCGGGGCGTTCGCCGCGTGGCGGTGGTGGGACAAGCAGGCCAACCCGGACTGGCTGGTCGAGCCGCCGGAGCCGACCGAGGTCGCCGACCGCCCGCCGCTCACCTCGGTGGACGGCAGCAGCCCCGACGCCCTCGACCCCGAGGTCCAGGCCAAGCAGGCGGCGGAGGAGGCCACGGACCGCGACGAGGGGCACTGACCCGCAGTTGGCACCGGGCGCCCGGCGACCTCAACAGGCCGCCGGGCGCCCGCTGTTGTCAAGAGGGGACGGTGATCTCGAACGGGGGAAATATGGTGTGTGCCTGTGGCATGCTCACGCCTGGATGATCCAGGGCCACCCACACAGGAGTCGCCGCCATGACCCTCGTTTCCACCCGTGCCATCGTCGACGGGGCACGCGCCGCGGGCACCGGCGCGCTCGCCTTCAACGTCATCCATCTGGAGACCGCCGAGGCACTGGTCGAGGCCGCCGAGATCACCGGGATCCCGGTGATCCTGCAGATCAGCAAGAACTGCGTCGACTACCACGGGAGCATGCTGCCCCTGACCCGGGCGACGCTGGAGATCGCTGCGGCGTCCCGGGCCGAACTCTCCGTACATCTCGACCACTTGACGGATCCGGCCGCGATCCGCGAAGGCGTCGAAGCCGGTGTGCGATCGGTGATGGTGGACCACTCCGCGCTCCCGTACGAGGAGAACGTGGCGGCGACCGCGGAGCTCACGGCCTGGTGCCATGAGCGCGAGGTGTACGTGGAGGCCGAGCTCGGCAAGGTCGGCGGCAAGGACGGGGTGCACGCGCCGGGGGTGCGCACGGATCCGGCGGAGGCGCTCGCGTTCATCGCTGCCACGGATGTCGACGCGCTCGCCGTCGCGGTCGGGTCCTCGCACCGCATGCGGGAGCGGACCGCCGTCCTGGATCACGAGCTGATCGGCACGCTCAGCGCGAAGCTGCCGGTGCCCCTGGTGCTGCACGGGTCGTCGGGAGTCTCCGACGACGAGCTGACGCGCGCCATCGCCGCGGGCATGACGAAGATCAACATCTCCTCGCACCTCACCCGGGCCTTCACCCGCGCGATCCGGGCCACCCTGGAGGCGGACCCCGCGCTCAGCGACTCCCGCGTGTGCTTCCGTTCCGGGCGCACGGCCGTGACAGAAGAGGCCGCGCGCCTGCTGAAGCTTCTCGGGCCCCTGGGGTGACCTGCCCTGTCCCCGAGGCCCGCGCGGGTGCCGGGCTCGGGCCCGGCCCGTGTGGGCTGGGGCGGCCAACTCGACGCGCCCCAGCCCCACTTCACTCGCCGGCTGCGGCCTCGGCCGCGACCGGCGGGTTCGAACGGGACCAGAGCCGCTCGACCAGCGCGCACAGGAGACCCGCGACGGTGACGACCACGGCGAGCACGATCCAGCCGGGCTTGCCCCAGTCGACGCACATCGTGATGACGACGAGCGGCGCCACGGCCTCCGCGAAACCGTGCCCAAGGCCCATCACACCCTGGTACTGCCCCTGCGCCTCCGGCTTGGCCAGCGCGAACGACAGCTCGAACGTGCCCGCCGCCTGCCACACCTCGCCCAGCGAGTGCACGACGACGCCGATGAGCAGCAGCGTGATCGCGATCCACGCGGCGGGGCCGGCCGACACCGCCACCAGGATCCAGGAGACCAGGAACAGCGGGCCCGACAGCGCGAGCAGCCGCGCCGCCGAACGCGGCCCGTTGATGGACCGCGTCGCCGGGACCTGGGTGGCGGCGACGATGGCCGCCTCCAGGAACAGGACGATCGCGGCCATCCAGCGCGGCGCCGAGGTGCGCAGCACGATCCACACGGGAAGCGCCTGGATGAGGACGAAGTACTGCAGGCTCGCGACCGACGACGCGGCGGTCAGCCCCAGGTAGGGCAGGTCGCGCAGGGCCAGCCAGCGGGGCCCGCTCTTGGTGTCCTTGTCCTCCTCCTCGACCGTACGGGTCGGAGCGAGGCGCGGCAGCCGGGTGAGGATGCCGGCGGCGATCAGGAAGGTGACCGTGTCGATCAGGATCATGGTCACGTATGCCGCGCGGGTGTCGATGGCCAGGACGACCGCGGCGCCGATGGTGCCCACCGCGAGCCCGACGTTCGTCACCGCACGCAGATAGGTCCGCAGCTGCGGGCCCTTGCCCTCCTCCGCCAGCACGCCGATCATCGCGCCGCGCGCGCTGACCGTTCCGGCCCGGCCGATGGCGGCGACAGCGGCGATGACCAGCAGCGGCCACAGGCTGTGGACGAGCAGCAGGCTGACGCTCGCCACCGCCTCGAGCAGCATGGAGGCGATGACGACCTCGCGCGAGCCGCGGCGGTCGGCCAGGTCCCCGATCAGGACTCCGGCGCCGAAGCCGGCCAGCGACCCGACCGTGAGGCCCACCCCGGTGACGGTCGGGCTGAGCCCGGCGGACCGGATGAGGAAGATCGTTCCTGCGGAGAGGAACATGCCCATGCCGATGGTGTTGACGATGGTCGACAGGGCCAGCAAGCGCTGGCGGGGCTCCTGTGGGCCGCGCACCGCGGTACGGAGCCTGGTCAGCACGTTCGTCGGGGTCGTCATGCTCACGAGGCCACCCCGGCAAGGGTCGCGGCACGGTCGGCCGCACCGGCAAGGACCGGGAAGCCCACGCCGGTGGCTGGTACGGGCCGGGAATGCGGCTCGCCTGTTCGCGGGGCGCGCCACGCGAACCCTCGCCGGGTGCTCACTCGATATTCTCCTTAATTGCAGTGTGCACAGAAGTGATTTATTCGCGGTGCGGATCCGCGAATCAGCTCGGTTTTCCAGGCTTTCGCACGACCGAGCTCCACACCGCTTTCCGGCGGCGTTTCAGGAGGCGGAGAGGAAGGCGTCCTCAAGGCGGACGATATGCGCCTGGGACCAGCGGGCGACACGCCGGGCGCAGTCGCCGTCCAATTCCCCGGGGCGCGTTCCGTCCAGGACCATCGAGCGGTATTCGTCGACGGTGATTCCGCAGCCCGGCGTGCTTTCAATGCGGCGCAGCAGCCACTTCTTTCGGCGGCACAGCTGCCCGGCCAGGACCAGGGCGGCGTCGGCGACGAAGCCGGCCGCGAGACCGGCGGACACGCGCGCCGTCATGTCGTCGCCGGAGTCGAGCTGACCCGCGACGTCGGTGAGGCAGTTCTCCGCGTCGGCCTTCAGCGAACGGGCGAGCGCCCGCCGGTAGGAGGAACTGTCGAGCAGGTCCCGCATCTCCTGGAAGAATTCGTCGCCCTTGAGCGGGACGCCGATGGAGAGCCGGTAGATGAAGTCCTGGAGGAAGTCGCCCGTGGCGCAGAACTCCGCCTCGTTGTCGAGGTACGGCGCCAGCGCCCTGGCGAGCGTGTCGGTCGGCCACACCTTCAGGTCGATGCGCGCGTTGTCGTAGACGCCCATCCAGTTGTGCCAGCGCACCCCGCTCGGGTCGGAGCCCGGCCAGGTCTCCATGGTCTCGTCGACGGGGAGGTCGAGGTCCACGTCGGAGAACGCGTAGATGTCGACATCGCTGAAGGTGTTCCCCCACCCGGCGGCCGTCGAGCCCGTCATACAGACGGCTTTTGCCTCGGCCAGTCCCGGGAAATGCTTGAGGATCGCCGAGAACGAAAGGTCAGGCGGGTCGAGAACCGGCGGCTGGGCGGCTATGACCTCGATAGTGGGGTTAAACATCAGAATCCTCCCGGGATGGCAGAGATGGTCATGTCGGGCATAGCTTCCGGAGCCGGACGCTATCTTTGCGGACTAAATTGATGCTGCGGATTTGAAGCGCATCATGCTAAGCTCCGTGCCCATGGTCATATCGAATTCGATGGGTATGTCGAAGCAATCGCCGGTGCTCGTTCCGTGGAGTTCAGCACCGGGGAATAACACAGCACTCGTAGGTATTCCGTGGGCCGGCGCCGGGGCGACTCCGTTCAGTGCGTGGGGGCCGGTGATCGACGACGCGGCGGACGTGTACGGCGCTCGGCTGGCCGGCCGCGAGAGCCGGCAGACGCAGCCCCCGGCGGCTTCCCTTGCCGAGGCCGTCGCCGAACTGGCCGGTGAGCTGGCGGCGCTGGAGGCACCGCGGGTCGCGCTGTTCGGCCAGTGCTCCGGAGCGCTCCTCGCCTACGAGGTGGCCAAGGAACTGCACCGCTCGGGCAACGGCCCCGAGGTCGTCCACCTGCTCGTCGGATCGCAGCTCCCGCCGCGCACCCTCGCGGACCGCGGCGTCGACGCGGAGCAGGACCTCACCCGCTACGTGCCCGAAGGCCTGCGGGAGGAGCCCGAACTGCTCGCCGTGCTGCTTCCGATCCTCGCCGCGGACATGAAGCTGATCGCCGACTACGCGTACGCGCCGGGCACCCCGCTCGACGTTCCGCTGACCGTGTTCTACGGCGCGCGCGACGAGGAGCTCAGCCGCGCCGACGTCGACGGCTGGCGCCAGGAGACCACGGGTGCCACCGACTTCCGCGAGATCGCCGACGCCGACCACCTCTTCGGCGGCGCCGCGTGGCTGGAGCTGGCCCGGGCGATCCGTACCGCCCTGGTGTAGGGCCTGGGCCCCGGCTGCCGCGGGCCGCCTACTCATCGGCGAGGAAGGCCGCGAGTTGGGCGACCGTCGGGTGGGCGAAGACGTCGACGAACTGGATGCGCGGCCAACGCCGGCGCAGCACCCGCACCACTTCGAGCACCATGGCCGAGGTCGCGCCCAGATCGAAGAAGCCCATCTCCGGGTCGATGAAGTCCAGGCCGAGGGCCTCGGCCCACACCGCCCCGACGACCTCGTCCGGGTCGCCGCCGAGGTCGGGCCCGGTCCCGGCGGAGCTGGTCGGCTCACTCATCCATGGCCTCCCGCAGTGTCGTACCGACCAGGCGCAGATGGTCGAGGTCACCCGGATCGAGCACGGTGACGATCAAGCCGTCGGCCCCGGCCGCGCGGTACTCCGCGACCTGGCGCCGCACCTCCTCGCGCGTACCGCACAGGGCGAAGCCCCGTACCGCGCTCGGCGCCAGACCCAGCAGCGGGCCGAGGCGTTCCAGCGATTCCTGCAGTTCCTCTTCGGACTCGGTGATGATCGCGTGGCCCAGCCAGGTCTTGGTGATCTCGGCGCTGTCGCGGCCCACGGCCGCGCACGCCTTCTCCAGCACCTTGATCTTGTGGCGCACGGTGGCTGGTCCACCGAAGAAATTGCAGGCGTCCCCGTACCGGGCCACCATCGGGATCAGCACCTTCTCGCCGCCGCCGCCGATGAGGATCGGCGGTCCTTCGGGGCTCAACGGGCCCGGCACGTTGAGGGGTTCGTCCACCCGGTGGTACGTGCCGGAGAAGCGCGGCGCCTGTTCGGTGAACATCGCCCGGCAGATCTGCACCGCTTCGGCGAGTCCCGCCAGGCGCTCCCGGGTGGACTGGAACTCCAGCCCGTAGGCGCGGCACTCCTCTTCGTGCCAGCCCGCGCCGATGCCGAGGATCGCGCGGCCGCCGCTGATGACGTCGATGGTGGTCACCATCTTCGCCAGCACCGCGGGGTTGCGGAATCCGTTGCAGGAGACGAGCACTCCCAGGCGTGCGGTCGACGTGACGGCGGCCAGCGCCGCGAGCGTCGTGTACGCCTCCAGGATCGGTTCGTCCCGCTCGCCGACGGAGGCGATCTGGTGGACGTGGTCCATGGTCCACAGGCTGTCGAAGCCGGCGGCCTCGGCGGTGTGCGCGATCTCGACAACGCGCTCGAAGAGCTTGTTGTCCATGGTCCCGGGGAACGAGTAGCCGGCGAGCTGCAGGCCGACCCGGGTTATCGCCGGGCGAGTCATCCGGCGACCGCCGCCGGTGCGAGCGGCACGGAGTCGGCGGGCGTGGCGCGTTCGACCAGTCCGAGTTCCAGCAGTCGGCCGCACAGGTGCTGGACCTGCTGCTCGACCTCCGCGGACGGCAGCCCCGTAAGCTCGGCGACGCCTTCGACGACCTGGGCGACGGTGCGGCGCCCGTCGATGAGCAGCCACACGACGCGGCCGTCGCTGTCGAGTACGTAGCGGCCGATGAGGGTCTCAAGGAGTACGCCGCCCTCGGGGCGCTCGCTGAGGTCCACCACCTGGTCGGTCACGCGGGCGGTCACGTCCAGTCGGCGGACTAGGACAGCGTTGTTGTTGACGGTGCTCATGAGGTTGCCTCCGTGGCCAGGGCCTGTTCGATGAAGGTTGCTGTGGCTGTGATGGTGGGCGCGATGAACGGCAGGTCGAGCGGCAGCTCAAGGCCGAGCCCCTCGTTCAGGCGGGCGCCGATCTCCACCGCGTGCAACGAGTCGCCACCGAGTCCGTCCATGAACTGCGCGTCCCGGTCGATGTGTTCGACACCGAGGACTTCGCGCCAGACCTGCTCGACGTAGTCGATGATGCTGACTCCGTCGGCGCGGGTCGAGGTCTGCGGGGTGTCCCTGCCCGGGGCCGGCTGCGGCTCGGGACGCTCCAGCCAGAACCGGCGGCGCGTGAACGGGTAGGTCGGCAGCGGGACCCGGCCGCGCGGCTCGTCGCCGTAGTACGTGGCCCAGTCGACCGGGACGCCCGCCCGCCAGGCCGCGGCCACCACGTCGGCCAGGTCGAAGGACGGGCCGACGAGGATCTGTCCGACGCCGTCGCGGACGGACCCGGCGTCGGTGTCGGGGGTGCAGGCGCCGAGGGCTGCCGCGAGCGTCGCGGGGTCGGCGCCGCCCGCCAGCCACTGTGCGGCGGCGCGGGCCCACTTCGGCGCGTCCACCCGGGAGAAGGTCAGGCCGAGCCGGGTCAGGATCCGGGCGACGCCCAGCGCGGCGAGGGCGCCGGTCTGCTCCGGGGCGAGAGGGCCGAGATCGGCGTGGCCGGCCAGTTCGGCGAGTGCGCCGCGCAGCAACGGCTCGGTGGCGAGCAGCCGTTCACCCATCGCGGCCAGCTCGGCGGGCGTGCCGTGCAGCGCCAGCGACCACCGGGCGGTGGGCCGGCCGGGCTCGTCGGCCGCGCGCAACTGCCCGGCGGCATCGCCGAGTTCGGTGACGACGGCCGCCCAGCGCCGGGCGAACCTGCCCCGCCCGACGCCGAGCGTGTACGCGATGTCGGCCAGCGCGGCGGCGTCGGGCGAGTCCATCGCCTCCAGCCGGTCGGCGAGCCGCTCCCGCATCCGGGTCAGCTCCTCGTCGCTGCGCGCGGACAGGGCGAGGATGTGCCGCGAGCGCACGGCGGGCGCGCTCGGCGCGGCGGCCGCGGACTCGATCACCACGTGCGCGTTGGACCCGCCGAGACCGAACGAGCTGACCCCGGCGATCCGGGGGCCCTCGGCCTCCCAGGGCAGGGTCTTGGAGGTGATGACGAAGGGGGTCGAGTCGAGGTCGATGGCGGGGTTCGGCGAGCGGAAGTGCAGGGTCCCCGGCACGGTGGCCCGCTCGACCGCGAGCGTCGCCTTGATCAGGCCCGCGACGCCCGCGGCCGCGTCGGTGTGGCCGATGTTGGGCTTGACCGCGCCGAGCGTGAGAGTCCGGGCCGGCCGGCCGGTGGTCCCGAAGACGCGGCGCAGCGCCTCGAACTCGACCGGGTCGCCGATCGCGGTCCCGGTGCCGTGGGCCTCGACATAGCCGACCTCGTCGGGGGCGACGCCCGCGCGGGTGAGCGCTGCGCGGATCACGGACTCCTGCCCGTCGATGTTCGGCACGGTGAACCCGGCGCGCGATCCGCCGTCGTTGTTCACCGCCCAGCCGCGGATCACGGCCCGGCGGCGGTCCCGGTCGGCCCGCGCGTCGGCGTCGCGCCGGAGCACGACGATTCCGGCGCCGGAACCGGGAATGGTGCCGGAGGCCTCGGCGTCGAAGGCGCAGCAGCGCCCGTCCGCCGACAGGATTCCGCCCTCGGCGTGGGTGTAGCCCTCGACGTCGGGCATCAGCAGGCTCACACCACCGGCCAGGGCGATGTCGCAGTCACCGGCAGCCAGTGCCGAGCAGGCGAGCGAGACGGCACTGAGCGCCGTGGCGCAGCCGGTCTGCACGGTGATGGCGGGCCCGGTCAGGCCGAGCTTGAACGCGAGCCGCGGTGCGAGGAAGTCCTTTTCGTTCCCCAGCGTGACGCGGACGTCGCCGGTGCGTCCCGCGCGGGCCTCCGTCGGGGCCACGTACTCGCGCATGTAGTGGTTCTCACCGCAGCCGACGAACACGCCGACGACGGGGGCGCGTTCTCCGGCGTAGCCCGCGTCCTCCAGCGCCTCGGCCGCCACCTCAAGGAGCACCCGCTGCTGCGGGTCCATGATGACGGCCTCGGTCGGCGCGACACGGAAGCGGTCGGCGTCGAACCACTCGATGTCGCCGACCTTCGCGACCGCACGCACGAACGCGCCGGCGCGGTCGCCGCCCTCCGACGAGGCACCCCCGTCCGGTGCCGCCTCGTTCCGGGCGAGCCGACTGGTCGACTCAACGCCTTCCACGAGGTTCGTCCAGTACTGCTCGACATTGCCGGCTCCCGCGAAACGCGCCGCCATGCCGATCACCGCTATAGGAGGTGCGGAAAGTGGCTTTTGCTGCATCTGAGACGGCTCCTGAAGAATCAGCGTGACCTCGCGGCGACATGGGTCGGAAGTCGCAATCGGCGCGGCACATGTGAAAGCATCGGCGGGTGAAATTACCAGAGAGTTGACCTCTGGATCAATCATTTTCAGTCACTTCATAATCGCGGATCCAACGCGGCGGCAACAGCGTTCGGGCAGGTCAGAGGCCTCGCCAACGTGGCTTCAGCCAGGGCGAGTCGACCGGCCGTCGGCATGCGCACGAGGGTCGGCAGAGGCGTTGTGGAACGACGTCCCAAGCGAATGCATTACTTCTATACATGCTCCGATCATTGATCGAGACAGGCCTTGGGGATATGCGATGAAGAACCGGTCAGGCGGCAGAAGTCGCGTATGTGAATGAGCCGCGTTGGAGTTCGTGGCCGAGTTCTTCGGGTTCGCTGCCGCCCGCCATCCGGCGGGTGAGTTCGTCCAGGGTGATGCCGGTGTGCAGATGGCTGCCGGTCATCGGGTGCCGCGGGCGGTGTACTTCTCCAGCACCGGCACGTCCTTCTCGGTGACGATCGCGGGCCCCGTCAGGACCGGCTTCCCGCCCCCGATCACATCGCCGTTGGTCCTGTTCAGCCACAGCTCGTCCACCGCCAAGTACCCCTGGAGATAGGGCTGTTGATCCACCGCGAAGCCGATCTGCTTCGCCTTGAACTGGCTGACCACAGCCGCGTTCAGATCGAACGTGTCGATCTCCGCCGAGCTGCCCGCATCCCCCTTCGCCTTCACCGCGGCCGCCGCCACCGGCGCGCCGAGCGTCACCACCGCGTCGATGTCCTTCGCCGACTGGAGCTTCGCCTCGATCGACGACGTCGACGCCGGCGTGTTCGTACCGTCCACATTCAAGTTCTCGACACTGCCCCCGAAGGTCTTCCGCACCCCCGCACAGCGCTGCTCAAGCGACACATTGCCCTGCTCATGGATGACACAGAGCACCTTCTTCCTCGCCCGGTGGGTCAGCTCCTCACCCACCGCCTCCCCCGCCACACCCTCGTCCTGACCGATATGACCCAACGCGCCCAGCGCCTTCGAGGCATCGGCACCAGAATTGATCGTCACCACCGGTATGCCCGCGCCGACGGCCTTCTTCACGACATCCTTCAGCGCCTCCGGCTTGGCCAGCGTGACCACCAGCCCGTCGACCTTCTGATCGATGGCCGCCTGCACCAACTGCGCCTGCTGCTGCCCCTGATCACTGTGCGAATACAGGAAGTCCACGTTGTCCTTCGCCGCCGCCTGCTTCGCACCGCTCTGCACGATGTCCCAGAACGTGTCGCCCTCACCGGAATGCGTCACCATCGCGATCTTCAGACGCGGCGTGCTCACCGCCCCGCCACCGCTCGCCGACCCGGAACCCTTGTCCTCCGAGCCCTTACCACCCGAGCTACTGCAACCGGCCGTGAGCGTGATCGCCGCTATGCAGGCCGTGATCCCCACGGCCGCGCGGCCGCTCCGCATACGTCCTCTACGCACGATGATTCCATCCCCTTCGCAATGATCTGACGCGGATTCCGCTGTCCGCAGGCCCCTCCCAGTCCCGCACCGCGGCTCGTCGGAGCCATCTCAACCGGCGGGAGAACAAGGGCTGTTCACACTCTCGACGCAGCGTCAGCCGGCCGCGCCCACGCGGCTCTGGCTCTCGGCGCGTACTCGCTCGACGAAGTCGGCCAGCCGCGGTGCTTCGAACAGCGCGAGCACGGGCACCTGCGCGCCGACCGCCTGACGTGTGCGGCTCATCACCTTCATGACCATCAGCGAGTGACCGCCGAGGGCGAAGAAGTCGTCGGCGAGCCCGACCTCGGCGACCCCTAGCTCCTCCGCCCAGATGCCGGCCACCGTCGCTTCCAGGGAGCCCTCTTCGGGAACGTCCCGCACGAGGGCGGGGCTCGCGTCCCTCGCTGCCTCGCGGGCCTGTTCGAGCAGGGCCCGGCGATCGGCCTTGCCGTTGGGGGTCAACGGCATACGGTCCACGATCCGCAGCGTATTGGGCACCATGTGACTGGGCAGCCGGTCGGCCACGAACTTCCGGAGCACCTCGGTGTCCGGGCCGCCGGGGCGGACGGTGGCCCAGGCCAGCAGTCGTGATCCGACCGATTCGCCGGTGTCGGTCGCGACGCAGGCGTCGATGACGTCCGGGTGGGCCTTGAGCGCCGCGCCGACCTCGCCCAGTTCGACGCGGTAGCCGCGGACCTTCACCTGCTCGTCGCGCCGACCCACGTAGAAGAGCCGTCCGTCGGCGGTCGCGCGCGCCAGATCACCGCTGTGGTAGGTGAGCCGGTCGTCGTCCGGTCCCCAGGTCTCCGTGCGGAAGGCGCGAGCGGTGGCGTCGTCGTCGCCGAAGTACCCACGAGCCAAGCCCGGGCCCGAAACCCAGATCTCGCCGACCTCGCCCACCGGGGTCGGCGCGCCGTCCTCGTCCCGCAGCGCGACGGCCAGGTCCGGCAGCGCCACACCGATCGGGCTGCCCGCGCCGGCCGCCGCGTCCTCGGCCGTGATCCGGCAGTACGTGACGTGCACCGTGGTCTCGGTGATCCCGTACATGTTCACCACGCGCGGCTGCTCGTCACCTCTGCGGGCGAGCCATCCGCCGAGGGTGGCCGGGTCCAGCCGTTCGCCGCCGAGGACGACCAGCCGCAGGGCGTCGAGCGGGGCCGGTCGCTGCTCGTCCACGGCGGCGAGCGCCGCGAGCGCGGAGGGGGTCTGGCTCAGCACGGTGACGGCTTCACGGTCGATGAGGGCGAGCAACTCGTCGGGGGCCCGGGCCTCTTCGTCCTCCACGACGACGAGCCGGCCGCCGAACAGCAACGCCCCCCACATCTCCCATACGGAGAAGTCGAAGGCGTAGGAGTGCAGCATCGTCCAGACGTCGTCGGCGCCGAGGTCGTAGAGCGCCGCCGTCGTGGCCATCAGCCGTGTCACGTTGTGGTGGGTGATTTTCACGCCCTTGGGGGTGCCCGTCGAACCGGACGTGAACATCACATAGGCGAGGTCGTCGGGGCCGGCCTCGACGTTCACCGCCGGACAGTCCGCGTCGTCGTCCGCCTCGGCGAGCACGAGCGGGCCCGGGTGCCAGCCCCCTACCCGGGCGGCGAGTTGGCCGTCGGTCACGATCACGCCCGCGCCGACCCGTTCGGCCAGGCTCGCGAGACGCGAGTCGGGGTAGCGCGGGTCGAGCGGCACATAGGCCGCGCCCGCCATGAGCACTCCGAGGATCGCCGGTATGGACCGACATCGGGCCACGCACACCGGTACGAGGTCGCCCGGGCGGACGCCTGCCGCGACCAGGCGCCCGGCGATGCGTCCGGCCAGGTCGTGAAGTTCCGCGTAGGACATCGAGGTGCCGCCTGCGGTGAGCGCGATGGCCCGGGGGCTGCTGGCGGCCTGGCGGGCGAACCAGGAGTGCAGCGTGCCGGCCGGCGCTTCGAGCTCTCCCATTTCGCGCACACTGCTGTTTACTCCCGGCACAATTCCCCCATGGGTAGAACCTGTCTCGATGTCGGATTGCAGAGGATAGTAGAGGAACTCATCGTGCCACGGCGGCTTGAATCTCCGGACGGATGGTGCCTTTGTCCGGGTCCGTCCATGGCTGCCGACGGCCTCGGGGCGGGCTTCTGTACCCGGCCGATGCACGGCTCCCTTAACGCAGGTTAATCACCCAGCGCACGCTTGTCGCGTCACCGACGGTGTGAATTGTTACGCACGGGCGCGGGCTACCCGACAACCTGGGGTTCTCTGCCGAAAGCATTTGGCGCGGGGCTTATGTGCAGACGTGAGCAAGGCGCACCTAAACCTACCAAGTACGGCAATCCGTCCAAGCCGGTACAACACCCGCAGGCCCCATGACCGTCAAAGCAGAAGCGGAATGATTCCTACCGGCCGACGGTGAATGCGGTGAACGGCCCGCTCCGCGAATGCCGCCTTTACCCGGCACGGATCCGGTAACGCGGCCCAATGATCCCGCGGCCCGCCGAATAAGCCGGGTCCCGCCCCGGCTCACCCGCGCCGGGGCGGGACCGGGGACCGGACGCGAGGGGTGGATCCCAGCCATCCGCGCCGTCGGCGACCCGGCCGCCCGGGCCGGGTCGCCGCGATGCGGCCACCCTTGTCCGCATCGGTCACGACTGGCTCACGAACGTCCAACTACCCCGATATGCCCCTGATTTGGGCCGCGTAAGAGGCATCCGGGCGCCCCCGGCGCGGGCAGCGTCGGCATCCCCGGAGGCCCGGCGGCACAAGGAGTTCAGCCATCGAAGAGCCCCTCGTCGCAGGCCCGCCGGCGCGGTTCCGCCCCTGTAGAGCGGGCTTCGGCGCCGTCCATGACGAATAGGTACTTTCGGTCGCTCCTACTACATAGGGCCCGAAAAATTAGGGTGGTCAAGGAAAACTGTTCGAGCTAGACTCGACCGATCTCAGACACCTCCCGGCCATTTTCAATACACCGGGAGGGGTTGCCGCGGGGGATGAGAGGGAGGGTACGTTTGCGCTGTCGCCGTTCTGCCTAGCTGTTTCTTCAGCTCACTGCCATGGCGCATGTGACGTCCAACAGCTGCGATGCGCGGGCCGGTCGGCCTTTGCCGCCGGAAGTCGCCCTTAATGACGGGGAAATAGGGTGTCAGTGCAATCTGCAACGAATCCGCCGACGTCGGATTCGATGTCCGGATCCGGTCTGGTTAAGGAACTCACAGGTAGAGAGGGAGTTGTGGCCCTGACACGCCTGGCAATAGTCGGTGGCGGCCCGTATTGCACCTATACAATGGAGCGTCTGGCCGCTTCGGTGGCCGCGCAGGAGGGCCCGGTCGAACTCGACATCCATGTCTTCGATCGCACCGGTCAGTTCGGTGCGGGTGCCGTGCACAGCCAATTGCAGGCGCCCACGAGTTTCCTCAACCGGATCGCAAGACATGTGTCCTTCGGCGCGGACGAAAGCGTCGAGGACGCGGGCCCACTGCTCCCCGACGCGCTCCGCCCCACCCTGTACGAGTGGTGCCGGCGCAAGTACGAGGAGACCGCCGACCCCCGCTTCGACATCGAGCCCGACAGCTGGCCCAAGCGCTACCTGCACGGGCTGGCCCTGCGCGAGCAGTTCGCCGCGTACGTGGACCTCCTGCGCTCCCGGCCCTCGGTGACCGTGACGCTGCACCACCACGAGGTGGTCGACGTGGCGGAGCTCACCGAAACCCCTGATGTACGGGGGCCGTTGGCCGTCACGTCGGTCCCCGCCGGGGACGGAGGCGACGGCGCCGCCACCCGGACGGTGGTGGACCAGGTCCTGCTCCTGACCGGCCACTCCTACAACGACCCCATGCGCTCGGAGCGCACCCGGCACTGGGCCATGTGCGCTGAGAGCGCGGCCGGTTCGGCCTTCGTGCCCAGCGCCTACCCGCTGCGGGAGCGGCTCACGCCGGACCTGGCCGGGCCCGGCCAGGTGGTCGGCTGCGCCGGAACCATGCTGACCGGGGTCGATGTCGTCCTGCATCTGACCGAGGGCCGCGGCGGCCGCTTCCAGCGGGCCGCGAGCGGCGAACTCCGCTACGTGCCCTCCGGGCAGGAGCCGCGCTCCATCGTCGCCTTCAGCGAGTCCGGCCTGTTCGCCTTCGCCCGGCCGCACGACGGCGGCCCGCCCGGGGTGAAGAAGCCGAAGCGCAAGGGCGTCTTCCTCACCGTCGAGGCCGTGGACCGGCTGCGCGAGAACTTCGGGAGCGACCCGGTCCGGGTCGGCGAGGTGACAGTGCGTCAACTCGACTACGAGCGCCACCTCTTCCCGCTCGTCGTCGCCGAGATGTCGCTGCTGTACTACGAGTGTCTCTTCGGTACCGATTTCGGCCGGCACCTCGCTCAGGCATCGGCCGCCGCACGCCAGGAGTTCCTCGGCCGAGCCGCGGGAACCGCATCGGCGCAGGACGCGGTCCGCCTGCTCACCGAACCGGTCGAGCGCGGTGCCGCGGAGGCCGTCGATGCCCTGGAGTCCCTGCTCCTCGGCCGCTCGTCCGCCACCTCGCTCCGCGCGAAGACGCGGCCCTGGTCCTTCGACGCCCTGCTGCGGCGCTATGCCGATGTGGTCCTCGGCGAGTCCGCGTGGAAGCGCCTGGAAGCCGTCCTCGGCGATCGGGCCGAAGTCGCCTCGACCGTCGCCGCTCTGGAGTCGCCGACCCGGCACGCCGTGCTCCCCTCGGGCAATCTGTTCTCCTGGGAGCGCACGCTCCAGCCGATCGCACCGAGCGACCAGACCTCACCCGAGCAGTACCGCAAGGCGATGGTCGAGTTCATGACGACCGATCATCTCTGGGCGCGCCAGGGCACGTTCGTCAATCCGGCCAAGACCGCCGCCGACGGCGTGTGGCGCGGGCTGCGTCCCGTCATCGTGCACGCCGTCAACTTCGGCGGCCTGCACGCCGATGCCCACCGCACCTTCCTCGGCACCTGGCTGCGCCAGCACAACCGGCTGGCGTACGGCCCGGTGCCGGACATCATGGAACGGGTCCAGGCGCTCATCGAGCACGGGATCCTCGACGTGTCGACGGGGCCCGGGGCCCGGGTCGACACCGACGGGGACGCCCTCGTCGTCACCGGCCCGCTCACCGGCGCGGTCCGCCCCGTCGACGTGCTGGTCGACGCCCGGGTGCCCGCCTTCGACGCCTCGGCGGACATCGCACCGCTCTATCCGAACCTGCTGCGCCGCGGTCTCGTACGCAAGTGGCACAACCCGCACACCCAGGGCGGCGAGGGCTTCGAGCCGGGCGGGCTCGATCTCACCGACGACTTCCGGGTGGTCCGCCCGGACGGCTCCGTGGACGACCGGATCTCCGTGCTCGGCCCCGCGATCGAAGGCCAGCGGTTCTTCCAGGGCGGGGCGCTGAAGCCGGACGCGAACCATCACGCCATGCGCCACGTCCTCTGCTGGCTGCGGACCTTCTGGAAGCAGGCAGATACCGGGGGCTGACCCGGCCCTTTTGCCGAACATCCCACCCGTATCCCACCTTTCAAGAGACGTCACTCGTCATGGACACCCAAACGAACGCGCACGCCCGGGCCGACCTCACGGCCGGCGTGCACCACCCCATCGAACTGCACGCGCTGCGTCACCCCGACGCGCCCGCCGTGCGCGAGGCCGCCACCGGACGCCGGCTCGGCTACCGCGAGTTGTGGAACCTGGCCGGTGCCGTCGCGGCCCGGCTGGCCGCAGCGGGCGTGCGCCCCGGCGACGCGTGCGGCATCGCCGTCGACCGCAGCGCCGACCTCGTGGTGGCGCTGCTCGCCGTCGCCCGCGCCGGAGCCTGCTACGTACCGCTGGACGGCGGCGCACCACGGCCGCGCACCGCGGCGCAGCTGGCCGACACCGCGGCCCGCGTCCTCGTCGTCGCACCGGGGGACACCGCCCGCGCCCGGGCACTGGCGCCTCAGCTGCCCGTGGTCGAGGTGGTACGGGAGTGCTCCGACGACCCCCTGGGCACGAGCCACCCGAGCCGCGGCGAGGACCCGCTGTACGTGAACTTCACCTCCGGCACGAGCGGCGTCCCCAAGGCGGTCGTGGTACCCCACCGGGCGGTGCGCCGCCTGGTCGACGCCCCCGTGTACTGCGCCGTCGGCCAGGGCACCCGGGTGGGCAACGCGGCCAACCCGGCCTTCGACGCCACCACGTTCGAGATCTGGGCGACCCTGGCCGGTTGCGGCACCGTCGTGGTCCTGCCGCCCGTCGCCGCCGTCGGCCTGGACGGCTGGCTGGAGCTGCTGCGCACCGAACGGGTCGAGGCGCTGTTCCTCACCACGTCCCTCTTCCACGTGATCGCCCACGAGCGCCCCACGGCCCTGGGCGTCCTGGACACGCTGCTCGTGGGGGGCGAGGCGCTCACACCCGAGGCCGCCCGCCGGGTGCTGGCGGCCGGGCCGCCGAACCGCCTGGTCAATGTGTACGGGCCGACGGAGGCCACCACCTTCGCCACGTACTACGACCTCACGCCCGAGCGGCTCGACCAGGTGGACCGGGTGCCGATCGGCCAGGCCATCCAGCAGACCACCCTCCACGTGCTCGGCCCCGACCTGCTGCCCGTCCCGGACGGCGAGCGCGGCGAACTGTGCGTCGGCGGGCCGGGCGTGGCACTCGGCTACCTCGGCCGCCCCGAACTCACCGCGGAGCGGTTCGTCACCGCCCCGGGTCTCGCGGACCAGGGCACCCTCTACCGCACCGGCGACGTGGTCCGCAGGGGCCCGGAAGGCCGGCTGGAGATCTTCGGCCGCCTCGACCGGCAGGTGAAGGTGCGCGGATTCCGCGTGGAGCTGGAGGAGATCGAGCGGGCGGCCGTCGCCACCGGCCTCGCCGAGGCGGCGGTGGTCGAGAAGACGGGCGAAGGCCCCTCCGCCGCCCTCGTCGGCTTCGTGCTGCCCGCAGGCCGCGGCACCGAACGGGCCGCTGTCATACGGGAGTTGCGGTCCGCGCTCGCCGCGGTGCTGCCCGACTACATGCTGCCGACCCGGTGGAGCGTCCTGGAGCAGTTGCCGCTCGGCCCCACCGGAAAGGTGGACCGCGCGGCACTCCTCGCGGATCTCGCGACGCGGACGGCGGCCGTCGGCTCCGCAAGCGAGGAGCCGTCGGAGCCGTCCGAAGCCGACGGGCCGGCCGGTCAGGTCCGGCGGCTGTGGTGCGAGGTCCTCCAGGTGCCCGACGCCCGCGACGGCGACAACTTCATCGAGTGCGGCGGCAACTCCATCCTCGCGATTCAGCTTTCGTCCCGCATCAGCGAAGCCGTCTCGGTCGAACTCGGCCCGGCGGACGTCCTGTTGGCAGCCGATCTGGCCGAGCTGACCGATGCGGTGCGGCGCTCGGTCCCGGTCGGACGCTGACAGTTTTCTTGGGGGGCAGAGATGCGTGATCAGAACAGTCCGGTGCTCGACCGGCGCGGCGCGGCCGAGGCGCCGCTGTCGGCGGCGCAGCAGAGCCTGTGGTTCATCGAACAGGCCCACCCCGGCACGGCCGCCTACAACGTGCCGCTGCTGCTGCGCTGGACCGAGCCGGTGGACACGGCCGCCCTCAGCCGGGCGCTGCTGCACCTGTCGACCCGTCACGAGACGCTGCGCACCACCTACCGGACCGGCGGCGACAGACCGGTGCAGCGGGTCGGCCCGCCGCGGCCGGTCGACGTCACGGTGGGCCGGCTCGCCGGGCGACCGGGCCCGGACGAGCTCGCCGCGCGCGCCCGGGCACCCTTCGACCTGGAGCACGGGCCGCTGCTGCGCTGCCACGTGTGGCAGGGGGCGCCCGAGGGCGACACCGTACTGCTGACGATCCATCACATCGCCTTCGACGGCTGGTCCCTGGCGACCCTCACGGACGACCTGCGCGAGGCCTACGACGCGGCCCTGGCCCAGGGCCCCGAGCCGTCGGGTGAACCAGCCGTCCAGTACGCGGACTTCGCCGCCTGGGAACGGGAGTCCCGCCAGGGTCGCGACGTGGAGGGCCGGGCGGCCCGGCGGGCCGGAGAGCTCGCCGGTGCCGCCGCCTCGCCGCTCTTCCCCGGCCGGGGCCCGCGCACCGAGGACATCCGCGCGGGCGGCCGGCTGGCGTTCCCGGTGCCCGCCGATCTGTGGGAGAGCACCGGCCGGCTCGCCACCAAGCTGCGGGCCACGCCCTTCGTCGTGCTCTTCGCCGCCTTCCAGGAGGTGCTGCGCCGCTGGTCGGGAGCGTCGGACTTCATCGTCGGCACGGTCATGGCCAACCGGCCCAAGCCCGTCCTGGAAGGCGTGGTCGGCTGTTTCGTCAACACCGTTCCGCTGCGGTGCCGCCCCGAGGCGGACCTGACGTTCCAGGAGCTGTGCCTGCGCTCGCGCACCGAGGCCTTCCGGGCGCTGGCCCACCAGGACCTTCCCTTCGACCGGCTCACCGCGCTGACGGCGGCCGAACGCGGCACCGGCCGCGGACCGCTGGTGGAGGTCGCCTTCGGCGTGCAGAACATGCCGGCGCCCCGGACCTCGGGCCACCAGCGCTGGCAGCAGCCGGAGGTGCTGCCCACCGGCACCGCCCGCTACGACCTGCTGTTCCTGGTCGAGGACCGGGCCGAAGGGGTGCTCGGCACCATCGAGTACGACCTCGCGCTGTGCTCCGAGGAGATGGCCGGGCGATTCCGCGACGCCTATCTCGCGCTGCTCACCGCGGCCGTGCGGGCCCCCGGCACCGAGCTCCGGGCCCTCCCGCTGTCGAGCCGGCTGCCCGGCGCCGCCGTCCCCGGCGTGCTCACCGGGCCCCGCCGCGACCTGAGCCGCACCGAACCGCCCGCCGACCGCGGCCTGCTCGACCTGATCGCCGCCCGGCTCGCCGAGGCCCCGCACGCCAGTGCCGTCCGCGCGGGCGAGGCCCGGCTCAGCCGGGCCGAGCTCGACGACTGGTCCTGGAACGTCGCAGCCCGCCTGGACTCCGGCGGCGTCTTCCCCGTCCTCGCCGCGCGCGGCCCCGCCCTGGTCGCGGGCTGGCTGGGGGCCCTGCGCGCGGGCGGCGCGTACGTACCGCTGGGCCTGGACACACCGGTCGAGCGCCTGGAGTACGTGCTCGGCGACCTGGGCCACCCCGTCGTCCTCGCCGACGAGGCGGGGGCCGCGCTGCTCCGCAAGACGGACCGCGACGTACGCGTACTGGATCTGGCCGCGCTGCGGGACGGCCCCCGCGGCGAACGCCGCTCCCCGGCGCCCGCCGGGCAGGACACCGCCGTGGTCATCTACACCTCGGGCACCACCGGCCGGCCCAAGAGCGTCCCGGTACCGCACCGCGGGCTCGCCAACACGGTGCTGTGGTGGGCCGACGACTCCCAACTGACCCCGGCCGACCGGCTGTTGTGCGTGGTGGGCACCTCGTTCGACCCGGCGACCTTCGAGACGTTCCGCGCGCTGGTCTCGGGTGCCGAACTCGTCTACGCCGACGACGTGGAGCGCAAGGACGGCCGGGCCCTGCTGCGGCTGCTGCGCACCAGCACGGTGGTGTCCATGACGCCCGGACTGCTGCGCGCGGCGCTGGACGCCGAGGACGACGAACACGGCGAACAGCCCTATTCGGCCGCAGCCGACGGCCGCCCCGCGTCCTCGCTGCGGCTCATCTACCTGGGCGGCGAGAAGCTCACCCGCGCCCTCGCATCGGAGTGCGCCCGCCGCTGGAATGTTCCGCTGCGCAATGTCTACGGGCCCACCGAGGTGTCCTGCACCAGCCTGTCGGCGCCGGTCGACCCCGCCGACCCGCAGGCGCCGCCGATCGGCCTGCCCGTCTGGAACACCCGGGCCTATGTGCTCGGGCCCGCCGGGGAGGAGCTGCCGCCCGGCGTGCCCGGCGAGCTCCACCTCGCGGGGGCCGGGGTCTCCCCGGGCTATCTCGGCCGCCCCGAGCTCACCACCGAGGCGTTCGTAGCGGACCCGTTCGCCCCGCCCGACGAACCGGACGCCCTGATGTACCGGACCGGGGACCGCGTGGTGGTGCGCGGCGACGGGCTGATCGAGTACCTCGGCCGGGCCGACGACCAGGTCAAGATCCTCGGCAACCGGATCGAGCCCGCCGAGGTCGCGGCCCTCCTGGAGGAGCAGCACGACACGGTGCTGGCCGCCGCGGTCGCCGCCGAGGGCGACCCCGAGCGCCTGGTGGCGTACGTGGTGCTGGCCGGCCCCGGGGGGGGGGCGGGGCGCGCCCCCGCGGCGGCGCCCGGGGAGGAGACCGGCCCCGCCGCCAGCGACCCACCCCCCGCCCCCCACGGGCGCGCCCAGACGCAGAAACGCAACAC